>JAGHZQ010000007.1 GCA_017746715.1 Cyanobacteria bacterium SBLK
GAGGAATCTCTCTCAGACTTTCTTTGACAATCTTGGGAAAATTTGATATCATTCTGTTGATTATTTGAAATTTGTTAGCCTCTATTTTATCAAATCAGAGGCTTTTTTTCTCAAATATTTTCTATCATTCAACACTTTTGGCTTTAAAGGAATTATCAGACAAGCCAAGATTTATTCAATCTTGGCTTGTTAGTTCCCGTGAAAAGAGCCAGCGATTTCAAAAAATGGAAGATAGGGAATTGGTGCTTAGATTCTTTGCTTTTCGCCATATCGATCGGTATGTAGAGCAATCTATGTCTACCATAAAGGAATTTTTGGATTTATATATGAAGAAATCGTTAGCCTTTAACGATGAAGATATTAAATTCTTGAAAATAATCTTTAAAGAAACTCTTGAATTAGCTCATAGTATCTATGGAGACCAACCTTTTAAACCTCTTTGGCTAGACGAAACACAGAGCAAACGGAATTTAATCTTTTATAAAGAATATTATGACGCTGTAATGGTTGGCTTGAGTAATCATCGAGATGATATAGATATATTAATAGAACGAAAGAATGAAATTCTGAAAGCTACTGAAGAGCTGTTGATGGAAGATAAGGCGCAAATATTTACAGGGAAAGGCGGAAAGAAAGAAGATATTCAAGCAAGAATTAATCGCTTTGATCGTATGCTATCTCAAATTATTAATTCGAGAGTATAAATGTTTCAAAATATTTTAGATAACGCACTTACAAATATTAATACTTTTCGCTTAGTTCTTCAAACAAATGAGAAGCTAAGAAAGGTTCTATCTGAAACAACCGATCCCAATCTCATTTCAATGTTACTAACTGACTTGCTAAAGAAGAAAAGCAGATTTAAAAAACCCGGTTTTCTCGAAGATATTGCTCAAAATTTTTCTTTCTGTACTACAGATGTAGATAGCTATAAATTAGTTGCTGAAGCATTTATAGTAGATCATCCAAATTTGAGATCGGAAGCATTGAACACAATACTAATAAATGCAGGAATATTACATGAGGCAAAAATTTCATCTGTTTGGACTTGGATCGTTAAATATAGAAATGTTAGACAAGATGAGAAGATCGTTACAGACAGATTAGATAAATTTGTTGAATATCGAAATGATGCCGCTCATAGAAATACTGTTGACTCGATTTTTGAGTCTACCGATCTGATAGACCTATGCAATTTTATTGAATCTTTATGTCAAGCACTAGCTGAATTAGCGCGTTTTGCCGTAATTAATAAAAAAATTAGCAATAAGAAAGTTAAAAAAATTGGTAAAACTACAAACTGGCTTTCAAAGCAAGAAGTTTTGTGTGCTAATATTTGCCAACCTCCTTTATCAATTGGAGATGAAATATTTTTATTAAGTAGCACTAAATCATATTGTAAATCTGCTAAAATAGAAGAAATAAAAAATGATAAAGAAGTATCTGTAAAAATAATAGAAGAGAAAGGAGACTATTCTTTCAAACTTGATACTGATGCTCGCAAAGGGTTAGATATGTATATTGCTACTCCTGATATTAATGAAGAATCAGATATTGATTTAGAGATTTGCATGGAGGAAATAAAATGATGAAGAATCTTAAATATCCGATACTCATTCAATGGTCGGAAGAGGATAATTGTTTTTTAGTTGGTTTTCCTGATTTTCCGGGTCAAAAGTGGCGATCGCATGACGAAACCTATGGGGAAGCAGTACAAAATGGAATTGAAGCCTTAGAATCTCTCGCGATCGCTTATGAAATAACTGAGGAAAGCCTTCTCAAACCAACAACTTGTAAAGCTGCACGATAAAAACTCTGGGTTGGAGAGTTAAAAAGATGAACCGATCGCGATCGCCGATTTTAAGTATCCCTGAAGTATGAGACGCAAAACCCCTCATTCCTTTGCGGGCAACATTTGTTAAGTTAAGAATATTAACCGTTATTGAATGCTGACAAAACTCTCAATGAAGGAAATGAATTGGAAGCGCCGTCAATTTATTCGCTATAGTTCTCTTGCACTGACCGGGACGCTCCTCGCCGCTTGTGGCGATCGCGTTCCAGAATCCCCTGGAGAAGAAGGAAAGACCCTCGATAAACTCACCTTTGGGACGAATTGGTACGCGCAAGCCGAACATGGGGGATTTTATCAAGCCGTTGCTACGGGAATTTATGAAGAATACGGCTTGGATGTTACGATTAAAATGGGAGGACCGCAAGTTAATGGCGTACAACTTCTATTATCCGGCGCGATCGACTTTTTTATGGGAGGCGGTTCGGAAACAATTAAAGCCGCAGAAGAAGGCATTCCTCTGATTACCGTCGCTGCAATTTTTCAGAAAGATCCCCAAGTTTTAATTGCTCATCCCGATACAGGAGTAAAAGTTTTAGAAGATTTAAAAGGCAAACCGATTTATGTCTCTGCGGGTGCAAATATCAACTTCTGGCCATTTCTCAAAGAAAAATATAGTTTTGGTGACGAGCAAAAACGTCCTTATAATTTTACTGTTGGTCCGTTTCTTGCCGATAAAACTTCGGCACAACAAGGTTATTTAACCTCGGAACCATTAAAAATCGAGCGAGAAGGAGGCTTTAAACCTGTTGTTTTTCTCCTTGCTGACTACGGTTACACGCCTTATGCAACCACCATTCAAACGCGCCAAGAAACGGTTGCAGAAAAACCTGATTTAGTGCAGCGATTTGTCGATGCTTCTATCAAGGGATGGTATAGTTATCTTGAAAATCCCGAACCCGGAAATGAATTAATTCGGAAAGATAATCCAGAAATGAGTGATGAACAAATTGCTTACAGTCTAGAAAAAATGGCAGAATACGACATTGTTTTAGCAGAAGACTCCCGCGAAAAAGGAATTGGGATTATGACCGAAGAACGCTGGAAAACATTTTTTGATACAATGGTCGAAGCAGGAATATTTAAAGCCGATACCGATTATCAAAAAGCCTTTACTTTAGATTTTGTTGGTCAAAAATTAGAATAACAAAAAATTGGAATAGCATAGATATTGCATTACAATGATGGAAAAATTTCCGGTATTAACCCTCGATCGCATTAGCAAAATATATCCTAATAATACCGTTGCTGTCAAGGACTTAAATTTACAAGTTTTTGCAGGAGATTTTGTGAGCTTGGTTGGGGCTTCGGGTTGTGGAAAAAGTACGGTACTGCAACTCATTTCTGGGCTGGAGAAAGCCAGTTCTGGAAATATTGTCTGGGATGAAAAATATTGCGATCCCTTGCACGATCGATTGCGCGATCGCCATCTCGCCTTCGTTTTTCAAGAGGCCTCTCTTATGCCTTGGGCAACCGTTGTGGATAATATCTACTTACCGTTAAAATTAGCCAGAATGCCTCGCAATCGCGGAAATTTGTTAGTCAGAGAAGCGATCGATTTAGTGGGATTAATCGGTTTTGAAAACTGCTATCCTCGAGAACTTTCCGGTGGCATGAAAATGCGCGTTTCTATTGCTAGGGCTTTGGTCACGCAACCGCAAATCATGCTCATGGATGAACCTTTTGGCGCCCTAGACGAACTCACCCGAGAAAAGTTAAATAGCGATCTTTTAACCCTTTGGCAGGAAAAACATTGGACGGCAATTTTTGTCACTCATAATATTTACGAAGCGGTGTATTTATCCAATCGCGTTTTGGTGATGTCTTCCCATCCCGGCAATATTTTTGATGAAGTGAAAATCTCCGTACCCTATCCTCGCGATGAAGATTTTCGCACTTCAACCATTTTTAATGAATATTGTCGGCAAGTTTCTCTAAAATTACGAGAAGCCATGCGTTCTTAAAAATCAACCCATTACTGCTATGAAAACATCTCCCCGTCCGATCGCAGAGTCGGAAACTCTTAAAACTTCTACTGCTGCAAGTTTGCCAAGCGATCGCCTCATTCAAAGAATTCTCTCCCCTGAAATTATTGCCCCGATTATCGTGGGTATTGTAGCCGTATTTGCTTGGGAAGGTTGTGTCCGAGTCATGCAGTTACCATCCTATTTATTGCCCGGACCATTTTTAGTCATCCAAACTTTAATCGCCGATTGGTCTACTCTTTTTCCTTCCCTTTTAGTGACTTTACAGATTACAGTTTTTGCCTTTTTAACCGCAACGATATCGGGGCTTTTAGTTGCGATATTATTCGCCCAAAGTAAATGGATCGAGCGCAGTTTTTTCCCCTACGCCGTCATTTTACAAACAACTCCCATTGTCGCGATCGCTCCCCTCATCATCATGTGGTTGCGGAATAATACATTTGCTGCTTTAGTTGTTTGTGCTTGGATTGTTGCATTTTTTCCCATTGTTTCTAATACAACCCTCGGGTTAAATAGCGTCGATCGCAATCTGCAAAATGTATTTAAACTCTACAAAGCCTCGCGCTGGCAAACTTTAATTTATTTACGTTTACCTAGTGCTTTACCTTACTTTTTAGGTGGGCTGAGAATTAGCGGTGGTTTATCATTAATTGGGGCAGTTGTAGCGGAATTTGTTGCAGGGACGGGAGGAGCGCGATCGGGTTTAGCTTATCAAATTCTCATGTCTAGTTATAATCTACAAATCCCGCGGATGTTTGCCGCTTTATTTCTGATTACAATATTAGGAGTTTCGATTTTTGTTTTGTTGACTATTCTTTCTGATTTTTTGTTAAGAAACTGGCATGAAAGCGCAATAAAATGATAAGATAAACTGTAAGATTAACCTTTTTCAATTAAAACAATGGTTGCCACTCCAATTCTTTCTCCTCCAGAAGAAGCGATCGAAAAACCGTCAGAGCAATCTCAATCTCAGATTTCAACAGAATCGGCGAACAAACCTTTATCTTTTTCAGAATGGCTTTTAGCACCTCCGAAAGGGACTGAATGGATCGACGGTCAAATTATCGAGAAAACGGGTATGGGGTCTAAGCACAGTCGCATTCAAGCAAAATTAGCCGCCTATTGGTTCAATTATAAAAATTCAAGCAGTCAAGGCGGCGAAGTTTATACAGAAGTTCCCTGTCAGACAAACAAACGCGGTCGCCGTCCCGATGTCGCTTATCTTACCTCAGAACTCGTCGCGCAATTTGAAGAATTTACAGCCTTATCTCAGAGTTTTATTTTAATTGCTGAAATCATTTCACCAAGCGATCGCGCTGAAGATGTTTTTGCGAAAGTCAAAGAGTATTTAGACTCGGGATGCGAGGAAGTTTGGTTGATTTTTCCCGAAAGTCAGTGGGTGATTAGTATCACCAACGAACAACAGATTTTCTATCGCAATGGAGAAGAAGCAAAAACTCAAAAAATTCTCCAAGGATTCGCGATTGCCGTTGATGATTTACTTTAAGTGACTGCAATCACCCACTACCTAGAATAAATAAGCTGAGAAGAGTACCGCTATTCCAAAGACTGTGCAGAAGAATAGAAGCGAGGAGATTGCGAGACCGCGCGTAAACAAACCCCAAAACGATCCCCAATACCGTCAAAGGCAACACTTCTGCCAGGCTTAAATGAGCGATCGCAAAGATTAAACCGCTCAAACCAATTGCCCCCCAAACCGGAACGTAACGAGTCAGCGAAGGAAGTAAAAAACCCCGAAACATAATCTCTTCAAAGATCGGAGCAGCTAGAGAAGCCGTAATCAAGAAAATAAACAACGCCCAGCGATCGTTCGCTTGTAATGCTAACAGAATAATAGGATTTCCTCCTCCCTGTCCTTGCCAAATCTGTTGATTGAGGATCGAAATAATAAGTACCAAAGGAACGGCAACAAAATACCCTCCCAGACCCCAAAGAAGCCATTTACTTAACCATTGAAAGCGAAACCAACCTTCTGGAAGGGGAAAATAAGAACGCAGGGAAAAATAAAGAACGCTCAAACCACCCGCCATCATTAACAAATAAGTAATGAGAATATAAAGCGCTTTTTCTCGCAAAGAGAATACTACCGGATTTAATCCCAAAAACGCGATCGCAAAAGGTAAAACAAAAGGCAAAATTAACTGAGAAACTGCAAAAAATCCCACGATTAAAACTTGCCAAGTAACTTCTCCATCCCAAGGCACTTCCCAGTTTTGGGCATCCATTCCCACCAGAGATCGCTCTTTTTGTAAAACCCACTGGACTAATAACCCAATCAGCAAACTCATTCCGAAGATTCCGCCAATAATTGGCAGTCCGCCAATGATTGCCAGTTTTGAGATCGCCGCTCGAGCGATAACTTCTTCTTCCGCTTGCAAGGAAGAGAGCGCTTTTTCTTGCCGCGCGACTTGGTAAAGTCGATTTAAGGCTTGAAAGCGAAACCAGCCTTTGAGATTGTCCTGTAAGATTATTTCTGCATCTGGAGCAATCTTAACGGGAGATTGCCATAACCCCTGTAAGATCGCCACGGTTTTGGCAATCTCTTGGGATGACGATCGCGCTTGCAAAGTTTGCCATATTTGGCGAGCCGCTTTTATGTCTCCCTGTCGTACTTGCAAAATACTTAAGTTTAGATCGAACCCTTCAATATCGCGATCGATCTGCGCGATCGCCTCTCGAATCTGGTTTTGTTGGGGAGTTTCAGTAAAATCTACGGTTTGGGCGGGCGTATCGAGGTCTAATCGAGCTTGCACCCGATCGCGATTTTGTTCGGCTTCTTTTCTCGCTTTTTCATATTGCTGTTTTGCCTCGAGATAGGGGTCTTTTCCCAATAAAGTCCCGAAGCGATCGCCTTGGTCTCGGGTAAATTCTACCCCATGCAAGACGAGATCGGTTTGAAATAATTGCAAGCGACTTTGAACTTGCGGCTCTTGCCAACTCGCTCCTAAAGAAAGAAAGATTTTCGCGATCGCAAAAACCGTTAAAAAGATCAAAATTAAACGTTTTCTTGTCATGTTGGTTGTTTGTTATTTGTTATTGGCTTGCACTGAGCATAGCCGAAGTGTTGTTTGTTATTCGTTATTGTGTTGCCCCTCTTTCTCCTCTCTTGGGAGGGGTTGGGGGTAGGCTTGGGCTGAGTGTGGGTTTTCTTATCCTCGTCAATCATAGAGCTTGCACCTCATTTTCTGAAATGCAAGTCAATGCCCGACGGAAAAAAAGAAGCGCGATCGCTCCAATTTAGAGGAGGACGCGCTTCTTTTTTAGATGATTCCGATGAAGTCAACCGAATCGATTGACATTAGCCGACTTACTGATTCAACTGATTATCCAAAGAAGGTAAACCTTCAAAGACCTCAACGTTACCGCCGGAGGGATCGCTACCACCAGAAGAACCGCCATCATCATCATCATCATCATCATCATCATCGTCATCGTCATCGTCATCATCATCGTCATCATCATCGTCATCGCCGACATCAATATCATCATCATCATCATCGTCATCGCCAACATCAATATCGTCATCATCGTCATCGTCATCGCCGACATCGATATCTCCCTCTTCAGCATTCAAATCATCGTAAACCGATTGAATTTGTTCTGGAGTCAAATCGGCAGTTCCCACTAAAGTGGGGAAGATGCGAGAAGAAGGACCGACGAACTTCACGCCACCGACGGCAACGCCCAATCCAACACGACCGCGACGACCGCGACGACCGCCACGGAGAGCGAGGACATAGCGATCGCCACCTCGTTGAACCAAGCGAACTTTAACTTTTCCTCGCCGTCCGGGGGAACGAACGGAAACATACAAAGGTGCGCCAAGCAATTCGTAATAGCCGACATCGAGATCGGTAATAGATGCCGTAACGAATCCAGAGAGTTCAATGTCATCTAAGATGCTATCGACGATCGCTTTGAAAAACGCCTCTTGTTCGATGTCCTCCGTCTCTAAAGCGCTATCGATGACGCTGCCATCTGCGTTGAAGATAGTAGATAAGTCGATAGTGTCATTGAGGAAATTGACGGAGAAATTCCCGATCGTGAGGGTGTTGTTTATATTGATGAGATTCGCAGAGATATTGCGGCTCGTCGAAGAGATATTGATGGAATTAGAAACTCGCGTATTAACCTCATTGAACGTGAAAATCGTTCCGCTATTTACGTCCAAATTAGCATCGTAAGACTGACCGACTCCAAGGGCAAAAGCGAGATCGCCGCGCATTTCCCCTTCCAATTTGAAGCCATTATCTTGCTCGAATTTGTAGTCGGTTGGCTTCGCTCCGCTATCGTTATTTCCGGTAAAGACAGCACCGCTCGTTCCAAATAAGCCAAAAATTCCGCGTCCTTCACCTTTAATTTTATAGTCGATCGTCTCAGCAGTGGTTAATCCTGCAGCAGCCAAGGTGAGAGCATTTGCATCTGCAGTGCTTCCATCGATCTTTACTTTTCCATCTGCAGTACCGTTGGACATTTGAAAATCAACGACACCGCTAGAACCGTCTAATTTTAAATCAATAGTACCGCCACCAACGGTTTCAATTTTAAACTTGTCGTTCACTTCACCGACAAAACGCAATTCCTCGCTACCATCGGTGCCAGTTGTTGCGGTTAAAGTATTGAAATCGGCGTTTTTGCCCTTGAACTCAAATTTAATCTTCCGAGCCAAATCAAAAACACCGGGAACTAACAGTCCTCCCGAACTGCCGGTAAATTGAATGGTATTGGGAAGAGCGATCAAGCCTGTTTTTAAGTCGGCGTTGAGAGCGCCCACTTCCATCGTTCCGGGAATGAGAACGTTATTGGTATCTCCCGAATAGTTGAGGTTGGCGAGGAAATATTGAGAAACTCCCGGAATATTAAGCAAAGTTCCGGTTAAAGAGTCGCTGGAATTGAAACTACCTACTTGATAACCCAAGATGGTATCGACTTGGGAGAAGGGAACGACAAATCCTCGGCTGTCAAAGCCAATTCCGGACAAGCGACCGCGAATTAAGCCCGTGTCTCCGTTGGTTACTGTATTGCCGCCATCGGCATCGGTGTAGCCGCCGAGAGCCGTGGGCACGAAAGCAGGATTGGTTAATGTTCCGTTGGGACTTTGAATCGTCAGACTTTGAACTTGCAAATCGAAGGGACGGATGCCTTGAGAAGCTGCTTCGGGAACAAAGTAAGCCGCATTTCCGGAAACGGAACCGCCGGTCACTTGAATTTGGGCTTTTGCGGGGACGGTTGCCAAGGCGAGGGTACTAACAATTCCCAAACCGAGGGCAACAGATTTTTTGGAAACCATGTTGAAACTCCAATTGATGATGGTGAGACGTAGAATTTTTCGATTGGGGATACAACTTATCCTCAATCAATTTGTTAGCGATCTAAAAAATACTTGCAGGAGCGTATTTTTGGTAGTGAAGGTATCAGCAAAATATAAATGTTTCTTTTGCTCTCACCCTGTTAGATTCTTTGATGTTTATTATGACAAAGAAGTTCCCACAAAGCGAAAAAAATTTTTGCTAAAAAGCAATGTTTTCCAATAAGAAAAAACTGCACTTCATTTGGTAAAGTACAGTTTTTTAGTTTAATTAAAGGAAAGAAAAGAAGCGCGATCGCAAGATTTAAAAATAGTAGATCGCGCTCTCTTTTTCAGCAATTTGTATTAAGCTAAGTCAATCAATTGCTATTGACGAATTGTTGCAAAGCGAACTATTGCAATTGGTTGTCCAAGGTAGGTAAGCCTTGGAAGATTTGAACATCACCATCGGTATCGTCAACGCTGGTATCGTCACCATTATCGTCATCATCGACATCGGTATCATCATCATCATCGTCATCATCGACATCGGTATCATCATCATCATCACCATCGACATCGGTATCATCATCATCGTCATCATCGACATCGGTATCATCATCATCATCGTCACCATCGACATCGGTATCTGTGTCGTCATCAACATCAACGTCGGTATCGTCGTCGATATCGCCCTCTTCAGCATTCAAATCATCGTAAACCGATTGAATTTCTTCTGGAGTCAAATCTCGAGTTCCGACCAAAGTGGGGAAGATGCGAGAAGTCGGTCCGACGAACAGCTTGCCACCAATAGCAACACCCAGTTCTCGACGACCGCGACGACGACCGCGACGAGCGCGAAGACGGCGAGAACCGCCACGGAGAGCGAGAACATAGCGATCGCCACCCCGTTGTACTAAACGAACTTTAACCCGTCCTCGTCCCCGTCGTCCGGAAGTGAAGACAAAAGAAAACAACGGTGCATTGAGCAGCTCGTAAGTCGTATCGCTGCCGCCGATCTCGGTGCTGAATGCCGTCACGAATCCGGATAATTCAAGCTCGTCTAAGATACTGTTAACCAAATCTTTGAAGAAGATTTCTTGTTCGACATCCTCATTATCAAGTGCTTCGTTCGTAGCAGTACCATCATTGTTGAAAATACTAGATAAATCGATGGTGCTATTAGAGAAGTTGAAGGAAAAGTCACCAACCGTGATGGTGTTGACAATATTAATGGTCGTAAAGGAAGAATTGCTAACTGCAACAGTGTTGGCAGTGCTAACAATATTGGTTTGGGCCGTGCTGATATTGGAAACTGAAGTGGCTGTAGGATCGAAGGTTTGTCCAATCGAAAGGGCGATCGCGGCAGTTCCCGATGTCAATTCTCCAGCTGAATTAAAGGTGGTAATGTCATTATTGGCATCGGTAAAACTTTGGGCAAAGTCATAGGTTACGGTTTGACCGGTGGTTGGATCGATAAATCCTGCAAAGTTCGCCCCTACACCACTGGTTAAGAAACCAAAAATCCCGGTCGCTTTTCCCGTAACGGTATAATCGATTGTTGGGGTGGGATCGTTTGCTGTAACGTTATCTGTGGTTTTGAGTGTGGGATTCGATACCGAATTCCCGTTTAACGTACCCGTTGGGGCATCGGGTAAAGTAGATTGAGTTGTCGCCAGTTTAATATCAACGGTGCTATTGAGACCGCTACCGCTTAATGACAGGAGCGTGTTGCTATCTGTTGTTTTGATCGCGAAAGAATCTACCTCACCTACAAATCGACCACTTCCATCGCTGAAGTCCAAATCGACAGTCTCGGTATCCGTATCGCTTGTGGCATCTTCTTTGATGATGGTTGAAGCGAATTCGGCATTCGTTCCTTTGAACTCAAATTCAATCGTTCTAGACAGATCGAAGACATCGACAACCAAGTTACTGCCAGAACCATCCGAGAATTTAAGGGTATTGGGGAGGGCAATCAAACCCGTTTTCAAATCGGCATCGAGAGCGCCGATTTCCATGCTGCCCGGAACGAGGGTAAGGTTAGTAGAAGTCGCACTACCATAGAGGTTAGAGAGAAAATATTGTGAAGAATCGACAGTTAGCAAAGAACCGCCAATGGTCGCATCACTACTGAAGGTGTTAATGTTGTAGCCCAAGATGGTATCGACTTGGGAGAAAGGAACGGCAAAGCCATTTACATCAAAGCCAATCCCGGATAAGCGACCGCGAATTAAGCCCGTATCCCCATTCGTCACGCTGTTGCTGCCATCGGTATCGGTGAACCCTCCAAGGGCAGTCGGAACAAAAGCCGGATTGGTTAAGGTTCCGTTGGGACTGACGATGGTTAGAGACTGCACTTGCAGATCGAAAGGTTTGATATCGCCACCCGTGGCAGTGGGAACGAAATAAGCTGCATTTCCGGAGACGTTACCGCCAGTGACTTGAATTTGGGCTTTGGCGGGGACGGCGGCCAGTGCGAGGGTGCTAACCACTCCCAAACCGATCGCAAGAGACCGAGATTTTTTAGAAACCATGTTCAAACTCCAATTGATGATGGTGAGATGCGAGATTTTGGGGACGGGATAAAATTTATCCGGAATAATTTTGCTCGAACAAGAAGATAAAGATTGAGGAAAGGGATTTCCCGATTGGGAAAGGTCGCACCCGATAATAATGATATTTTCCCTCGTTGTCACCTTGTCAGATTTTGTAGATGTTCTTTATTTTCGAGAAGTTCCCCAAACTCGAAAAATTTTCTTGAGGACATGGGAAATGTAGGAGAAGAAGGGATAAAGGTAATTTTGTCAAGCAATTTACTAAGATTGACTTCTCCTCATTGCCACACCCTTAATTTACCGGCATTTTTATTTTCCTCACATCCGACAGATCGCGCAATGGCACTGCGATATTTTCCTTTTCGCTTGTAGAAATTATAAAGAACTCATCAAGAACAAACCCTATTTTTAAAGTTCTTATAAAGATGGGAACAATTTTCCAGACAAGGCGATCGCCCTTTGCCACGAACAATTATCAAAGAATAATTATCAATGACGCCTTAATTTTTCTAACTCGATCGCCCGACTTCGATATCGCGAACCCTTACGGGGACGCAAGCATGGGTCATTTGGGCAATTTGCATGGGTTCGCCTTTGCCGCAATTATCGACACCGCACTGCATCCACTCCGACTCTCCCCCGATCGCGTCAATGCGATTCCAAAAGTCTGTCGTCATCGCATGATAGGTGACGTTTTTGAGCATTCCCACAATTTTACCTTTTTCAATTTTCCAAAAAGCATCACCGCCAAATTGGAAGTTCCGTCGCTGTTGGTCGATGGAAAAACTGCCGATGCCATCAATTAAAATACCGTCTTCGGTATCGGCGATCGTTTCCTCTAAAGAGGCTGTATGGGAGCCGCCTTCCTTACCGGGTTCTAAACCGAGGTTGGGAATGCGAACCATGGGAACGCTCGACCAACTATCGGCAAATGCCGAACCGTTACTGCCAGTGCGTCCCAAACGATAGGAAGTTTCGCGATCGCGCAAATAATCCACTAAAATCCCATCTTTAATCACGTACCACTTTTGTGCTTTGACTCCTTCATCGTCATAAGCAACGGTACTGCGTCCGCCGGGTTGAACGCGATCGGCGACGAAATTCACCCAAGGAGCGGCATATTGCAAGCGATCCAAGTTTTCGGGGGTGGCGAAACTGGTACCGGCAAAGTTGGCTTCGTAACCATAAACGCGATCGAGTTCCGTGGCATGACCGACGGATTCGTGAATGGTTAACATGAGATTGGTGGGTTTGAGGATTAAATTGGTGCGATGGGTCTCGGATAATTCTGGGGCATTTACTTTTTCGAGGGCTTCGGCAGCAACGCGATCGCAGTTTCCCAACAAGTCTTCTCGATCGATATGTTCGTAACCGATATTTAAAGGAGGGCGTTCGTAATTGCGACTTTGAGCGTCTCCATTGGCAATTGCGGTACAACCGTAACCGGGATGGCAGCGATAAAAAGTCTGTTGAATGCGCGAGCCTTCGGTGGAGGCGAACAGTTTCTCTTCTTTGGTCAGTGTCAAGAACGCGTAAGATTTTTTAATATTGGGTTTGTTCAGGAGGCGATTGCTAATGCTCAGCAATAAATCCGCTTTGTCTTCGAGGGAAATGGTAAACGGATCGATTTCGATAGGCGTGACATAAGTATCTCGATAGGCTTCTACGGGGGCAAGGCGCACGGGATTCTGTTGGGTAAGGCGGCTTCCCTTTGCAGTTTCGACGGCCAAATTAACAATGCGAAGAATTTCCTCGGGCGTTTTATGAGGACTGGCAGCAAAACCCCAAGCTCCCTGAAACAGAACTCGCACGCCAAAGCCAGAATTGATGTTATCCGCTAAAGTGGCAAGAGAGCGATCTCGGGCGAATAGGCGCTGCGATCGATAGCGGCAGAGGCGAATATCGCCGTATTCGCAACCGGCTTTTTGGATGGCTTCAATGGCAAGGGGAGCGAGTTCGAGGACGTTGGGATGGGGTGGGGCTTGAACCATTTTCTAACGTTGGGCAAAGATTAATCCTTTTTTAGCTTAGCGTTGAAGCTCGCGATCGGGTTATGAAACTGTCACTCTACCGTCATCGTTTTGTCACAATGGGCAGCTATGGTTGAATTAACGAGCAGTCAATGATGCTCCTCAGTACAAACAAAACCGTTACCTAAATTACGATCGCCGATTGTTGCGAATCGCTATAACCGCCAATCAACAGGGATAAGGAGGAAGAATAATGCCGCGCTACCCATTCGATACAACCTTTATCGATTTAAGCGAAACCAATCTTTGGGGCAAGCGACTCATTGGCCTGCGCCTCAGACACGCCAATTTGCAAAATATCGATTTGGCTCGTGCCGACCTCACGGCTGCCGATTTAAGTCAGAGTAATTTAAAATATGCAAATTTAATTGAAGCGAATATCTTACGCGGCAATTTGAGCGGGGCAGATCTCAGTTATGTTGATGCGATCGCTGCTAATATGAGAGGAGTCGATTTGATTGGCGCAACCCTAAAAGATGCGGATCTCAGCGATGCCTGCTTGCAGGAAATCGACGCGATCGGGGCGAATTTTCAAGGGGCGAATTTAGAGGGAGCAAATCTGAGCGGGGCCGATCTGAGCGGGGCGGATTTGCAATATTGTTGGCTAACATCGGTTAATTTTCAAGGGGCAACCTTAAAAGGGGCAAATTTAAGCCATGCAATTTTAACAGATGTGAGCTTGAAAAATGCGGATTTGCGGGGAACTCGATGCGATCGCGCCATTATTATCAATGTCAATCTCAGGGGAGCTAATTTACGCGGTATCGCGATGCAAAATGCCGATTTGAGTCACAATTGGGGAATTTCTGAAACGATGAAACAGGAATTTGAGAAACAAGGAGCAAAATTTTTAGGTGAGAATGTGTTAGAGTTCAAAATTCAAAATTCAAAATTCAAAAAAAATCAACTATTTTGAATGGATAATTCTGAATGGGTGGATTGCCGCGATCGCTCGTTTTGAGTGAATGGTAATAATTTAGCTTTGACTCTCGCTTTTTTGAGTTCGCGTACCAAACGATAGCCTTGATGTTCGTATAAATTTTGCGGCCAAGTTGCGGGAATATGGTGCATAAATTCTCGTGCTTCTTTTAAGGAACAACCGCAAATTCGAGCCATGATATTCGCTCCTTCAAAAATTGCATCTTCTGAGACGGCCTTTTCGATATGCAGTTGACGGGTTTTTGCTTGTAAATCTCCTTCTTCGACCCGCCGCAATCCTTCAATATTTGCCAAAACGACCAAGCGATCGCCGACTTCTAAAGGAATATCGTCGGAAGGCATTAATGTAGAGGGTTTATTCGGTTTTTGATAAACAATGGGAACGACTCCATAACCGTAAGCAATTTCGCCAATTAATAATCCGTGTAACGTATCGATCGCTTCAATTTGATATTCCGTAACGAGAATGGTTTGATTGTACAAGCGAAATAAACTGAGAATATTTTCCCCAAAAGCAGCCCCCGCAAAGGCTTCGGCCATGACGGCATAAGTGCAGAGAATTTGCGCGTCGGGGAACATTTTTTCGAGATGATTGCTCAAGCGCTGACCGTAAGTGCGAATGGCGAGTTGCGATCGCGGATTGATACTTCTAGCCATTAATGCGACTTCTAAATTCACCATTTCGTCATCGGTGGCTACGATAACGCTCTTGGCTTCTGCAATGTTGGCTTCTGCAAAAACACGCTCTAAATCCCCTTTTAAGAGAGGCATTTTTGGCAAAAGATTGAGATCGAAATGAGGATTAAAAGTAATTCCTACTAAAGTTTGTTGGAATTCTTGCAATAGGTTGGCCACTTTCGTCCCGATCCGTCCCAAACCAATTAAAACAACGTGATCTTGTTGGGGAATGGGGGGGCGTTGTTTGATAAATTGAAATTTCGAAGAGAGTAAAGCCTCGGTTAACAACGCATATAAGACCCCTACAAAAGCCGTTCCTGCAAGAGTTAAACTAAGGGCAAACAATTGCAACCACCAAGGAATAGAAACGATCGCGTCGAATTTGTCGAATAAATCTGCGTATCCTCCCAATAACAAAATTGCCGTCACGTAAAAAGCGCTGAGAAGCGTCGTGTCGGGATGATAGAAATTAAATAATAAGGTTCCCGTTCCCAATAAAATCAGGACGATAAAACCTGCCAGCAAGGCAACCCTACGGATTTGTTCTTGTAAGTTGAGTTGCCAAAAATGAGATAGTTGCTCTTTGAGAAAGCGAATGTCAAGATATTTTCGCAATAATTTACGTTTGCCGTGCTGCTTTTTCGTACGTTTGGCAATCGTTGCCTGCTTGCGTTGATTTAATAAAAAATGCTCTGCGGTTTCGATCGTGAGTACTGTATCTCCGATCGCGATCGCTGTTTCTGGTTGCCAAGTGTAAAAAGCACTGGGAATTTCTGCATCGGAAGAAAAATGAAGTAACAGGCGGCGAGTGCGATTATTGAGATCGTAAAGCGGACGACGAGAACGACTCCAACGATGCTCCTTCGTAACAGGATGTTTGGCAACTCGCAGCCAAGATCCCTCGAGATTGAAAAAGCCGAGGGTATCGGTACCTAAAGCAGCGATCGCGAAGGCTGCTGCGGGGAGTTGGGTCGGATCGAAGGCGATAAAATTGCCGAGTTGCCGACTCAACAATTGATTGAGGTTATCTTTACTCGAACGAATCACCAAGCGAGTATTGGGGTTGAGTTGGCGAATGGCTAAGGCCGCTTCTGCGTTTGCTCTTTCGTTATTGGTAGTAATTAAAGCCGCACGACAATCATCAATCCCTGCTTGTTGTAATATGGCATCCTGACAGCAATCTCCCAAAATTAATTCATCTAACAATTCCCGCAAATTAGCGATTTCCCATTCTTGGGGAATTCCCTGTTCGATGGCAATGGTATAAACGCCAAATTCTTTCAGGGCGGCAACGCAATGCTGTCCTAAACTTCCCAAACCCAAGACTAAAAAGCGATCCGACATTGACCAATTCAAAATATAAAGAAAGAAAAATCAGTTTGTGATTGGACTCATTTTCTTACTTCTTTAGTGTAGCTTTGGTTTCCGAAAGAATGAATGATTAATTTTAAAATAATCTTTTATTTACCTTTTTTTAAACTAGAAATCAAGAAAGCGACGGATTTTTTCTCGATATTGAAGAAGGGAACGAAAAAAGCGATCGCCGATCTTTGCCATTTCCACATTCTCGATTTCTTGCTAGTTTGGGAGAAACATGAGAATCAAGCCTTTGAAACCATGAGCCAGACTCGCAAATTCGATATTACCGTGGCAATTCCCACCTATAACGGTGCGAGACGCTTGCCCGCAGTTCTCGATCGCCTTCAAGAACAAATCGAGATGGAAAATATCGCTTGGGAAGTGTTGGTGGTGGATAATAATAGTACGGATAATCTCGATGAGGTGGTGCGAGGCTATCAAAATACGGATTTTAATCGTCGCGTTCCCATTCGTTACTGCAAGGAAACGCAGCAAGGGGCAGCTTTTGCACGAATTAGAGCCATTAAAGAAGCCCGAGGGGAATTGGTAGGCTTTCTTGATGACGATACCCTTCCTGCGTTAAATTGGGTGCGATCGGCTTATTTTTTCGGTCAAGAACATCCTCGGGCAGGGGCTTACGGCAGTCAAATTCACGGCGATTACGAAATCGAACCCCCGGAAAATTTTCATCGCATTGCCAGTTTTTTTGCGATTGTCGAACGGGGTGATTTACCTCATCTTTATCAACCACAAATGAAGATGTTACCCCCTTCTGCGGGTTTGGTGGTGCGACGTAAAGCTTGGCTGGAAAATGTTCGCGATCGCCCGTTTTTAAGCGGTCGTTCCCAACAATCCATTCTCAACAGCGAAGATCTCGAAGCCATTATCCAAATTCAAAATTCTGGCTGGGAAATTTGGTACAATCCAGCAATGGAATTAGCGCATCAAATTTCTCGCGATCGTCTCACTCGGGAATATTTGCTGTATTTGGTTAGAAGTACGGGGCTAGCACGACATCACATTCGCATGCTTCGCTATCAATCTTGGCAAAAACCGATTTTCTTTCCTTTAGGATGGGTAAACGATCTTCGCAAAGCATTGATTTATTTTATCAAAAATCGTCAGCTTTTAGAAAAAGATGTTATTGCTGCTTGTGAAATGGAATTTCTCCGCAGTACAATTGTTAGTCCGTTTTATCTGTGGAAATTATCTCTTCAGAAGAAAACCAACAATCAATAATACCCATTACCAAATAAGAAAATCCAAAGAGGTAAAGTTAAAAGTAAGGAGAGAGAGCCGATCGCAATGGAACTGACGGCAATTTCTCGATCTAGATCGTAAGTTTCTGCAACAACTAAGGTGGCAAAAGCGGGTGGCATGGCAATTTGTAAAACGAGAACGAGTTGCAAACTTTCAGAAAATCCGAATAGTCTCAAAAGAATGCCAAAAATGAGGGGAACGCATAACATTTTCACAATTAAACCCGCAGAAACCGATCGCCATTGCTTCCAAGGTTGCAGTTGACTCAAACGCATGCCAATTAAAGTTAGAGAAAGTCCGATAATGCACCAGCCAACTCGTATTAAAGTGATTTCTACGAGTGGAGGGAGTGCAATTTTTCTGAACCACAAGCTAAAAAGAAAAGCCCACCAAATCGGCTTGGCGATCGCGGATAAGAGTAAATTTTTCAGCGTTATAGCAACGCGATGTTCGCTAAAAAAGGCGGCAAAAATTCCCCCCAAACCATAAGCTCCCAATGTCGTCCCAAAAAGATCGTAAAACACCGCCCAACCAAAATATTGGTCTCCCGTCAACGCCAGAATAATTGGATAGCCGAGATAGCCAGTATTGCCAAACATAGAAGCAAATATAAAACTCCCTTGAGTCGCTTGATTCCAATTGGGTGTTTTCAGTTGAATCCATCCTCGTGCCAAGATTCCTCCTAAAAAGATTGCCAACCAAGCGAGTAAAGCTGCCAGCCAAATTCCTCCCGACAAATCTGCACGACGCAGAAAGATAACCATTCCTATTGGAACCCCAACCCAAAACAAAAAAAAACCGATCGCTTTCGGAATCTTAGACGGTAAAATTTTGCCCAAAATCCAGCCAATTGCAACACCACCGACTAATTTAAGGTAGAGACCCAATAATAAAAACATATGTTGTTGTTGGTTATTTGTTGCTGGTTATTCACTTCTTAGAAAAGTCTAGGAAGGATTTTCTTGATTTTTCACCAAGAACCTCGTTCGCATCTTAACAAGCGATTGAGAATGGCGATCTCGGTTTCATTGTCGCTTTCTCGCACGGCTTTTTCTTTGGCAATATTGAGTAATTCCATTCGCAAGCGCATTAAATAAGCAATCGTGATTTCATCATTTTTACGTAAATCTTGAGGAACGCGACGCAAATTTTTACGATAAGATTGTTGTAAGTTAAAGTTAAAACGGCGAGTGATAAAAGAGACGACTCGTTTTTGTTCGGGACGGGCAGTCGGGAGAATATCTGCAATTTTTTGGTTTAAAACTCTGCTTTTTTCGCGACCGTTCATTTGTTCTTGCAACCACGTTTCTAAAGTAGAAATGGGCATATCCATTGTTTGCATATCTATCTTAGAAAAGGCGTGAGCTTCGTTATAAGAAACAATACCATCTTGGTTATAATCAGCAGAATCAACGGGTTCGCCCGTGCGCGATCGCCCGCTCAATCCGGCAAAGAAACTAGAACTATAATCTTTATAATCCGACTCGTCTACCTCGGGAGTGCAACCAACAGAAGGACGGGTGCGAATGGTAGCAAAAAAACCGCATCGCATTTGTGAGGAAAGAGATTTGCGGCGATCGCCGTCTTGGTAGATAAAATCGGCAAAGGAGCCAGCAAAACATTGTGCCATGACAGTAGTGACGGGAGTATTGGCAGGTAGGAGATCCAATTGGCGAGAAAAGTTTCTCACGGTTAAGTTATTGTTTCCCCACAATAAAATTTCGTTGGGGAGTCCGTGACCGGTAAAATAGAAAAATAGGGGATTTTTAAGCGAACGATCGCCCTGTTCTTGCATCCATTGTTGAAAATTTAATAAAGTAGAAGCACCGATTAAATGAGGAATTTGAGAAACCTTAAACTGTTGCTGTCGTTGTTCGTCGATATAGCGAACCGTTGCTTCACCAGTAATGCCATTGGCAAAAAAGACATCTGCATTCGATGCCTTATAGCCGAGTTCCCCTAGGGTGCGTTGAAAATAGAGAACATTTTTTTCGAGGGCAATTTCGTTATTTCGCGGCGATCCTCCACCGGCAAACACTAAAAAACGAGGGGGTGAGTCGCATTCAGAGGCAGAGGGATCGAACATCCCAACGAGAGAATCCTTTGCGGCGAAACTCGAACATCCACATCCTCCCGCGATCGCTAAAACCGCAAGGGCAAAAAATTTACCGAGAAGGGAACTTTTTTTCATTAGGATATACTAAAAATTCGTTGGATCGATCTGCTCGTTTATGCCAAACTTAAACTTTTCTTATCTTTTTAAAGTAACCTCTCTCAGCTTGGGACTTTTAGGAAGTCAGGCATTGGCGAGAAATCCGGCTAGAGGGCAACCGCCTACTATTGTAATGGGTTCGAGAACCGATTTAGCGGTCGATTCATCAACAATGGGCGATCTGGACGCTCCCGAGATCGCGCCGACGGCAGACAATATTAGCGTTCCCGAAACAGAAGTAACAATTACACGATTGGAGGAGAAGAGCGATCGCCAGTTTGTTTCCCAACAAGAAAATACAACAATTCCTACAGTAGAAGCGTTAGATATAGATCCTCAAATTATTGAAGAAAGTCCGGTTTTACGGCGTTGGTTGGAGGAAATTCCCAATGTTTTAGAAGAGATTCGCAACGATCCTGTTTTTCGTTCTCGAATTCGCCTCGGGTATTCTCATTTCCCTTCAACAAATCATCGAGGTGGTTGGCATATTGGCATTGAGGATTTATTTTTAGGAGAAACGGGTTTAACGGCAAGTGGCGCATATCAAGGGACTTTTGAGGGCGATCGCAAAACATGGGGAGGAGATTTGCGTTATTACGTTTTACCGTTAGGTAATTCTTTTAATATTGCCCCCGTAGTCGGCTATCGCAATATTACAACGAATAATTTTCAGACTGAGGGAATTAATGTAGGAATTAAAGCAATATTATCATCGAGTCGAGGAGCAGGAGATATTTCTTTTTCCCAAACTTTTGTTTCTCCCGGTAGCAGTGAAGAGGTAGGAATTACTACGTTCTCTATTGGTTATGCACTAACACCTCAATTTCGCCTTTCTACAGATATTCAAAAGCAGAATTCTCGAGGGGAAAAAGACAGTCGCGTGGCAATTAGCCTAGAGTTTCTTCTCTGAAAATAGGGTACATCTCAAATTTATAAATCGATCGTTCAGCTAATCATAAAAACAGTTCTTACCCGTAAAACATACATTAGAGGTTGTTTCATAATTGTCGTAAATTATCCTGCCAATTCCACGGTAAAATAGAAAGTATATCTTATTTGGAATTGAGTATTTAAAAAAACAGAGATATCCCTTTTTAGATTGCAAACTTTTCTGTAAATTCGATATTATTGAGCGTAATGTTAATACTAAATTCTTCACCTAAATTTCCGCGAAATTCGTATTGAATGAACCGATCGCCATCGCTAGCGATAATTTCACGAAATAACGCTCCTTCTGCGGTAAAAACTTGTAATTTCAATTGCGCGGGCAGTTCGAGAGAGAAATTGTTTGGACGTAATTGCAAGCCAACGGTTAATTTATTTTCTGCTGCCGATCGCAAAGCGAGAGAAAGGAAAATCGGCATCCCAAAATCGAGGGTTTTGACGCGTTGTATCGTGTCGTTACGGAAAGCTAACGTCGAAGTTTGAGGAGATACAAGATCGGAAATTGCCTCCCATCCTTCTGTAAATGCGCCCTGCAACCAATCCCGCAAGCGAACGGGAGAAACAACGCGATCGCGATTTTCCAAATGCTCTAAAAATACATCTAAATCTTGCAAATCCCGCCACTCAATTTCGGCGGGTAATTCCGAACTTGTTGGGAAAAAACCCAATAACTTCACCTCATCGAAAGAGTCCCCAAATTCTAATCCTATCACGCCAGAGCGATCGCGACGAACTTCCGAGGGAATGTTAATTTTCTCATCTGGCGATCGCAGCAAGCGACATTCAATTTTTCGACCGTCGGGTAAAATTAAATCCGCTACATCAAATATTGCCCTTAACCCAGCATTCCAGCAATCGCTCGAGTTTACATCCGTTTCAATTTGCAGCCAGCTTAAATAACGGCTTACCGCCAATACAGAAAGCACATTCAAAAAAACCTGCAAGCCTTTCTCCGGTGTTGCTTGTTCGGCTGCAAATTGCTTGGCAATCTCGCGATCGCCAGACAATAAAGGAATGATTAATTGTTGTTGGTGATTGACTCCCTTCTTGCGCTCCCTCTCTTGCTCTCCCTCTCTTGGGAGAGGGCTAGGGGGTGTGTCGGGGGTTGGGGGTGGGTTATTTTTCATGGTTCATTGTTCGTGGAATAGCCAAACTCGATCGCAATCGAACGCAAGAGAGGAAGTGCTTTATTGTGCCAATGCCAGTTTAACGTGTGGTATTTGATTTGAAACTCCTTGGCAATTTGTGCGAGGCGATCGGGAGGGTGTTTGAGAAGCAAGCGTTGGCTTAACATTTGGCAATGACAGTAAGGATAGGCTTTTGGATGACAGCCTTGCAATTTGCCCTCGGGATCGCGCTCGATATAGTCTTGCAACTTCAACCCAATTCTGACATGTTTTTGCTGCTGCTGCTCTCGTTCGATTTCTGCTTGGAGTTCCCAAAAATTATCAAGGGGAGAAGAGAGGCGATCTCTAAAAGTTTCTCCAGCTTCTGATGCGACGGGAGTATCTAACGAAAGGGGTTTTTTGCGACTTTGTTCGCGAAATTCCTCCTTAATTGTTTTTGGGGTTGTGCGCGCTCGAGATCGGGGCGAGCGATGTAAGTCCCGCACTGCATATTTTAATCGCAATTTAAGCTCGATCCATGCTACCAAACTTGCCGTTAAAGAAGAATGTTGCGGTTCGAATTCGTGAATTTCTTCTGTCAAACGCAGGAGAATATCATTTAAAACTGCGGGATAATCGGGATGGGTCGATTGGGTCAGACCCTGAAGATTTTGAATTTCTAACAAAAGCCGATTCATTGCCTTACGCCAAGTCAAACTATTTTTGGGGGACCGGCGTATCTCATCAATCAGGTGTTTGAGTCGCTCTTCCTGCATTTTTTATCGGTTATCAATTCCCCTTGCGATCGCCTTCGATGCGACTATCCTTCATCATTTTCTACTGCATGCGGCCTACTATTGGCAACCTGTTGCCTCTCCTGTTGCAGATCGCTAGATTCTAAAGCGGGTTTGGGAGACGGTAACAAGCGATCGCTCGGGACTCTCTCATGGGAACGATTGAGGGTTTTCCACGCCGCTTGCACCCCCGCAATTGCGCTTTTTGTTCCTACGCCCACTTTTTGGGCTTGCTGTCGAACCGAACTCAAACTCTCGTCTACCTGTTTGACGACTCCTGTCGCACTGTTGACCCCTTCGTTAATATCATCGGTGAGTTCGCTAATTTCCAAACCCGTCAGGCGAATGGCATCTAAAGTGGGAGGAAACTCCCGGCGCAGGGTATCAAATAATTTTTCCGCACTTCGGGCCGCTCGGGCAATTTCTCGGAATGCAGGGAGAGCGGCGATTAAAACTGCGGTTAAACTGACTGCAACCAATAAAAGAGAAAGGCCAAGCCAAAATAGAGGATCGAGCATTGATGTCAATTATCTCTTAGCCATTAAGGTTTTCAACCCTTATGCGGGGTTATTGGAATTCGAAGCGGAGGATTCTATCGTAACATTACGGGGTTGGGTCAATTCTTGGGTTTTCATTTGGCTGGCCTCCATTCCCGCCGCGATCGCGTCTTTCAGGCGAATGAGGGTTTCCTCCCAACTTTGCACGGCGGACTCCGATAGGCGATCGGTTTGCAGTTGAATCGTTGCCGACAAATCCTCGGCGAGTTCCGGTAGGGCATCGGCAGATTTTTTCAAGATTTGTCGGGTTTCTCGACCGGAACGCGGGGCAATTAAAATTCCGATAACCGTCCCGATCGCGCTCCCGATCAGAACACCGCCGATGAACGATCCCGTATTATTGTTAGACATGGGTTAGAGGGGTGAAAAACAAGGTAAACTATTGCGATCGCAAGATTTTTGCAGTTTGCCACCTCAAACCTACCATTGAATTCGCAGAAAATTCCAGCAAATACTAGAGGTAACAATCCCCAAGAGGCATAATAATCTGGGTTAGTACCCAATCCAAAGATATCGACCGCGACAACAACTTTTAATCTTTGTTCAAAAAATATAGTTTTATTGAGAATTTCTATGGCTGTTAGACATATCCAAAAGTTAGATAGTTTACGCGGTTTTGCTGCACTTTACGTTCTAGTTTATCATTGTGCGGATAGTGCTGACTTTATTCCAAAAATCTTAAAAATAGGATTTTTCTCCTTTGGGCAGGAAGCCGTAATGATGTTTTTTTTGTTGAGTGGTTTTGTCATTCACATGTCTTGTTCACAAAAAGATGTATTGGATGTAAGAAATTATCTCATTCGCAGATTTAGACGTATCTATTTTCCATTTTTTATTTCTCTCTTCGTATCAACATTTATATTTTTATTCAATAATAAACTTATTAAAAATTTTTCTTGGTTCGAACTCGTGGGAAATTGTCTCATGCTACAGGATATATCTTTTCTCAAACCCGGAACGTGGGTTGAACCTTTCCTAGGAAATGTAGTTCTATGGAGTCTGAGTTATGAGTGGTGGTTTTATATTTTGTTTATTATTGCATTTAAAACTATATTTAAAAACAAAAAAAGGCTCTACATAATTCTCGGTATTTCCGTTTTTTCACTCTGTTTTTATTGGATTCATCCCAACCAAATTTTTCTGTTCCTTTCTTATTTTATAATTTGGTGGTGTGGAGTAGAAATATCTGAAGTTTTTCTCAAATATAATCGCTTGCCTTTGGCGAAAGTTAAACCTGTTTTGATTTCTATTTATTCCATGTGTTTTTTGACAGCTATTCCTGTTTTTTTGTCAGAAAAAATAGAACTAGGAATTTATCCTTTTTTGACATTTCGACATTTTTTTATTGTCTCTTTTCTCTTGACCATTATGATTGTATGGCATCGATATAAAATGAAGTTTTTTGACAATATTTTTGGAATATTTACAATTTTTGGTTCTATTTCTTATACTATATATCTCTTTCATTATCCAATTCTGCTGCAATGGCAGCTCAGTGACTATATTGCTAATATTTGGATTGTTTATTTTATCAAAATCGCTCTTCTTTTGAGCTTATGTTATCTTGTGGATATCAAGTTACAACCGATTGTTAATCGTTATCTAAAATAGAAGATACTTGAGAAATGTTAAAATTGCGACGATATCTCAGTTTCTCGATCGCGGCATTCTTAGTTATTGCTATGATTTTCCTAGCGATTGAGGCAATATCATTTAAAATTCCTATCTTCGGCTTTCATAGTATCTTCGATCGCCGCAATCCCGAGCGCTTGCCTTCTCGAGCGGCATATCTCGATTATTCAGTTCAAGATTTAGAAATCCTCCTCGAATATTTAATCCAAGAGAAATATTGGTTTTTATCATCCCAAGATCTCTATGATTATTTTCTGATTGAATCAAAAACAATTCCCGAAAAGCATATCGGTCGACGTCCGGTTATGCTGACTTTTGATGATGGTTATGAAAATATTCATGCTTTTGTTTTACCGCTTTTAGAAAAGTTGGAAAAAAAATACAATTTGAAAATCCCCATTGTTTTATTTCTAAATCCAGCTTTTATGGAGCGAAAAAAAAATAAAGGAAAACCAGAATATTTAAACTGCGATCGCGTTAAAGAAGGATTTGAAAAAGGATTTTATGACGTGCAATCTGCGGGAGTCAATCACACTAATTTAACGAAACTTCCCACTTCAGATTTGGAATTTGAGCTTTTAGAATCGCAAAAGCAATTACAAGCGTGCATTGCAGAATCAAGTGATAATACAGTTGCTTTACATTTTGGTTATCCTTATAATCGAGTTAATCGTAAAGTTGCTTTTTCCACATCTCAATATTATCGGTCGGGATATTTATATAACGATGAAATGTTTAAGATTAATATATTCCGGAATAATTACCGCATTTCTCGTTGGGGCGTTTTTCGTGGTGACTCGCCTCAAAAACTCATCAATCGCGCTCGTAAAGCCTCAAAAATACAGCCTCAATAAACCAAGAAACCGAGTTTTAAAAACCCGGCTTCTCGAGTGGAGAGTTCATTTGTCCCTTCGTAAACCCCTCGGGACTAGATCGGTCAACTCAAGCGGTCTCACTACTACCCCGCTCCTACACTTCAGTGAAGTCACACCGGGCGAGCGGGGTAGTAGTGAATGACCGTACAGTAACGACCGAGCCAGTGATGCAAGAGCTGGCTGAGCGCAAGGACAGCGATCCACTGTCCGGATTGCAAGGTTTATCTGAAACTCTCTAAATTAGTTCAAGTATATTGCATTTGTTCGACAATCGCAACCCCCATATCGAATATTTTTGAGAAGCCGGGGAATGCAAAGCGATCGGGCAAAAAAAAGAGAGTCACCAACTTGGTAACTCCCCCAATCATCAGGGTGCATCTACAAGAATAAATATAGCATTTGGGGTGGGGGGTGTCACCCCCTTTTGCAGGAATTGACAAAATCGTAATATTTCTTTGCATTTTAGGACAAAAGCGATCGCTCAGCGAAAAAAGCGGCTGAAGACTCCATTGGCGATCGCCGTTCCCAATAAAACGCAACCGCATCCTAAAATCATTGCCAGTGTAATCGGTTCGGACAAGACAATTGCACCCCAAAGCATAGCAAAGACAGGGATTAAATAGGCCACGGTGAGTGCTCTGGTCGAACCGACGTGATGAATCAATCGAAAATAGAGAATATAGGCAAAGGCCGTAGAAAATACAGCCAATGCAAGAATAGCGAGGACGATTGTGGGTTGAGGGAATTTTTGAGGAATGGTAAAGGGGAGGAGAGGAAGCAGCACAATCGCAGCCCCGAGCTGACTTCCGGTTGCGATGGTCAAAGAATTGACCTCGGATAATTTTTGCTTGATATAAGGAGCGGCGATCGCGTACATTAAAGCTGCCGTCAAACCCGCAGCAACAGAAGCCAAAAAAGTTGGTGTTGTGCTAAATTGCCAGCCAACCAGCACGACAACTCCAATAAAACCCAAGAGCAAACCCAAGAGACGACTGGAAGAAAACTTCTCTTTTAACCAAAACATTGCGATCGCCGTGCCAAAGAGCGGTGCTGTCGCGTTGAGGATGGAGGTAAACCCAGCAGGCAAAGAAAGAGAAGCAAAAGCCAGCAATACAAAAGGAAGAGCAGAATTGAGCAAGCCGACTATGGCTAAGGATTGCCAATGATGGCGCAATTCTTCTGCGAGAGGCAAACGAATTAAAAAAGGCAGCAGTACCAAACCGGCAATGAGAACGCGAAACTCAATTAACCAAACCGGACCGATCGCAGGAGAAGCCATCCGCAGAAATAAAAACGATCCGCCCCATAAAGCAGCTAACAAGAACAACTCTAAAACTTCCGATATCTTCATTTTTGTGGAATTACGTCTCAATTTATACATTTTTAGTCTACCGAGCCCCCCACTTCAAAACCACCCGTTTCTTGCGCTTTTTATTCAAATGGAAAAAAGTCACCAACTTAGTAACTCCCTCAATCATCAGGGTGCATCTACAAGAATTAATATAGTATTTGGGGTACGCGATCTCTTTTCACATCAATCAAAACAATCGTCATATTTCCCGACATTGTATGCAAGAGAGAGATTTCTGTTAAATCGTTGGTATATAGAGGGTTCGTATTCTTTTTAATTGGCAAATTTATTATTTTAATGATATTAATTTGGAGGGTTTTTATCGAGAATATTAGAATATAGAGAAGCTAATCTTTCCCCTGTAATTTTCCATCGATAATGATTAGCCGCAAAAAGTTTACCGCGATCGCCCATTTCTTGTCGCATATCTCCTGATTTTAACAATTTTTTAATTGTTTCTACCCAAATTTGGATTTTCCCGGGAATAATAAAGCCAACTTTTTCATTCTGAAAATCGGCAGAAATCTGTACTTCTGGCGTAGTCACTATTGGTAAACCCGCAAGCATTGCTTCAACAACAGCAATACAAAAATTTTCTCCGAATGATGGTAAGACAAAAATATCAGAACCTTGTAATAAAAGTTCTTTTTGCTGACCTTGTATAAATCCTGCAAATGTCACTCGCTTTTGCAGATTTAATTTAGAAACTTGCATTTTTATTTTTTTAACATAGTTCTCGTTACCCGTTCCTGCAATGATTAGATGAAATTCACATTCATTTTTTAATTGATATAAAACTTGAATCAAAAAATCTATTCTTTTTTTTTGATGAATTCGAGATAAAAATAAGATAATTGGAGTGACTTTCGGAATCTCACAAAACATCTTTCTAACTTTAAATCCAGAATCAGGTTCGTGAGTAATTTGAGAGGCTGCTAAAGGTGCAATAAAGGTAGGTGCCGAAATACCGTATTTTTGGACATCATCAACTTCTTTATTTGTTGTACAGTGGATAGCAGTTGCATAATTCAAATTCTTTCTTTCCCAAAGAAAGCTATAAATACTCTTTTTCACTTTTTTTTGATTAATGACCCAAGAATCTAACTGTCCATGAGGAGTAATAACATAGTCGGTGTTATATTTTCTTGCAGTTATCGCCCCTCTCGTACAAAGATAAGAAAAGAATGAGTGAATATGAACTATTTTATAATTTTGGATATTTTGCTCTAGCCATCTTGTATAGTCTAGAGAAATTTTAAACTCTGATAGAGGTTTAAAGTTAGCGAACAAACGTGGAAAAAAACGTATTGGTACATTTTTGAATTCTTGAATTTTACTTAAACTGGATTTTGGGATTTCCAGATCGATGTCATTAGTAGTCGCAATTTCTGCATCAATTCCTATATACCTTAATGCTTTGACAATTTCTATAGCAGCAAGATTGCTACCCCCACCAAAAGGATTAATTGATGGAATGATATGTAGGATTTTACGAGTCATTTTTGTTTCTGAGAGAGGACTTCTTGATAGATTTGAATATAGGCAGTTATCATGGCTTCTTCTGTAAATTTGTTTGCATTTTCTAGACTCTTGGATTTTAAACGATCGAGTATAGATAGAGATTTTGAGATAATTTCTGCCGCTTTTTTATGGTTTTCCGGATCGAGATATATACCAGTCGTCCCGCATATTTCCGTCATGGGAGGACGTTCTGAAGTAAATACCGGACAACCACAAGCCTGAGCTTCAATAAGCGGCCATCCAAAACCCTCTTGTAAGGAGGGAAATAAGAGAGCAGTTGCTGATGAATATAGAGCTCTTAAACTTTCATTTTCAATGTCAATTAATTCTCGAACTTTGTAATTTAAATTATGAGTTATCATGAATTCTTTTATTTCTGTGGTTAGCGATCGCCCAACCATAACTAAGAATAATTTTTTTGCATTATCATACCGAATTAAATTTTTAAATATTGAGATTACTCCAAAACGATTTTTATACCAAACATTACTTCCTACATGAAGAAGAAATTGAGTGTCTAGATCGAGATTTAATTCTTTTAATTTTTTCTCTCGTATCGATTCTCTCATTGGTGCATAAGGATAATTTAAGCCCATATAAATTCGGGAAACACGATCGGGATTAAGACAGCTTATTCGCATGAGATCGGACTTGGTTTGTTCGGAAATACAAACGACTCTTTGAGATTTATTCAATCCATTGAGAATCATTCGTTGCAGTTGTTTTCCCGTCCATCGAGTTGGATTTTCTTTGATTTCTCCTAAAGCAGAACGAATAGCGAGCATATCGTTACAGGTCACAACATGGGGAAAATTGTGCAAATACTGGATATAAGGAGCGCTGGAATGATCGCAAATATGGACGATGTCAGCCCAACTTAATGATTTTTGGAGAATTTTTGGAAAAAAAATAAATTTATCTATATAACCCAACCACTTACCGATCCCCGTAGAAGTTGGTTTAATTTTTGCCATAATGGGTTTTGGTCTAATTGTGCGAACCTCATGACCAAATTTTTTCAAACCATTCTCAAGGACTTGAGTGAACTTTTCTATGCTCTGAATTCGATCTGGAAGGTAAGTTGAGAGTAAAAGTATTCTCATTTTCTCGATATCAAAAAGATTCAATCGATCTGATTTGTTCTTTTTTAGTTTAATTCAAATTTTGAGTGACGTGGGAATTTTGTTCCATCTTAATTTCCTAGCTGCATTCTTACTCTAGCTGTCTTTAAGAGCAACTTATCCATCATAAAGATTTCTTGACATTGAAATTGCGATCGCCAACTCCCCCCGAAAAAGGGATAAAAGCGCTATCCTAGGGTGTTGTAGACTTGTTGCCCCCAATCGAGATGGCATTATCTTCGGTTATTCGTACCCTAACGCGATCGCCCCTCACCCGCGAGCTCTGCGCCAAACTGCAACAGCAGAATATTTTGCAATTAAATGGCATCTCGCGCTTGCCTAAAGGCTTAGTGGCTTCAACCCTTGCTCGTGCAGGGGAAAGAAATTTATTTATCGTCTGCGCCACTTTGGAAGAAGCCGGGCGTTGGGCAGCACAATTAGAAACGATGGGTTGGCAAGACTTTTTCTTCTATCCCACCTCGGAAGCATCCCCCTATGAGCCATTTGACCCCGAATCCGAGATGATTTGGGGACAGATGTCAGTTATCAGTTATCAGTTATCAGTCACCAGTGAGGAAGAAACAGAATCTACAAAAAACGAACAACCAACAACCAACAACCAACAACCCTTTGTTATCGTAACGACGGAACGGGCGTTACAGCCTCATTTACCGCCACCGAAGGCATTTGCACCTTATTGTTGGACTTTGGCAACGGGGATGGCGATGAGGGCGAAGGCGTGCGATCGCCAGCTCGCGAAACTGGGTTACGAACGGGTAACGCTTGTGGAAATGGAGGGACAGTGGAGTCGAAGGGGCGATCTCGTTGACATTTTTCCCGTTTCTGCGGAACTTCCCGTACGTTTGGAATGGTTTGGGGATGAGTTGGAAAAAATACGGGAATTCGATCCGGCAACTCAGCGATCGCTCGATCCAATCGAGACATTATCTCTGACTCCTACCAGTTTTTCTCCCATTATTGCCGATGCGTTGAAAGATGAGGAAACAGGCAAATTGAGCGATCGTTTTACGGAGTTTTTTACCCCCGAAGAACGAGAATTATTTCACGAGGGAAACTATCCGGAAGGAATGCGCCGTTTTCTCGGTTTGGCATTTGAGAAACCGGCTTCTTTATTGGACTATTTACCGGAAAATACGCTCATTGCCATTGATGAGAGCGAACAATGTCAAGCTCATAGCGATCTTTGGATCAAACATGCAGAAGAACAGTGGAAGGGAGCAATTATAGATCGCGAGAAATTTCCGAAAACGCATCTTTCTTTTGAGGACTGTTTGGAAGCGATCGCGATGCAATTTCCTCAACTATTATTGTCAGAATTGGCAGAAGAAAAAACGCAATCCTCTATTCCTAGCGTTAACTTAGCCAGTCGTCCCATCCCCACGACACCTCACCAATTTGCCAAGCTCGCAGAAATTCTGCGAGGGAAGCGCGAAATTTATCACGGGATGACCTTAAATCATTATACAACTTGGCTCGTTTCCGCTCAACCTTCTCGCTCTGTTGCTTTGTTACAAGAACACGATTGTGCGGCGCAATTCGTTCCCAACCCGAAAGACTATCCCGCCATCGATCGCTTGCATATTCAAAATACTGCTGTTGCGGTTAAATACTCTGGTTTGGCAGAATTAGAGGGTTTTATTTTACCGACATTTCGCATTGTTGTCGTCAGCGATCGCGAGTTTTTCGGACAGCATACGCTTGCCAGTCCGACTTATATTCGCAAGCGTCGTCGCGCTGCCTCTAAAAAGGTCGATGTCAATAAACTAACACCTGGAGATTATGTCGTTCACAAGCACCATGGAGTCGGTCAATTTGTCGGTTTAGAAACGTTGGAATTTCGAGAATATATTACAATTAAGTATGCTGATGGAATTTTGCGAGTTCCGGCTGATTCGTTGGATAATTTATCCCGTTTTCGTCAAACGGGGAAAGGGAAACCGGAACTCAATAAAATGACGGGTAAAACGTGGGAGCGCACGAAAAACCGGGTTAAGAAAGCCATTAAAAAAGTTGCTGTCGATCTGTTAAAACTCTACGCTCAACGCTCGAAACAAGAAGGATTTCCCTATCCTCTCGATGCACCTTGGCAAGAAGAATTTGAGGATTCTTTCCCCTATCAACCTACTCCCGATCAACTCAAAGCCGTACAAGATGTGAAGCGAGATTTAGAAAGCGATCGCCCGATGGATCGGCTCATTTGTGGAGATGTGGGATTTGGGAAAACTGAAGTCGCTATTCGCGCTATTTTTAAGGTCGTGACAACAGCCAACAGACAGGTTGCTTTTTTAGCACCAACAACCATTTTAACCCAGCAGCACTATCATACTTTAAAAGAACGATTCGCCCCTTATCCGATTAATATTGGCTTATTAAATCGCTTCCGCACGGCATCGGAAAGAAAGGAGATTTTACAGCGTTTAAAAACGGGCGAACTCGATATTGTGGTCGGAACGCAACAACTTTTAGGGAAAGCTGTAGACTTTAAAAATTTAGGGCTTTTAGTGGTAGATGAAGAGCAAAGATTTGGAGTCAATCAAAAGGAAAAAATCAAATCTTTTAAAACCCAGGTTGACGTTTTAACCTTGAGTGCTACGCCAATTCCTCGGACGCTTTATATGTCCCTTTCCGGCATTCGTGAAATGAGTTTGATTACGACTCCTCCTCCTTCTCGCCGTCCCATTCAAACCCATCTTTCCCCCTATAATCCCGAAGTCATTCGTACGGCAATTCGTAACGAACTCGATCGCGGCGGACAAATCTTTTATGTGGTTCCCCGAGTGGAAGGAATTGAGGAAGTCGGGGGACAATTACGGCTGATGATTCCCAGTGCGAGAATTGCGATCGCACACGGACAAATGGATCCCAATGAGTTGGAATCCACCATGCTTTCTTTTAATAATAATGAGGCAGATATTTTGGTTTGTACGACGATTATTGAATCGGGGTTAGATATTCCTCGGGTGAATACGATCGTGGTGGAAGATTCGCAAAAATTCGGTCTCTCGCAACTTTACCAGTTACGGGGAAGAGTGGGGCGATCGGGCATTCAAGCCCACGCATGGTTATTATATCCCAACAAGCGAGAATTATCGGATACGGCACGGAAAAGATTGCGAGCCATTCAAGAGTTTACCCAGTTGGGATCCGGGTATCAATTGGCAACAAGAGATATGGAAATACGAGGAGTCGGTAATCTTTTAGGAGTGGAACAATCGGGACAAATGACTGCGATCGGCTTCGATCTTTATATGTCCATGTTACAAGAAGCCATTCAAGAAGTACAAGGGCAAGAAATCCCGAAAGTTGACGATACCAGCATCGATTTAAAACTAACGGCATTCATTCCTAATGATTATATTCCCGACTTAGAACAAAAAATGGCCGCTTATCGAGCAGTAGCGACGGCAGGTTCTACGAAGGAGTTAGAATATATTGAGGAAGATTGGCGCGATCGCTATGGCAAAATTCCCAGTCCCGCACTACAACTCATCCAAATCATTCGCTTAAAACAAATTGCCAAATCTCTCGGTTTTTCCCGCGTTAAACCCGACGGAAAACAGCACGTTGTCCTAGAAACGCCGATGGAAGAACCTGCATGGCGACTGTTGCGAGAAAATATCCCCAAACATTTAATCTCTCGCTTTGTTTATTCGCCAAAAAAAGTTACAGTGCGAGGATTGGGTGTAATGAAGCCCGAGAAACAGTTAGAAAGTTTAATTGATTGGTTGGGAAGAATGCAAAAAAGTTTAATTGATGGGGAATGATAAGAATTATGTCTGTTGTCAATTTTTACACTTTTTGGTAAAATAAGGAAATGTATAAAAGCCAATTGAGAGATTAATTTATATGAAGCTAACTATTAAGAATCTAGGATCAATAAAAAATAACAGTCAATCTATTGATTTATCAAAGAAATTCTTGATTTTTGTGGGACGTAATAATAGCGGAAAAACCTATGTCTCTCAATTACTATGGACAATTTTTAATGAAGATAAAATTGAAACATTTGCCCAAAATAACTTGGAACTGGTTGAAAATAGTCAAATTACTGAGACAAATCAATTTGAAATTACTTCTGAGTTCATCGATCGAATTCTCAAAAGCTATGCTTTTTTTTTAGAACAAGAGCTTGAACAGTATCCCGGTAATATTTTTATTGAATTTGATTATAAAATTTCTGATTTAAAAAATAAAGAATTTCAAGCTACATTTAAGGTTAGAGCAGGCGAAGAAAAAAGTATTAATTATTTAGAAATGAAAAAAGATAGGCAATCTTTGATTTTTAAACTAGAAGATAAAGAACTCCCAGAAGAATTTTATGATTTTGTACCAAGAAATATTTTTGGACAAGATATAATTCGAGCAAAAAAAACTGTTTTGATGACAAGTATTATTATAATGTTAATACAAAATAATAAATATGAAACATTATTTTTGCCTGCTATCCGTCATTTTTTGCCTCAATTTTATAGCTATATCTATGATGTAGATAGAAAGCGACGAGAACAAATTATTAATCAGTTATTAAATTTAATGGAAACCCGAAATGAAAAACCTAATCTATCGGAAATCCAAGAATTTAATATTAGAAAAAGACCTTATACTGAATCGATGAATCAAGTTATTGAAAATCTCTATTCTCTCAATAATAATCCAAAAATAAATAATAAAACATTTTATCTCAATCTTGTTCAACAACTAGAAGAAATTATGGGTGGCACAGTACAATATCTTCGTCAAGAGGAAGTTTCACTAATAGAATTTAATTTTAAAATAGATTCTCTAGACAATTCTTTTCCTATGTTTTTTGCGTCATCTTCTGTCAATCAATTGACACTAATTTATTTATATTGTAAATATTGGGCAGCCGAACAAAACAATTTCTTGATAATGGATGAACCAGAAGAAAATTTGCATCCCGAAAATCAAATTAAATTATTGAATATATTACTAACGTTTGTTTCTGAGAGGGATAATAGAGTATTAATTGCTACTCATAGTCCAATGTTAGCCAACGCTATTAATAACTATATTTATTTAGATACTCTAAAAAATCAATATAAAGTTAATGTCGAAAAAATCATAGAAAAATATAACTTAAAATATGTTGATTCTTCTATTAATATCTCTAAAGATAATGTAGGAGTTTATTTCTTCAAAGGCGATAAAATCATTGATTATGAAAGTGATGATTATGGTATCTATTTTAGAAACTTTCGAGAAGTAGAAGATAATTTAGATAAATCTCTTCGTATTCTTGCTGAAGAGATTTACATTGAGGAGGATAAACTCGATAATGGGTAAAAAAAAGTATTTTTTAAATCATCCTAGTAATCAAAATATTCTATTTCTGAGAAATGAATTACACAAAGTCCTAGCACAAGAAGAGTTTGTTGTTGAATTTCCAGTTGTGAATAATGAAATCATTGAAATTATAGAAAATGCTCCTAAAGCAAGTCTGAAAAAGGTATTGATTCATAACCTAAATTACAATTTTGATAAATTTAAAGTAGAAAAGATTTGGAAAATCAATCTGGAAAAAGATTTACAAGGTATCTCAACCAGTCATAAAACTCCTGAATGTGCTATCTGTATTTTGCAAAAATATAAAAATGAAGAAGAAATCAGCTACACTTTAAGAATATTGTTAATTGAATTAAAATCTTCTTTGGATAATGAAGAACTAAAAAAAATCGAAGATAAATTTCGTTATGGAATGTCTAGATTATATATGCTACTTGTTCTCAATAACCATTTGAACCCAATCAAAGGTTATAATGAAGAAATAATAACTATAGATTTTAGAGGAATTTTATTTTTCAATAATAAAAATAGACTGAATGTTGATGATAGCAAATTCTATAAAATTTTACACACTCCCTCTAGTCAGGGAAAATTGATTTTTACTACCCTTTTACGAGGCAAAGATCAATTAAACATCAAGTGTTTTGAAAACATCAATAGTGAAATCACTATTGACTTAAAAGATTTGTTAATCTAGTTGAACAATTGATAATGTTATAGGATTATACACTTTTTAAGTAGATAAAAACATGCACCGCTCCCAAATCAAAACAAAACCGAACAACTCAAAAACCGTGCTACGATAAAGATGGCTAAAACCTTCGCATTACCCAAAACTCCGTAATTGCAAGGGTTAACCCCTCAAAACTGCGGCTGCTGAACCGTAATTTTTAATCCCTTCAACCTTCGGGAAAATCAACATCCCGAAAGAATTATGCAGCAGCCTAAAAAAACATCCTCCAAAAAGTTACCTCGCATTCTCAAAGCACTTTCTCGTCAAGGATTAAATGTTAGCTATCAAAACGGAGTTTATTCCGTTCGTTTAAATTATCTTCCCGATGCCCCTGTTGCCGAAGTTCTCCTTCCCGAAAACCTGCCCGTAGAAGGAAAAGCCTTCAAACAACTGGCAGAACTGGCAAGCATTCAACATCCTCAAGGGGGAAAAGTGACCCGTACTTTAGCGACTCCCGATTTTCACCCCGGAGATGCAGGAGTGGCGATCGGCTCGATCGCTCAAACCCGAGGGATGGTTATCCCCGCCGCCGTGGGTTCCGATATTAACTGCGGGATGCGCTTGCACGTTGCCGACTTATCTTTAAGTGAATTTTTGCAGCAGCGCGATCGCTTTGTCGAGTTGATGAAAGGGGATTATTTCCTCGGTACTCGCGACGTAACCATGACTGCCCAAACCGCCCGCGCCCTCTTTTCTGAAGGGATTCTCGGCTGGTGGGAGAGGATGAAAGATCGCCCCCTGGGAAGCGTCGCACAATCCGATTTCGAGCAGCTTTTCGAGGAATGCGATCGCGTCTATTTGCGAGGCTCTCTCAAAGGAGATATTCGCCACGCCCCCGAGGATTTAGTGCCGGAAACGGGCATCGTGCGAGATGGAGATTTGGCGACTATTGGCGGCGGCAATCACTTTGTAGAGATTCAGCAGGTAACCGAAGTAGCAGACCGCGCAACGGCTTATCAATGGGGCATTCGAGAGGGACAGCTTGCCTTTATGGTACATTCCGGCTCCCGTACCGTCGGGAAATATATCGGCAAATTGTGGCGCGATCGCGCTCGCAAAGCATGGGCAAACGGTCTGGCTTATCCCACTTCTCGCCTATTTCCCCTCTCCACCAACGCAACCCCGGATCTGGTCAAAGATTACCTGCAAGCAGAAGCAACCGCCGCTAATTACGGATTTGTCAATCGCTTGTTGCTGGCGGAATTACTGCGCCTGCGGTTGCGTCAGGTTTACGGGGACATAGAAGCCCCTCTCGTTTATGACTTGCCTCACAATCTCACTTTATCCGATCGCGATGGTTGGATAACCCGTAAAGGTGCTTGTCCCGCCCATCTCGGCCAACCCGTTATCATTCCGGGATCCATGGGTGCGTCCTCCTATTTGCTTGTGGGATCCGGTCGCGAAAAATATCTATCTTCAGCTTCTCACGGTGCGGGACGGATGCGATCGCGTTTCGAGATGCAGCGAGAAGGCACAAAACAAGGCGAGGAAGCATTGGGATTAAAAGGAGTCGATTGCATCACTTTACGCGAAGAACGGCGCATCGAAGAAGCTCCCGCCGCTTATAAACCCATTCAACCCATTATCGATGCTCAAGTAGAAGCCGGAATCGTACAAATTGTGGCGAAATTGCAGCCAATTTTAACCTTTAAGGGTTAAGGAGCAATAATGTTAAAATTGCTCTTATTGCAACCCAAAACGTTGTAATGAGAGCATATTTTTTCTCGCTTTAACCGTTCAAATTTTTGACAAGTGTTAAAAAGAATTGCGATCGCCTCCGTTGGACTGGCCGAAATTGCCAGCTTAGCGATATTCTCGACTATTTTTCCGCAATCTTCCGCAATCGCTTCTCCCGAGCAAATCGCCATCGATTTACCTTCACAAAATGACTCGAAAACTTTAGCGAGATCGATTCTCAAAGAACGCGATCGCATTGCCGGGCATCAGGTCTGGATCTCTAGTATCGCATGGAGTCCGGACGGGGAAATGCTCGTTTCTGGAGGGATCGATGAAACCCTGAAAATTTGGAGCGCAGACGGGCAAATTCTCCATACCTTCTCAGGACATCAAGGGGGCGTTTTGAGCGTTGCATGGAGTCCAGACGGTCAAATGCTGGCTTCTGGAGGTGCAGATGGCACCTTGAAAATTTGGAGTGCAGACGGGCAACTTTTGCAAACGTTTACGGGACATCAAGGAGAAGTTTTAAACGTTGCTTGGAGTCCGGATGGGGAAAAAATTGTTTCGGGAAGTAGCGATCGCACCCTGAAAATTTGGAACTTAGACGGACGAGTTTTACATACCCTTGCAGGACACGAAAGTCAGGTCTTAAGTGTGGCATGGAGTCCGGACGGGGAAAAAATTGTTTCCGGTAGCGACGGCGATCGCCTGAAAATTTGGAATTCTCGCGGACAACTTCTCCAGACTCTTGCAGGACATCAAAATGGAGTTGATAGCGTTGCATGGAGTCCCGATGGCGAGCGATTTGCCTCGGGGGGAAGCGAGGATCTGGTGATGAAAATTTGGAGTGCGGAGGGGCAACTTTTGGGTGCGATCGATATTTTTGGAGTCACTCAAGTCGCCTGGAGTCCAGACAGTCAAAAACTCGCTTCTACGAATGGCGATCTCAAAATTTGGAATTTAGACGGGCAATTGCTGCATACTATTCGAGAGGGAACGGAATTTTTTAAAAGCCCGATTTATAGTGTTGCTTGGCATCCCGACGGCAAAACTTTAATGGCTTTAAATGAAAACAAATCTCTCGTTATTTGGAGTGCGGAAGGAGAATTTATACAAGATTTTGCGTTGGGTTGGGTGACTGACATTGCATGGAGTCCGGACGGTCGCCAATTGGTTTCGACTCATAACAGTCTGACTTTTAAAGAGGGAGCAAATACTCTCAAAATTTGGAATTGGGAGGGAAAACTTCTCCAGACTCTTACCGGTCATTCCGTCCCTATCACAAGCGTAGCATGGAGTCCAGACGGTCAATTATTGGCTTCGGGAAGTTTCGACGGGACGATTCAAATTTGGAGTCGAGAGGGGGAACTTCTTCGCACATTGAGAAGCGATCGCTTAGGACTTCGTACAGAAAGAATTCATAGTTTAGCATGGAGTCCCGACGGTCAAATGCTCGCTTCTGGTGGAGAATTTACCCTACAAATTTGGAGCAGAGAAGGACGATTTCTTCGCACCCTTGCGTCGGGTTGGGTGAGAGAGGTCGCATGGAGTCCCGATGGTCCAATGCTGGCTGTTGGAGGTGAATCCACTCTCCAGATCTGGAGTCAAGCAGGACAACTCCTACAAACCATTGAAGCCCCAAATTTAGGCGCAAATTGCATCACATGGAGTCCAGACGGTACGATGCTGGCTGCTGGTGGCGAAAGCGATAATCTCACTTTTTGGAATATCGAGGGACAACTTCTAAACACTCTTACATCGGGTTGGGTACATAGTCTTGCCTGGAGTCCGGACGGTGGAATGTTGGTTTCTGGGGGGAGAAATGGGATGTTAAAAATCTGGAGTTCTTCGGGAGAAATTCTCGATACCCTTGCCAGTCATCCATCTCGCAATGATAATGGAATATCGCGACCCGACGACATTCCCGCGATCGAGAGTTTGGCATGGAGTCCAGACGGAAAAACTCTCGTTTCTGGGAGTTGGCATACTCTCATTTTTTGGGAGCTTAATGATGTTGAATGGGAAAATTGAGGAGTGCTATTTCATAATCTATATTCAAACCCATAAAAATCATGAAATTAGACTTTTTTGAATTTATTACAAATAGAGGTTTAGCTGATGAATGGAAGTTAGAACAATGTCAGTTTAACCAAATTAATCTAATTGTTGGCAAAAATGCTAGTGGAAAATCACAAATTGTTAATGCAATACATCTTCTATCAGAAATATTATTGGGTGCAAGTTTTACTCCATTCTCAATGACATATGAATGGTATTTAGTGTTCGATATCGATCGCCCTCAATCAAAAACAGAATATAGATTGAAGGTAGATAAAAATCTTAGAATTGAAGAAGAACTAAAAATAGAGGAAAAAATACGTTTGAAAAGAGACCTTTTTGGCAAAGGTATTATCTTTGCTGAAGAACTCGATCGAGATATTAATTTTCAAATTCCCGAACAAGAATTAGCCATAGTCAAGCGCAGAGATTTCATTCAACATCCTTTCTTGGAGAAGATACATCAATGGTCAAATTCTGTAAGATTTTATGAATTTAGTACGCCACTAGGACGAGATATAATAGTACGCATACCACAAAAGCTAGAATCGCTTAAAAATAAAACAGACTTAAAAGATTATAATCACATTGTCAGAATTTTTGCACTTGGAGAAAAAGAAATCGGTCATAATTTCAAAGAAACGATCGTTGAGGATATGAATAAAATTGATTACAATATTTCAGAGCTTGGTATCAAATTTACTTTTCCTTTAATTCACAATATTTCTGTGTCTGACAATCAAGAAAATCTTCCACAATTTTTATATGTTCAAGAAAATGATTTGAACTCTATTACCGAACAATCTATACGTGCTGCAATTAAAAGTTTTTTAAAAGTATCTCATCCTGATAAAGCAACAAGAATTCCCATTCGCGTCATCTTAGCTGTTATGGAGATAGAAGCATGGTTTTTAGCAGAATATAACTTTTTAGCTCGGTTAGATGAACGATTGACACCGGATTTTATTCTTAAACATTGTGGCTTCGAGCTGAGTTAGACTTAACGAAAACCGTCGCGCAACTGCAAAAATTGATTGACGAGATCGATCGCTTTATGAAATAGCTTGTTAAAGATCGCCGCATTCCGCCAAAACCCGCACATAAATTCCGGTATCTTCTCCAGTTGCCTCTTTCCCAAACCTGCTTATAATTGCAAGCAGGAGTCCCCCCCATCGAACCATGCCAGACCTTTCCGCCATCCCCTCTACCGTTTCCCCCTTCCTCGTCCCCGGAATCGACCCCAATCCCTCCAACGGCAGGCGACAAGAACCGAGAGCAGCAGGAGAGACGATCGTGGGCGACAACCCCGATCCCTACCCGTGGATGGCGGCATTGATGCGGAGCAATCAACCCAATACCACCGGCCAATTTGCGAGCGGTACTCTCATTCATTCTCAATGGATTTTAACCACCGCCCATAGCGTTGTCGGGTTGAATCCCGACGCGATCGATGTTCTCCTCGAAACGAATTCTCTACGTACCGGCGGCACCCGCTACGATGTCGCCGAAGTTATCATTCATCCCGACTACGATCCGGATACCTTTGACTCCGATATTGCCCTGCTGCGGCTTTCGACTCCCGTGACCAATATTACCCCTATCGGACTGGTAGAACAGGGGGATCCCGATAATCTTGCTGCTGTGGGTACATCCGGTAGAACCCTCGGCTGGAGCGTCGTCAGCGATATCGGCTCGAGTGCGACGCGCCTTTACGAAGTCGAAAATCCGATTGTTGCCCGAGAAACTGCCAATCAGCCCCAATCCTACAACGGTCAGGTCACTGATAAGATGCTGGCGGCAGGACAGGTAGCAGGAAGTAATGATTTTGCCCGAGGCAATAGCGGCAGTCCCTTAATCGTGCCAGAAGGCAATGACTTCGTTCAAGCCGGAATCGTTAGTTTTGACTCCGGTGTCCCCAGACCCAACTTTTACGGCGTTTACACGCAAGTTTCGTCCTTTACCGATTGGATACGCGAGTTCGTTCCTCTTGCCACGACCACCCGCACGGGATTCAGCGTCAGCAATCTCTCCATCCAGGAAACAAACGCCGACCGAGAGATCGAACTAACGGTTAATCTCGCCACCGCCCCCACCGACCAAAATGCCCCCGTTACGATAGATTATGCGATCGCCAGCGGCACGGCGATCGCGGGGACAGATTATGATGCCGGTACCGACAGCACCCTAACGGGAACGTTAACCTTTGAGGCCGGGGAAACCAGCAAAATCATCAATTTGGTTATCAAAGGCGATCGCGCCGCCGAATCCGTCGAAGACTTCTCCATTACCCTCAGCAATGCCAGTAGCGGCATCATCGATCGCGCCGTCGCCCGCATCTTCATCCGCGATAATGACAGCCCCCCCGTCGCTCGCAACGATACCGCCTCAACCACTCCCAACACCGCCGTTGTCATTCCCGTTTTGTTAAACGATACCGACAGCAACGGACAAGGAATTTCCATTCAAAATGCCGATGGGACTTCAGCCAATGGGGGAACGGTCTCCGTCCAAGGGAATTCTTTAGTTTATACCCCGCGCTTCGGTTTTATTGGCGGCGATACTTTTACCTACAGAATTGTCAACGATGACGGCAGAACTAGTGCAGCAACAGTGAGAACTGCCGTTGTCGTCCCCCGGCGCTTTGACAAGAGACTGGGGGAACAAAATCCCCTCAATGCCTTTGCCGTCGCAGAATTCAGCAATCCCGTCTTGGTCGATATTGACGGGGATGGGGATCTCGATGCCTTTGTCGGGGATCGCTCGGGCAATCTCAACTTTTCCCGAAATACCGGCACCCGTACCAAACCCGTATTTGACACCCTGCAAGCCAATCCCTTTAATTTAACCGGTGTCGTCAGCGATAGCGCCCCCGCCTTCGTCGATATCGATGGGGATGGCGACTTCGATGCCTTTGTCGGCGATCGCAATGGCGATGTTCTCTTCTTTGAAAATCAAGGTACCCCTGCAAACCCCAATTTTGCCACCTCGCGCTCCAATCCTTTTAATTGGAGCAATAACGGAACCTATGCAACCCCGACTTTTGCCGATATTAATGGCGATGGCGACCTTGATGCGTTTGTCGGCACCGCCTCGGGGGATATTTACTTTTTAGAAAATACCGGAAATCGCAATAGTCCTAACTTTACCCAACCCATTCTCAATGCCTTTGGCTTGCAAAACATTAGCGGTTTTAGCGCCCCCAGCTTGGTCGATATAGATGGCGATGGGGATTTCGACCTCATGGCGGGGAGAAATGCAACGGAATATATTTATTTTGCCAATGTCGGGACGACAACCGCGCCGGACTTCATTCCCGTTGTCGGCGCAGCCAATCCCTTTAACGGTCTCGGGACGGAAACCTTTGGTACATTAGCCTTTGGCGATATCGACGGGGATGACGATCCCGACGCATTTTTAGGGAACGCCCGAGGAACCCTTGAGTATTTGCGTAACTTCGGCACCGATGCGGATGGAGACGAAGTTGCCGACCAAATGGAAAGAGTCGCGGGCGATCGCAACTTAGATGGCATTCCCGATAGCCAGCAAGCCAGTGTCGTTTCCCTAGCCACCTTCAACGGCGATCCCGGGGATTCTCGCACTTTTGTCACCCTCGCCGCCCAATCTCCTGGGACTCGCTTTACTTTTGCCGAGAGCCTCAGCAGTGCCGGTTTGGATGCCCCCGTCGATCCCTTGGGGTTAGGAGCGCAATTTCCCATCGATTTTCTTCGCTTCAACCTCAACCCCGCTTCCTCCTCCACCGTCCTCAATCTCATCGTCCCCGAAGAACCGGCAAACCTTGCCTATAATACATTTTGGATTTACGACGACAACCAGCGACGCTGGTCTGAATTCATCTATAACGGCAGCACGGGGGCACAATTCTTCGATCTCGACGGCGATGGACGCAGCGATCGCATTCTCCTGCACTATGGGGACAACCAACGAGGAGATATTAACCCCCAAGGCGGAAACATCGGTTCCATTCTCGCGGCGGGGGAGATCGATGCCCCCTTGAGCCTGCGACAAAGTAACAATGCCTTCATCGTCACCGGCAATGGAGGATTTGCCAGCTTGGAAGTCACCCTCGAACCCAGCGATAGCGATCGCGTGAGCGAAGTGGGCATTTTTAAAGTAGACGAACTCAATCGCGTCAACGGCATTTCTCCAGGAGAAGACCAGTTTAAGAATGCAGCATTGCAGGCGGGAACAACCATTTTTAACGTCCTCTCCAATCGCTCTGACGATCTCATCGGCGGCTTGAATTTAACCCGCCGATTGCCCATTGCCCCAGGCGAGCGTTTTATGTTCTATTTCATTACCAAAGGAACGCGAGATACAATTCTGTACGGAGATGCTGGAGAGACAGAAGTATATTTTTCCACCCTCGCTGCCAATGACGACAACTTCGACCACGCTCGCATTCGAGGTACAGAGAATTTATTTACCATCGGCTGGGAAGAATCCCTCGGGGGCAGCGATACCGATTACGAAGATTTAGTCATGCGGGTCACATTAAATCGCAACCCCCTCTCCGTGCAAGACCTCGCCGCCAACCTCCAAGGAGGACAAGAAGGAGAAGTCATTGACCTGCGGAACCTCGATGGGCAGAATATTCGCACCTCCTTTCCCATCGTCAGAAGCGATGCCGAGTTCGGCAATACCGTCGGATTGTACCGGATTGAAACGCCTGGAGGAACCGTGCGCCATCCCGTTACCGGGCAGCGTATCGATCCCGGAAGTCCCGGATACACGGACGCAGCATTACGACTCAGCCAAGAATCCGGAAGCGGCATTGCCTTCGATCGCAATGGTAGCGGAGCGGCAACCACCCTACAAGGCGGCGGTGTCTTTGCCCCGTTTATCATTGCCAACAATACCGTTGACGGTTATTTTAACAGCACCGACGATGCACCCGCCGTTTACTTTGCTTTTGCGCGAGCCAATACCGATACGCGGGATCACATTCAACTCTTGGGGAACAATATTTACGGCTTCGAGGATCTGCCAGAATTAGGAGATGGGGATTTTAATGACATGATCTTTAGCGTGGAAGTAGCGATCGGGTGAATCAGTTACCACTCACCCGTCACCCGTCACCAGTTACGATGAAAATCCCGGCCTGCAAGGGAAAGGGTGTAAGAGGATTAACTCCTGATAGGATTGGAGAATAGGAGAAGATTGATTGGGGTGAATATTTTCTCCCGGGATTCGACAATCCAAATTTTTACAGATACAACTTGTATAGGTTATGAGTTATTCCCTGTCCGATCTTGATAATGTAACGCGCCAAATAACAAGCATGGAAAGACCGAAAAAACCCAAGATGCTCGTTGTCGATGATGAACCCGACAATCTCGATTTGCTCTATCGTACTTTTCGACGAGATTTTAGAGTCTATAAGGCAGATAGCGGCGTTAATGCCTTAGACGTGTTACAGGCTGAAGGGGAAGTGGCCGTTATTATCTCCGATCAAAGAATGCCAGAAATGAAAGGAACGGAGTTTTTAAGCAAAACCGTGCCCAAGTTTCCCGATACAGTACGCATCATTTTGACGGGATTTACGGATGTTGAAGATTTAGTTGAAGCCATTAATTCGGGACAGGTTTATAAATATATCACGAAACCTTGGGATCCCAACGAATTGAAAGAAGTCGTCGATCGCGCTGCCGATACCTATAAAATTCTCAAAGAACGTACCGAAGAATTGCAACGCGCCCAAGAACAAGCAAAGCTACTGGAGGCGATCGCGAAAGTTGCCGCATCCCAACCCTCGATGGAAGAATGTCTCGAACCCCTCGCCAAATGCTTTGGCGAGAGTTTTATGGCTGATGGCTGTATTTTTCATGCTGTTGCGGGAGAGAGTCTGGCAACGGCGGGAAGTTATGGCAAAGCCGGATCTATTCCTTTAACGCTAGAAGCAGATCCTCTCATCCAAGGGGTGCTTTCTGCTGGAAAAACAGAAGTTTGGGTGAACGACAATCGTAGCGAACCCCCCAGCGAAACCTATAAAGATGCGGGAGTGAAAGTTCATTTAATGTTACCCCTCGCATTTCGCGATCGCGTTCTTGCCGTCCTATCGTTGCAATGGACCGATTCCCCCAAACCCAACGAAGAGGAGATCAAGCTCATTCACCTCGCCGCCCAACAAGCCGTACTCGCGTTGGTGGCAACGAGTAATGGATAATGGGGATTGGGTTTTGAGGTTTGGATTCTAGGAAATCGCCAGTTACAATCTCATTGTTTATTGTTCGCTGTTCGTGGAAATGACCGATCCCGATATTCAAACCCTTTTCGATCGCATCGCCCCCGTTTACGATCGCCTCAATCAAGATTTAAGTTGGGGGCTGCATCGCGTCTGGAAGCAGATGACCGTGAAATGGGCAGATCCCCAGCCCGGCGATCGCGCTTTAGATGTTTGTTGCGGCAGTGGAGATCTGGCATTTTTACTGGCAAAACGGATCGGAGAGAAAGGACAAATCATTGGTTTGGACTTTTCTCCCCAACAGCTGGCGATCGCTTGGGAAAAAGCCAGCACGACGATCCCGTCTCCTCCGATTCAATGGGTTGAAGGCAATGCCGCGAATTTACCCTTTCCCGATCGGCATTTTGACTGCGGCACCATGGGTTATGGGTTGCGAAACGTTCCCGATATTCCCCGCACCCTGAAAGAATTACACCGCGTTCTCAAACTCGGGGGCAAATTTGCCATTTTGGACTTTCACCGCCCCGCTCTTCCTATTCTGCAAGCCTTTCAACAATGGTATCTAGATAATATCGTCGTTCCCGCCGCCGAACGATTCGCCCTCAAAGCAGAGTACGAGTATATTTTTCCCAGCTTGGAACGTTTTCCCCTCAGCACCGAACAAGTTAAGCTAGGAAAAGCCGCCGGATTTAAAACAGCCGTTCACTATCCCATTAGCGGAGGAATGATGGGCGTTTTAGTTCTAGAAAAATAGATTAACCGATAAACTCTTCGGCAAGCTCAGAGTATTGCTGATAATCGATCGTTAGATTAGATGCCCGATCTTTGGATTCTCATTATCCCTCCCATAGCAGGAGGAATTATTGGCTATTTCACGAACGATTTAGCCATTCAAATGCTATTTCGTCCGTATAAGCCGATTTATCTGGGCAAGCGTCGCCTCCCTTTTACCCCAGGCTTGATTCCTCGCAACCAAGAACGCCTCGCGAAACGAATTTCCGATACGATTATGGGGTCTCTGCTAACGCCCCAAGAGTTGCAAAACCTAACCAAACGATTGCTAACTCCCGAACGGGTACAAAGCGCCCTCCTATGGCTTCTACGCTTGGCGATCGAGCAGATTCAAGCGGATAAAGAACAGAAAACGGCTAAAATCCTCGCCGAAATTTTGCGAGATCTGTTTAGTAACTCCCTCCCGCGCCTCATCCAAGTTTTTGCCAAACGGGAAGACTTTCTCAAGGATCAAATCGATCGCATCTTCGATCGCGTTCTTTTGGATTTTCGCCTCAGCGACCCGCAAGCGCGTCAATTTGCCGATTGGCTCTTGCAAGTCGTTCTCCCTCCCGATCTCCTGCGACAGGCCATGATTGACTTTCTCACCGATCGCAATATCGAAATTATCGATGCGGGCTTTCGAGAAAAAACAAGCGGTACCACTTGGGTGGTTGCCAATCTATTCGGGGTGAAAAACTCCCTCGCTCGGTTGCGAACTTTTTGTTTGGATGAAAAAGAAATTACCAATGCCCGCTTGAAAGAGTTAATTTTATCGTTAGAAATCCGCGATCGCCTGCGTCGGTGGTTGCAAAACCTCTCTTTAGAAAATCTGCCTCTTTCTACGGTGCGCCAACTTCGCAAAACCACTCGGGAAACGGTGCGAATTTATATTCAAGATAAGGGAGGCAATCTCGTACAGGGTTTGGGAACTTCAATTGATTGGGATAAAATCTCGATTATTTTAATCAAGCGATTGCAAAATTCCGAGGTTCTCAACAGTTCTCTCGAAACCATAAGCTGGGAACTCGCCCTCATTCTCGAACGCTATCTAGAGCGAGATTTGGAAAAAGTAGTCGCGCGAGCGATCCCTATTTTAGCGATCGATCGCGTCATCGTAGACCGGGTCAGTGCCACTTCTCCCGCTCAATTAGAGACCACCATTCAAGGCATTGTCAAAAGCGAACTGCAAGCGATCGTCACTTTAGGGGGAATTCTCGGTTTTTTTATTGGTTTGTTACAATCAATTTTCTTAATGTTGCGCTAAACCAAATGACAACGAGTAATGCGATCGCATGAATACTGGTGATTTTCTCAATCGTCTGGATCTAAGACATCAAAATCTGAAGGGCAAAAATTTAACGGGAGCGGAGTTAAAAGGGGCCAATATTCGCGGTGCAGATTTAAGGGAAACCGATTTGAGCGAAGCGATTCTCAGCTATGCAGATTTAATTGAAGCCAACCTTCAAGGTGCCAATCTAAGTCGTGGGATTTTAACGAGAGCCATTCTCAATTTAGCCAACTTAACCGATGCCAATTTAAGAGAAGCCGATCTCAGCGATGCCAATCTCATCGGGACGGAGTTGGTGCGAACCAATCTTTCTGCGGCCAGTTTAACAGGCGCTAATTTGGTGGGCGCCAATTTAGCAGATGCGAATCTAGTGGGGGCCAATTTAAGCGGTGCGGATTTAAGAGGCATCCCCTTAAATCAAACCGATTTAAAAGGGGCGCTTTATAGCAATCGCACGATTTTTCCAGAAAATTTTAACGTGCAAAAACTAGCAGCATACTTATTAGCGCCGGGTGTTTCTTTACAAGGACTCAATTTAAGTTATGTGAATTTGAATAATGCCGATCTCAAAAATGCAGATTTGCGACGAACAAATTTAATTCGCGCTTTTTTAATAGGGACGAATTTAAGCGGCGCAAATTTGAGCGGTGCAAATTTAAGCGGTGCCGATCTCAGCAATGCCAATTTAAATGGCGTGCTTTTAAATAAAGCAGTTTACAACCATCAAACACTTTATTCCGATCGCATCGATCTTGCTGATTTAGGAGCATATTTAATTGCACCTCATGTCTCTTTAAAAGAAATTGCTTTAATGGGGGTCGATCTGCAAGGGGCCGATCTTCTGGGGGTCGATCTCGGTGGAGCAATTTTAAACGATGTTAACTTCGCTCGAGTCGATCTCAGTCGAGCCATTTTGCGAAAAGCACGACTTAAGAAAGTGAAATTCACCCGAGCGGATTTAAGAAAAACAGATATGACTGGCGCGATCGTCGCAAACTCCGATTTTACATTAGCAGATTTGCGAGGTGCCGATCTAACGCGTATTGAATTAGATGGTGTTTGTTTGCAAGGGGTCGATCTGCGCGATGCCGATCTAACCGGGGCAAAATTACTGGATTGCAATCTCAGTTTTGCCGATTTACGCGGTTGCGATTTAACTCGTTCTCATTTTCGCAGAACAAATTTGGATGGCGTTAATTTACGTAAAACAGAACTTATGAGTGTCGATCTCGAAGATGCTAACTTAACGAATGCGAATTTGAGCGAAGCTATTCTCTTTCGGGTCAATTTACGAGAAGCAAATTTACAAGGAATTACGCTAAAAGGTGCAGATTTAAAAGGTGTTTTTCTACCTCAAAACCAATTAAATGAAATAGACCTCGAAGAGTTGAGCTATAATGAAGATTCATCTTAATGATTAAAAATCATCAATTCAAAACTCAAAAAAATTCTCAATAAATAACAAGTATGGTAAAATACTCTCTATTTACTATCAGTCATTCTAATTTGACAATTGAAGTCTTTCTCGCTCTTTTACAGAAATAAAAGATCCCCTAACCTGTCATCGAATGATTTTAGTTTGTCGGAAATTACGAGATCGAGATCTAATAATAGAACGCATTTTATCGGTACAAGATTAAACAATGTTTCGCAATTAGCAGGGTTTGCCAAACGGAAAGAAAGAGAAATCGAATCCCAATTCTCGATTCTCCAGCGCGCAACGCTATAAGATATAATAATCGAGCAACTGCAAATCAATAAAAAGAATGATCGAGCATATCGTCCTGTTTAAATGGCAAGAAAATGCTTCTTCAGAAGCGATCGCGACGGCGATCTCGGCATTGCAAGAGATGAAAGGAAGAATTCCTGCTATTGTCGATTTATCCTGCGGAGAAAACTTCAGCGATCGCGCCCGAGGTTATACTCATGGTTTAGTCGTCAGATTTCGCGATCGTGAGGGTTTAGAAGTCTATCAACCCCACCCCCTCCATCAAAATATTATAGAGAAGCTGATTAAACCCATTGTTGCCGAAGTTTTAGCGATAGATTACGAATTTTGATTAAGGATGCCGAAAAACAAAATCATGCTGTTTTGCAAAAGGACTGTTTTGCGATCGCCTTTTCTGCTTCTCAGTATAAAAGAAGCACATTCAATTGCTGCCAAATTATTGATATGCTGTAGGATAAAATCACTGCTCGAAAGGGATAAGCATTCGTGCTCGTTAACCTATCATTTCTCTTCTCAAAACCAACAGGGATTGTCAACTATACTCGCAATCTTTATCCCCATTTAAAACCCCTCGCTCCAATTCTTTTGAGTGCTGAAGAAATTCCGGGATACGAGTGCTATCCCATTCCAAGGAATTTAACCCCCGAACATGGAACGCGAGGTCACATTTTACGATTATTGTGGACGCAGTTTCGCTTGCCGAGTATTTATCGTCAACTGCGATCGCGCCTCCTTTTTTCTCCCGTTCCGGAAGCCCCACTTTACAGTCGGTGTCGTTTTGTGGTCATGGTACACGACCTCATTCCCTTGCGCTTTCCCAATCGGCAATCTCGCCTCAATTACTATCACCGCTATGCCTTACCTGAAGTTGTTTCCCAATCTCGTTATATTATCTGTAATTCCGTCGCCACAGCTAACGATTTGATTGATTTTTGCGGTATTTCTGCCAGTAAAATCACCCCAATCCCTCTCGCTTACGATCGCCAGCACTTCCATCCTCTCGAACTCATACCGAGGCGCGGTCGTCCTTATTTTCTCTATTTGGGACGACAAGATCCTTACAAAAATATAGAGCGTCTCATTCAAGCCTTTGCCTCACTTCCAGACTATAAAGAGTACGAACTGTGGCTGGCAGGTCCGACAGACAATCGCTATACACCACGCTGGCAAGAACTAGCACGAGAATTAGATGTGCGAGATGAAGTTAAATTTATGGAATACGTTCCCTATGAAAAATTGCCGATTTTACTCAACGGTGCGATCTCGCTAGTTTTTCCCTCGCTTTGGGAAGGTTTCGGCATTCCGCTTTTAGAAGCGATGGCCTGCGGCACTCCCGTCATTACCTCCAATATTTCTTCTCTTCCTGAAGTGACGGGAGAAGCTGCATTACTGGTGGATCCCTACAAAGTTGAGGAAATTGCGATCGCCATGAATACCATGGTTACGGATCTCGCTCTCAGAGAGAATCTAAGGGAACTGGGTTTATTGCGGGCCAGCGAATTTAGCTGGGCGAAAACCGGAGAGAAAACCGTTGAAGTTCTGCAACAATTTGTATGATTGGGTCATGAGTAACAAAAAAATTAAAAACCTTGATAATTACTGAGAATTCATCGATAATTGATAACTGGTAACTGATAACTGAAATAATGGCTCCATTGCCCGATCGCCGCCCGAAAAAACTCTCCCTCGGTCCTCTAGAACAAGAAATTCTGAAAATTCTCTGGGACTTTAACTGCGCTACAGTGAAAGATATTCACGAGCGCATTCTCAGCGATCCCGATCGCGAACTGGCCTATACTTCTGTAACGACAGTGCTCAATCGTTTGGAAAAAAAAGGTTGGGTTAAAAGCGAAAAAAGAGGTCGGGCGTTTTATTGGACTCCTCTCGTCTCTTGCCGAGAAGCACAAGTTTTACATTCCCACGATCGCCTCAATAATTTTTTGGCAGTCAGCAACCCCGATATTGTTGCTGCTTTTGCAGACAGTCTCGATGCGGGGAGCGTCGAACAGATTGAAGCCATTGCCTCTCGCTTGCGTGCGATTCGCAAAGAGAGAGAGGAGGAACGTTAATGCACTTATTCCTAATCTTAATCGCTGTCACTTGTGCGATCGTCTTGCGTTGGAGTTGGCGAGGCAATGCAGAAATGTGGCGAGATCGCTGGCATGCCGCTTTATTGGCTTTTTTATTGCCCCCCTTTCTCTTATTAACTACCGCAATTGCCATTGTTTGCATGGGCGATCGCGGAACCATGATTGGGATGGAAACGGGACAATGGAGCTATTATCTCGCGATCGCCTATTTAATTTTTGTCTGTGGTTCGGGGTTAAAATTATTCGGAGATGGGCGAAATTCTCTCGATACCATTCGTGCTTATCCTCAAATTACCTTGCAAATCGAAGAAAAAAATATTCGCGCGCGTTTATTAGAAGATTCGGGATTGTATAGCGCTCAAATTGGTTTTCTTCAGCCGGAATTAGTCGTCAGTCAAGGCTTATTAAAGCACCTCGATCGAGAACATTTACAGGCAGTTCTTACCCACGAACAAGCGCATCTTTACTATCGCGATACATTCCTTTTCTTCTGGTTGGGATGGTTGCGGCGAATTACCCCTTGGTTGCCCGCTACAGAGGTATTATGGGAAGAACTTTTAGCCTTGCGAGAATTGCGTGCCGATCGTTTTGCTTGCCAACAAATTGATGGGTTAGTATTGGCAGAATCGCTGTTGCTAACCATTAGCACTCCTTTCCAAGAGTTTACCAGCTTGAGTGCCGAATTTAATCGTCCTTGTTCTGGCGATCGCTTGCAAGAAAGAGTAGATGCTTTACTAACAGAATCCGATCGCGAAATCGAATTGAGTTGGATCGATTGGAGTGGATTGGCGATCGCTCTATTGCCTCTAATTTTTATCCCTTTACATTATTAATCGGTGGTTGGATGCCCAACCTAGACCCCCCACCAATCCCCTGTCTTGAAAAAGCGAAGCATCCACTATCCTCCCCCTTGGCAAGGGACAGAGACTATGAATAACCAATAAAAAATAACAAAATTCATTGAAGTAATGGAATAATAATTTCAAACTCGCTGCCTTCCCCTAATTGAGATTTAAAGTTAAATATTCCCCCATGTTTGGCTGTAATAATCTGATAGCTAACAGCTAAGCTCGTTTCTTTCGCTGCGCGTCTTTCTACCGAGAAAGACGCGAGAATTTGCTCCTGTTGTTCTTGCGTCATGCCAATTCCATTATCAAGAATGCGAATTGAGACAAACCTTTGTTCGATTGCGGTATCTCGTTCGGGAATGCGATGAATGATTTTTGTTTCAATTTCAATTTTAGGGGGATTTTGAATTAAATAACCGCGATCGAATTCTTGCTTCCATTTTTGAGTTGCAGCGCGATCGAGCAAAGCATCCACTGCATTCGTTAAAATATTTGTAAATACTTGGGTTAGCTTGCCAATATAACAGACAATTGGCGGTAAGCGGCCGTAGTTCCGAACAATTAAAATATCGCTACCGAGACGACTTTTGAGTAATAAAATAATACCATCCAAACACGCATGAAGATCGGCGGGTTTGGGATAAACTTCATCGACATGACAAAAATTTTGCAAACTCATTGCGAGATTGCGCAAGCGTTTTGCTCCTGTTTCAATACTTTCTACCGCTCGAGGAAAATCTTTTTTTAAGTAGGTCACTTCAATCGTTTCTTGAACTTCTTTGATTTCTGGAGAAGAAACAGTAATATTGTTTTCATAAACAGAGATTAACTCCAATAAATCTTGACTGTAATTAGAAATATGAGTTAGATTCCCCCAAATAAAACCCACTGGATCGAGAATTTCGTGAGCAATGCCATCAACCAATCGTCCCAAACTCGCCATTTTTTCCGTTTGAATCATTTGCCCTTGAGAACGTTCGTAACGAACTTGAGTTTCAATCCCGCGAATTTGCCAAGAAACCAAACTGAGTTGTCCGAAATCTAGAATTCTGTATTGAGAAGTACCCAGTTGAACGACAATGGGATCGGCAATAATGCGCGCCGATCGCTTTAGCGCTTTTTGCATTGCCGTTAAAATCGGCATATCTCCGGGTAAAATTAAAATATCGGCATTGTTGTGTCCCCAAAATACTTGCAAAGGCTGATCTAAAAAAAAGGTCATACCTTGAGGAAGCAATAAATATTCCAATAATTGACGGCGAGAAACGATGCCGATCAATTCTTCGCGATCGGTTAACAGAACTCCGGGCAATCTTGGATTTTGGGCAATACGATCGGCAAGTTCTACCCCTAAACAAGAAATCGCGATCGCGCTATCATACAGGGGAAGTTCTTGGAGTGTAGTATCGAGATTGATATCTCGAGTCATCTTGGAAGGATGAGAAGATGTTTCAGAACCAAATTCGTTCTGCATTCGATGAATGTGAAAAATTTGACGGTAGCATTAAAAGTTAGTGGAAATTGCTTGTACGGGACAAGTGGGAATGCACTGTTCGCAAACGACGCATCGAGAACGATGAAATTGTAGTTTAAAGGTTTCTGGTGCGAGGGTCAATGCCCTCGTCGGACAAACCCCCGTACATAATCCGCAGTCAATGCAGCTGTCTTCATCAATGAGAATCTCTCGACTGGCAAGAGAAACCTCAATATCTTGCGATCGCATCCATTCGAGAGCTGCTTCTATGGCATCGATATCTCCCAAAAGATCGAGGACTAATTTGCCGATTTGATTGGGGGCCACTTGGGCTCGAATAATGTTAGTGGCAACATTAAAATCTTTAGCTAGTCTATAAGTTACTGGCATCTGTACTGCTCTTTTGGGAAACATTAAAGTAACTCGTTTTTTCATCAGTACCTATTTTGGGGAATGATTTGCTAAAGTAGAAAAAAATGCCATTTAATATTCCGCAGCCAGCCATTATGAACAATCGCCCGGTAAAAATTGCGATCGCAACGGTTGCTTTTGTTTTGAGTTTTGCCCTCTTTTTTGCTTTCCAAACGGAACGAAATGATGCTTCTCTCGACAGTCAAGCTAAAGCAGCCGTTCCGTTAGAGATTGCCTTACAAAATGATAAACCATCACTCATGGAATTTTATGCAGACTGGTGTACCAGTTGCCAAGCAATGGCTAAAGATTTGCAGATAATTAAGAGCGAGTTTGGCGATTCTGTCAATTTTGTCATGCTCAATGTCGATAATACAAAATGGTTGCCAGAAATCTTGCGCTATCGAGTGGATGGTATTCCCCATTTTGTCTATTTGAATTCGCAAGGAGAAGTAGTTGGAGAATCTCTCGGAGAGCAACCTCGTTCTATTTTAGAGGCAGACGTACAAGCCTTGATGTCTAATGTTGCATTGCCTTACGCTCGAGCGATCGGCAAAGTTTCTCAGTTTGAAGCCAAAATTAAACCGACTGCATCTCAAAACGATCCTCGCAGTCACGGCAGTTCGGTTAAAGTTAATAGTTGACGGTGCGCTCTATCCCCTTCTTATCCCTCTCCCATCCCCTTTGTAAGGGGGAAGCCAGAGGATGCTTCGCTTTTCAACAGTAGGGACTATTTGATAGCTGCATGAATTTAATTGAATTGTTTCGAGATCGCGCTCTCAAATACCCTCATTTTCCTGCGATTATCGATCGCGATCGCAAACATTTTTTTGCTCGACATTCTCGCATTACTTCTTTTGGAAATATTGAATATTCTTCCCAACGTTTGGCACGGTTATTGTATCGAGAAGGAGTGCGGCCAAAAGAAGGAGTACTGATTTTTTATCCCCTCTCTGTAGAATTATATATCGTTCTGGCGGCAGTATTTCGCCTTGGTTTGGTCGCTATATTTCTCGATCCTTCTGCGGGAAAAAAACATATCGATCGCTGCTGTCAACTCTACCCGCCTCGGGTTCTTATTGGTAGTACAAGAGCACATTTTTTACAAATAAATTGTCTGCGATTGCGTCAAATTACCCTGAAAATTAGTTTGGGCTGTCCTTTTCCGCAAACGATTTCTTGGCAGGAGATCGAGGATTTATCGCCCTACCCTGATATTTATCCTTGCGATCGGGATGCACCAGCTTTATTAACCTTTACTAGCGGCAGCACGGGACAACCGAAAGCGACAATGCGATCTCATGGATTTCTCTGGGCGCAATATAAAATCGTAACCCGAACCTTACAGCTCGAGCCCGCAAAATTAGAACTTTCGACTTTACCCATTTTTATCCTTGCCAATCTTGCCTCGGGATTAACCAGTTTAATTCCCGATGTCGATTTGCGCTTTCCGGGGAGAATTAGAGCCGATCGCGCGATCCGACAAATCCAAAAATACAACCCTTCTCGATTGGTTGCTTCCCCTGGATTTTTAGAATGCTTGCTCGATTGGTGTCGCGATCGCAGTTTAACTTTACCGCAAATTGCCAAGATTTTTGTAGGTGGCGCGCCGGTAATGCCGCGCACTCTTTCTCAACTAAAAGAAGTTTTTCCCAGCGCGAAAATTACGGTCGTTTATGGTTCGACAGAAGCCGAACCGATCTCCTCGATTTCCGAAGCAGAAATGACTCGAGAAGATTGGCAGAAAATGCGATCGGGACGAGGATTAGTCGTTGGAAAACCCGTCTCAGAAATTCAGTTAAAAATTATATCCCTATCAGAAGAAGTAAATTTATTCCTCTCAGAAAATGAATTTAAATATCGTTGTTTGTCTCGGGGAAAAATTGGCGAAATCATTGTAAATGGCAACCATGTTTTACAAGGATATTTGCAAAACAATGACAAGAAAATGAATAAAATTCACGTTAACGATCTTATCTGGCATCGCACGGGAGACATGGGCTATCTCGATGAATGGGGGCGATTGTGGTTGTTAGGACGGCGCTCGGCCTGCATCCGCGATCGCTTTGGCATTCTCTATCCTTTTGCGGTTGAATGTGCAGTTAATTGCCATCTTGAAATCAGGCGATCGGCAATTGTTTCTTGGCAAGGCAAACGCATTTTATTCATTGAACTATATAAAAAGAAAAAACAATTCGATTTAAAATCTTTACAACATTCCTTAGATCGTGCCAAGATCGTCAACATAGAAATCCGTTCGCAAATCCCCACGGACAAGCGCCATAATGCGAAAATCGATTATTCTCGTCTTTATCAAAACCTCGAGAGAAAAATGCGAAAGCAAAAATAAAGAATCTACTTTAGAGATCCGAAACAAGAGATCCGAAACAATATGATATGGAAGTCTTTCATAAAAAATACTTATGCTCCGTATAACTCCCAGCAATGAATGGGAACAGGGTGCAAAATGCTATGATTATTGGGACACCCAGAAAATTATTCTCTCTTTATAGGAGATTTAGAAATGCGTTGTTTGCCCCAATCTAGCGCGATCGCTTCTCTATTTACTATCATTCTCTTTCTAGGATCGGGTTGTGGCGCGAGCAAGATCGCTCAATGCAATCAAATTATCGAGGTTGCTAATGCACTGGAAGAAGTGAGAGTGAGTGCAGATAACGAACAGGCCGATACAACTCAAACAATGTTACAAGTCGTCGATGCAATGGAACAGGCTTCTAAGGATATGCAGAGCCTAGAACTATCAGATGAAACATTAGAAAAACTGCGCGGGGAATTCATCAAAATGTATGCAGAGACATCCAGTGCCACCCGTACTTTTCTAGAAGCCTTTAATAAAAAAGATCGCGAGACTTTAGATAAAGCGATTGCCGAGTTACACCGCGCCACTCAACCCGAACAAGAATTAGTCAATCAAATTAATAGTTATTGCCTTGGCAATTAAAGACTGTAGTACTGCGCGCTGGAGAAGAGGAAGAGAAAATAGGGAATATTATGTTTGCGGATGACTTTCAGCTAGAGAAATTCGTTACCAAAAGCGAAACCAAGACTTTTAGAGAATGCAATTCATGTCAAGGTACGGTGGAACAATTCGCAATTGATGTTGTTTATTCCGCGTATCGATGATGAAAGCATCCCTATTTCTGTCTCTAACTTTGCTCCTTGTTGGCGCAGGTGGAGCGACTTCCCTCGCGATCGCTCAAACTGTGCCTCAATCTACCTCCAACCCGTTGCGCGGCGATGGCAATCCCGCAACGCCTACAGGCGGTTTATTCGTTCCTTCTGAAGATGGCGCACCTCGCATTTTTCCTCTCAAACACACGGAAGTTAAAGCGAAAATAGCGGGAAACGTTTCTCGCGTGGAAGTAACCCAAACCTTTGAAAACCCCTTCAGCAACCCTTTAGAAGCGATTTACGTCTTTCCTTTGCCCGATGAAGCCGCCGTTGACGATATGGAGATTAAGCTCGGCGATCGCATGATTAAAGGCGATATTAAAAAGCGAGAAGAAGCGAGAGAAATTTACGAACGAGCAAGGCAAGAGGGACGAACGGCGGGACTTCTCGAACAAGAACGTGCCAATATTTTCACCCAGTCCCTCGCCAATATCAAACCGGGAGAGCAAATCGATGTCACTATTCGCTACACCGATAGCCTCACTTTTGAGGGAGGAGATTACGAATTTGTCTTTCCGATGGTTGTTGGACCGCGCTATATTCCCGGTACGCCAATCGATGAGAATGCCCCCAAACCCGATCCGACGCGAGAAAATTGGGGAGAGGATACCGATCGCGTTCCCGATGCTTCGAGAATTACCCCTCCAGTATTGCCCCCCGGAACGCGATCGGGTCACGATATCGGGGTAACGGTGGAATTAAATGCGGGGGGTTTGGTACAAGCAGTGCGCTCTCCTTCTCACAAAATTATCACCAACCGCCTCGGCGATCTTGTCGAGGTGAAATTAAATCGAGAAGATAGCATTCCCAACAAAGATTTAATTTTGCGCTATCGGGTATCGGGGAAAGAAACCCAAGCGACGGTGTTAACTCAATCCGATGAAAAAGGCGGTCATTTTGCCCTGTATTTTATCCCGGCAATTGAATACAAAACCAATGAGATCGTCCCCAAAGATATTATTTTTCTCATGGATACATCGGGATCCCAAAGCGGACAGCCGATCGCCAAATCGAAAGAGTTAATGCGGCGCTTTATTAATGGTTTAAACCCCGACGATACCTTTAGCGTCATTGATTTTGCCAACACCGCGCAGGCACTTTCCCCGACACCTTTGCAGAATACAAAGAGAAATCGCGATCGTGCTTTAGCCTATGTGGACCGTTTAGAAGGGAATGGCGGTACCGAACTTCTCAACGGCATTAACGCCGTGTTAAAATACCCCCCAGCCCCCGCAGGACGCTTGCGAAGCGTGGTTTTGCTCACGGATGGCTATATCGGCAATGACAATGAAATCATCGCACGGGTGCAAAGGGAATTAAAATATGGCAATCGTCTCTATAGCTTTGGGGTTGGTAGTTCTGTAAACCGTTTCTTGCTCGATCGTCTTGCCGAAGTCGGACGGGGAACTATGCAAGTCGTCCGTCAAGACGAACCCAGCGAAAAAGCCGCCGAAAAGTTTTTCGAGCAAATTAACAATCCCGTTCTCACGAATATTCGCATTCGCTGGGAAGGAGAGGGAGAATCACCCGATATTTACCCGCAATTTTTACCGGATTTATTTGCTAACCAACCCTTAGTTTTATTCGGGCGCAAAGGCGATCGCCAGAGCGGTCAATTGAGAATAACGGGAATTAGCGCGGGAGGACGACGCTATAACGAAACCATCGAAGTCAATTTTAACGAAACTGGAAATCTGGCGATCGCGCAACTGTGGGGACGGGCGCGCATTAAGGAACTCATGTTAAAAATGATGGGGGGAGAAACGCGATCGGGGGTGGAAGCCGTCACCGATACCGCTCTTGCCTATCGCCTGCTGTCTCAATATACTGCCTTTGTTGCTGTCAGCCAAGAAGTACGGGTCGATCCCGACGGCACGCGACGCACGGTAGACGTTCCCGTAGAATTGCCCGAAGGCGTGAGTTATGAGGGGATTTTTGGCGATTCCGATGAGGAAGCCGATCTAGGACTACAAACGGGTATCAACCGTCCCGTACCCGCCCCCTACCCCTCTGCGCGACCTGCCAGAAGAAATCAAGGTGGCGGAACGAGAGGGCAACGTCCTCGCAATGTTGCTCCTCCTGCTGCCATTCTACCTCCCGCCGAATCAGAAACGCTGCCCGAGGACAGCGCCACAACCGGACGAGAACGAACCGAAGACCAAGATAGAATTGTCTTGCGCTTGCAAGTCATTGAAGCCGATGGATTCGATCGCGCTACCATCGATGCGTTAGATCGATATCTCCGCCATATTTCCATTCCCAATGGCATCTTAGGGGAAGCGATTTTTGAGCTAAGGTTGCGGAACGGACGAGTAGAACGGGCAATTTTTGACGATGTCGCTTCTTTGGTGAAAGAAGAGGCTCTCATCAAAGCCATCCGCGATCGCTTGCTAACATGGCAGCATCCTCAAGGGGCAAGCGGCGTTTACGAAATTAAATTCTATGTTCGTTAATCAGAGTTGAAGCTCAAAGAGGCACAATGCAGAGAGGGGTGGCCTCTCTGCGATCGCCAACAAAAGCGATCTCGCTTCAAAAAAGCCTATAAAATGCAAAAGCAATGTCCGAGAAATTGCGTCGGGACATTGCTAAATCGATAAATTCTTTAAGATTTTTCTGCTGTTGGATCTCTCGAGTGCATCTTGCTTGAGTGAATCGCTTTGGCACGATGCGATCGAGCGTTCGATTAGCCTTTTCGAGCTTCTACGCGAATTTGATTGGCTTCATCCATTAAAGCAACAACCTCGCTTTGCCAACCCGAACCTTTCTTTTTCATTTCATATCGACTCGATATCCAATCAATAATCAATTGTTTTTCTTCTGCTTCATCTCCGACATCCATTTGCATGAAACGGAGGAAGTAAGGAACGTCATAGGTAATATAATGTCCCCAAACATCATAGGGTGCAACCGTCCAATCAATTTGCCAGACTTGTCGCAATAGCTGGAGAAAGATTTTTTGTTCGGGGACGGCTTTTTTGGCGATCGCGGCTTGCAGGGCGGCATCGAGTTTTCCTTTATTCATGGTAATAGCCTAAGTTAATTTTTTAACGATTGAGTAAAGTTTGCTAGTTGCTCTGAATCTTATCACACTTTTCAAAGCATCATATTAAAAAAAAGAAAAGAAATATTTCATTTTTTTAAAGAATTGTATATATCGTCACAAAATTCTAAGATTAATGAGGCATTAAAAAAATCTTAAGTTACTCTAGACATCGATCCTCGAACGCCATTATGGTTAAAGATTGTTAGGAAAATTAAGAAAAAAAGGAGATTATTCGGCATACAATGCTTGTCGAGCGATCGCAAACGTTAATCAAGACTCGCTAAAGGTTTAGTTGTTGGATTTAGTTTTCCGATCGGCTATCTCGCTTAAACATTTTTGTGTAGTGACTTTTTTAGGAAATCAGAACCCGCGTGGGCAAATGTACTCATTAGAACCCACAAAAAACACCCGTCCCGCTTCTTTCGATCGCCAAGCGATCGCCTACGATCGCCGCACGGGTTTATCAGAGGAAATCTGCCGTCAAATTGCCGAGACAATTCTCGATCGCGCTGGCGCAAAAACTAACGAACTCGTCGTGGAAGTCGGTGCGGGTACGGGACAGATCGGTCAATGGTTCGGACGCTCTCATCTGGGAGTTCGCTATTTAGGGTTTGACCTTTCCGAGGCGATGCTGTCGCAATTTCGCCAGCGATCGCCACAGGGAGGAGAGAATATAACCTTATTGCAAGCAGACGGAAATCAACCCTGGCCGATCGCGAAAGGGACGGCAACAGTAATTTTTGGATCGAGATCGCTGCACCTGCTCGATCGAGATCGGGTCGTAGAAGAATGCTTGCGAATTGCTCGTCGTGATGGTGCAATTCTTTTTATCGGCAGCATCGAACGCCAAAAAGAGAGCGTCAAAACCCTCATGAAACAAAAGATGCGCCAGTTGCTCGAGCAAAAAGGGTTTCAAGGGCGAGAAAAGAATCGCGATCGCTTAATCGAGTTATTTCGCCAACGAGGTTGCGAGATCGATTCCCCAACAGCGATCGCGGAATGGAGTGTTTCCCATACCCCCAGACAGTCTCTCGAATCTTGGCAAAATAAAGACGGTTTAGCCGGAATCGATCCGCCTATCGCAATTAAACAAGAAGTTTTAAACGAATTGCAAACACGTGCCGAATCAATCTTCGGAGATATCGATACTCCCATTGAGTCTCAAGAAACCTACCGCGTACAAACCATAAAAATCAACACTTAATGTTTGTTGTTTGGCTTCTAATTCTTAAAATCCAAAACCCAAAACCCAATCACCCATAACCAAAATGCAAAACACCATTCTCGACCAGCAAAACGAATTATTATCGGGACTGAGCAAGTCTTTGATATCGGGATCTTTAAGCGATCGAAATATTCTCGCTCAAACCGACGAACATCCAACAATTTCCATTTTACCCGATGCCTTCGTGCTCAAGATTGGCGGTCAGAGTTTCATCGATCGCGGGCGATCGGCAGTATTTCCCCTGATTGAAGAGATCGGCGACAATCTCGATACCCATAAAATGATTATCGGTACCGGAGGAGGCACCCGGGCGCGTCACGGTTATAGCGTCGGTTTGGATTTAGGACTGCCTACCGGAGTTTTAAGCGTGCTAGGGACTTTTGTTAGCATGCAAAACGCCCGCATGATTCACTATTTGCTCGCCAAACATGGCATTCCCTTTATCGAACCCATCCAATTTCCCCAACTGCCCCTCTATCTCGCCGAACGCGGAGCCGCCGTTTTCTTTGGCATGCCGCCTTATACCTTCTGGCACGAAAACCCCGCGATCGGTCGCATTCCTCCCCATCGCACGGATACGGGAGCCTATCTCGTCAGCGAAGTTTTCGGCACAAAAGACATGATTTTCATTAAAGACGAGGCAGGATTATATACCGCCGATCCGAAAAAAGACCGCAATGCCAAATTTATCCCCAAAATCTCCGTCGCCGAACTCAAAGAACTCGATCTGCAAGATGTCGTCGTAGAACGCCCGGTTCTGGACATGATGGCAAATGCTAAAAATCGCCGTTCCATTCGCGTAATTAACGGTTTGGTGCGCGGAAACCTCACAAAAGCCCTCAATGGAGAAGAAGTCGGCACCCTCATCTATGCCGATTAAACCGTTCGCCAATAACTGACAACCGCTAACCGATAACTGACAATGACTTATACCCCTGTTAACGAAGACCAACGCAACCATCTCGAGTCCATGTTGATGCGAGAAAGCCTTTTAGATCGCGAAGTCCAGCGATCGACGGATAACCAAGAAACGCCGATCGTGCGAATGTTGCCCCACGTTCACGCCGTGAAAATTGGCGGCAGATCCATTTTGGACGCCGGGCGATCGGTGACTTACCCCGTAGTAGAAGCATTAGCAGATATTCTCAAAGAGAAAAAATTAATTCTCGGGACCGGCGGCGGGGCGAGAAGTCGCCATGTTTTTTCCATTGGGATCGATTTGGGAATGCCAGCAGGGGTCTTGGCACAATTGTCGGCGGCGGATGCCCTAGGGACGGCACACATTCTCGGTACTTTGCTGGCACCTCACGGTGTCGTCGCCATTCCCCCGGAAATTTTCGGGCACCTCCTCCCCTTATTTATTCATAGCGTACCGGGGGTGATTTGCACTGGCGTTCCGCCTTATTCCCTCTGGGAACATCCCCCCGCGATCGGGCGCATTCCCACCCACGGCAGCGATGCAGGTTGTTTTCTCCTCGCCGAATGTTTCGGTTGCCAAACCCTAACTTTGGTTAAAGATGTAGACGGACTCTACGATCGCGATCCCAAAACCCATAGCAATGCAGCTTTTATCTCCGAAATCTCCGTCGCCGAGTTCAAAAACCGAGAATTTGACAGCTTGCCCTTTGAACCCGTTCTCATCGATTTGCTCGCGCAAGCAAAACTGATCGATCGCTTCCAAATTGTCAACGGCACAAAACCCGAATGCCTCGCTGACGCATTGAACGGGAAACAAGTGGGAACGGTAATTTATCGGGATTAGAGAGCCGGGTTTTGGGTTTTGGCAATCCCCCCTGCTGCTCCGAGTCAGGGGGGCAAAGAAGAGGAGATAACGAACAACCAATAACCAATAACCAATAACCAACAACCATGCCTTTCGCTCTCTTTCCTCTTTGGATTTCTCTAAAAACTGCCTTTGTCGCAACGATTTTTGCCGCGATCGCGGGAATTTTTATCGCGGGTTGGATGTTTGGCTATCAAGGAAAAGGGAAGGGATTCATTGACGGGATTTTTACCCTTCCCCTCGTCCTGCCACCGACGGTGGTGGGTTTTTTATTGCTGCTGTTATTGGGTCGCAATAGTCCCGTGGGGGCGTTTTTACAAAAGCTGGGAATTGTTTTAATTTTCTCTTGGCCGGCTGCTGTCATTGCTGCTTCGGTGGTGGCCTTTCCCTTAATGTATAAAACCGTATTGGGAGCATTCAACCAAGTCGATCGCAATTTAATTGATTGTGCCAGAACCCTCGGCGCTTCTGAATTTCGCATCTTTTGGCAAATTTTACTTCCCCTTGCCTGGCCGGGGGTCGTCGGCGGCACGATCCTCGCCTTTGCAAGAGCTTTGGGAGAATTTGGCGCAACCCTAATGCTGGCGGGAAGCATTCCGGGAAAAACCCAAACCATGCCTATTGCCATCTTTTTGGCAGCAGAAGCAGGAAAGATGAGAGAAGCCCTCATTTGGACTCTAGCAATGATTTTTATTGCCGTATTTGCGATCGCGGCAATTAATCGCTGGTCGAGTTCGCGAACCTTTGCCCGCAGCCGTCTGGCCATTCGTCTCGGTCGTTGGTTGTGCATCGTCGAACATTTTGTCGAACATCGGGTGTTGCGCGTGGATCGAAGATCCGAACAAGATTCTACCCGACTGATGGAATGGGATGAGAAACCCCAATTACAAATTGATATCCAGAAAAAGTTAACCGGATTTATCCTCAATAACCAATTCGAGACCGATAACAAGCCCTTGGGAATTTTGGGGGCTTCGGGGTCGGGAAAAAGTATGACCCTGCGTTGCATTGCTGGTTTAGAAACTCCAACGGAAGGTCGCATCGTCCTCAATGGGCGGGTGTTATTCGATTCTCGCGCTAAAATCGATCTTCCTAGCCGATCGCGGCGCATTGGCTTCGTGTTTCAAAATTATGCTCTCTTTCCCCACATGAGAGTTGCCCGCAATATTGGCTTTGGCTTGCAAGATTTAGCGAAAGAAGAACGTCAATTTCGGGTGCGAAAATATATCCAATTGATGCAGTTAGAGGGTTTAGAATGGCGCTATCCCGGCGAGCTTTCCGGAGGACAGCAACAAAGGGTCGCCTTGGCTCGCGCCCTCGCTACCGCCCCAGAAGCCCTGCTTTTCGACGAACCCCTCTCGGCTTTGGATAGCTTTCTCCGCAGTCATATCGAACAGTTATTAATAGAAGTCTTCTCCACCTATCAAGGAGCGACTTTATTCGTCACCCACAAGCTCGAGGAAGCCTATCGAGTCTGCGATCGCCTTTTGGTATTGAGTGACGGTCGCGTCATTACCTCGGGACGCAAGCAAGATATTTTCGAGCATCCCCCCACCCTCACCGTTGCTAAATTGACGGAATGCAAAAACCTCTCGCGGGTGCGATCGATGGATCGCCAATGGGTTGAAGCTCTCGATTGGAATTGCGCCCTCGAAGTCGTCGAACCCTGCCCGCCGACCGTACAATATTTGGGCATTCGCGCTCATCATCTCGTTTTTTTTCCCACCTTAGAAGGCCGAGAGCGCGCCTTAAAAAATGTGTTTCCCTGTTGGCTCTCCAAAAAAAGCGAAACTCAACACCGCATGACCCTTTACTTGCGCTTGCACTCGCCAACAAAACAAGCGATCGACTATCATCTTCAAGCTGAAGTTTTCAAAGAAAAATGGGAAGAGTTAAAAAATTGGTCTTTTCCTTGGTATATTCACCTAGACCCCTTGCGCCTCATTCTGATGGAGAAAGATTGATTTTTTTGTAGATTAAATAGGGGTTAAGAAAAAGATGATTTTTTCTTAATTTCTCTTGCAGATTATTGCTAAGAGAAAAACGATCTCGCAAAAAATCAGTGAGAGCGATACAGTAAAACAAGGTCAACAAAACACGCTCAATTTTTTCTCTAGATATCCTCTCCATCATGCTAACTGCACCCATGCCTCCCGAATCTCTAGCGCCTGAATCCCTATCGCCATCCCCTGCTTTAGAATCTCGCCAGCTCGGTTTAGAATCAACCCTAGAAGAACTCGATCTTTATCAATTTCAGGTAGAGGATGCGAGTGTTGTTTTAGATATCGCTCGCAGTTTCGATCGCAATCCTATCCTACCCGGAGTAATTTTAACCCATCGAGGGGGTTTTTACGGAATGATTTCTCGGCGGCGATTTTTAGAGCGCATGAGTCGTCCCTATGCTTTAGAACTTTTCTTACAACGTCCGATTAAATCTTTATACGATTTTACTCGGGTTCAATTTGAAATTTTCACGAAGGATACTCCCATTGTCGAAGCGGCACGCAAATCCCTCGAGCGTCCGCCAGAATTACTCTACGAGCCGATTGTTGTTGAATTGAGCGATCGCGATTATCGCTTGCTCGACGTGCATCACTTGCTTTTAGCACAATCAAAAATTCATCAACTTACCAGTCAATTACTCGATGAAAGCCACTATGCCCAACAAATACAAACTGAAAAAATGGTCAGTTTGGGACGCATGGTCGCAGGAGTCGCTCACGAAATTAGAAATCCGGTAAATTCTGTTAATGGTAATATTAATTTCCTCTCTGATTATTATAACAGTTTAGTTGAAATAGTTCAAAAGTATCAAGAAGAAATTGGCGAAAAACCAGAGCATTTAGAAGAACTCGAAGAGGATCTCGATTTAGAATTTATTCTCGACGATGCTCCTAAAATCATTAAAAGCATGAAAATTGGCTCGGAGCGACTCATTCAAATCGTCACCAGCTTGCGTAATTTTTCGCGGATGGACGATCGCGATCTGCAAATTATCAATTTACACGAATGTATTGATGGAACCCTCTTAATTTTAGAAAATCGCCTCAAACACGATGTTAAAGTCATCCGCAACTATGACGAATTGCCGGAAATCGCCTGCTATTCCGGACAACTCAGCCAAGTTTTCATGAATCTTATCGCCAACGCGATCGATACCCTGATGGAGAGAAAAGAAAAAGAAGAACGCCAAAATTGGCAGCCACAAATTACTGTGACGACAAAATTTTTAGAAAAATATCGCGAAAAACCGGGAATAAGTGTTAAAATTGCTGATAATGGCTTGGGAATTCCTCCCGAAATTCAAGGACGAATTTTCGAGAATTTCTTTACCACAAAACCCGTAGGCAAAGGAACGGGTTTGGGGCTGGCAATTAGTTATAAAATTATTGCCGAAAAGCACCAAGGCGAGTTAAAACTCAGGTCTGAAGTGGGAGAGGGAACGGAGTTTGAAATTCTCTTGCCGATCGAGCGTTCGAGTTCGGGGAATTAAAGTCCAAAGAGTCTGGAGCAATCAAGTATGGCTAGAACAAAAGCAGTGGCTCACTATGTTGCCGTTAGCGATCTCTCTCAACCGCCAGAAGAACAACAAGGGTTTAGAATCGAAGTCGAAGGCCGCGGCGGAGATACGAAAAAAAACCGGGAAAGAGCATTAGAAATTGTCAATCAAAAGTGGGAAAATGGGGAAATTGGAGAAGATAAATTTCCCGATGGCATCACTCGAGATAATATTTTTTACGTCCCCTCTCTTGCCACAAAAGGAAATATGGAAGAAGGCGAACTCTTACCCATCGTACAAGGGGCGCAAGAAATCGTGCAACTGACGAAATTACAGATAGAGGTGCAAGAAGCCGCCGAAGAAGCGGCACCCTATACCCCCATTATCGAAACGATTTTAGATCGCAGCCGTCCCCTCAGCACCGAGGAAAAGGAATTGGCGAAAGAAAAAAAATACGGTAAAATTATCGAGCGAGTCGGAATGGCGATCGCCAATCAAGAAGAGTTTCAGGAAACTTGTACGGGGAATGGCAAGTTAATTCTTAACGCGATCGCTTGGAATTTAAACGAAAACATTTCAGGAACAGAAACTCCCGAGGAAGTAGAGTCAGAAAACTTAGAGTCAGAAAGTCGAGAAACCGAAATAGTATCGGAGAATACAGAATAAGAATAACTTCTTTTTTGAGTATCCGAACAACCATGCGATCGAGAATGAGAAGTGCTTTGCGCTTCTCATTTTCAATTTCCGGTGTTAGCATGGAGGGCAATTTGGTGTGAGGAAAGAATTAATGTTAGCTCCCGAATGCGAAAAAATTAGCGAACAAAATTCCTTAGAGGAAGGAAAAAAAGCGGTTTTTTGGGGGAAACTCTTAAATGAGATTTCCAGAGAACTGACCCCCAGCAGCCGTATTTTTTTGAGGACGCTCTTTTGTCTTTTTAGTTTTATTTTGGGGATGGGTTCGAGTGCTTTTCAAGAAGTCGGCGAATTGTCCGAAGAATCTACCGTGCGCTTGATTGCCGATGGGTTACCCGCCGTTCCCCAACCCAAACGCTTGCGCCTCAAGGCTGTAGGCGATATTATCCCCGGTACGAACTATCCAGACAATCGCTTGCACCGCCGCAAAGAAGAATTATTTGCGGCGGTAGAACCTCTCTTAGACGATGCCGAAATTGTTTTTGGGAACTTTGAAAGTACCCTCACCAATACGACAGTTTCTACCAAACAAATGGGGAGCGGTTTGGTCTTTGCCTTTCGCACCCCTCCCGATTACAGTCATCTCCTGAAAGAAGTTGGATTTGATGTTTTAAACGTCTCAAACAATCATTCTTTTGACTTTGGCGATCGCGGTTTTCAAGATACCGTTGCCAACATCGAAAGAGCAGGCATGATTGCGATTGGAGAAAAAGATAAAATTGTTTATACTTATCACAAAAGCACGAAAATTGCTTGGATCGGTTTGAGTTCTTTTCCCAATCAAAATTCTATCTTGAATATGCCCCACGCCTTGGCATTGGTTGAAGAAGCCGAAGCCAATGCCGATATGGTTATTCTCTCCATTCACGCAGGAGCAGAAGGCATCGAAGCCATGCGCGTCAGCGATCGCGTTGAATATTTCTACGGGGAAAATCGCGGCAATTTGGTACAATTCTCCCGTCGTGCCATCGATGCGGGAGCCGATCTAATTTTAGGACACGGACCCCACGTTCCTCGCGGTTTAGAACTCTATCGCCATAAATTAATTGCCTATTCTTTAGGCAATTTTTTAGGCTATAAAACCCTTGCAACTCAAGCACAATTGTCTTATTCCTTGGTGTTGGAAGTAGAACTTAACGAACGCGGCGACTTTCTTTCCGGGCAAATTCACCCGGTACGCTTGCAAAAAGACGGTATTCCTCGACCCAGCGATCGCGGCGAAACTATCGAACTCATGCGCTATCTCACTCAAACAGATTTTCCCCACACGCCGCTCGCGATTACTTCAGAAGGGCAAATTCTGAAAAATGAAACTATTTTAGCAGAAAGTCAAGAGCGAATCGATACGTCTTTAATCGAATTTTTCGTTCCGACAGGGGTAGCGGCTCCATAAGCGAGAACAAGCAATTTATCGCGATCGGTATTGTTATTTTTCTCCAATAAGAAGGTTGCGGGATAGTCAAAGAGATCGAAAGCGATCGCGCGATTGGCGATCGCAAACATGACTCCTATTTGATGTTCCAATCTTGCTCCCAACCTCTCTTCGATCGGATATTCTGCTACGTCGGCTGCGGAGGAATTCCCTCACCCAGGCAACTTTTCGCGATCGCCCCGAGGCATAATGCGCTTGGAGAAAAGCCTATAGAATTACCCAGCATTTTGATTTCAACCTTTGGCAATCTTTGTGCTCGTACGAAAGAAGAAATACGAGAATATTTAATCCCAGAAAATTCTCAAGAAATTATAGGAAATCAAGACCTTACTCAATCAAACTAGCGATCGCGTGCATCTTCGAGTCAAAAATGGCATAATATACAACTCGACTATGCTTAATGGATATTAGGGAGACATTTTTATGGATGGTGTTATTGGCTTCCTCGTGGGTTGCGGGCTTTCAACGTTGGTGGGTACGGGGCTTTATAACTCGGCTCTGAACAAGCAACGCCGCAACGAAGGCGTGCGTTTGGAAAAACTGCGTCAAGAATTGAATCAGGCTCATGAAAGCGAATTGCAACAAACAATTACGACTTTAAAAACAGAGTATACGCAGCAATTTGAGGAGAAAGAAGCTAAGTTAAAACAAGAGTATCAACAGCAAGCCGAAAGCAAAGAGCAAGAGTATCAACAGCAAGCCGAAAGCAAAGAGCAAGAGTATCAACAGCAAGCCAAAAGCAAGGAGCAAGAGTATCAGAGTCAGTTAGCCGCAGCGATCGCCGCCCGAGAAGAAGCCGAACAATCTCTCTTGGTTCGCTCTGAGGAAACCGAGGCAGCGATCGCTCAAATGGAAGCCAAACACGCTCGAGCAGTCGAGGAATTAAAAGCACAAATGCTTTTAAAATCCACATCGCAACCCGCTCCAAGTGCAATCTCTTCACAACCGCAGATTGTTGAACCGCTTGAGTCTGACAAACCTCGGGAGACAATTCTTCCCGCGAACGATCTCTCGCAATTGCTCGATCGGACTTATCACCCCAATCCCGATCTGCGCCAGAAAGTTGCTCTGGCGATCGGGGATGCGATGACTGGACAAAAAGTGAGGGTTGAAAGCGAACGCGCTATTCCCATTTTAGGCAAACTCTCGCAAGATCCCGATCCGGCAGTACGTTATGCTGCCGTGACCGCATTGGCTCGGGTCGATTCTCGCTCTGTCATTCCTTATTTGCAACGCGCCCTCAAAGATGCCGACAGCAAAGCGATCGCCGCCGCCAGCGAAGCGATTGCCAAATTTAAGCGCTGCGGATACGGCAAGAAAACTGCAAAACCCGCCCCAAAAAATGCGGCAGCCCGGCAAAAACCCGGAAAATAGAGGAGATCGCTTAAGTGTCTCCGCCGATTTCGCTGCTTACTTCATAAAAAGCAGTTGTGGGCGGAGAGATAAATAAATGAGCCATTTCCTTTAATATTTTTTCGTGAGCATCATTGCGATTGTCATCCATATCCTCGATATTATCCCAAAGAATGAACGCAATTCCTTTATCGGTATTGGGTTCTTCTCGTAATAAATACGCCCCTTGAAAACCGTGAGTGTAAGTCGAGACTGCATTGACAAATAATCGTTCTGCTTCCTCAAACTTACCGGGTTTGAATTCCCCAATAGCCACATAAGCATATTTGTGTTTGAGAAAATCCATAAATTCTGCTGACATAGAGAATCCTCCGCGATCGGCTGAATAGTCATTAAACCGCAAGCTGCGAACCCTAGAGCGTCTTTTCAGAAAATCTTCGTTTTCCGATCGCATTTCTTCGTTTTCCTTGTCTTTAGCTAAGCAGTCAATATTTGCTAGAATTGTTTTGGTAATGGGAGCAAGAAACCGGATGGATCGGCAAGAGATTCTCAAACAGTATGAGGCAGGAGAGCGAGATTTTTGCGATCTCGAATTACCCGATATCGATCTGAGTTCCGTAATTTTAAAAAGGGTTGATTTCACTGGCGCAATTCTCTCAAAAGCCAACTTTAAATATTCAGATTTAAGCCACTCCAACTTAAGTAGCACGAATTTAGAAAATGCCGATCTCGAATTGACAAACTGCTCTCGCGGAGATTTGAGTATGGCAGAATTGATCGAAGCAAACCTTAGTAATGCGATTTTTAACTTAGCCTTCTTCACGGGAGCAGATTTAATGGAGGCATATTGCTTGAACTCTCAATTCGTGGGAGCAGAACTGATTGGCGTTAATTTTGTCTCCGCAACCCTTATTGGAGCAAGTTTGATGGGGGCAAATTTAACGGGATCGGATTTGAGTGGGGCGAATTTCAGCCGAACTTATCTTTACAGCGCTAACTTAAGCGACACGATACTTGATGGAATTAATTTACAAGGCGCTCTCTACAACCCCCAGACCCAATTTCCCGCAGATTTCGATCCGATTGCCGCAGGGGCTTGTCCGATCGCGCCTCGGGTTAACCTTTCCGGGAAAAATTTAAGCGGGATCGAACTCCCCAGTGCCAATCTTTGCGAGGCAGATTTAACACACGCCAATCTAAAGCGAGCAAAATTAACTTTAGCCAATTTAAGTGGGGCAGATTTAAGTGGGGCAGATTTAAGTGGGGCGGATTTAAGTGGGGCGGATTTAAGTGGGGCGGATTTAAGTGGAGCAAACTTAGAAGAAACCAAGCTCAACGGTGCCATTCTTCCGGACGAAACAGTTAGCTGTTAATAGCGGGTGAAAGCATCGCGATCGCGAGTGCGATCGCTCCGTTTTTTGGTAACATTGTTTATCCCTCAGTCTTCCATCTGCACTATGCCGGAAATGTACGTATCTTGGTCGGAATACCGCGAAACCATCGAACGCCTAGCTGCTAAAATTTACCGGTCTGGCTGGCAGTTTGATAGTATTGTTTGCCTTGCTAAGGGAGGATTGCGAATTGGGGATTTACTCTGTCGCTTGTACGATCGCCCTCTTGCCATTCTCTCGGCTGCATCTTATCACGGCGAGGATAATCGCATTCGTGGCGAAATTGTTTTTTCAAAGCATCTCTCAATGACAATCCCTTCTTTGGGGAGTCGGGTGCTATTAGTAGATGATTTAGTAGATTCTGGTATCAGTTTGCTCGAGTCGGTAAAATGGTTGCAGTATAAATATGGTACGGAGATCGAAGAGATTCGCTCTGCGGTTCTTTGGTATAAAGAGTGTTCCGCGATCGCTCCGGATTATTACGTCCGATATCTTCGAGACGATCCTTGGATTCATCAACCTTTTGAATATTACGAACAAACGAGTATTGAAGAAATAGCCAATAAATACGAAGCGATGGCCATCGCTGAATAACTGAAATGCTCTCACTTTGAGACTTTTTAAGATTGCTTCGGTTGGCATTTTCCCGCCCGAATTAAACCGATGCGGCGAGCGATCGCGTCTTTGCGATCGTCAAACGGACCCCAAATCTTTTTTTCTTGATTTTCTTTTTCCGGACGCTCTTCATCCGCTTCTGAGGGTTGGCGATCGCTAATGTCGCAAGAGCCATCATTTTGCTTGATAATATACCATGCTTGCAATCCAGACATAGTTGATTTTATTTATGAGTAAGTATTTATTCCCGATCCCTTAAAACCCTAGCATAGAGAAGGTTTTAGGGAAAGTGTAAAATTTTATTTATTTTTTTTATTGAGAAGACTTGTCATTTAGAGAAATTAGGCGTATACTGAATGTAACGAAATTTACGGAGGGTCCTCAAAAATGAACGCCATTCAACCCGAGCGGGCGATCGCCAGCAATGAGATAATACAATCGAATTTAACGCGCAAAAATTTAACCTGTTTGGAGATCGAATCTCTAGAAATTGAAGGGCTAAAGATTGAAGTCCTTGGCATCGACAAAGCCGATCGCTGGTCGATATACCACCGCTTGCAAGAATTGGAAATTCCTTGCAATTGCGATATTGAAAAGCCTTTAGAAGCGCGCATCGCAACACCCACCGCAGCGTTACAATTATGGTGTATCGCTCGTCGCTATCGCTCTTCTCGTCACCAATTACTAGACTTCTTGGAAGATTGTTGGCAAACTCACAGCTATACTTAAATTATGCAAATTATCGTTTTCTGGATAAAGTCTTATGTCTAGTTTAAATATGCCCGTTGCCGATTTCTCAATTGTCGGTCAACTCTTAGGTTTTGTCATTAAAGATGGTTATAAAATCAAATATCTCCGATTAATCTTTGAAGAACGAGAATATTGGATTAAGGTTCCCAAAGAACTGCGAAAAACCCTCGATCCGAAAATTGTTCCGGGATGTTGGTTAGAGGTTAGTGGCACGCAAAAGCGGAAAAAGACGGGCATTGTAAAACTCTATGCCGAGTCTATTGCTTTAACCCAACAACAAGAAAAATCAGCACTCCAAGCGATCGCATTGCCCGAAGCAAAAGCGAAAAAGACTCCCAAAGCAAGTGTTTTAGTTTGCCAAAAGTCAACCTGTCGCAAGCGAGGCGGAGATGCCGTTTGTCGGGCTTTAGAAGCAGAATTGCACGCTCGCGGTTTGAGCGATCGGGTTAAGATTAAAGGAACGGGTTGTCTCAAGCAATGTAAGAAGGGACCTAATGTTGTCATTATGCCGGATAAGGCAAAATATACCCATGTTAATTACAGTCAAATTCCCGGATTAATTGAGAAACATTTTACCGCTTCAGCAGCTCGCGAATAACTCCAAGGAATCTATTCCCAAGAGATACCCACCCCAACCCCTCTCAAGAGGGGAGAAAGAGGGGAAAAAATAGGCAAGCAAAATTATTCCAAGGTTCGACCAAAAGGAAACAAGCATAAAAAAAGCAATTTCCAATGTTGTTTGGCAAAGGGAAGACCAATAATTGTAATGGCAAAGAGGAAGGCAAAGAGTAAATGAGCTAAAGCAATTTCCCAGCCAAAAAACAGCAACCAAATAATATTAAAAATCGTATTGAGAATGCTACCCGTATCTTCAGTAACGACGATTTCTCGACCGAAAGGAGTCATGGTTGCAAAACCAATTTTTATGGTTTGTATGCCAAAAGGAATCCCGATAATGGTGATACATAATGATAGACCGCCAATAATGTAACCCAAACCCGCGAGAAAACCGCCAAAAATCAACCAGATGATATTTCCTAGGAGACTCATAAGGCAAAAAGAAATGTTAAAGGATAGGCTAGCAAGAAGAAATGCAATATTCTTCTCGATTTTAGCAATTTTTTGGGATGAGTTGTTGCCGGTATAAATTAAGAATGAGCGATCGCGATGTTTGACGATTGCCGAAAAAAAAGCAGGTGAAAGACCTGCATTGTCAAAGTGAAGCGATCGAGAAATAATCAAGAAACCAGTTGAGATTCTTGTGATTGTTCTGCGATCGCCCCTTTCAGTTGCATTTCTTGTCGAATTAACCCTCCCAAGTGAATCACTGATAAAATAAGGGCAATTATCGACAGAAAATAGCCGTGAATGGTATAGAGATGAATGACTGTGATACTATTGATGCCACTGCCTCCAGTTAAGATATTTTGCAAAGTTGCACCGATCGCGGGAATTGTCGCAATGGTTTCCAATTCAATCCGCATCCGCCAAAATCCCAATTGACTCCAATCGAGAATAATTGCCGTCCACGAGAGAGCGATCGCGGTTAAAGTGAATAAAATACCGCTCATCCACGCAATTAACCAATTGGTGCGAAACTGTCGTCCCAAAAACAGAATGACAAGCTGAAATAAAGCAGTAACGATTAACCCATTCCCAGCAATATCGTGGATGCTGCGAATCGATGCACCGTGGGGAATGAGGCGATCGATCCGTTGCAGGGATTCATACGCACCTCCTGCTGTCGGTTCGTAATAAAATGCCATTGACTGCTCTCCCCCCTCCGTGTTGCTAAAGGGGGGAGATTCTTAAGCAATCCAGAAACGGATTCTTAAAAGTGTAGTCAAGTCACTTCTAGACACTCGATTAAGATTAAATCCTAATTTCGTGCTTACTTTTCTTAAAATATTGACACTGCCATTAGCATC
>JAGHZQ010000097.1 GCA_017746715.1 Cyanobacteria bacterium SBLK
ATTCGGGGACGGTTGTTAGTTGGTTAGAACGGAGATCGAGTAGAGTCAGATTGACGAGTTTAGTGATGGATTCAGGGACGGTTGTTAGTTGGTTAGAACGGAGATAGAGTAGAGTCAGATTGACGAGTTTAGTGATGGATTCAGGGACGGTTGTTAGTTGGTTAGAACTGAGATAGAGTAGAGTCAGATTGACGAGTTTAGTGATGGATTCGGGAACGGTTGTTAGTTGGTTAGAACTGAGATAGAGTTGAGTCAGATTGACGAGTTTAGTGATGGATTCAGGGACGGTTGTTAGTTGGTTAGAACGGAGATCGAGTAGAGTCAGATTGACGAGTTTAGTGATGGATTCGGGGACGGTTGTTAGTTGGTTATAACTGAGATCGAGTTGAGTCAGATTGACGAGTTTAGTGATGGATTCGGGGACGGTTGTTAGTTGGTTATCACTGAGATCGAGTCCTAATTTTTTAACCCGATCGCACCATTGAGGCAATGATCGAGATGCCTGCCAAGAAAGTTCGAAATACATCAAATTGGGCAGAAGAGAAACCAGATCGGGGATTGTTTGCAACGGATTATTCGTTAATTTCAAAGATTGCAAACTCGAAAGAGAAGCAATGCGACGAGGTATTTTTTTGAGGTTATTTCCCTTTAAATTCAGCGATTCTAACTGTTCTAACTCAAAAACTTCTGAGGGAATTTCTTGGAGTTTAAAACCAAAAGCAACAGAATAACCATTCAAATCTAATTTTTTCAGTCCTTGCTCTTTCGCCTCGCGAATCTTATCGAGAAAATACTTCGGGGTTTGACTCATTCGCTCTTCTTTCCTCCTATCTCATCCACGGATAACACCCGAACTCACAAAACATAAATCCAGTGTAACAGCCAGTGTAACAGAACGATATCGCGATCGCCACGTACCGTAAATCTGCCAACGCGATCGCACCTCCTCCCCTATCTCCGACCAAAAGCGATCGCATTAAACGGCGAGAGATTTAATATTGTCCTGAATATCCGCATCAATCCTTTGCCAACCCCGAGCAATATTAAGACTCATATTAATTTGTGCGACCTCCAATAAAGCGCGATCGATCGAATATATTTTCTCTTCATGCAGCCAAATTAAAATCTCTGCCAAATGCCAAATTGAATGGATTCCCTCATAAACAGAAAGAGGAAGCGTTGAATGACTTTTTTGAATCAAACCTCTCAGATTTTCTCGATCGCAGCCCAGAATTCGAGCAATATCGGCTAAGCTCACTAAATCGGGAGATGCTTCAATGAATGTTACCGACGGAATCACTTTTTTAACATCCGCGATCGCACTAGAAATCGCCTCATAAGCCGATGATGCCTCGCGAATAAAGTTTAGAGCAATATAGCCTTGAGTTCCCACCCCAATCAAAGCATCATCACATCCTCCTGCATATAAACTCTCGACAAAATCATCGGGACTATCGCGATCGTCTGGGAGAGCAAACTTTAAAGTAAAATCATATTCATTCATCTTTTATTTTTCCTCTCTAGAAGAGTCATTAACATTTTCATGCTTTATACAATTATCAACAACTCGACGAATTTGTTTTGCATGATTTCCTGCATTTTTGGGCGTACTCCAAATACTGGCTATACAAAAAATACCGCCTCGGCATTCCTTGTCATTGTAAGGGCAGTATATTTTTCCCCAAGCATGAGAACCACCGACATCAACACGCCAGCCATTTTGTTCGACATATTTTAACGCATTTTCAACTTCTAATTTTGAGTGAGTTTTCCTGACCATAGATATTTGTATCGATCGCCTTCAACAAGAATATCGCATATCTCGATCGGTAGATCGCTTATCTTTCTTCAACCCAACTCACTCCCCGATAGAGTTCCGCGATCGCAAATTCCAACCCGATACTTGTTAATTGAACAATATCTCCCGCACGATAAATCGTCGTTTTCCAAACGGCATTAACGCGACGACGACACTCGACTTGTATTTGCTCTTGGTCAATGAGAATATATTCCTCAAAACTCGCAATATTTTGATAATCGGCAAACTTTACACCACAATCGAAAGCAGCCGTTGAAGGCGACAAAACTTCTGCAATTAACTTAGGATAGCGCTTGATATAGCGATCGCCGCGATCGCGAGAATCGCAAGTCACAAACGCATCGGGATAATAATAAAAATCATTGATATAATTGACCTTAACATTACCAGAACGCACCGAACAATCGCGATCGCGCAGACTTTGACGCATTAATTCAATCAAATTGAGAGAGATTTCGTCATGGTCGTCACTCCCTCCCGCCATCGCATAAACCAAACCCCGCCGATATTCGTGACGAACATTACTATTGCGCTCTAAATCGAGATATTCTTGGGGACTAAAATCAACAGGTGTCGCAACCATAATTCTCTCGGGTTAATTTGCTGAAATTCTAACAATGAGACAGAAATCTCGCAAGCAGATGAGTAAGAAAGTAGGGTGTGTTAGCGTAATAAAATGAAGCGTAACGCACCGCAAGCCTAAAAATCGGTGCGTTACGCTGTCGCTAACGACACCCTACAGGCTGCGTTAAAATTAAGACATAGATTATTTTGGATAAAATCTTCTGTAAGATAAAATAATATTGTTCTCTCATCGATCGCCATTCCTTGCTCGAAGAAATACTCAACACCAGACGCGATGAAAATTGGTTAATCGGTTATAGTCCAGACCAATTCTATCCCCTCGTAGAAACCTATCGCCAAGATTTACAACAGCAGGACAAAAACGGTAAAATTTTGTTAGTCGAAGCCGATCGCCTGCACTTTTTGGCTAAGTTTTCTGCTGCGGTGATTGAAAACTATCCTATTTTTCTCTGCAATCCTCAGTGGGGCGATCGCGAATGGGAACAAGTTTTTCAATGGGTAAAACCCAATCGCATCTGGGGCAATTTACCCCCTCGCTTTAGAGTATCCCCAGAATTGCAAAAGATGACCGCAGAAGCGAGAATTATGATTCCAACGGGAGGAACATCGGGAAAGATAAAATTTGCCATGCACGATTGGCGATCGCTATCCGCATCGGTCTACGGATTTCAACAGTATTTCGAGCAAAAAGCGATCGATTCCTTCTGCATCCTTCCCTTGTATCACGTCAGTGGATTGATGCAGTTTTTGCGCTCTTTACTCACGGGAGGAAAGATTTTTATTTGTTCCTATCAATCCTTAAAACAAGGCACATTTGGCATCGAAAACCCGAAGGATTTCTTTATCTCTCTCGTCCCCACCCAACTGCAATTTTTACTCGATTTTAATCCTCAATGGCTATCACGCTTTCAAACTGTTTTATTAGGGGGTGCGCCAATCTGGAAAAAGTTGCGCGATCGCGCAAGGCATTATAAAATTAAACTAGCCCCAATCTATGGCATGACGGAAACAGCTTCCGGGGTCGTCGCCCTGAAACCCGCAGCATTCCTAGAAGGTAACGAAAGTAGCGGTCGAGTCTTACCCCATGCAACGGTGGAAATATTAGACGATCGCGCGACAAAATTAGCAGCACATCGCATCGGCACTGTCTGCATCCAAGCAAATTCAAATCATTGGGGCTATTATCCCCCCCCGAAAAAGTTTTTAAAAACCGCGATCGCCACGGACGATCTGGGCTATTTTGACGAGGACGGCGATTTATACCTCGTCGGGCGCAACAGCCACAAAATCATTACCGGCGGCGAAAATGTTTTTCCCGTAGAAGTAGAAACAGCCATTTTAGAGACGAATTTAGTGCGAGATATCTGCGTTATCGGCATCTCCGATACAACATGGGGAGAAGCGATCGCCGCCGCTTACGTCCCCAAAAACCCCGCGATCGCAGAAGATGAAATCAAACGCAAGTTAGCTGGAAAATTGAGCAAATTCAAACACCCCAAACACTGGCTCGCACTTCCAGAATTACCGAGATGCGATCGCGGCAAGCTCAATTATTCCCAAATCGAACAATTATTTCAACCCCCAACAACAACCCACCCCCCAGCCCCCTCCCAAGAGAGGGAGAGCAAGAGGGGAGCAAACAATAACAAATAACAATATGGCCTTAATCATTGCCGGAGAACGAAGCGGTTCGGGCAAAACCACAATTACCATGTCCTTGCTGGCTTTTTTAGCGCGTCAGGGGCGCAAAGTTCAATCTTTTAAAGTCGGGCCCGACTACATCGATCCCATGTTTCATACAGCAATAACGGGGCGTGCCTGTCGCAATCTCGATCCGATTTTGACTTCGGAAACCTATGTAAAATCTTGTTTTTTAAAACACGGTCAAGGCATGGATGCAGTTATAATTGAAGGAGTAATGGGCTTATTTGATGGCATAAAAAAAGAAGAAGAAGAGATTAACGATTATGCTAGCACCGCTCATATTGCTCGCATTTTAAATATACCCATTGTTTTGGTCGTGGATTGTAGTAGTTTATCCGGTTCCATCGCCGCGATTGCTCATGGTTATCGCACTTTCGATCCCCGCCTCAAAATTGCCGGCATTATCCTCAATCGCATCGGCAGCGATCGCCATCTAGAATTGCTAAAAGAAGCCCTAGAACCCCTCAATTTACCGATTTTAGGAGTATTATCCCGTCATGCCGAAATTACCCTCCCCGCGAGGCATTTAGGCTTAGTCCCCACCGACGAACTCGATAATTTAAAAGAACGCTGCGATCGCCTCTCACAACTCGCCCGAGACGGTTTCAACTGGCAACAACTCCACCCTCTCCTCTCTCCCCCCGCTCCCTCCGCTCTCCCTCGGGCTGAGCGTAGCCAAAACCCCAGTCAAAAAAAAATTGCCATCGCCCGCGATCGTGCCTTCAGTTTCTACTATCAAGATAATCTCGATTTATTTGCCGATTTAGGCGCTGAATTAATCCCTTGGAGTCCCCTAGAAGATGAAACCTTGCCCGAGGATATTCAAGGCTTGTATTTTGGGGGAGGATTTCCAGAAATATTCGCCCGAGAATTAGCCGCAAATCAATCGGCACGCGAGGCTATTTCCCAAGTCATTCAAAACGGGATGCCGACTTATGCCGAATGTGGCGGATTAATGTATTTATGCAAAAAATTAATCGATTTTGCCGGAGAAACATGGGACATGGTGGGAATTTTACCTGCAACAACCGTCATGGGAAAACGATTAATATTGGGTTATCGAAAAGCGATCGCCTTGCAAGATAGTCCTATTATTAAAACGGGAGAAACGATCTGGGGACACGAGTTTCATCGTTCTTTTTTAACTTGTCAACCCGAGAACCCTTTATTTTCTTTAGAAGGATATCGTCGTCCGAGTCAAATAGAAGGTTGGAGTCGCGATCGCTTTCATGCTTCTTATCTTCATATTCATTGGGGAACGCAGCAACAATTACTGCAAAGATTGTTAAGTTTAAATAACTAATACTCAAAATAATAGTTGCCATGATTTAATATCCCTTATATCTAAATTCTAGATAGGGTTCTAAACCGTGTAACTAGAGCAAAAACATTATTACAACTCAATTGCGATCGCCGATCGTATATTTTTTTTCTCGATTTTTAACGCGATCGAGGTGTCCTTTGCGTTGCCAATTCATTATCTATCTTGCAAAACTGTCATATTTCCATGAACTTAACACATCATTCTCTCCTTCGGCAAACATTTCGACTCTTCGATTCTGTTGCCATCCGCACCCACCCCCATATCCGTTATTTAGCGATCGTAACTCTCGTCCTTTGTCTTCTCCCCAATATTCTTCAAATGATGGGGATTGATTTTGGTATTGCACCACCATCATTTGACAAATCGATTTTAAAACAACAAGACTTGATAGAAATTACCAATACATTACACGGTCTTTTATCTGGCAGTTTTGTCCATACGATTTTGGAATGGAGTGCATTTTGTACGGGAGTTTTAACCGCAATTTTAGCATTCGTTCATTTTGCCTTAAATCGCGATATTGCGACCCCGATCATGGGATTATCCCTGTTTTATGCAGGCTGTATGGATGCCTTTCATACCCTTGCAGCCGATCGCTTAATCTCGGGCGTAGCTCCCCCAGAAACCTTAATTCCTTTTACTTGGGCAATTTGTCGATTATTTAGTGCCTTAATTTTAATTATGGGAGGCAGTTTATTTCTGATTCCCAAACGATTGTACCCTCAACACAAACTTAGATTCTTAGCACTTACAAGCGCATTCGCCGCAGTTTTTGCTTATGCAACAATTTATATTTGCGTGCAATTGAGAACGCTACCCCAGACCATGTTCCCTACATCTCCTATTACCCGTCCTTGGGATGTTGCCCCTTTGATTCTCTTTGTTTTTGTCGGTTTATTTATATTTCCTCGTTTTTATCAACATTGTCCCAATTTATTCGCCCAATCTCTGATTATTAGTACCATTCCTCAAGTTGCAGCGCAACTGCATATGTCTTTTGGATCGAGTCAGTTATTTGATAGCGATTTCAATATCGCTCATTTTCTGAAGATTTTAGCCTATTTGATTCCCTTTATCGGTCTTTGTTTAATGTATATTCAGATTCACCAAGAGAAAGAAAATACCGTTCACAAGTTAATTGAAGCAGAAAATGTCATTCAAAGTGAAAAAATGTCAAGTTTGGGTCATCTCGTTGCTGGCGTTGCTCATGAAATTAATAATCCAGTTAATTTTATTTATGGGAATTTAGCTCACGCGGAAAATTATATCGATGAAATTCAAGAAATTGTCAATTTATATCAACACCATTATCCCAAACCACCTCCCACCATTCAACAAAAAATCGACGAGATAGAATTAGATTTTCTGCTTGAAGATTTCTCTCATCTCGCCAGATCGATGCGGGTTGGAACAGAACGAATTCAGAATATTGTCTTGGCTCTACGCAATTTTTCTCGTTTGGATGAAGCCGAAGTCAAACTCGCAGATATTCATGAAGGCATTGACAGCACCCTCTTAATTTTAGCCTCTCAACTCAAATCCAAACCCGAACGTTCAGAGATCGAGATCGTGCAAAAATATGGAGATATCCCCTTCATTGAATGCTATCCCAACAAACTGAATCAAGTATTTATGAATATTTTGAGCAACGCCATTGATGCTCTGGCAGAAAAATGCACGCAACAACCTAATTTTCAGCCGCAAATCTGTATTTTTACTCAATTCGATCGCGATCGCTGTACGATTCAAATTCAAGATAATGGTTCGGGAATTCCAGAAAAAATCAGATCGCGCATTTTCGATCCTTTCTTTACAACGAAACCCGTCGGACAAGGAACGGGGTTGGGTTTATCAATTAGTTATCAAATTATTACAGAAACTCATAAGGGTCAACTGATTTGCCATTCAAATTCGGATAGCGGAACTGAATTTAAAATAATTATTCCTCAATCTCTATCCCACCCTCCAAAAAACTACTCTCAAAAAAATAGAGAATATTTGCTATCTCGCACGAGCAAATCTTAATAGCGTTTTAATGCCCTCTGCATATCTCGCTTATCTTGACGCTGTTTAATAGTTTCTCGCTTATCATGCAGTTTCTTCCCGCGTCCCAACCCGAGAACGACTTTTACCCAACTCCCCTTAAAATACATTTTTAACGGAACAAGGGTTAACCCTTGCTGCTCTAATTTACCAATTAACTTATTAATTTCTTTGCGTTTGAGTAATAACTTGCGCGTGCGTCGGGGATCGTGGTTAAAGTATTCGCCACTGGCTTGATAAGGAGAAATATGTACGTTGATTAATATGGCTTCGCCGTTGCGAATGAGTCCATAACCATCCCGTAAATTAATCCTCCCAGCACGAATAGATTTAACTTCCGTTCCCACCAGTTGAATTCCCGCTTCGTAGGTTTCGAGAATTTCATAGAGATAGCGTGCCTGACGATTATCGGCAATAATTTTGATACCGTTGTTTTTCTCGCTCATATTATTCTCAAACCCTTCTCGTTAAATTTTTTCCCAGTTTATTATTATAGTCTTTTTTATGAATTTTGTCAAAGGTTATCTGGCTGCTTTGTGCGATCGCAATTTTGCCCCAACGGGATTAAAAGTCGCCGCGATCGTCGGTTCGATTTTGTTGGTTATCAACCATGGCTCGGCACTTGCAAGCCAACAGATGACGCAAGAACGATGGTTATCGGCAATTTTAACTTATTTAGTTCCCTATGCAGTTAACATTCACGGTCAATTTATCAGCCAGAAAAACAGGAAACAATCTCAGAAGAAATCTAAGCATTAGTTTCGAGAAATTTCTTGATTTTTGTTTTTACACTCACCAATCTTTTGCGTCCTTCTTTATTTTTTATACTCATCGTTGCATTATGAAAATAGCCCTCAGCAAGAGTAGAGAGAATTTCTAAATTAAACGAGCTAGCATCATCAATATCTTCCACGACTTTTGGTTTTTGTCCCTTTAATTCGAGCATTAATTTCCCTTTTAGTTCTCCATCGAGGACGAGATTTAGATAATCATCAGAGAGCTTGGGTTGCAAGCGTAAATAGCGATCGCTATCCTCTTCATTTCGCAAAATAATCTGTCTGGCAATATACTCGTCAATATCTAAAGGGGCATCCAACAAAACATCCAGAATTCTTGCAGCCCATTGTGCGGCTCCCCAATGTTGGGTTTCTTGGTAGGGAAAACCTCGGGTTGCTTCTCCCGTGCCAATAGAAAGAACGCGAATTTCTTCTAGTTTATACCCTAAAACGATCGCTTCGGCAATCGCACAAGCTGCCGGATTATTAACTCCAACACCGCCATCGATCGCAGAATAGGTTCTACCGCTATATTTGAGAGGATAAGCGGGAAAAAATGTTGGTGCAGAAGCAGAGCAAACGCAAGCCTCCCAAATCGGAATATTCGCATACCATTTGTGGGTTTTCCAAGTTTTAAAAAAAATCGGCTTGCGATCGTCGGTGTCGTACGTGGGAATCAACAAATAGGGGCTAGAATTTTGGGTATGAATTTCTGCTAAAGTTTGCGTCCCCAGTTCATCTTGTAAAACCTTTTTTAAACCCTGATGAGAAAATTTGGGGGCAGATAATCCATTTTGCACGAGTAAAGGTAATCTGCGGAGGGCAAAATAGCCTTTTCCACCCCAATAAGGGAAAATATCGCGACCTCTTTCGCGATAAAGCCGAACCAATTGTTCTCCAGTTTTGCCGATCGCAATACCTGCAGCTAATATCGAACCCGTAGAAGTTCCCGTGACAAAATGAAAATATTCTTGCAGGGTTTGACCCGTTAAAACATCAATTTCCCGTTCGATGAGAGCCAGCAATTTTGCCGAGAGCATTCCCCGCATTCCTCCCCCATCCAGACTCAGAATTCGATACACCATTTTTTCAACTATCAATTATCAACTATCAATTATCAACTATCCCTCGTCCATGAGCTCGTGGAAGCGATCGCGTCCGGCATCGGCATCTTTACTGGCATAACCTAACACGGTGCGAACGATCCATTTTTGCGGTTTTCCGGCTTTGAGAAGTTGGGCGATCGCCTCTCGCAAAATTTCCTCTTCTTCGACAAATTCTTGTAGAAACCAATCTCGCATTTGATTGAAAGCAGTGCGATTATTGGCTGCATCTCCTTCGAGGTATTTTTCCCCAAGAAACTGTTTGAATCCTTTTTTCCCCTCGTTTCCTAAGTTTTGCGAGTGAGTTTTATATTCTGCTACGCGGGTTTTACCGACCAGTTGTCGCTGAAAGGCATTGAGAACTTTAACATCAACTCCCGGTAATAATTTATAGAGAAGATTAGAGACAATTGCACCCAATAAAACATTTCCCAAATACTTAACTTGGGTCACGGGTTCGATGCGATCGCTGTTGTCTTGCAGGTGACTTTCTAAAAGGGGGGAAATCGCGTGTTTAATGAGCCAGTTTCTCGCTTGAGAAAAACCGCGATCGCAGTGAATGGCACCGACGAGGGCAAGAAACGCAGATTCGAAGGGATTATTCTTTTTCTGACGCAAGAGAGCGCGTTCTTCTTTTAAGGCCAAAAAGGGATAAGATTCTCCTAAACCCAACTGAAACCATGTTTTTGTTAATTGTTCGCTTCCGATTAACTTTTGTTGCAAGCCCTTATAGTTGGCGACGGGAAGATAAGGACAATTGTAATAAAGATAGTGGGTTAGGGTCATTTTATAGACTGCTTCTCCCAACCAGGTCAAGCGTTGGCTATTCTCTTCAGGCTTGCCGAATTCTTTGGCATAGGAGGGATGACTCAAAGCCAAAAATAGCAGGTCGGTATGTTTGAAGTTAAATTCAATTTGCTTTTCGATCGCGGCGTGATTCCAATCCATCTCGTTTGGAGGCTTAAGGGAGTAACAATAGAATAGCGCATTCTTAGGTTAATCGGAGTATTTGCCACTTTTTTCAGGGTTTTTGCGGTTTCCGAGCCTATCTCTTTATTAGATTTTATAAATTCCCTAGTTGAAGATAGGTATAGGTCTAAAATTTTAGGAGTAATGCGATCGGATAAATTCTCATCTAAAAGAAGTTTCACAGGGCAACAACAAATAATTTTCTTTCGCGATCGGCAGCAAAAGCAAGACAGGCTTTAATATCATTAGGAGTCAGTTCGGAAAAATCTTCTAAGATTTCTTATTCGCTCATCCCCCTCACAAGATATTCTAAAATGTCATCAACAGTAATTCTCATCCCGCGAATGCAAGGTTTGCCGCTTCGTTTTCCCGGTTCGATGGTAATAATATTTTGATAATTCATACAGCATAATAGACTCGTCGATCGCTATTCGCGACATTTTAGCATGAGAATTGGTCGAATGCGATCTCCTCACTAAAATACAACTTTTTAAAGTTGAGACTCTTATTGCGATCGCATAAATCTCAAAACCAACTTTTTTTCGGTTACAATTTATACAAGTTTTAGACCTTTTTTCACTTTTGTAAAATCTTTACATAGAATTTACAAAAATGGACATTTGATGCCAATCCTAACGATTATCTTTATGTTATAGCTTGGGATGATGGCGCTGTTGACGAGTCACTTTCTAGCGATCGCTCGCTAATTTTCCAACAATAGCGAACGACTGGAGCAACGGGATGTTAAGTTAAGAGCGTGAGACTCATTCGGAGCAATTCAATGCCAAACGATCGCATTGCTTGGTTAGTTCCTTCTGTGGAGTTAGGTGCGTACTGGCAGCCCGTTTTGCAGCATTTTACGCAAGCCTTCGAGCAAACTATCTTCTATACTGGGAAAGTCTGGCCGGATTTCGATGAGAATGTTCCCGGTGCATCGGCAATTCAAATTGTCGGCAAGACGGACTTTGTAGAAACGCAGAAAGTCGAAACGGGATACGGACGAGGATTTATTATTGTTTCTCCCAATGTTATTTTTTATCTCCTCAAATATAAACCCCGCATTGTCCTTCCCCAAGCCTTTTCTTTATGGACTTTATTGAGCGTTTTTTTTAAACCCATCGGGGGTTGGAAAATCGTGCTGATTTATGATGGCAGTTCTCCCAATACCGATTTTCGCGATTCAACTTTTCGAACCGTTGCCCGTCGTTGGCTGGCAAAATTTGCCGATGCTTTTGTTGCGAATAGCCATGCAGGAGAGCGATATTTAATCGAGGCTCTGAACGTGCCGAAGGACAAGATTTTTATTGAAACTTATCTCGTTCCCGATGCAGAAGCCTTGCAAAAGCAATTAAGCATCGCAGAACCTCCGAATTTAGAAGGACTTCAACAGCCCATTTTCCTTTATGTCGGGCGCATTACCCAGCGCAAGGGATTGAAAACGCTCCTCAAGGCTTGCGGGCATTTGCGATCGCGAGGTTATGAAAATTATACCCTTTTAATTGTCGGGACGGGGGATCAAAAAGCCGAGTTAGAAGAATTAATCGAACGGGAAGAAATTACAGCACGAATTCGTTGGGAAGGTTGGGTCGAATACGGTCGTTTGGGGGCGTATTTTCAACAAGCCGATATCTTTGTTTTTCCCACCTATGAGGATGTCTGGGGTATGGTCGTTCCCGAGGCGATGGTATTTGGAAAACCCATTCTTTGTTCCAAGGGGGCCGCCGCGATGGAGTTAATTACCGAAGGCGAAAATGGCTATATTTTCGATCCCCTCGATCCCGAAGAATTAGCAGAAAAAATGCAGGTTTTTCTCGATCGCCCCGATATAATTTCTGCTATGGGAGAGCGATCGCGAGAAATTATCGCTCGCACGACTCCCGAAACCGCAGCGCGAGGATTTGTTGACGTGATTTCGCAGGTACTCGAATCGTGAAAATTTTACTCTCTGCTTTTGCCTGCGAACCGGGACAGGGCTCCGAAGAAGGGGTCGGCTGGAATATGGCGATGGAAGCCGCTAAATCCCACCAAGTCTGGGTCTTAACCCGAGGATTTTGCCGTCATACCATCGAACCCTATCTCGAGGGCAACCCCATCCCCAATTTACATTTTGTTTACTTTGAACCCTTTGGCTGGAGTGAGGACTGGCGGGGACGCCAGGGACTCTTAACCCTACATTACTATTTGTGGCAAATTTGGGCGTATTTTGTCGGGCGCAAACTCCATCGATCGCAGGGTTTTGACGCGGTGCGTCACTTAACTTACGTGAGATACTGGAATCCCAGCTTTCTTGCTTTACTTCCCGTTCCTTTTGTTTGGGGAACCGTCGGTGGCGGAGAATCAGCACCGCCGTCATTTTGGCGCGGTTTTAGTCGGCGGGGTCGCATTTACGAGATCGTCCGAGATCTGGCGCGATTTTTCGGGGAATGCGACCCATTTGTCGCCCTGACTGCCCGACGCAGCGCGATCGCTTTGGCAACGACCGCCGATACGGCGGCAAAACTGTCTCGCCTCGGGGCGAAAAAAGTACAAGTGTTTTCAGCAGTCGGTTTAACCGAAGCAGAAATCGAAACCCTAGGTAATTCTCCCTCACCCCCAGACCATATTGTTAGATTTCTGAGCGTCGGTCGTTTAATTCATTGGAAGGGTATTCATTTAGCATTACAAGCCTTTCAACAGGCTAATGTCGAGAATGCAGAATATTGGCTGGTGGGAGATGGAGTCGAACGGCAACGATTGCAAGATTTAAGTACACAATTAGGCTTACAAGAAAAAGTCAAATTTTGGGGCGTTCTCCCTCGAGAAGAAACCTTAGCCAAGATGGGAGAGTGTCACGTTCTCCTGCATCCGAGTTTGCATGAATCTGGGGGCTTTGTCTGTGCGGAAATGATGGCCGCGGGTCGTCCGGTTATCTGTTTGAATTTAGGCGGATCTGCCGTTCACGTCACCGCAGAAACGGGTATTTTAGTTGAAGCAAAAAATCCAGAACAAGCGATCGCGGATATGGCGGCGGCTATCGTTCGTTTGGGGGGCAATTCTCAATTGCGCGATCGCCTCGGTCAAGGTGGAAAAAAACGCATGCGGGAAGTATTTGCATGGTCTGTTAAGGGACAATTTTTCGACCGCGTTTATCAATCCGTTAGCGATCGCTAACAACCAATAACTAATAACCAACAACAAAACTATGTCTATTGCAATTATTACGGGTTCTGCGGGTTTGATTGGCTCTGAAGCCTCTAAATTTTTTGCTTCCCAAGGATTAGAAATTGTCGGCATCGATAACGATATGCGGCAGGTTTTCTTTGGTGAAGAGGCTTCTACTACATGGAATCGCCAAAGATTGGAAAAAAACCTCGGAGAACAATATTCGCACGTTTCTATAGATATTCGCGATCGCGAGGCGATCGAAAACCTTTTCCAGCGATATCGTAAGAATATTTCCCTCGTCATTCATACTGCTGCACAACCTTCCCACGATTGGGCCGCCCGCGATCCTCATATGGATTTTACCGTCAATGCCAACGGCACTTTAAACTTATTAGAAGCGACCCGCAACTATTGCCCGGAAGCCGCTTTTATTTTTACATCTACCAATAAAGTTTATGGCGATACCCCCAATCGCTTACCATTAATCGAACAAGAAACGCGTTGGGAAATCGACCCCAAGCATACTTATTTAAACGGCATTCGCGAAGATATGTCCATCGATCGCACCACCCATAGTTTATTCGGCGCATCCAAAGTCGCCGCCGATGTTTTGGTGCAAGAATACGGGCGTTATTTTGATATGAAAACCGCTTGTTTTCGCGGTGGCTGTCTCACGGGTCCCAATCATTCAGGAACTCAACTTCACGGTTTTCTCGCCTATTTAATGAAATGTGCGGCAACGGGAAAACCCTATACAATCTTTGGTTATAAAGGCAAGCAAGTCCGCGATAATATTCATAGTGCCGATCTGATTAATGCCTTCTACGAATTCTTTAAAGCCCCCCGAGTTTCAGAAGTTTATAATACAGGAGGAGGACGACATAGTAACTGTTCCATGTTAGAAGCCGTACAGATATGTCAAGAAATTACCGGGCGAGAATTCAAACCCGAATATTCCGACAAAAATCGTATCGGCGATCATATTTGGTGGATCAGCGATAATACCCGTTTTTCCGAACATTATCCCGACTGGAAAATGCAATATAACGTTCCCAAAATTCTGCAAGAAATTTATGAATTCAATCAAGAAAGATGGGCAAAAGATTCGGAATAGAATAAACTGGCAGGATGGGTTAGCGATCGCGTAACCCATCTAATAAACATATAAAAATAAAAACACATGAAGTGGAAACCCATAGAAAATTTAAAACCTGATTGGAAAGACCTTGCAAGTGATGAACTGCCACCTCTAGTTAAGGTTTGGGAAGAACAATCAGAACGTCTCAAAAAGTCAGGTGAGTATAAAACCTTTATGGAAAGGTTGTGTCGAGAAATTGCCATTGAAACAGGAATTATCGAACGTTTATACAGCCTCGATCGTGGAATTACTCGCCTCCTCATCGAACAAGGAATTGATGAGGCTTTAATCCCTCATGGAACTACAGATCGCCCCGTAAAACAAGTTGTTTCTCTCATTCAAGATCAACAAATGGCTGTAGAAGGACTCTTTGATTTTGTGGGAGGACAAAGACAGCTATCGACATTTTATATCAAAGAATTGCATCAACTTTTAACACAAAGTCAGGAGACAACTGAAGCCTTAGTCCCTACAACCAAGCAGATTATTGCGGTTCCTCTCATTCGTGGAGACTGGAAAAAACAACCAAATAATCCCCTGCGATCGGATGGTTCGATTTATGAATATTGCCCTCCCGAACAAGTTGCCTCGGAAATGGATAATCTCGTACAATGGCATCATCAACATCAAGAAGACAAAATTCCTCCTGAAATTGAAGCAGCTTGGTTGCACCATCGTTTTACGCAAATCCATCCGTTTCAAGATGGAAATGGTCGCGTAGCACGATGTTTGGCAAGTTTAGTTTTTATTCAAGCACGATGGTTTCCCTTAGTCGTCACTCGCGACGATCGCGCAGTTTATATTACTGCCTTAGAACAAGCCGATCGCGGCGATTTATCAAATTTAATTCAGTTTTTCTCAAGAAGTCAAAAGCAATCTTTTATTCGTTGCTTGGGCTTGTCTGAACAAATTTTATCTGAATCAAGACAAACTCAAACTATTATTAGTGCCATTGCAGATAAACTCAAACGTGGCATCCAACAATCACTTGAAGAGCGTTGTCAAAAATCTGGGTATTTCTCAGATATATTATATAAAATTGCATTGGATCGTATAGAGAATCTTGTCGATGATATCAAACTATCTCTACAAAATGTCAGCAATGATTTTGATGTTTTTCGTGTCATATCTACGCCAGAAAAATCTCACTATCATCGCTATCAAGTTGTAGAAACTGCTAAACAGTTAAAATATTTTGCAAACACTCGTCCCTATCATAAATGGTTACAGCTTGTAATTAATGTTGGCTCTTCAACCATAATTTTACTATCTTTTCATGTTGTTAATCGAGAATATCTTGGTTTACTGGCTTGTTCGGCTGCTGCATATCACAGAGATAATACAGAAGACAATGAGCAAAACATTAATGAGGTTCAATCGTTAACTGATACCCTTTTTCAATTTTCTTATGCTGATGAAGAAAATAATCTAATTGAGCGTTTCCAAAAATGGCTTGAAGAAGCATTAGTAAATGGTCTAGAGTATTGGAATAATAGTCTTTAAACCTAATCAATACTATTGACTAATATAACTCGTATTTTAACAAAGTACAAGCTAAAGAACCATTATAAACCGGAAAGCGACGAGAGGCTTTTAATCCTATTTTTTTAGCAAGTTCCTTATTTCCCGTTAAAATATAAGCCGTCCATCCCGTAAAGCGTTGTTTAAAAACATCTCCCAAAAGTTTGTAAAATCCCTCTAGTTTTTTGACTTCACCGATACGCTTGCCATAGGGAGGATTGCAAAGAATAATACCTTGGTCGCAAGGGGGTTGAATTTGGGAAAAATCTCGAAGTTCAAACGAAATCCGATCGCTCAACCCACAAGATTGACTATTATCTTTTGCTTGTCGGATTGATTCCGAAGCGCGATCGCTCCCCAAAATTGGCGCGGGAAGTGCCGATAATTGTTGTTCTTTGGCTTCTGCAATTAACTTTTGCCATAGCGTCGGATCGTAATCTTTCCAGGCTTGAAAAGCAAAGCGATCGCGGAACAAACCCGGAGCAATATTTAAGGCTTTCAATCCCGCTTCTAAAGGCAACGTCCCGGAACCGCAAAGCGGATCGAAAAAGGCAATTTCTCCCCTATATTCTGCCATTTCTAATAATGCCGCCGCGAGAGTTTCCTTTAACGGGGCCAACCCCACTGCCGGACGATAGCCGCGACGATGCAAACTCTCTCCCGAACTATCCAAACTGAGAATGCCGCGATCGCGATAAACGTGTAAATTAATCGCTAAATCGGGATTTTTAACATCCACGCTAGAACGCCGACCCCATTCTTGACGTTGGCGATCCGCGATCGCGTTTTTCACTTGCAAAGCCGTAAAATGCGTGTGATTGAGTTGTTGATTTCCCCCCGTACAATGAACCGCTAAAGTGTTATCGGGGGTTAAATAATCTTGCCAATCGATCTCGCGAACCGCTTGATAAAGCTCCCGAGAATTATGACAGGGAAACTCCGCAATCGGAACCAGAACCCGAAAAATAATTCTTCCCCATAAATTGACCTTGTAGAGGAGTTCGCGATCGCCAACGAAATGCACGCCAGTAAAATCCGGACTCACTTCTGTTGCCCCTAAAGTCTCTAACTCTCGGGCGGCGATCGCTTCCAATCCTCGTGCTGCGGTAGCAAAATAGCGAACCATTTCCACGAACAATGAATAATGAACAATTATCAACGATCGAGGTCGCAAATTAAAAAGCGATCGGAGAAAAAACGGTGCGACCCCGGCGAATCGAATTCGCCGGGGTCACACCAAGAAAAGCCTAGATTTTGCAAATCCTCCCGATTCGACACGACTCGATAAGAATTTGCTGAAAGGATGGCATTCTTGGCTAAGATAAACTGAACCAAGTTAAGAGCTTTCCTTTCTTGTCACGTCTTTTCGACTATAACAATATGACCGCGACTTCCGCCCCAGATACTTTAAAACAACACCGACAGAATTTCCCCTCTCTTGCCAATAAAGCCTATTTTAACTTTGGCGGTCAGGGTCCGATGCCGAGAATGGCACTCGATGCGATTTACAAGGCCTATGAATACGCCCAAAATCAAGGGCCTTTTTCCGGCCAGGTCAAGAATTGGCTCATGCAGGAATCGGCACTGACCCGAGAGGCACTGGCGCGAGAATTGGGGACGAGGGCAGCCAATATTACCCTGACCGAAAATGTAACGGTGGGTTGTAATATTGCTTTGTGGGGAATCGATTGGCAAGAAGGCGATCGCATTCTCATTACGGATTGCGAGCATCCGGGGGTGATTGGTGCGGTCAAAGAAATTGCCCGCCGTTTTAAAGTCAAGGTGACGACTTGCCCAATTGCAGCAACCCTCAATCGCGGCAATCCTGCTGTCGTGATCGAGCAACATTTACACCCGGATACGCGCTTATTCATTGCCTCTCATTTATTGTGGAACACGGGACAGGTTTTACCGCTAGAGGAAATTGTCGAAATTTGTCGCAACTATCAGAGTAATCGTCCCCTGCAAATTCTCGTCGATGCCGCACAATCAGTGGGATGCCTGCCGTTAAATTTGGATGAATTGGGAGTGGATTTCTATGCCTTTACGGGACATAAATGGATGTGCGGTCCGGCTGGAGTCGGAGGATTGTACGTTCGCAAGGAAGCGCGAGAAACCTTAAATCCAACCTTTATCGGCTGGCGAGGAGTGGTGGTGGATACCAGTACGGGAATGCCGACGGATTGGCATTCTGACGGACGCAAATTTGAAGTCGCGACTTCTGCTTATCAACAGTATGTCGGCTTGAGAGCAGCCCTTGCGGTTCATCATAAGTGGGGGGATGCAGAAATGCGTTACGAGAAAATCCGTCAAAACGGCCAGTATTTGTGGCAGGGACTTTCAATTTTACCCAATATTAATTGCGTGCGAAATTCTCCTCCCGAAGCCGGTATTGTTTCTTTCCAATTCAAAGAAAATATCGGCCACAAACAATTGGTGCAAGCCTTAGAACAACAGGGATTTTTTCTGAGGACGATCGCCAGTCCCGATTGTATTCGCGCTTGCGTGCATTATTTTACACAGCCGTCAGAGATGGATCAATTGATTAAAGTTTTGGAAGGTTTGCGCTCGTAACATTTCAATTATCAACTATCAACTATCAACTATCAACTATCAACTATCAATGACCGATCGCTAAAGCGAGAGATTGTCTTGTCAATGCCGTCGGTCATGAAGATCGCTCATTTATACGGAAATATTTGTTAAAATAACCTTAAGTGCGAGGAGGATTGGCCAAAACGAGATTAATTTAAAAACAAAATAGGATAAGGATCAAAAAAAATGACACAAGAAAAGGGATTTTTCGGACGATTATTTGATTTTTCATTTTCCGAATTTGTAGCCCTTAAAATTGTTAGTTTGCTCTATGGCCTCGGAATTGGCATTGCTGGAATTATCTCAATTGCCGTTATTATTGGCGGATTCTCTCAAGGTAGCACTCCCGGATTTATTGCGTTAATTGTTTCACCCATTGTCTTTTTACTTTACGTAATTTTTATTAGAATAGGTTTAGAAGCCTTTGTCGCCTCGATTCGGACAGCAGAAAATACCGGGCGAATTTACGAGCATATCAGACGCACTGGCGAAGGCTTATAGAGATTATTGCTGGTTAGCCGAACACCGATCGCGATTTTGACAGCCATTTTGCAGTTGTTGCGAACGTTGTGCCAATATTTCTTCTAAACTGGGTCGTCCGGTGAGAACGAGGCGATAATCCGCCCAAATACCATACAGGCGATCGGCGATCGCGCCAATAAGAGGCAATCGGGTTGCTGCATAAATCCAACCCATGCCCAAGATCTCGTAAGTACGGCGAAAAACTTCGACATTTTTCACAATCGTGCCATCCGGTAGAAGGGCATGAATGCGCCCCATTGCCGTCTCAAAATCAATATTGCCATGCTGGGCCGCGTTGTAGTCCTCCCGAGCGATATCGACAAATACAACCCAACCTCGCCCGGCATCCCGTTGCTGCAAAAAACGAACTTCTCGCAAGCAAAGCGGGCATTGCCCATCATAAAGCAGTTTAATTTTCCAAGTAGATTCCATTAAAAATTATTTGTTATTGAAAAAAGGTTTAATTCTTCAACCCATAAAAATAATATTATCCGAATTGCGATCGCGAATCAAGAAGATGACAAAGCGATCGCCTTTTGCGTTTCTGTCCCATTGTGCCATCAATGAATTAATGCAGTCGGCTGAGATCGCTCTTATTTTGTCTGTAGTCATGCTTTGATTTGGCTTAAAATATTGGGATGCGCTCGAATCCGACAAACAATAGGGCGCGACTCGCGGCTGGCAGAACGCGCCCTATCCCATCCAATTAAGCCAAATCAAAGAGGAGAATTTCTGCATCTTTTGTGGCTTCAAAATGTAATCCTTTTTCTTGGCTAATCGCAGCCCCATCGCTAGTTTTTAGGGGCATTTCATTGAGGGTAATTTCTCCTCGGGCGACTTGCAGCCATGCGTGGCGATTGACATCAAGCGCATAGGAAAAGCGATCGCCGGTTTTCAAAATACCCGCATATAATTCCATATCTTGATGTACCGTAACTGCACCATCTTTCCCCTCTTTTGCCGCCACTAAATGGAGCTTTCCGGGGTCTTTTTCCACATGGAAACTTTTTTGTTCGTAACTGGGTTTGAGTCCTTTCTCATCCGGTAAAATCCAGATTTGGAGAAAATGAGCGTTGTCTCGTTTAGAGTGATTGTATTCGCTATGTAAAATCCCAGTTCCCGCACTCATGCGCTGCACTTCTCCGGGTTGAATAATCGAACCGTTGCCGATATTATCTTTGTGTTCGACTGCTCCATCGAGAACGTAGGTTATAATTTCCATATCTCGATGCCCGTGAGTGCCAAAACCGGCTCCTCCAGTAATTCGATCCTCATTAATCACTCGCAAACTTCTAAAACCCATTTGTTCGGGATTGTAATAACCGGCGAAAGAAAATGTATGATTGGTATCTAGCCAGCCATGATTGGCATGGCCTCTTTCTTCTGCTTTGCGAATTTTAATCATAATAACCTCCAATTGATAAAAAAGCACCCCCCATTGCCTAACAAATCCTATTATTTAGATTTGTTTTGCGAGAAAATTAAACCCCATGCCAGCGTTTTGTCGCTTCGGCAACGCGCTGTCCGAATTTTTCTGAAGTCAGGCGATCGCCGGGATCGAGAATCGGTTCTTTGCGGGTCATATCTGCGGGGGTATTGCCCATTACACCTAAAAACGATCCCAAACGATTCGTACCATCTTCCTGCATGGGCATTTCGCAATTATTAACCCAAATCATGCTATGTTGCGCTGCATTAGTTGCCAGATAAATTAAGGTGCCTTGCTTATCGCCGCTTGGGGAACCGGAATGGGTAAAACCCGCCGCGATTTTATCCTTCCATTTTTGCGCGAACCAAGAAGAACTCGCTGCATCGATAAAGGCTTTAAATTGAGCGGCAATCCCTCCCATGTAGGTCGGAGAACCAAAAATAATAGCATCGGCTGCATCTAATTTGGTGAGGGTTTCATCGTTTTTCCAGCGACCTTTTTCGATGTTATCTCCGCTAATCCTTAAAAGTTCGGCTTCGGTATCGGAGACTTTATTTGCACCTACCGCGATCGCTTCTGCCATGAGGTGAGTGTGACCCGTACCGGAAAAATAAACAATTGCAACTTTTACCATTTTTAATCTCCTGAAATTAACTCGATTGCATTGGGAAAGGGAAATATAAAAATCCCCAATTTCCCATTGAATCATAATTTAGAGCTTACTATGAGCGCCATCGCAAAAGGGTTGATTTGCAGTTGCCTTACACTGACAAAGCGCGACTGTTTTTTTCTCCTCGACTGTAAATTTTAAGGGTGTAAAATCAGTTCCGGCATGAGAACCATCGCAAAAGGGTTGATCTTTTGATTGACCGCAACTGCACCAATAATAAGTACCGGCTTCGAGTTCTAAAACGGTGGGTTTGGTGTCAGCAACAACAGGATTGCTCATGGGTTCTCCTCTACAATAAAAATGCGTTCTCGGTTGGTGTTCTCAGACGATTTACGGTTTGTTTTTCGTCTATATCAACTTTATACTGGGTACAGTAATTTTGAGAAGTATGCACTTTAAAGTAAGGTAGTACCCAAAAAGAAACTATGGCACAAGCAACTGATGGAAAAAAAGTCAACTGTCCCGTTGAAATAACCTTAAAAGCGATCGGCGGGCGTTGGAAAGTGTTAATTTTGCGAGAGTTATTTATCGAGGTCAAGCGTTTCGGACAATTACAACGGGCGCTAACGGGCATTACCCAGAAAATGCTCACCCAACAATTGCGGGAAATGGAAGCGGATGGCATCATTCATCGCGAAGTCTACGCTCAAGTTCCCCCCAAAGTCGAATATTCTCTCACTCCTTTGGGTCAAAGTTTAAAGCCCGTCCTTGATGCCATGCACGAATGGGGGGTGAAACAAATCGTCACCAGCTATTCCGTCACCCGTCACCAGTGAATCCCTCTAAACTCCTGCTTTGTCAGGGAAGAAAAGAAGAGGAGAACGCTCATCACTCATAATCAATAACAAAAATGCAAAATACTCGTTTGAATAATATTGTTAATGGGTTGGGCGATCGCGTCTCTCAACTCATTAATAATCCGTGGCGACGCATTTCCGTGATTCTCCTGGCTTTATTCGTCGGTTTTTTTGCGGCGAGTGCGCTGACGAGTACGACGGGACAGCTTGCTATATTAGATGTTTCTGCTGCTGCAATTAGTGCTTTAACTATCGAACTGATTAGCCGTTTTGTTTACAGTCGGGAACGAGTGACGCGATCGCCGGCCGCCACGAGACAAGCCTTCTTTTGGGATACCCTGAATTCCTTTAAAATCGGTTTTATCTTTGGCCTTGCCCTCGAAGCCTTTAAACTCAATTCCTAAGACACAGGGGAAAATCTCCATTATTGTATTCCCTCTGTTTCCGAGCGCTCATTGATAATTGATAATTGATAATTGTTCATTGATAATTGAAATGGTGGAAACTTATCGCAAAATTATTGCTGAAGAATTGGCAAATGCCGATCGCAATCAAGCCTTTGGGTTAAATAGGGGGAGCGATCGCTCCCTTGTCGAAGAGCGATCGCAACTCTTGCAAACCGTTGCACCAGAGGTGCTGCAACTGTGTGAAGAAATGGGGTTGAGCGATCGCGAAACGATTTTACGAACCCTTTGGAATTTATGGTTACCCCTGTCCCTCGAGCTGGCCGCCGAACGTCAAAAACTGGATCGTCCTGTCGTTCAGGGCATTTTAGGAGGACAGGGGACGGGAAAAACGACCCTTGCTACCGTGGTGCGCCTGATTTTGGAGGAATTGGACTATACGAGCGTCACCTTTTCCCTCGACGATCTCTATAAATCCTATATCGAACGCCAGCAGTTACAACGCTACGATCCTCGTCTGGTTTGGCGAGGACCGCCGGGGACTCACGATGTTGAAATTGGAGTCGATCTTTTAGATAAGTTACGACAGGCCAATCGACGCAAACCCGTCGTTATTCCTCGCTTTGATAAGTCTGCTTGCCAAGGAGCGGGAGATAAAGCACAACCGGAAGTGATTAACCCTGTAGATATCGTCATTTTTGAAGGTTGGTTTGTGGGAGCGCGTCCCATTCCCGATAATCGTCTTTTTGACAATGCCCCCGATCCCATCAATACCCCAGAAGATATTCAATTTGCCAAAGATATGAACGATCGCCTCCTCGATTACGTGGCGTTGTGGCATCGTTTGGATCGTTTAATGGTGTTATATCCCGAAGATTATCACCTGAGCAAACAATGGCGCAAAGAGGCAGAACAAAAAATGAAAGCAACAGGACGAGGCGGCATGAGCGATGAAGAAATCGAACAATTTGTCGAATATTTTTGGAAAGCCTTGCATCCGGAATTATTTATCGATCCCCTCGTTCGCAATCCCATTTTAACAGATGTTGTTGTCGAAATTAAGCACAATCGCAAGATCGGTCAAATTTACCGCCCGCAGAGTTAAAGAATTAAGCGAAAAATATCTGCTCTGCCGTCAATTTTAAATCGGGGAATATGGAGGATTCAAGGCGATCGCTGCCCCGAAACATTTTTACCTCATATTCTCCCTCTATCATCTGATAAACCGAAATCGTCGGCTGTTTGGGTTTGCCAATATAGCGCCGTCCTCCGCATCATTAAGCACATTGTTGGAATTAATTGTTAATCGCCAAATTAATTGGTGCTTATAGCTTCTTAAGCAACGCTCCAGCCAAAACGAGCGATCGCGAAAAAGAGGCGATCGAGAGGGCATAACAATGACTGCATCATACTTTCCAGTATTCAGATCGGCGATCGCCATTCGTGGCATAATTAAAACGAGAGTAGAGAGGCACAAATATGTCCAACAGCGATCGCATTTGCGCGGTCACGGGAGTCGGTCCCGGTAACGGCGCATCGATTTCGCGAAAATTTGCAGAAGAAGGTTATCGCGTCGTCATGCTTGCTCGTTCGGTGGAACGCTTGCAAGACCTAGAAAAACAAATTCCCAACAGTGTCAGCATTCCCACCAATGTCGGCGATCCCGAAGCCGTTCGCAAAACCTTCGAGACCATTCGCAAAGAACTCGGAAAAGTTAGCGTATTGGTTCACAATGCAGGCTCCGGACAATTCAAAGAATTTCTCAACACTTCCCCGGAAGATTTCGAGCAAAGTTGGCGGGTGAATGCTCTCGGTTTATTTTTATGCGGTCAAGAAGCGGCAAAGGATATGCTCGAACTCGAGGGCGGCGCGATCGTGGCGATCGGGGCAACGGCTTCATGGCGAGGAGGCATCAAAACCGCCCCCTTTGCCTCTGCAAAAGCTGCCCAGCGCAGTTTAGCTCAATCGATGGCAAAAAGTCTCGGACCGCAAAATATTCACGTTTCCTACGTCATTATCGACGGGATGATAAACTTTACCCCAACCCGCGCCAATTTCCCCGATCGCCCCGACGATGCCTTTCTCAATCCCGATCGCATTGCCGATACGGTCTTTTCTCTGGCTCATCAAGACCGCACGGCATGGACGTTTGAACTGGATTTGCGCCCCTACGTCGAACGTTGGTAGCTTTTCAGTTAAGGAACGATTAAAACCGGACAGGGAGATAAATTAATCACGCGGTTGGTCACGCTTTCTGCTGCCCCTTCCGCCGTCAATCCCATGCCGCGAGACCCCATCACGATTAGATTGGCATTAAGTTCGTCAGCAACATCGCAAATGGTAAAAGAAGGCATTCCTTCTCGTTCGATGGTTTCCGCCTCAATTCCCTCGCTAGAAAATGCCGATTTTGCCCCCTCGAGCAATTTTTCTACCTGTTGGACGGAACTCATAACCTCTTGTGTTTTTGTTTCCTGTTCGATGGTTGGTGCTTCCACAACAGAAAGCAGAATGAGACGGCTTTTGTAATGGCGGACGATATCCGCCACTACCTTCATCGCATTGGCTGCTTCTGGACTGGCATCGAGAGGAAATAGAACTGTTTTAAACATAAACGGTATCTCCAGTAACACCCACTCCTGTACAATCGGCTAGGGATTCGCTCCCCCAACTTTGGGGAAAGTTGGATTCCCTAGCAATATTGAATCGCATTTTGAGAAACTCAAACGAAAACAGGAGGATATTCTTGTGTCTAAGAAAACTGTAGCAAATTTATCAGAAGCGGATTTAGCGGGCAAAAGGGTTTTGGTTCGCGCTGATTTTAACGTGCCCTTAGACGGCGGCAAAATCACGGACGATACGCGGATTCGGGCAGCACTCCCCACCATCCAAGATTTAACGAAAAAAGGCGCAAAAGTATTGCTCTCGAGCCACATGGGTCGTCCTAAAGGTCAGGTGAAAGAAGAATTGCGCTTGACTCCCGTTGCCGATCGCCTGTCGGAGTTGTTGGGCAAAAAAGTGACCATGTGTTCCGATTGTATCGGCGATGCGGTGGCTTCCGTCGTTGGCGGCATGAGCAATGGAGATGTTGCTCTTTTGGAAAACGTTCGTTTCTATGCCGAAGAAGAGAAAAACGATCCCGAATTTGCCAAGAAATTAGCGGCGAATGCGGATATTTATGTTAATGATGCTTTCGGCACCGCCCACCGCGCCCATGCTTCTACAGAAGGAGTTACAAAAATTCTAGCAACCAGCGTGGCAGGGTATTTAATCGAGAAAGAATTAGAATTCTTGCAAGGCGCCATCGACAATCCCCAACGTCCTTTAGCAGCCATTATCGGCGGTTCTAAGGTCTCCAGCAAAATCGGGGTGATCGAAACGTTATTGGATAAGTGCAACAAGCTACTGATCGGCGGCGGCATGATCTTTACCTTCTACAAAGCGCGGGGTTTGAGCGTGGGTAAGTCTTTGGTGGAAGAGGATAAGTTAGAGTTAGCGAAGTCTTTGGAAGCGAAGGCCAAAGAAAAAGGCGTTGAGTTATTATTGCCCACAGATGTCGTGGTTGCCGATAATTTTGCCCCCGATGCCAAGTCTCAAACCGTGAGCGTGGAGGCAATCCCCGAGGGCTGGATGGGATTGGATATCGGACCCGATTCTGCCAGCACCTTCCAAGCGGCTTTAGCCGATTGCAAATGCGTGATTTGGAATGGTCCGATGGGAGTTTTTGAATTTGACAAATTTGCTGTCGGCACCGAAGCGATCGCCAATACTTTAGCCGGTTTGACTCCCAAGGGCTGCATTACTATCATCGGTGGAGGGGACTCCGTTGCTGCCGTAGAAAAGGTGGGCGTTGCCGAGAAAATGAGCCATATTTCGACGGGTGGCGGTGCGAGTTTGGAACTGTTGGAAGGGAAAGTGCTTCCCGGAATTGCTGCCTTGAATGATGCTTAACGATCGTTTTGGCTTGAATTGACTCAAGGGGCGCGATCGCGCCTCTTCAAAAGAATAAGTTATCCTTAAAAGTATCCCATTTATTTTATTTGTTAAAGCGCATTATGTCCCAAACCGTACAAAAAATTCTCAAAGTACAGACAACGGGAAAATCTTTTCATAATATTACGTATCCCGTTCAATCTTTAGTTTCCGAATCCAACATCAAAGTAGGATTGTGTACGATTTTTGTTCGTCATACTTCCGCCAGTCTCGTGATTCAAGAAAATGCCGATCCCGACGTACTCAAAGATTTAGCTAATTTTTTCAGCAAACTCGTTCCCGAGGATGGTCGAAGTTATATTCACGATGCGGAAGGCTCTGATGATATGCCCGCTCATATTCGTTCGGCTTTAACGAAAACGTCAGAACAAATCCCCATTTCCGACGGAAAATTAGTTTTGGGAACTTGGCAGGGAATCTATTTATGGGAACACCGTCAATATCCCCACCAACGTCAAATTGTTATTCATGCAGCTGGCGATCGATGATTTTTGCCCTCGTATTGCTAATATAGACCTATGTAATGTACGAGATATCTATTATGTATAATTTTACGATCGTTGGGGGAGGAATTGTCGGTTTAGCGACGGCAATGGCGTTACAAAATCGTTTTCCGAATGCCCAAATCGCAGTATTAGAAAAAGAGAGTCAATTAGCGTTTCACCAAACTGGAAATAATAGCGGGGTGATTCATTCGGGCATCTATTATAAACCGGGGAGTTTGAAGGCTCGTCTAAGTCGTGCGGGGGCGCAATCTATGGTGGAGTTTTGCCAACAGCATGACATCGCTCACGAAGTTTGCGGTAAAGTCATTGTCGCCACCCAAAAAGACCAATTACCGCAATTAGAAAAACTCTATCAGCGCGGGTTAGAAAATGGGATAGAGATCGCGAAAATTACGGCAGAAGAAGTGCGGGAAATTGAACCTCATGTTAGCTGCGTCGCAGGAATTTGGGTCAAATCCACCGGCATTGTTAATTATCGCCAAGTTTGCGAAAAATACGCGCAGTTAATTACCCAATCCGGGGCAGAGATTCGTCTCGATACTAAGGTCGAAAACTGGCGAGAAACCCGCGAAACTATTATTCTCGAAACCTCCCGAGGGGAAATTGAAACTAAATTTGCGATCAACTGCGGGGGCCTGTTTAGCGATCGCCTCACCCAGATGAGCGGGATGCAACCCCAAGCTAAAATCATCCCCTTTCGCGGTGAATATTACGAATTAAAGCCGGAAAAACGCGATTTAGTCAAAAATCTCATTTACCCCGTTCCCAACCCAGATTTTCCTTTTCTCGGCGTGCACTTTACCCGTATGATTGATAATAGCGTTCATGCCGGACCCAATGCAGTGTTAAGTTGGAAACGAGAAGGCTATACAAAAACAGATATCGATCTTGCCGATGTTGCGGAAATGTTCGCTTATCCCGGACTGTGGAAACTCATCGCCAAACACGGAAGAGAAGGGATTAAAGAAATTATTCGCTCTTTTAGTAAGGCGGCTTTTGTTCGTAGCCTGCAACAATTGATTCCGGAAGTGCAAGCCGATGATGTCATTCCCACCCATGCAGGGGTGCGCGCTCAAGCCTTGAAACCCGATGGGGCGTTAGTCGATGATTTTTTGATTCTCCAAGATAACCGCAAAATGCACGTTTGTAATGCACCTTCTCCAGGCGCTACTGCCTCTCTGGAGATTGGGAAGGTCATCGCCGATCGCGTCCCCGAATTAGTCCATTGATAGTAGTTTGGTCTGGCGATCGATGTTGGTTTTATTGGATTTAATTCATCTCGGCGATCGCTGAGCTTGTCGAAGGGATGCTTGCTTGTTCCACAATTGATGATGAAGATTGGTTTTATTTTGCCTATTTTTAAACCCAAATAGACTTTCTCTATTGCTAACTGAAAAAATGCGATCGCAAAACCGAAAAACAAAGTTCGGTAAACCGAAAAACAAAAACATAGGTTCGGAAACCTTGAAGTTTTGAGTCGTTAAAACCCCACTAGTTTATCAATGCGATCTCGCTAAATTAGTAATCAAAGGCAAGTAAAACAAATGCCTGAAAAAAAGAAGATAGCTTCGGAGGTCAATATTATGAACCTGATTCGTTTTCAACCCTTCCAAGAAATCGATCGCCTGCATCGGGAAATGAACCGCCTCTTTGATGATGCGCGAATCGTCCCGGATCGTCTGAATGGAAACTTCGTCCCGTCCGCAGAAATTGAAGAAACTTCAGAAGCCGTTCTGCTCAAACTGGAAGTTCCCGGTATAGATGCTAAAGATATCGAGATTCAAGCAACAGCAGAAGCCGTTTCTATTAGTGGCGAACGCAAATCGGAAAAGAAAGCGGAAGAGGGTAGCGTAAAACGCAGCGAATTCTATTACGGTAGTTTCCAACGCATTATTCCTCTTCCCGTTCGCATTCAAAACACCAACATCACCGCCGAATATACCAATGGCATCCTCAATCTCACCCTGCCCAAAGCAGAAGAAGAAAAAAACAAAGTGGTCAAAGTCAATCTCAACTGAGGAATTTTAAAACTGCCAGAAAAAAGGCAATTTAACGCCTTAGTTTAAACCAGGGGCGGGCAATCCCCGCCCGATACCATCCCTCGCACGAACTCGGAGAAACAAGCGGATTTCTTGGTTTATCAAGCCGAGAAAAACTGCAAGATTGGGGTGATAAAGTTGCCTCAGAAGAGCGCGATCGCGCCGAAAATCTCATCCAACAGTTGCGAGATGTCATTGCAAAAGAAGAGAGCGATCGCTTGCAATCTCTCAGCAGCGAATTGCAACAAACCTTTAACATCACCTCCTTAAGTTATTTGAGTTTATCGTAAATAATTGGTTTGCACTATATTTCTCAAAGCCGCCCTCCGCTTCGCTAAAGGGCGGGGCAACCCAGTTTTTTGGTAATAGTTGAGATATGGCCCTAGTGCAGGTTGATGAAAAATGTCTTTTGTTACGATCGCGATTGCTCATCTGACTTGCGCTTCATTTTATTCTATCTCCTGCATGCGATCGCACTCATTGAGTTATCTCTGTCACTTCAATTCTCGCACGAACGCACTCTTCAGCCAAACTCGCGATCGCTGCCGCTTTAACTCACGGATAGCATAATGGTTGAGAGCATTGGGCTTGCAAAACTACTATAAAATATCATGGATTCAGCAAAATCTTTAACTTCGACTTGTCGCCGTTGCATTTTTTATGCTCCCCAAGGAAGACGCGGTGGAACGTGCAGACAGTTAAACGTCCCAGTTCAAGGCTGTTGGAAAGCGTGTAGTTTATCGGCTCATCCCTTTGACGCTTCGGAATGGAAAAAATGGGATGCAAATATGTTAAATCTTCAACCGTCACTTTCATAATACTAGGTTATGGGAACAGTCCGATCGTCGTGATACGAAAGGTTTGAGAGTTTGTATTTCGATATTGGGAGACTTTAAACTCTCAAAACCATCTCGTTTTACTTTCCTTGCTTTTTAACGGAAATAGTTCCTAGTAAGAGAGATGCTCCTAGCCCCCAAATACTAAAAAATTCTGGAACGTCTGTTTCATCGACAGGCTGAAGATTGCTAATCTCAATATCGGTTAAAGCACCTGTATAGATACGAACATCATCCATAGTACCATTAAAGAACTCATCAAACGGAGCAAATTGACGACCCAAACGGGTATCCGAGCCAATTGCACCCGTGCTAATCGCTGCATTTAACGTAGCCTGAAGAATGCCATCGATATAAAGTTTAGTCTGTTGGTTATCGCTATCAACAGTCATTGCATAATGATGTAACAAACCATCGGATGGAAAAGATATTCCCGTATTGCCCCAACTGTCTGTCACCCGGATTGTTTGATTGGGGGTATATCCGATATAAAAACCGGGTTCGCCAGTAATCCCCTGATTTGCCCCTTGAGAAATTAACTCAACATAATTATTTTGGATTGCATTTTGTTGTGCAAAAAGAGCCACTGAATAACTACCAGAAGTGGGGACAATCTTGTCGCTAAACTGTACGTAGTCATCAATTCCATCTAGAACGAGTTGCCCATTACTAACCGTTGCACCATTTAATAATGTACCATTCGCATTCCCAACTGAATCCGTGACATTATCGGTAAACTCATAATGATGAATTAAAGTGGCTGCATGACAAGGCAAACTTAAAGTAATTAAGGTAGCAGCACTACAAAGAACAGTATGGATTTGCATGGATTTCTTCGTTTTTCAACTCGATACGTTTATCTTTTTAACACATATCTTTGTATAAGTTGATTTGAAATTCTTTTTTTAACAAAAATACATATCAAACAGATACTAATCGGGTGAAGTAGAGATGAAACCTATCAGGATATCGAAAAGAGTTGAGAACAGCGAAGGGAGAGATATGTTCTCTCCCTGCAATCATAATTTTTTACTGATATTTGTCCGATTGCGATTCTCGAATTTTTGATTCAAGGGGTTGTCGCAGGAGTATCTGAGGGAGTCGTGACAGGAACATCCGAGTCAGAAAAGTATTTTTCTTTAACATAAATTCCCAAAATTGTCAATAAGACGATCGCGATAAAGCCCATTCCCAAATAACTCGGAATCCAGTAAACCACCTCAATATGATTGATTTCTCCAGTTTGTAGCGTCCAAATGGAGCGATCGCCGACCCGTCGCACGGGGGGCGATATCCCGTCGGGGGTACGAACCAAATACCTCGCCCCCCAAGGAGTCGAGAGGGCAAAATCGATCGCAATGGGAAAACCGGACTCGAGGGAAATAGGAGAGCGATCGCTCAACACTTCCAACCCGCGCAAATCCACTGCCAAACTGAGGCGATCGCGTTCGACTAAGATGAGATTGCTTTGGTCGATTTCCATCTCGGAAACCAGTTGGACTGCATCGAGAGTGCTGCTTTCCGAGGAGGCAATTTCTTGTCCGGCGGGATTGAAAAACTTGTTAAACTTAGAGACTAAATCTTTGCCGTTATAGAAGGGAATCGTGACGAGAAGTTCGTCATCGGCGAGATATTTGCTTTTCCCTTTCAGTTTTTTTGCCCGATCTTCAATGGTTTTCAGCCAGCGAGAGGCTTCTGAGGGATTAAAGCGAGTCAGTTGTTCGCCCAATTTAACATGCTGGGAAATCGTCCCGCCATTTTGACCTTCCACCGTCACCCCCACATCGTAGCGAATGCAGCCGGATAGAAAGAGCGCCGAAACCACCAAAAAGGCGACGAACAGCCAGCGAGACAGTCGAAACTTTAAACGCCGTTGCCTGTATCCCAAACCCATGAGGCGAATCTCCTCCACAATTGCACCTACTTCCCTCGATCCTACAGGAAACGGGGACTTTTCCGCGTTTTCTCTTTCTGGTTGCCCTCAAGGGCAAAATTAGATATATTTTGTTACAAAGTTTTAACTACTGCACCCAATAACCATTTTTTAGGATAGCGATCGCAGCCATGAAAATCTCGGAAATCCAAAACACAATCTCTCGAGAAACCAATACCCTCAAGGACAAAATCGATCGAAGAGAGTTGATTTTGTCAACCTATGTCGGCGATCCGACTCGACTGAGAACCGAACTGGAAAAATGGCGTTCCGAGCTAGAAATCTGGCAAAAATGCAAAAATATGATTGACCAAGCACAATGGTAGTCGCAATTCGCCATTAGGGTAATTCGTTTGTACAATGGGGGGTGTTAGAGTTTGAGAAACCTTTGAACGCTTCAACCTCCCCCCCAACTTTGCTCCTCATTGACGGTCATTCCCTCGCTTTTCGTTCCTATTATGCTTTTGCGAAGGGACGGGATGGAGGGTTGCGAACTTCCACGGGAATTCCCACCAATATTTGTTTTGGCTTTCTCAAATCACTATTGCAAGTCATCCAATTCGAGCAACCCAAATCCATTGCGATCGCCTTCGATACGGATAAGCCAACTTTTCGCCACCGAGCCGATCCCAACTATAAAGCCGATCGCCAAGAAACACCAGACGATTTTCTCCCAGATCTGAAGAATTTACAAGAACTTTTACAAGCCTTAAAAATAACCCAAATCGTCGCACCGGGATACGAAGCTGATGATATTCTCGGCACCCTGGCTCGGCACGGAAGTCAAGCAGGGTATTGCGTTAAAATTGTCACCGGCGATCGCGATCTATTTCAAGTGGTTGATGATGAAAAACAGATTAGCGTGTTGTATTTAGATCCGAAAGCGATTAAAAGCGCGCGATCGCGATCGCCAGAATTTAAAGTCGCAGAAGTGGAAGAGAAAATGGGAATAACTCCCTCCCAAGTCATCGACTATAAAGCTTTGTGCGGCGATAAATCCGATAATATTCCCGGGATTCGAGGGATTGGCGATAAAACGGCGGTAAAATTGCTGACAGAATACGGAACGTTAGAGAAAATTTATGAAAATATCGACAAAATAAAAGGGGCAAATAACAAGAAACTTGCAGGGGGACGAGAAGATGCCAAACACTCCCAATTTATGGCAACTATAAAACTCGATATTCCTTTAGAAATTGAGATCGAGAAGTTACAATTATCGGGTTTCGATCGCCAACAAGTTCAACCATTACTGGAAAAGTTAGAACTCAAAAAATTACTTCAACAAATTGACGAACTACACGAACAGTTTGGCGGTAATTTCGCAGAATCTACCCTTTTGGAAATCGAAGCACCGGAAAGCGAAGATACTTGGTTTTTTAGTGCAGAAGATACCGAAAACGCAGACATCGAAGAAGATACCATTATTTTACCGGAAATTATCGATACAGAAGAGAAATTAATTGCTTTAGTCGAGCGCTTAAAAACCTACACTAATCCACTAATTCCCGTTGCTTGGGATACAGAAACCAATTCCCTCGAACCTCGCGATGCAGAATTAGTGGGACTGGGTTGCTGTTGGGGAGAAAATCCCGATGAGATGGCTTATATTCCCCTCAATCATAGCGAAGGACAGCAACTCGAAAAAACAATAGTTTTAACCGCATTAAAACCCATTTTAGAAAGCGAAAATTATCCCAAATCTCTCCAAAATGCAAAATTCGATCGCCTCGTTCTTTTGTATCAAGGAATTGTCTTAGAGGGTGTGGTTTTTGATACCCTGTTAGCCGGCTATCTTCTCAATCCTAATGGCTTACATAATTTAACCGATCTATCCCTCAAATATTTATCTGGAATTGAAGCTAAAAGCTATAAAGATTTAGATATTCCCAAAGGTAAAACGATTGCCGATCTCTCCATTTCTAAAACTGCCAACTATTGTGGTATGGATGTTTATGCGACCTTTTGCCTCGTGGCAAAATTGCGAGAAGAACTAACAAAAATTCCCGAACTGGAAAGATTGCTGTTGGAAGTCGAACAACCCTTAGAACCCGTCCTTGCAGCAATGGAAGATCGAGGCATTTGTATCGATACCAATTATCTCCACAAACTCTCCAAACAACTCACAAATAAATTGACAAATATTGAAAAAGATGCTTATAAAAAAGCAGGAGAAGAATTTAACTTAGCCTCCCCCAAACAATTGAGTAAGTTGCTTTTTGAGACCTTGGGATTAAATACGAGAAAAACGCGGAAAACCAAAACCGGCTATTCAACAGACCACGCAACCCTAGAGAAATTACAAGGGGATCATCCCGTCATCGATCGCATTCTCGAATATCGCACCCTCTCCAAACTCAAATCAACTTATGTAGACGCAATTCCCGCCCTCGTTCATCCGAAAACCCAACGCATTCACACCAATTTTAACCAAACGGGTACCTCAACGGGTCGCCTTTCTTCCTCTAATCCCAACTTGCAAAATATTCCCATTCGCAGCGAGTTTTCGCGGCAAATTCGCCAAGCCTTTTTACCCCGAGAGGGATGGCAATTAGTCTCCGCCGATTACTCCCAAATCGAACTGAGAATCCTCGCTCATTTAAGTCAAGAACCCATTCTGTTAGAAGCCTATCGCAACCGACAGGATGTGCATCGCGTTACCGCACAATTGCTCTTTGAAAAAGAAGACATTACTCCCGACGAGCGCCGCATGGGAAAAACGATCAATTTTGGGGTAATTTATGGCATGGGCGCTCAACGTTTCGCCCGAGAAGCCGGCGTGAGTAGCAAAGAAGGGAAAGTCTTTATCGATCGCTATCGAGAGCGTTATGCCAATGTATTTGCTTATTTAGAACGAATGAAAAAAGAAGCAATCGCCCGAGGTTATGTGGAAACATTGCTCAAACGCCGCCGTTATTTTAACTTTGCTGGAGGCAGCGTGGGAAGACTTCAAGGACGAGATCCAGAAGCGATCGAATTAGAAGCCCTAAAAAATCTCTCTCAAGGAGATGCACAACTCTTAAGAGCAGCTGCTAATGCGCCCATACAGGGATCGAGTGCGGATATTATTAAAATTGCCATGATTCGCTTGCAGAAAATCTTGCAAAATTATCAGGCCAAATTGCTGTTGCAAGTTCACGATGAATTAGTATTTGAAATTCCTCCAGAAGAATGGGAAGAATTAGAATCCCAAATTCGAGACGGGATGGAAAATGCCGTAGAATTAAGCATTCCTTTGGTTGTAGATGTGCGAGGCGGAAAAAATTGGATGGAAGCCAAGTAAAATAAATAACACAAGTGAATGGTAATAATCGTGGAAATTTTTCCCTTCATCCGGAAATTAACCGAAAATTGGCGAGAAGTATAAAGAAATTCCCCATGACGAGTAAAATGAAAGCGATTGGCATCAAAATGCGTCTATTTTTGTATCGGAGTAGAAAAATAAAAAATCTACTTCCCCTACAATAAATATCCTAACCTTCAGGGTATTTTACTTGGATTTAACAAGGAGTGCGGCGATTTGCATTTCCCGCGAAAAACCCCAATGGCTCTCTTGTATCGCGATCGCCCCAGATCGTCCCTTCTCCCACAGCGTTAAGAAAATGTCTCTAGAGATATTTATCCGCTTATACTAACGTAGAATGACCCCCATACCCCATCGCAACCGGAATGACACAATGAGAGGACGCAGAATCTTAATCTTTATATTTTTGATCGTTTGCGCCGTAGTCGTCGTTATTTTTCTGCAAGGTTCGGAAAAAGTGGCAGGACCTATCTTAATCAGCCTCTTGCTGGTTGCTGTTTTTGCCCTCATTTCGGTAGGCGCGACGACAGAACTCTACCGAGAGATGGTGGATAATCTTCGCAACGATTCCATTCTCAAGAAGAATTCAAGTCGTTTTTATCTCTATGGTCGCGGTGGAAGCGGCAAAACAACCCTCATTAAAAGTTGGTTGGGTGGGGAAGTCAGACCGGAACAAGCCACCAAATATTTTGCTTTCTATACGGCTGAAAAATATTTGGACTTAGAAACAAAACGGCGCTGTCGGATTGTCGTTTCCGATTATCAGGGTCAATCTCCCTCGCAAAACACCCTCAATGCGTCACCGCAAGTGATTGGTCCTCCGGACAGGCGTTTGGTCAATGGAGTCTTTTTCATTGTTGATATTGCCCCGCGAATTGAAAAGAATAGCAAGCCATTAGATACTAATGAATTAGTTGAATGGCTGGCTGTCGATACTGAAACCAAGATTCGCAAGCGAGTCGAGCAACATCTTGAATATATCGTTCCGGCAATTTTAGAAATTGTTTTTGCCACGGTATACAGTAAAAATCTCTTATGCGTGACTTTAATTATTAATAAAATGGATTTGCTCGAGCAAATTGTGGCTATGGGTTGCATTCCGGGAGTTAGTCTGGCAAATGTAGAAGAATATGCACGTAATTTATTTAAACGCATTGAATATAATATTCGCGATGCTTGCGATAAAATTGCCAAACCCGAACACCATATCGATTTTTCTGTTGCACTGGTGAGTGCGTCTAAAGGAACGGGTGTCGCAAAAACCTTTAATCGCGTGATGAAGAAATATGCAGATATGAGATATAAGGAAAAAAAGAAGTAATTTTGAAAGAATGAAGAATGAAGAATGAAAAGGTCAATTAAATTTTACACTTTACCTTTGAGAGCTTCTAATTCTTCTCGTATTGTTGGGGGATTGTAACCCAAATTAAAGGCTTTTGAACTATCCATTGCGAGATCGACAGGACGGGGTGCAGGCATGGGAACGTCCTTTTGAGAGCAAGATTTTAAACCCGTTCTCGGTAATTCTAAAACTTCTGTCATTAAATTGCCAAATTCGTAGCGAGATAAACGTTCTTTTCCTCCTAAATGTAAAATTCCTACTGCTTTTTCAAGCGCTAAAAATAATCCTCGGGTTGCGGTTTCCGCACTGACAGGCATTCGATATTCATCAAAGAATAAAGCTAATTCTTCCTCCCGACGCAGCTTGGCAATAAAAGATTGAATAAAACTGGGAGAATGAGGAGAAGCAGGACCAAACATTAAGGGCATTCGGCAAACAGCAGTTTTGGGATAGCGTTCTAACATACCTCGTTCTGCGAATACTTTTTGTTCGCCATAGATACTGACCGGACAAACGCGATCGCTTTCGCGATAAGGTGGATTTAAACCGTCAAATACAAGGTCGGTCGAGGTAAACGCACAAGGAATCTCGGATTCGGCACACAGATCGGCGATATGATGGGAAGTCGTGACGTTAATGCGATAAGATTCTTCAGGATGGGTTTGACAGTAATTGGGCTTGGAAACTGCTGCGAGATGAATGACGGCATCGGGTTTAATCTCGGAAAATAGCACTTTTAGAGATTGAAAATCGGTTAAATCGATTTTTTGGGAGACAATTTTGGGAAGATTGGGAGAATGCGAGTAATAGGCGCCGAAAACCTGCCAATTGTTCCGCGTGGCAATTTGACATAAATTCCAGCCGAGAAAACCGCTAGACCCCGTAACAAGAAGTTTTTTCATCAGTTGCAATTGTCGGTTTTAATTAGTTTATACTCAACTTGTCTCTTTGAACTTGTTTTAAATGAGTAGGGTGTCGTTAGCGATCACCCAATATTCAAAAAAACGCATCCAATATTTAGTAAATCCAATATTCAGTAAATCGGTGCGTGACGCTCCATTTCATTCCGCTAACACACCCTACAAATATGAATTACAAACATGAACATTAAATGGTTATTGCTTCTTATTACAACACTTTATCATCTTATTGCCACAGTATGGGAAAATCGCAGGATTAAGCCTCCCGGTCAACTCGTTAATGTTAACGATCGCGAACTTCATTTATATAAAAAAGGGGCGGGGAAATATACAGTCATTATCGAGCATAGTTTGGGTGGAATTGACGGTTATTTTTTGATTGATAAATTAGCAAAAATTACGCGAACTTGTATTTACGATCGCCCCGGATACGGCTGGAGCGAAATGAGTTTTTCTCGTCGGTGTAGTGGTGAAATTGTCGAAGAATTAAATCAACTTTTGGAGAAAGCAGCAATCGAACCGCCTTATATTTTAGTCGGACATTCATTTGGCAGTTATAACGCTCGCCTGTACGCCGCTCGCTATCCGGAAAAAGTGGCGGGACTCATTCTCACGGAAGGCTTGCACGAGAAAGCCATGCTGGAAATGTCGTGGAAATTGAGAGGATTACAAATCTTTTTTCTGTCGGGGTTTGTCATGTCGGTTTTCGGTTCGCTTTTGGGGTTGGTGAGAATATTGGGAGCGATGGCATTTTTTGAAATGTTGAAAAAAGAACTGCGTCAATTTCCCGCCGAGACGCTAAAGAAGGTGAAACGGTCTTTTTATCGTCCCCAACATTGGCTGACCATGGGACGAGAAATGTGGAATTTAGATATTAGCGCCCGTCAAGTGAAAGAAGCGGGAAAAATCGGCAATATTCCCTTAATCGATATTAAATCCCAGACCTTTTTAAAGCGATCGCTCGGGACATTTTTATTTTCCTTACCCGCAGCCGATCGCCTGCGGGACGAGATCCACGCCGAACTCCTCCAATTATCTCCCAATAGCCAACAGATGTTCGCCTCAAAAAGCGATCATTTTGTTTGGGTGGACGAACCAGAAATCATTATCGCCGCCGTTCGGGAAATTTTGGCTCGCTTAGAAGGGTGAAACGCAGCGATCGGGCTTTTCATTCTCGCCGATCTTCTGTTGCAATTCTGCGGGAATTTCCAAAGGAATGCGAGAAAAACAAACAGAACCGATATTGTCATACTCTGCAATTTCCGGATTGCTGAGGGTCATTGAGAAATTAGCGATTTCGGCAAATGTTAGGGTTAAAGCATTGTTGACAATTGTGGCAGTGTTAGCGGTAAGTATAATGGCATTATTTGTATTGATAAGATTATTGGTATCGGGAGAGACTGAGAGAACTTGAAAATTACCCGCCATCGACCAACCCAAACCTCCCATACCCCCATTTCCTCCCGTACCGCCGCCACCGCCGCCACCGCCGCCGACACCGCGACCGCCACCGCCGCCACCGCCGCCATTTCCGCCACTTCCACCATTTCCTCCCGTACCGCTAAGAGTGAAGCGACCCAGAGAGGTGGAAATTTGACCGCTAATCAAAGCAATGCCATCGCCCCCATTTCCACCATCGCCCCCATTTCCTCCGGCACCACCGCCACCGCCACCACTATTGCCAGCACCAACACCGCCATCACCCCCATTTCCTCCGGAGCGATCGTTGCCTTTTCTCGTAGGATTACTCGTATCAATCCCCCCCGAGCCGGTTCCCGTTCCCCCATTACTGCCATCATTATTATTAATCCCCCCATTTCCCCCATTTCCGCCACCATTGCCACCATCGCCACTCGTCGTACCGCCACCACCGCCACCCATTCCCGCACCGCCACCGCCAGCACCCGCAGCTGTATTCGTGGAACCACCGCCACCGCCAGCCCCTCCCGTTCCGCCAGTACTCCCCGATAAGGAAGTATTTGTCCCATGACTTCCCGCACCACCAGAGCCTCCAATTCCACCGCCACCGCCACCGCCACCGCCGCGAGAGTTGGGACCTTCACCCCCACCCCCATTTCCGCCTCCCAAAATGCCCCCTGCCGCGATCGGATCGCCGGTATTTGCACCACCATCGCCGCCATTACCGCCACCATTGCCCCCCACGCCACCGGGATCGTTGCTGTTATAGTTGCTACCGCCACCGCCGCCGCCACCGCCATTGCCTCCCGCTCCGCCATTGCCTCCCGTTCCGATTAAACTCACCGAACCTTGTAAAGAGGCGATCGCGCTATCGGTCAAAGCAATTCCCGCACCCCCATCGCCCCCATTTCCTCCATCTTCGCCCATCCCACCGCCTAAATTAGAATCGGGTAATAATGTTCCGCTCGTCCCGGTTTCGCCAATTTGTCCATTAACTCCAGAGGTCAAATTTCCCGCACCGCGTCCGCCTCCTCGTCCATGAGTTCCCGTCCCCCCATCGCCACCCACTCCCGCGAGAGAAATATTGCCCCTTGTCGTTGTCAAACTGCTGTTATTGAGAGTAATTCCCGTCTCTCCCGTTCCGCCGCCACTCGCACCCGTCGTGCCGCGACCGACGAGGGTAATATCCCCTGTTCCCGTGTCGATCGTTGCATTATTCAGAGAAAGTTGGCCGCCGTTACTGTTGTCAGCATCGGCATTTAGATTGACAGAACCATTATTTGTTGTAATATTGGCGTTAACGGTAATGCCATTATTGGCTGAGGCTTGCAAGCCAATTCCTGACCTTTCAATGGCGATCGCGCTGCTAAAAGTAATGCTATGGGTCGCTTCTAAAATTACATTTGCCGTAGCATTGTTAATGAAACTAACTTCTAATTTGGCACTGAGAGGCGTATCGCTAAAACTTAAAGTCGTATCGCTCGTATTGCTGCCACCAGAAACAATTTCGATATTGGTGGGATCGAGTAATAATGTCCCAAAAGTACCGCGAGAAGCCGAAGTATCGACTTCTCCTTGAAAATCTAAAAACTTCACTCCGGAAACCTCCACAAATCCACCATTTCCCTCATTTTGACCGCCCCGAACTTCAATTTCTCCATGAAAGCGAGTTGTATTATTTGCCCACACGATCGCCCGTCCGCCATTGCCAGAATGGAGAGCATTGGCCTGAATTTTGGTGTGGGTATCCATTAAAACGCGATCGGCAATAGAGAGAGCACTTTCACCGCGATAATCTCCCCCGATGCGAATATTTCCGCCATTACTCACTCCAGAAGCCTCTAAATTTGCGCCGAATAAACCAATATCGATTCCAAAAATATCGATACTCGGCGTTAATTCTAAAGATTGCGAGTTTGTGGCGATCGCTCCTGAAATGATAACCGTTCCTGCTCCTTCTGGCAAAAGCATATTATTGTTTGTCAAACCCATGCGACCCTCTGCATTTTCTACCAATCCCGTCTTATCTTCTCCTATTAAGTAACGAGGAATATCCGATAATTTTAGCCCGGTAATTTCTCGGTCTTCTGTTTGTATGGGTTCGACATCGAGAACAATATTTAAAATTTTGCCTGCTTGGGAGATTTTAACTTGATTTTGTCCGGGGATTGCCGCAATTGTAACATTGCCTCCCGGCGCGGCAAATGTTCCCGTGCTGAATACAGAACCCGCGATCGCATAAATACTTTCTCCTTCTCGAACGGCTAAATCTCCCCCATTAATAATCATTCCGGGCTGCATTGTATCAAAAAATAATCCCGTAGGATTGCCCGTTAAAGTCGAATAATCATTCGTTCCTGAAGCTCTAAAAGATCCCTGCTCGAACCCGATGCGATTTGCTGTCGAAACGCCAAAACTTCCCGGTACGTCCAAACTTGCCCCACGAGTAAAAATCCACCCCGCTTCATTCACCAAATATAAATTGCTATCTCCTCCACTGAGGCGAATTAATCCTTCAATGATTGAGGGATTTCCTCCCACGACTCGCCCTAAAATATTGTCAATTTCGGGATGAGAAATAAACTCGGCAATTTCGCGAAGCGTTAAGCCAAATTCTTGAAAACTATGAAATAAGTTAGAATCCGATCGCGTTCCTCCCGTAATCGTGTAAAGATTGCCATTTTGCTGCACGATCGTTCCCGCATCGCCTGCTGAAATAATCGATTGAGCGTCAAGAGATCGCGGGTAAAGAAAGGAACAAACAGTTAAGAATAATCCCAGAGACAATTGCCTTACCATGAGATACACCTGCAATCTAGCTTAAATCTCTCGCATCATACCGGATCGCGATCGCTTTTTAAATAGTTTTTCAATATTTTTTTAACCTTATCTATGTAAGAAAAATCGGGACGAATGATTTGATATCTTTGCCCCGATATTAGCTCGCACTGATAATTGTTGTTAGGACGTAAATTTTACGTTCCTACTGATAATCCCTCTAACAGCATCCACCGCCGTTGTAATGCCAAGTTGAAGAGGTGAGGGTAATGCGATCGCTAAAATGGGTCGCAAATTGTGCGGCAGTTTTATCGCAAACGCCGAGAGGTACGCCCCGTTGTAAAATATGTCCGTTCCCGTCGTTAAAACTCTCTTCGCCGCCTCGATAAATGGCCATTTTCCCTGTAAAAATGCAAGCCCCGTCGGGAGGAATGGGTACCTTAAAAGAAGCAGAATCTAAACTTTCTAATAATAAATCTTCTTCCAAATTGTAAGTTTGGCGATCGAGGAGGCGATAGGGACGGCGATCGCGAATTTCTACCTGTCCAAAACCCGTATCCACCAATTGTTTCACGTATTCTTCATAGGTTAGCGCTCCCGACAAACACATCGCCCGCAAGCGATCGTCTTCTCGTAAATGAGAGGGTATCGGACGGGTTGCAATGGGATCGCTCATTAATAACCGTCCTCCCACTTTCAAAACGCGATAGGTTTCACGCAAGGCTTTTGCTAAATCTTCCGGGGAAAAAATATTAAACAAACAATTTTGCGCGACCACATCGACGGAATTGTCAGCAATCGGTAAATTAAACGCATCTCCCTCGCGAATATCGACAAATTCGCAATTGAACCAATCATTTTGTTCGGAAGCAACGAGGAGGTTGCGCGTGGCTGCTTCTCGCATTTCTGCCACGGGATCTACAGCGATTATGGCTTGAGGTTTGCGCGAGAAATAGGCAAATTGTAATGCTTCCAAACCACCGCCAACGCCAATATAAAGCACTTTTGGCTGTCCGACGAGTTCGGCAGCCTGCACGGTCGTTCCGCATCCATAATTCATGTCATACATGATTTTGGGGACGTTTAAACCGGGAAATTGTTGAGGGGGACTTTGCACGCAGCACAATCCGACTTCGGGGGTTTCGGCGACTTCTTTATAAAATTTTGCGGTTGCTTCTAAGTAAGTCATATTGGCGTGAGACGAGAAATGTTCTTGAATATGTATTGTAAGTCTATCAATCTTAATTTTTCCTGAAAGCGTTCTGAATAATGAATCCGAATAAGATCCTCGCCGATCGCCGCATTGTTTAACGCGATATCGATAAAATCCGGTAGGGACGTTCTCTGACTGGGTTGGGATTCGCCGTTCCCCAAGCACTGCATGCAGCGTCCCTATCCCTATCTCGGGAATCCCGTCTCGTGTCAAGATAAAGCGATGGGGAGGAAAAAAAGATGAGGTTTTATTTAGGCTTGGATTTTGGCACGTCTGGAGCAAGGGCGATCGCCATTGACGAAAGGGAAAAATCCTGTTGGGAAGGACGCTCGGCGTTTAATACCAGCGAAAATTGGGTTGCTGTTTGGCAAGAAACCTTATGGGGGTTATTGTCGCAAATTCCTCTCTCAATTCGCCGAGAAATGGCAGCGATTGCCATTGATGGCACTTCTTCGACTGTATTGCTCTGCGATGAGAAAGGACAAGCGATCGCCGACCCCTTGCTTTATAACGACCCGCGAGGTGAGGAAGTCCGAGAAAAAATTGCTGATATTTCTCCTCCCGATAGCGTCGTTCGCAGCGCGACTTCGAGTTTGGCAAAATTATTGTGGTGGGAAAAAGAGGGTTTGTGCGATCGCTCTGTCTATCTTTTGCATCAAGCGGATTGGCTGGGGTTTCAACTGCATGGAAAATTAGGGATTAGCGACTATCACAATGGCTTAAAACTGGGCTATGACGTAGAAGGCCTGTGCTATCCCGATTGGTTGGCCGGCCTGCCCTTGCGACGATTGTACCCTCGGATTGTTGCCCCCGGAACGCCAATAGGGGAAGTCAGAGAAGAGATCTGCGATCGCTGGGAATTTCCGCGAGATTGCTGGGTTTGTGCGGGGACGACGGATAGCATTGCTGCTTTTTTAGCCAGTGGAGCAACCCAACCCGGAGATGCCGTAACCTCCCTCGGTTCGACCTTGGTATTAAAATTGTTAAGCACGACTCGAATTGAAGAAGCAAGATCGGGGATTTACAGCCATCGTTTGGGGGATTTGTGGCTGACGGGAGGGGCCTCCAATACAGGAGGCGCAGTATTGCAGCATTTTTTTAGCGAGGAAGCCTTGCAAGACTTGAGCCAACAAATCGATGGCGATCGCGAGAGTCCCTTGCAATATTATCCCCTCTTGCAACAAGGCGAACGCTTTCCCATTAATGCTCCCGATCTTCAACCCCAACTCGAACCCCGTCCGGAGAATCCCATCGATTTTTTACGCGGTCTGCTAGAAAGTATGGCCCGAATTGAAGCGATGGGCTACCAGCGATTGCAAGACCTCGGAGGGACTCCTCTCAAACAAGCGTACTCGGCTGGAGGCGGTGCGAAAAATTCTCAATGGACGACAATTCGGCAGCGTCATCTTTGCGTCCCCATGACGCCTTCACGGCACTTAGAAGCCGCTTTCGGGACGGCATTACTGGCAAAACGAGGACGGAATAACCATTTATCGATAACTAATAACGGGTGACTGGTGACACTTCGACAAGCTCGGCGCATTGCTGGTGACGCTTCGACAAGCTCAGCGCGTCGCTGGTGACTGTAATATGTCCTTGTTTGACAAAGTGGAGAAGGCGATTAACCGCTCGTCTTTCTTCGCGATCGAGACCCTCATCCAAAGTTGCGGCCATTAAACCGTAGCGATCGCCAAGGGTCAAAATGCCAGTTTCCGTGGCAGAGGCAAAAATTTCTGAGATAGCACCGGGAAGGAGTTGGATTTGGGTCAACATGATTCTACGGAAGCTCGTTATCTAGGATAGATCCATTTTCCTTCTCTTCAATGGGTTTGGGGGTGATGAGATCTCAGTTAAAGGCGTGAAGTTCATCGACCTTCAGGTGTGAGTAAAATCACTGCGATCGACTGGATTTTCTGAAATATTTGCCGTAATTCCACGGATGCTATGATTTTAAGAAAATGAGATGTTAATTCTTTATCGATAATTATAATGCAAGTTGTGTCCGCTCAATGGCTGGCCGATCGCCTCGAAGATCCGCAAATTGCGATCGTGGATTGCCGTTTTTCCCTTGCCGATCCCGCCCGAGGAGAGCGGGAATACCGAGAGAGCCACATTCCGGGAGCGTACTATTTAAACTTAGATAGGGATTTATCCGCTCCTATCGGTCCGCATGGAGGACGGCATCCCCTACCCGATCCCGCAACCTTTGCTCGTAAATTAGAAGCAATGGGCATTGAATTCGATCGCACGACGGTGGTCGCTTATGATGATTCCAAAATGGCGTTTGCCGCGCGATTGCGTTGGTTGTTGGGCTATTTGGGACACGATCGCGCTTCGATCTTAGATGGCGGTTGGAGCGGTTGGCGATCGCTCGATTATCCCGCGACCGAAACCCTGCCGCCAGCAAAATCCGGCAGTTTCTCGCCGCAAATTCGAGAAGAGCGCATCGTCAATATCGAAACCGTGAAAGCGCGGAAAGATTTACCTCAAACTCTTTTAATCGACTCCCGCGATCGCGATCGCTACCTCGGCCGGCGAGAACCCATCGATCCCATTGCCGGTCATATTCCAGGTGCCGTTAATTTTCCTTGGCAGGAAGTTTGCAACCGTGAAGGTTATATTAAACCCCAAGACGAACAAGAACGGCGTTGGCAAAATTTACCCGCAACCGACGAACTCATGCTCTATTGTGGCTCCGGGGTAACGGCTTGCGTCAATCTGCTCTCCTTGGAAATGGCAGGGATTGACTCGGCGAAACTGTATGCAGGCGGTTGGAGCGATTGGTGTTCCTACTCCATTCGCGAAGGATAGCGATCGAGAGAATCCCATGTGGTGTACAATATGATATGCGGAAGCGGTCAATAAGATGCGCCTCCTTATATAGTCAATCTGCGATGTTCTCTCAATCCTATTCTCAGAGAAAATTGTTAGGGGGCTTCAAGAACGATAATTTACACTTATTGCTCTTGAATGTTACCAACTTAAATATCTAATTTAAATGCTAAACAGCTAAACATTAGATTCGGGATGAAACAATTTATTAAAAATACGCTCGAGTTCAAACATAAATGAATCTAATTTTCCTTTGGGGTTGTTCGTCCTGTTTAAAAAAATATTCCGGAACAATCCAAAATCGAAATTTGCAATTGAAATTCTATCTAAATCGACTTTATTAGACAAAAGTTCCAAAAATCCCTTTGGGAAACTTTTCCTTTTGTCTGAAATTTATTAAGTCTAAGATTTTGAAAATTTTTGAGTACGCCTCGTACTTTTCTGCAAGTCAAAAAGGAAACAATCTGAGTTAATTTTTAGCAAATTGTAAAAATTTCCCGAATAGGGTTGCTAACATCTTGAATGACCAAAACGTTTGTTAGAATTTTTATTCGGCTAATTAATTTTATGTTGTATGCACAAAATCGCCTGTCTATTTTTGTAGATGGCAATAATATGTTCTATGCCCAACAAAAAAACGGTTGGTTTTTCGATCCGAGGCGGGTTTTAGAATATTTCAAAAATCAACCCAATGTAACCTTGGTGAATGCGTTTTGGTACACGGGTTTAAAAGATCCCCAAGATCAGCGGGGCTTTCGCGATGCTTTAATCAGTTTGGGGTATACAGTGCGGCATAAAATCTTGAAAGAGTATTACGATGACAGTTCCGGACGCTATTCCCAAAAAGCTAATTTAGATATTGAAATTGTGGTCGATATGTTTAACACTTGCGAACAATACAATCAAGTCGTTCTTTTTAGTGGAGATGGGGATTTTGAACGCGCTATTGAATTATTGCGCTCTAAAAATACGCATATTACTGTTGTTTCTACAGAAGGTATGATTGCCCGAGAATTGCGAAATGCAACGGATTGTTATATCGATCTGAACGATATTCGCGATCGCATTGAAAAAGCAGATTTTTGATTTTATATTGAGGGGATGGGAGTGATATCTCTCCCCTAGAGTCTCTCAATAGAGGTACATCTAACAATCAAAGGGATGCGCTACTACGATAGCAAAGTTGATTTGCCGGATTTGATAGAACTTAATATTCTCTCAAAACTGGCTGACAATCAAATAAGATTGAGAAGTAAATGATTTTGCCAGAATGTAATATTCGCCCGATCGCGTATTGGCAAAAACAAATCGACCCGTCAAGCGTTGGGATTCGCCATTGACTCGAACGGTTGGCAATAGGAGAACTTTTTGTAATTGCAGAGTGTGATAGTCAAAAATAGAGAGGCGATCGAAGGCTAGAGAATTAGCAGTACTATCGCGATCCAAAACGGTAATTTTTTGGGAAAGGCTGGAAAAAGAAAGTCTTCCCGTCGATTGTAAATGAGTTTGAGAACGTTTATCGACATTTAGGCGGAATATTTCAATCTCGCGACGATCGCGACTGGGGCGGAAAATTGAGCCATCATTGGTAAAAACCCGACGTTTTTCGCGATCGAACCATAAATAACGACTCTTGGAAAAATCCCCGTAAATCGGCTGATATTGTTGGGTTGGGCGCAACTCTTCACCCTCGAGATCGATTTGTTGGAGCATCGGCGATCGCGATCGCCCAGTAATCCCAAAAAGTCTTTTTCCTCGCGGATGCAGAGCCCAATAAGTTTGCGAAAAATCCCGAGTCTCATCTTCTGGGGTTTGCATTTCCGTATCGGTCTTCCAGTCGATGGCCCATAAGCGGCGATCGCGTTGGGAAGAAAGATAAGTTCGGCTATTATGACCCAAAACCGCATCAAACAAATCGATCGCCAGCGATCGGGTTTGTCGCACCCGTCCCGCCCGTAAATTCACTAAAGACAGATGGCGATCGTGACCGACAACGGCAAATTCACCCTTGGGTCCGACAGACAAGCCAATGGGGGGATAATCGAGGGGAATTTCCTGCTGGCGGCGGGATAAGGGACTGTATACCACGAGACGAGGGGGATCGTTTGTCGCGATCGCAATTTTATTGAGGACGGGATGGTATTCTGCATCGATCGCCTGAAAATTGAGGGGAATAATTTCCCCCGCTAATTCTGGCAGGGTGTTCTCGACAGGGGTTTCCGGCTCGGTAGCAGGTGCAATAGCGGCGGGAATGTCTCTCCCTCGGGGCGATACTTGCGAAGGTTGGCGATCGCGTCCCGCCCAAAATAGAGCGATGGAGATCGTTAATATTACCCCCGATCCAAGGAGCAACTGACGCAAACGCGGGGAGATTGAAGGGAGGGAAAATGGGGATCTCTGCAAAGGTTGCGTCGGACGGTGAAGAAAGGCATCGATCGCCGTAAATGCCTCTTCTGCGGAAAAATAACGTTGGCGAAAATCATAGCGCACCATGCGATCGATAATCTCTGCCAAATCATTGCTAATCTCGATTCCCTGCCGCCAAAGGAGTTCGCCAGTATCGGGATCTTCGGGCAACCGTTCGGGATCTTTCCCCGTGAGGGCTTCAATGGCAATAATGCCCGCCGCGTAAACATCACTGCTAAACTTAGGCTTACCCTGCGCCTGTTCGCTGGGAATGTAACCCGGCGTTCCGATTCCTACGGTAAGATTGCCCGTACTGCCATTTTTATCCAAGCGTTCCTCAATTTGCTTGACCGCCCCAAAATCAATTAAAACGAGTTTGCTATCTTCCTTACGCCTGCGAATATTAGCAGGTTTGATATCTCGGTGAATGACCTTGGTTTGGTGAACGAAGGCGAGAATTTCTAGAAGATCCCGCAGAATAATAATAACCGTACTTTCGGGTAGCGGGCGACCCGGTCCGAGTTCTTGTTGCAGATCGTGACCGGCGATATATTCTTGGACGAGATAAAACTCGTTATCTTCTTCAAAATGCGCCAATAAGCGAGGAATTTGAGGATGTTGTCCTAACTGACTCAAAACTCTGGCTTCGCTATCAAATAAGCGTCTGGCAAGATGCAGGGTTTCCGGGGTTTTGCGGTAAGGTTGCAAATGCTTGACCACGCATTCCGGCATGCCGGGAAATTTTTCATCTTGTGCCAAAAACGTGCAACTAAATCCCCCCTCCCCCAAGGAATCGAGCAGGCGATAGCGTCCGCAGAGTAAATGTGCGGCAGGAAAAGACGTTTGCGGAATGGGGAGGGGGGTTTGGGACAGGGGAATCGTGGCTTTCGTCGCGATCGTTTGATATTTCTCATTTACTTCGGTAATCGGGGAGGCATTCAACCATTTTAGAGCTTCTGTAGCATTGGGATAGCGCCGATCGCCGCTTTCTTCGAGAGCTCGGGCGAGAAATTCGGCAAAGCGATCGCTAATGTCCGTCTTTTCTTGCCAGCACAAACGTCCTCTTTCATCCCGGGGTAAAGCATTGGGGGATAATCCCGTTAAACTTTGCAGGCCGATCGCGCCGACAGCATAGACATCATAACTGGCATCGGCTTTTCCTCGGGAGAATTGGGGAGCATAACCGGGGGTGGCGATCGCGCCGCGAATGCCAATCGTCCCTCGGGCGTTAATATCGAGAGTGCCGATTTGTTGAACGCTGCCAAAATCTATCAATGCGAGCCGTCCGTCTTTTCCTCGACGGATGAAACTATGGGGATTAATGGCACGGTGAATGAGTCCGCGTTGGTGAACGAATGCCAACAGCTGCAAAATCTCTTGTAAGAGTGAAATGGTTTGCGCTTCGGTCAATAATTGGCCGGTGAGGAAATCTGCAAGGCACTCGCCTTCAATATAGTCTTGGATGAGGTAAAAACTGTAATTTCGCTCAAAGCGATCGTAGAGTGTGGGGATTTGGGGATGTTCGCCAACTTCTGTAAGAATGCGCGTTTCCTTTTTGAAGAGATGCCTGGCATATTTGACCAGTTGGGGATGACGCGATTGCAACAGGATTTGACGCAGGATGCGGCGGGGATTTCCGGGTAAATCTAAATCTTCAGCGAGGTAGGTTTGGCTGAATCTTCCAGTGGAGAGATGGCGAGTAATACCGTATCTTTCGCCAAGGATAGTTCCTTGCATTGGGAGCGGGATAGGGAGGATGAGAGAGTAAACATCATTCTTTAATATTGTGCCTCTTTTTGAATTCAAAATTCAAAATTTCCGGTTCTCCCTTAATACAGTCACCGTTTTATTCAGTCAAAAGCAATCATTTTGAATTGATAATTGAGAATTTTGCATTGAACGCGATCGCTCGGGCTCGAAGTTCGGCCTAAGCGATCGCCGGATAGGAACTATTATCCAACCAATCAAAAATTCTCTCCATTTGCTCGAGGCTGATGAGACCGTATTGCCAGAGAATCATGGGGATAACATTGGGGGACTGTTCCCGATGGCGTAATGCTAAATTGATGGCATCGCTGGGAATTGATAATTCGTTTTGCAAGAAGTCGATCAAGCGGGTTGCGATTGTAGATTTCATGGTTTTTCTCTGATAGCGTGCAAGCTGACAATTGGGGGAAAATCAACTAGAGTCGGCTGGTTTGCCGATCTCCGATCTTGATTTTGCCTCGGTTAATAGCGCGCAGCAGGCGATTGAGGGCGCGAATTTCGTCTTCGTCGAGAGATTCTTCAAACATTGCTGCCATCAATCCATAACGGTCGGCTTGAGAAATTTGACCCGTTTCGCTGGCGGTGGCCAAAATTTCACCAATAGAACCGGGAAGGAGGCGAACTGGAGGAACCATAAGCAACGAAGACTAATCCGATGTTTTTAAGTGTCTCTTAGTTCTCCAATTACCGGGGCGATCGATCCCGTCTGTCTGCTGTGAATTCGATCGAATTCTGACACGATCGCGATCGATAGAACGCAGGGATCGGCATCGCAGAGATCTAGAGATCGCGATCGCGCATTCTTGGAGATCGCGATCGTAGGTCATCCATTTCCACGGCTCTTGACAGGTCGGAAAAATGGAGGTACAACAATAGACACGATGAAAAACGTTCATCTCCCCACCACCCCATAACGCTACCCAATTGAATTGGTTTTGAAGATTTGTTTATTCTTCGGATTTAGCGCTCGATGAGATGTATAGGACGTATAGCAATAGCGCCCGATGTGGAGAGACGGAAGTAGGTTGCACCCGAAGGAACGCCCTCATCCTTCTCAAATCTAAACTCTGTCTAAAAATCTACACTTGCAGGATTATTATGTTTGCACCTCTCGCAATTGGTTTGTCGATTGCATTTATGGCAATTTGTGTAAACCTCAGTAGCAATGAAGAAATTATTAAAGTTACCGCAGCGATCGCCGCACTGATTTGTCTTTTGGCGAGTCTGTGGTTTGCTCCCTTATTGATTAAAATTCCCCTAGTCGCGATCGTGTTTATGAGTAACAAGTTCGATCTGTTGAAGTTTTTTACCACCCATTAAAGAAAATCGAGCGAACAAAACACAAGATTAGTGAACAGGATGTGGGTCGGGCTCGAGCTAGAGGTTATAATTCTGAATTGATAATTTTGAATTTTGAATTGTTGTGACTCCCCGACTCATTGCCGATTATCAATGCCACAATGCGGAAAGTCCCCTTTGGCATTCCCAACAGCAAAAATTGTATTGGACGGATATTCCCACGGGACGGATGTTTCGTTACGATCCGAAAAGCGATCGCAGCGAACAAGTTTATAGTGGCGAGTCTGTCGGGGCATTTACCATTCAAGAGGATGGTTCCCTGTTATTGTTTAAAGCAAGGGGAGCGATCGCTCGTTGGCAAGCGGGAAAAGAAACGGTTTTAATTCCCGAACTTCCAGAAGAGAGAGAAACCCGTTTTAATGATGTCATCGCCGATCCTCAAGGGCGAGTTTTTTGCGGCACGATGCCAACTCCTCAGAGACTCGGACGCTTGTATCGCCTCGATCGCGATGGGACGATAACCCAACTTCTCGATGGGATTGGTTGTTCTAATGGGATTGCATTTAGTCGCGATCGCCAAGCAATGTATTATACCGACTCCCCTCAGCGAGAAATTTACTGTTTTGCTTACGATGAAGCAACGGGAGCGATCGGCGATCGGCAAATTTACATCACCACTCCAGAAAACGAGGGAGTCCCGGATGGGTTAACGATGGATGCAGAAGGTTATCTCTGGTCGGCACGCTGGGATGGGTCTCATCTTTTTCGTTATAATCCCGACGGAGAGGAAGTTTTGCGCTTGCCTTTACCTGCTAAGAAAGTGTCTAGCGTTACTTTTGGGGGTAAAGATTGCACGGATATTTTTATTACGACAGCAGGAGGAAGCGATCGCGCAGAAAATGGCAAAGGTGCAGGGGGAGTCTATACGATTAATCTTGGCATTCAAGGCATACCCGAGTTCTACTCGAGAATCGCAATATAGTATACTGTTGTTCGTTCCCCCGCTCTATTCCCCTTTTCTATTCCCCTTCTTTATTCCCTCTTTTCCATCTCTGCAATAATGGCCGTTAAAATTCCCCAACAACGCTGGTATATTGCCTCGGAATCTCCAGAACAAATTAACGAATTAGTGCGCGCGACGGGGCTATCTCCCCTCCTCGCTCGGGTCTTAATTCAACGCGATATTAAAACGACAGAACAAGCTCAATTTTATATTAATCCAGAATCGGAAAAATTACCACCCCCTTTACAAGAATTTCCCGATTTAGAGGCAAGCGTGGATCTTTTAGAAGAGGCAATTTCGGAGGGAGAAAAAATTGCCATTTGCGGCGATTACGATGCCGATGGAATGACCAGTACGGCACTATTATTGCGTGCCTTGAAAGCATTTGGAGCAGATGTCGATTATGCCATTCCCAGCCGCATGAAAGACGGTTACGGCATTAACGAACGCATTGTCGAGGAATTGGCAGAAGAGGGAGTCGGTTTAATTATAACAGTGGATAATGGTATTTCTGCTTACAATCCTATCGATCTAGCGGTTAGTTTAGGCATTGGCGTTATTATTACCGATCACCATGAAGTTCCGGAAAAAATTCCGCCCGCAGATGCCATTCTCAATCCCAAACTCATCCGCGAGAATTCTCCTTATCGATGCTTGGCTGGCGTTGGTGTTGCTTATATTTTAGCAGTAACGACAGGGCAGCGTTTGGGTGCATTACGGGGCTTAACGAATACTTTATTAGAGTTATTTACATTAGGAACGATTGCCGATCTCGCCCCACTAACGGGAGTCAATCGACGCTGGTTAAAACGAGGGTTGCGAAAGCTGGCAAAATCAGAATTAGCAGGGGTAAAAGCGTTAATGGAACTGGCAGGGGTTAAAGATAATAAAAGGCCCGTCAAACCCGATGCGATCGGCTTTCGTTTGGGACCGAGAATTAATGCAGTAGGGCGCATTAACGACCCGGAAATCGTGATTGAATTATTAACGACAGATGATGAAGATGTTGCTTTAGAAAGAGCAATGCAATGCGAAAGAACCAATCAAAAGCGTCAGAATCTTTGCGAACAAATCGAAAATGAAGCCATTCAACAGATTGAAGAAGGAGATATTGATTACAAAAAAGATAGAGTTTTGGTTATTTTAGGAGAAACTTGGCATCATGGCGTGATTGGAATTGTTGCTTCTCGTTTGGTAGAAAGATATGGCGTTCCCGTATTTATTTGTACTCGCGAAGAACATGACGAAGAAATGATTCGCGGATCGGCGAGAGGAATTCCCGAATTTCACATTTTTGAAGCCTTGGAATACTGTCGGAATTTAATGACAAAATTTGGCGGACATAAAGCGGCGGGAGGTTTTAGTTTAGCAGAGACAAACTTTGTTGAATTTCAGAGGAAACTCAGTGAATTTGCCTGTAATTGTTTGCTTCCGGAACATCTCAAACCGTTAGTCAATGTCGATAGTTTAGCTAATTTCGATCGCTTTACGGCATATTTTTACGAACAAATTGAAAGTTTGCAACCTTGGGGAATTGGCAATGCAACCCCTGTATTTTGGACTCCTAACGTGCATCTTTTAGATCAGCAACCAGTAAGAGGGAATCATCTTAAAATGATGTTGGGACAAGATATTGATGGGAAAATGTATCAAATGAAAGCAATGGCGTGGCGTTGGGGGGAATATTTTCCTTTACCCAAAACTCTTGATATTGCCTACAAATTGAAGGAAAATACTTTTAATGGTTCGACAAAGATCGAATTAGAGATTGTTGGAGTCAGACTGGCAACACCAACCGACACAGAGGGTTTGTCGGAAAATAAGAATACTGTTGTGAAACGAGAACAATCGAAAACCGATATTAAAAAAGCTAAATTTACGTACAGAGAACGATCTTTTTATTGTAGTTTTTGGACTTCTCTCAACGAACTGCGAATTAGGAACGATCGCGATGAAGTTTTGGCTTTCACTCCCGGTGCAAAAACGGCATTATTAGGAAAAACAAGAGATACGGCGAAAGAACTCGATTTGAGTCAACCTTATTTATCGGGGTTAGTTCGAGTGGCGATCGATGTGCTGGGAATTTCAGAGAATAGTTAACCAATTACAAGCTGCGATCGACTCATGAAAATTATAGAAAAAACCGAAACAAAACTTTCGATTCAAGCTGAATTAAAACAAAATCGAATTCTCGGTCTTTTGTTTTCTTTTGTAGTTTTTATATTCTTTGCGTTGGTTTTACCATTAAGATTTCCTTTGATTTCTACTTTGTCTTGCGATCGCATTAATCCATCAGAAATTAATTGTCAACTTCAGGAAGTTTTTACAGTAGGATTTAAAGTGAAAAAATCTTTGCATAATGTATTGACTGCAACTCAGAAAGTTGCAGGATTGAACTTATATTACGTACAGCTAAAATTAAAACCAAAAAAATCTTTTTTGAATTTTATCAATATTCAGAAATTAACGATCGGGTTTCCCACAAATCAAGGTTTTATTATCTTATCTCAAAAACAAGGAATTGCGATTGTTAGAAAGATTAATGATTTTATAGCAGATTCTACAGATAGAACTTTAACAATCGAAAAGAATTCCGATGTATTGCCTGTTCTAACGTGGTCGATCGTTGTTGCGATCGCACTCTTCGTTACATTATCGTTTTTGTTTTGGCCATTCAAAACCTATACATTCGATCGAGAACAGCAGAATCTTATTCTGACTCAAAAAATAAAATTTATTAGAACCAAACAAATAAAACACTCTTTTCACGAAATCGAAAAAATTGAATGGGTAAGGGGAATAAAACATCCAGAAGATTTTTCGAGTGGTGGTTATATCATAGCTGTATCTTTGCATTCTAGCGATCGGATATATTACTTAGGAGATGCAGAGAATCTTATAAGTGCAAACCAAATCGTTCAATTAATTACTTATTATATTAAGTCGAAATAAAATCAAAGCACAACAATACAAATTATCGTTATAATAAATAGACAAAATTTTTACAGTCGCTATTCCATGATGATTCACACCCAATTTCAACCTATAACACCACCTTTCCGATGGGATGAAGCAGGAGGAATCCGTATTGGTAACAGTCGAGTAACTCTCGATAGTCTCCTTAATCTCAAGGAGACTAAAATAATTGCGTTTACTCTTTGATACAATAATCTTATTTAAAATAGAGTAAATATTTCCCAATGACTAATTGGAATCAAATTGCAGCCGAGTTGGACGGACTGGAGATCGTGACCGATGCCGATCGCATTACCAAATTATCTCTCGATTACTATCATTTTAGTCCCGTTCTACAAGCACAATTATCAGAAAAACGCGCTGATTTAGTCGTTCGCGCAGCAACAGAAACAGATGTTCTAAAAGTCGCGCGAGTTTGCGTCAAAAATAAAATTCCCCTAACGGTTAGAGGTGCGGGGACGGGGAATTACGGACAGTGTATTCCTCTTGCAGGGGGGATCGTCCTCGATGTCACTCCTATGAATAAAATTCGCTGGATAAAACCCGGTTTGGCAAGCGTAGAACCGGGGGTGAAAATGGCAGCATTCGATAAGAAAGCGAGAGAGATCGGTTGGGAATTGCGAATGTATCCTTCCACCTATCGAACGGCAACGATTGGCGGTTTTATTGGGGGAGGAAGCGTCGGTGCGGGGTCGATTAATTACGGACAATTGCGCGATCGCGGCAATCTTCACGCCGTCCGCATCGTGACGATGGAAGACGAACCGAAGATATTAGAATTACGCAGCGATGAAGTGCAACAAGTCAATCATGCTTACGGAACAAATGGCATTATTATCGAGTTAGAAATCCCTCTTGCTCCTGCCTATCCTTGGGCGGAATTAATTGTGACCTTTGATGAGTTTTTAGAAGCAGCTAAATTCGGACAGGCGATCGCGGATTCTGATGGATTGGTGAAAAAGTGGGTCTCTGTTTTTGCCGATCCTATCCCGACTTATTTTACGGCATTAAAAGACTATATCCCGACAGGAAAATCCTGTGCGCTACTGACAATTGCAGAGACTTCTCTCGAACCTTTTGATGATTTAGTGAAGGAATGGGGAGGGGAAATAACGTATAAAAAAATAGGACAAGAAGCAAAAAAAGGCACGAGTTTAGTTGAATTTGGCTGGAATCATACCACGCTGCACGCTCGCAGTATCGACCCTAATTTAACGTATTTACAAACCTTTTATTGGACGTTAGAACGGGTCGAGCAAATGTATCGTTATTTTGGCGACGAGGTGATGATTCATTTGGAGTTTGTGCGGGTAGGAGGAACAGCGATTCCTGTTGGAATACAATTGGTTCGTTATTCTACGGAAGAACGGTTAAATGAAATCATCAAATATCACGAAGACAATGGCGCGGGAATTGGCAATCCTCACACCTATATTTTAGAAGATGGGGGGCGAAAAGTCGTCGATCCGGTACAGGTAGCATTTAAAGAACGGGTCGATCCCTATGGGTTGCTCAATCCGGGGAAAATGCGAGGATGGGAGGAAAGAAAGCAATAATTGAGGCAAATGTGTCGGCGATCGCTCTCTCAGTATAATTGCGATCGCTTCGAGTCTCGATTTGCCTCACTGTCCCCGTGTAATTACTATCTCATGCCATTGGAGAAGAGCATCACTTTCGACTCGACCCGAAAAAGGGATACTGAAATTGTAGAGCGTTACAAGTCCGGAGATTCAACGTCATGAGCGATCGAGCACGGTTACTTCCCAATGCAGTTTCCAATTTGTTTGCGACAACAGCACGTACGGGAACCATCACATTAGCCGATCGCTACGGCTTGCGGACGGCATTAACCGATGAAACTTTAGATCCAGACGAACGAGAAGCAATCGATCGCCTGCTGCGTGCCGTTGCCAGAGGACGCTTTAAATTAACCGGAGTTTAATCAAACAATCTACCCCTTATCGAGGAAATCGAACCATGCGAGAACAGAACCAAAATATTTCTGAAACGTTACTGACAGTTGCAGAAGAGTCGAATGAATTAGAACGCGATCGCGATTTTGGGAATATTGTTTTAGAGACTTATTTGGCTGCTCTGAACCAAGAATTAGATGAAATTGAGGCACTTTGGCAGTCTCAAAGTCAGCGTTACAAATCTTTTCGTTTCACGACCAGATATTAAAGTACAATTGCACTTCGAATCAGTTACCGATCTTTGGCTGGAGTTGTAAAATTCCGTCTGGCGATCGGTAATTTTAGTTTGAGAAAAAGTTGACTACAAATCCTTTACTCAACCCGAAAAAGAATAGGAGTCGAAAAGATGAGCCATTTAGTATTTTTTGATACTCTCAGCGATCGTGATTATAAAGCAGGAGAAGCTCGCAAAATCGAATATTGGGCGAATCCTCCAGAAGTAGGCGATCGCGTTTCTTTGGGGAGTGAAAGGCTTTGGTCAATTGTCGGAGTCGATCGCTATGAAAGTCCAGAAAATACACGAGAAGCAATCTATTTAGTCCATTGCGCGATCGGGGAAGTGGAGAAAAGAGCGAATTGGTTTCGGGTTCGCGCTTATCGCGATCGCCAACCCAATTTACAATTGTTTTTAGGAGAGGGCTTGTTATTGCAAGTACGGCGAAATTTAACCGGCGATCGACCCGCGATCGGCTCCCTTTTACCTCAATATCATCCTCAAGAAAAAACAGTGACCTCTCAACCTTGGGGAATTGCTGCGATCGACTCTTATATTCCCGATGCTAATATCGTGCAACCTTGTTATTTAACTGTGCATCTGTGTGAATGCGTTTACGTGCCAGAAGTGTTAGAATCGGAGAAGGCAGAACACTTTGTTAAGGTTTAATGTGCGATCGGGCTTATGGACAGAAAAAAAATTGCAACCAGTATAAAACGAAAACTATGGTCTCAATGTGGAGGATATTGTCAAAATCCAAATTGCAACAAATACCTATTTTTAGATATTAACGATAAATCTGTAACTATAGCTGAGGTTGCTCACATTATTGGAGCAGGTCGTAGTGGGCCACGCTCAGAGCATACATTAGCTCAATTCATAGATAAGAATGGTATAAATAATTTGATTATACTTTGTCTTGAATGTCATAAAGTTATAGACGCTCTTGAAGAACAATATTCAGTGGGAGAGATTATTAAATGGAAAAATCAACATTCTGAAAAAATTTCCGCACTCTTTCAAATCCCAAAAATAACTGATGAAAACAAAATCTTACAAGAAGTCAACGATCTTTTAGAAGAAAATAAACTAATTTTTGATGAATATGGTCCATTTTCCAAAAAAGCAATTGAAAGCAGTTCAGGAGATGTGCAAAAGATATGGAAGAAAAAATGTCTTGAAACAATATTACCTAACAACCAAAAAATTATTGACTTAATCCATCATAATAAAAACAACTTTAAATATCCTTGGGAACTTTATAGACAAATGCTCAGATACAAAATTCATGTAGAATCCTTTAAAGAAAACTGCTTTATTGAGCAAAAGTTTAATGATTACAAACGCTTTCCTCTAGAATTTAGTTATTTTGTTAAAGATAAATTAGAAATATTAGCAGAAGAATCAAGTAGCAAAGAATCTATTGAATATCGAAACAATACAATTAATGAATATATAAATCGATTTTTGGCAAATCATTCATTTATTGAAAGTATGAGTAAACGAGATCGGGCAATATTTAATGTTTGTTTGAAAGATGAGAGAGAACTCAAAGTATTTGTAACTAACAATTATTATTTTACTGGATACATATTAGAAGAAATACTATCAATCGACCCCAATATAGATGCTATTATTTGCTCCAATCCTTACTCTACTTATTCGGAAAGTGCAAAAAAACAATGTATTGAGATGAATATAGGGCTTTTTAAGCTGAATGAATTTATGGGAGCTATTCATTATAAAAATGCAGTATTTTTAAATTACTTACTTAAAGCAGATCGGCAAGATAGGATTGATGAATTTTCCTCCAAATTAAGAAAGATAAAACTATCCAAAAGTAAATGTAAAATTTAAGTAGGTATCCAAGAAGAATTGCATAGCAATTCTTCTGAAAATCTGCGATCGTAGGAAATGCTAAATTACGGGTATGCAATTAAATCTAGACACCTACTTATATGTTTGGTTCTTATCTCAGGCAAAAGGTTTTTAATGATATAGATTTGATTATAGTTCATTATAAAGGCACTACACAAAACGAGATTAAATCTATAAAAAATAAAATATCTCAGTGTTTTTCAGACGAAAGTTTTGATTTTATTATTTGCTCTGAAGATGAATTTCAAAAGATGGATTTTATTGATGACAACCGAATACAAGTTTTTTAGAAAATTAATATTGAAGATTGCGAGAAAAAAGAAATTGTTGTTTGTTATTGTCAATTTAGTCCCATTGCATCACAATTAGAACTCCTCCCCAAACCGGAAGTTCCTAAAATGCAAGAAGTTTGAAGAAAGGGGCAGAATTATCAAGATTTAAAAAAGCGATCGCATCTTGAGGCGATCGCTTCTATGGTTGCATTAGAGAGTTTTAACCATTCTCTTGCAACCATTCCTCAGCAATGCGCTTTTCGCGTTCGAGTTGGGGTTGATTGGCTTGAGGATTGGGGAATTGGTCGATTTCTCCTAATGCCTCGTCAAACAATTTTACGGCTTCTCGGACGGTATCGGGTTTATTTTCTTTCTTGCCCAATTCATGGAGAATTTGTGCTTTGAGGTAAGTGATTTCTGGATTATCTCCGGTTTGCGATCGCGCTTGTTCGACGCGGGTGAGGGCTTCTTGAAAGCGTCCTAAATCTCGATAGGCTAAAGCTAAACCGCGATCGCGCAAATAGGCGGGTTTGGCGGTGCGCTCGAAGTTTGCGATCGCTGTATCTGGACTGGAAAAGGGTAAGTTCACGGCGAGGAGTAACTCCATATAACCCTTGGCCAAGTTCAGCTCGGGATCGTTGGGATCCGCATCTTTTGCTGCATCAAAGGCTTGGAAAATTCTCTGGAGTTTGGGAACCGCCCCGAGATAATTCTTGTTTTTCAAGACATCGTAAGCCCCTTCGAGCATTAAACCCACGCCTTTATAAAGATTCCCCCGCACCGCATCTTTAGACATCAATTGTTCTGCGGCTTCTTTGGTTTTTTCCCCGTGAATTTTCAAGGTTTCCCAATCCCCTTTATTATAAGCGAGGGCGGCTTGGAGGGCGTGAGCAAGGGGTTCGTTGGCATCTTCGCGTAAGGCGGTTGCGATGAGGCGTTCGGCTTCGCGATAGTCCCCCTCTTTAAACATGGCTTCAAATACTTCTTCCGTCGCATCGCCGATGGGTTTTTCGGGGCTGCGATCGAAGGGATCTCCCGCAAAAGCGATCGCTCCCCAACCGATCGCGGCGATCGCAACGGTAGAAGAAAGCAGGAGGGAAAGCGATCGCGATGGTTTCAATAATCGTTTCAACATGAGAGTTTCCAAAATATTGATAAGGCAACAACAAAGGTGCAAACCGACGAGAAATTTGCATGATTTCCCATGCTTTTCGTCTCTGGCATCCTGACGGACTTCTATTTACTCGAGTTCCGCACCTTTAATGTTCGGCGATCGGCGATCGATTATCAATTAAGAATTGAGGAAGGCTCGTATTTTTAAGCAACTCATGCAGGATATTACCAAGAATCTTGGGCTGTAGGGGCTTAGACAAATATGGATACGATACTGTAGAGTATATCTTACAATATTGTAAGGAATGAGTGTAGAGAGCATTCTTCTTGGCATCTCTACAAACTCGTAAAATAAGCTAATTCATTAAGCGACTATGAAACAGTTTTCACTTGCAGTTCTTTTCGCTACTTTACTTTCAGGAGCGATCGCCTGTCAGCCATCTCCTTCCACCGATGAAAGTTCTTCTCCCGCTTCAAATGAACTTCCGGGTGAAGGGATAACCGTGAAACCCATTCAGACCAATGTCCGAGAAGAATACTTTTCCGCCGAAATTGTGAGAATCGCCTTAGAAAAGTTAGGTTATGAGGTTGCTGAGCCTGAAGAAGTGGCGACACCTCCGATTCTATATACCGTACTTGCGAATGGAGATGTAGACTATACAACGATGAATTGGGAAAAAATTCACACCAAGTTTTATGAAAAGAGTGGGGGTGATGAAAAACTAGCAAAAATGGGAGTTCTGATCGGTGATGCACTGCAAGGATATCAAGTTGATAAGAAAACGGCTGAGGAACATAATATTACCAGTTTAGAACAGCTAAAAGATCCGGAAATCGCCAAACTTTTTGATAGCGATCGCGATGGAAAAGCCGATCTCGCTGGGTGTCCTCCGGGTTGGGGGTGCGAATTGGTTGTCGAACATCATCTAGATGCTTACGATTTGCGGGATACAGTAGAGCACAATCAAGGAATGTATGGACTTTTAATTGCCGATACAATTACTCGCTACAAACAAGGAGAATCGGTTTTATTTTATACTTGGACTCCGATGTGGGTAGGACAGGTTTTAAAACCCGATCGAGATACGATTTGGCTTGAAGTTCCCTATACGGCTCTACCCGAAGAACAAGGAGAAGTCTCAGAAGAAGAGACGACAGTGGACGGAAAAAATCTCGGTTTTGCCCCCGAGCGCATCAGGATTACGGCTAATAAAAAGTTTATCACTGCCAATCCTGCGGCTAAAAAGTTATTTGAGTCGATCGCAATTCCTATTGAGGATATGAATGCTCAAAATTTTCGAATACGAGAGGGAGAAGACTCAATGGAAGATATTACTCGTCACGCTGAGGAGTGGATCGCACAGAATCAAGAGCTTTTTGATGGTTGGATTGAAGAAGCATTACAAGTAGAGTCGGAAAATTAAGCGATGGCGATCCTTAGATCTTAGCGATCGCGATTGATTTCAAACACAACAGCCATCCTTGAGAGGGATTTTAGAAAAATCATAAATCTCGCCCATAAATCTCGCGAGAAGAGATGCAATAATTGTAAAATATTTATGGAAAGGTCAAAACACTTAGTACACCTCAGAGTCTTATGGTTATGTTACAAAAATTTATTACACTTTGTAAACTTCCCGATTCCATCGTTAAAGAGTTGGCATTTTTTCCTTATGAATCCGGAATGATTCTGAATTCTACCGATGCGTTTGTTGCAAGATGGTTGGCTCGTAACAGTCATGCGATCGAAGAGGCAATGAAAGAATTGGGAATTTATCATGTTACAATTACCGTCAGAGGTAAAACCTACTGGCCGATCTCCATTGATAAGGACTCTGCTCTTAAGATTAAGAACGAGGTAGCTGCTATGCCAATTAATATAGAAAATCTCATTGATGTTGATTTAGATTCTCTAGATTTGTCTCGTCCCGATTTGATAATGACCGAACTTCAAAACCTAAGATATCCTGCTTACATTACTTTACTAGGAATTGAAGAAAGTCCTTTTTCTAATAATGCTGAAATTCTTCGGATGTCTGAAGCCCCTCCTTCAAAGTTTCTGAAATATTCTCAGGAACTTATTTATCCTGACGAACTAGAACAGAGAAATCGGCTTTTGCGTCAAGATGGACAATTGAAAGATTATTCTTTCAAAGGGATGCGATGGTATAAAGATGGAGAAGATTGGCGCAAAAAAGAAATGACTTTTGTTGTGGACTTTGTTATATGTGAGTTTTGGGGAAAACCCGCACGTCTCGGAATTACCAAGCATGAGGAAGAGTCAAGAAAGTTTGTTGATTAAGTGCCGCGATCGCTATATTGAATATTGTTTTTATTTTTGTGACATGAAATGAGATCCCTTTGTTATTGGGAGTGTTTAAATATTTTTAATCGAATTGATGCAGGGTGTTACTAAAATATTGTTTGTAGGGGCTTAGACAAATATGACTACGATATTGTAGAGTAAATCTTGCAATGTCGTAGAAGATGGGCGTAGAGAGTATTCTCTTTAGCTTCTCGAGCGACTCGCAAAACAATCCAGTTCCTCAGAGTATCATGAAACAGTTTTCACTTGGAGTGCTTTTGGCTACTTTACTTTCAGGAGCGATCGCCTGTCAGCCATCTCCTTCAACTGATGAAAGTCCTTCCTCCTCTTTAAATGAACTTCCGGGTGAAGGGATCGAGGTTCAAGCGGTTCATACCAACGACATTTCAGACTACTTTTCAACTGCAATTATCAACAAAGGCTTAGAAAGGTTAGGTTATGAGATTGAAGAATCAGCAGAAGTTACACCGGGTATCCTGTTTGTTGCTCTTGCAAATAAAGATGTAGACTATACAGCAATTCATTGGGAACGACTCCACAACAAATTTTATGAGAAAAGTGGTGGGGATGAGAAACTCGACAAAGTAGGGGCTATTATTGCTGGGATGGTGCAAGGGTATCAAATTGATAAAAAAACGGCTGAGGAACATAACATTACTAATTTAGAACAATTAAAAGATCCCGAAGTTGCTAAGCTCTTCGATAGCGATCGCGATGGGAAAGCCGATCTCGCTGGGTGTCCTCCGGGTTGGGGGTGCGAGTTGGCGATCGAACATCATTTAGATGCTTACGATTTGCGCGATACGGTAGAACACAATCAAGGCGCTTATGCTCTTATCATTTCCGATACAATTAATCGTTACAAACAAGGAGAATCGGTTTTATTTTATACTTGGACTCCTCTCTGGGTAGGAGAACTCTTAAAACCCGGTAAAGATACGATTTGGTTGGAAGTTCCTTATACCGCTCTACCGGAAGAGCAAGGGAATATCTCAGAAACGGAAACCACTGTGGAAGGAAAGAATCTTGGTTTTGCAATCGAGCGTATTATGATTACTGCGAATAAAGAGTTTCTTGCTGCGAATCCTGCTGCTAAACAGTTATTTGAACTGATTGAGATTCCCCTTGAAGATATTAATGCTCAACATTTGAAGATACGAGAGGGAGAAGACTCCCTAGAAGATATTAACCGTCACGCGGAAGAGTGGATCGCACAGAATCAAGATCTTTTTGATGGTTGGATTGAGGAAGCACTACAAGTAGAGTCAAAAAATTAGGCGATAGAGATCGCTAAAATCTAGCGATCGCTATCGACTTCAAACACAACAGCCATCCTTGAGAGGGATTTTAGGAAAATAATAAATCTCACGCATAAATATTACGAGAAGAGATGCAATAATTGTAAAATATTTATGGAAAGGTCAAAACACTCAGTACACCTCAGAGTTCTATGGTTATGTTACAAAAATTCATTACACTTTGTAAACTTCCCGAGTCTATCGTTAAGGAGTTGGCATTTTTTCCTTATCAATCCGGAATTATTCTGAATTCTACCGATGCGTTTGTTGCAAGATGGTTGGCTCGTAACAGTCATGCGATCGAAGAGGCAATGAAAGAGTTGGGAATTTATCATGTTACAATTACCGTCAGAGGTAAAACCTACTGGCCGATCTCCATTGATAAAGACCCTATTCTTGGAATTAAGAACGAGGTAGCTACTATGCCAATTAATGTCAAAGATCTCATTGATATTGACTTAGATTCTTTAGATTTGTCTCATCCCGATTTTATACTTACAGAACTTAACCGCTTAAAATATCCAGCTTTCATTACTTTTTTGAACAGTGAAGAAACTTGTTTCTATAATATAGCTGATGCTCTTCGCATGCCCGATGCACCTCCTTCAAAGTTCGTAACATTTTCTCAAGAACTGATTTACCCGAATGAGTTGGAAAATCGAAATCGACTTTTACGTATGGATGGACAATTAAAAGATTATGCCTATAAAGGAATGCGTTTGTATAAAGATGAAGGACTTTGGCGCAAGAGAGAAATGTCTTTTGTCTCAGATTTTTCTCTTTGCGAGTTTCGCAATTGTTCTGCTCGTATTGGCATTACCAAACACGAGGAAGAATTAAGCAAATTTGTTGATTAAGTGCCGCGATCGCCATTATTGAGATCGCCATTCATGCTATCAAGGATTTGCGCTCTTTTCCAATCATTGAGTTGAAAGACTTGTCGTTCGGGATCCATAATCGATGACATTGCAGTCGCTTCAGTCTTGTCTGCTAATTTCCGAGAGCCATCTCGGATCGCTTCAAAGGTGTCCCATGAGAAAAATAGTTCGTCATCAATCGAGCATAAGAATTCAATTCGTTCTTTAATATCTTCATCCGTTAAGTTTAATTCTTTGATGCACACTTTTATCATCGCTCTAACGAAGAACATGGACAACTCCTCTTTGTCTCTTCGGCTAAAATTCTCGTTTTGTGCTAATTTAATCTGGTTTTTGAATTTTTCCATGTAAAGTTGCAGATATTCAAGAGTATTGACCATATCTTCTTGCAACGTCATTTCAGATTGTTGTACGACTGCAAGGGTCTTTCTACTTTCCCCAAAGCAATCTTCTCTAGGTTGATTTAAGATTTCGCCATATTTTCCCCAGTCGATCCCCATCCCTTCAACAATTTTCTGGGTTTTTTCCGGACTCGGTAGGGCAACATTTCGCAGGCGATTGAACGTGTTTTGAGGTAGTCCATATGCCTTTTCAAATTGATATTCACTCTCGATCCCCCGTTCTTGCTGTCGCTCCTTAAGCCACTCTAAGAGGTTCAGGCAAGCATTCTCCTTCCAGATTTTCCATTCCTCCTTAGTTCTGGTGTTTTTCTTAGAGCGAGCGATCGCAGGCATGGAGTCTTTCCTCTACAAGTTCGTAAATTCATTATTGCACGAGTTCGAGGCGTTCGACCTAAAAAACAACAATGAAATTCAGAAACTTTTTTGAAAAATGTACTGGACAGATCTCTCTACACGATCGTAGAATAAATTTAACGATATTGTAGAGTTCTCAAAAAGGAACTCGATCGCAGACCCAAATTGGATCGCACTACCAGTCGGAGTGGATGCAAGGTTTGCACCGCTATCAAACCGACCGCGCGATCGTCATTCTGCGGAAACCGCGATCGCCTTCTTTAATTCCTCATACTCACCCCAACCCAACAAAAAAATGCCCATCATCGTCCCCTTAGCCATTATTCGCAAAGACTGCAACCTTACTCAAGAAAGGCTTGCTAGGTTGAGCGATCGCTCTCAGCAACTCATTGGCAAACTCGAACAGGGTAAGGCCAAAGGAATTGGTTTTGACACCCTCGAACACTTATGCAAAGTGACAGACCGACAAACAGGAGATATCATAGTCTACATTCCCGACGACCTCAAACTCTTGGACGATACCCTCACATCCCTTGCAAAAAAATGGCACTGCTCGACTGAAGAAATATGGTCTTGTCTTCCCTACGATTTAAAAAGAGCGTATCGGCGGTTAAATTTTTAAAGGGAAATCGCTCGAGCCGTCCTCAGATCGAATCTGCTTGGATCGCCATACTTCTCGGTGAGGGAGCAGGGGAAGCAGAGGAAGCAGGGGGAACGGGGGAAGAAGAATTTTGCAGGAAAAGCCTAAGCTCGGACAACTATCCGGATTTGATATAATTTTTCTCTTAGCGTGCATTTTTTATGCTATTCCCTTAATGTTATATCTGAAAGACTTAACCTATCACCCTCCTGCGACTCCCACCCCCATCCTGAAAAATGTCAACCTCGAACTTGCCCCTCAAGAACTCGGTTTAATTGTCGGACCGAGTGGTTCGGGAAAATCAACCCTCTTAGAACTGTTGGCAGGACTGGCAGAACGCACGAGAGGCGTGATTGCATGGGGAGAACAAGAGTTAGATGCTTATGAATTACAGTATCTTGCGGGTTTGGTCTTTCAATTTCCCGAACGACATTTTTGCGGGGGGACGATTTTAGAGGAATTGCGCCTCGGTCATCCGGAATTGGGTTTGGAACGGGTCAGGGCTACTTTATTTGAGGTCGGTTTAGACCATCTTTCTCTCTCTACACCCCCTCACGTCCTCAGTGGCGGACAACAACGCCGCCTCGCCCTTGCCGTACAATTAATCCGTCAGCCTAATATTTTATTGTTGGACGAACCGACGGCAGGTTTAGATTGGTCGATTCGCCGTCAAGTCGTGAGATTATTAGAGAAATTAAAAGAGCATTGGACCTTATTAATTGTCACTCATGATGCAGAAGGGTTAGCGAAAATTAGCGATCGCTGTTGGCGCATCGAAACGGGGACGCTGACCTCACATCAATTTTGAAATCAGTATGAGATCTCAGTAAATATGTAAATAAAGAGCTATCTTGGACTCAAAGAACTAAAGTCCTAAAAAAAGCTACCAAAACGAGTATGAAAATATTTTTTTGGAGATAGATTGGGAATTTTAGTCATTATCAACTTCAAGGATGCTATGAAACGCTTATTTCTCATTATCATTACCATCATTTCCCTGTTTATCTTGGGAGGAACTTCTGCATTAGCAGATGCGATCGTTCCCACTCCATCAATTGTTGGTAATTATACGACTAATTATGGAGGTCGGCAATTAATCGGTAACAAGCGCTGGATAATGAAATATAAAGGGCAACACCCTTTCATATTTACCTATACCTCGGTCGATAATCCTTCACAGACGATAATTGCAGAAAATACTTACGATGAAGGTGATGGTTTTGATTACACGGGAAAATTCAGCCAATTTAATTGGACATACGATGATAGCGATGATTTGTGGTATTGTCAGCAAGTTTATGATGCGGACACAGCAGAAGACGCTGCCGCTCAACCCTCCGCAGATTCTAGCGATCCAGCTAATGGAGGATGCGGCATTCCCACCAATAACTTTCCTTGGAGTCAACTGATTCCGGTTAGTAATAGTTAACCCATAGGGTGCAGTATAGCCTCCGGCATGGCTGCGCTAAAGCGATAGCGTAATGCACCGATTTTTAGACTTTCGGTGCGTTACGTTTCATTGCAGAAGATCTCGCGAAAATTAGCGATCGCTGTTGGTGCATCGAACCGAGAAATCTTTATGCGAGCGATCGCATTTGAAAAACCGGAAGTCAAACAAACCAACCGAAATAACCCTCAACGGCGACACCTTCAACCTCGAACAAAACGACCTCGGTTTAACCGTCCGACACTATCGCGACCCCAACTTCGGAAACTTAAGCCAGCAGCAAAAAATCTGGCACGTTTTCACCAGATTGTTGGCCTAGAATTTTACCCAACCCAAAGATTTATTGATAAAAATCATCGCACATATGGCGATCGCGAGCAGAAAGACGCGCATTGGTTTCAAGATAGAAGCGCACCCAGTCGCAACCGCGCTCTAACAATACATCTAAATCTCCCACCTTGTCTAAATCCCAGAGCACGACGCGACCCTCTCGATCCGCAGTGGCGAGCAGGGGAACTCGGGGATGAAAATCCAAACTTTTAATTCTGGCACTGTGTCCTTGCAAGGTAATCATTAACGTGCCGTCAGACTTCCACAATTTCGTTGAGAGATCGTGACTCCCGGAAGCCAAAATTTTACCATCTGGGCTGAAACGCACGGTAAAAACGGCATCGGCATGACCGGCAGTTTGCAAGTGGACGGGTTCGCTAAAATTATTTCTCCGGACTTGATGGGCCTGTTTGCCCAAAGTTTTCAGTAACTTTCCCTCTTTCGTCCAGAGCTTGATCGTATTGTCGTCCCCAGCCGTGGCAACAATCTGATTGTCCGGACTGAAAGTGCCATCCAAAACCTCTCCTTGGTGCCCCCAAAGTGCTTTTTTGAAGGCAAAGCGATCGCCCTTGAATTCCCAGATTGCGCTCGAAGTATCCCAACTGGTGGAAATTAAGAGCAAACCATCTTGAGAGAAATGCAGTCCCGAAATCGCTTCCTCGTGAGCGGTTAGCGTTTGCAGAAGCGCGCCCTCCATTGTCCATAATTTCACCTCGTCTCCGCTCGTGGCCAAGATTTGCCCATTGGGACTAAAGGCTAAATTTTGAGCGGGTTCTTCGTGAACGAGCAACTTGCGTGTGGGGACAGCATTAAAAGAGCCATCTTCGTTCCGATGCCAAAAATAAACATAACCGTCCCAACCCCCCACCGCAAGGATCTGACTGTCGGCACTAAAGCGGACGATGACGATTTCCGTATTGAGGGGTTGTAAAACTTGCAGGAGAGTTCCGTCAGGTCCCCAAAGCCTGACCCGACCGTCTTCCCCACCCGACGCTAAAAACGTCCCGTCGGGGGCGAATCGGATGGAGTCAACTCGACCTTTATCCGTTTCTAAAACCTGCAAAAATTCTCGCTGTAACCGCCACAAACGAACGGAGCGATCGTTCCCCCCCGATACCAATATCTGCCCGTCGGGACTGAAGGCCACCGTACTGGCACGAGAATGATGACCGACTAATTGCGTTTGCAAGCGACCGTTTAAATCCCAAATTTTCACGGTTGCGTCGGCATTCCCCGCGGCCAGAGTTTGACCGTCGGGACTGAAGGCCAAGCCGTAACTGGCTTGTTCGAGTTCGATCTCGGTTAAGAGAGTGCCATCTCGCTGCCAAATTTTAACGCTCCGATCCTCGCCGGCCGTGGCAAACTTTTGACTGTCGGGACTGAAGGCAAGACCGTCAATCCGTAGGAGATGCCCGCGAAAGAGTCGTTCTAAGGTTCCATCGGCAGACCAAATGCCAATGTCTCCTTCTGTATCGACAGAAACAAAAGAACGACCGTCGGGACTGAAGCGTAGCTTTTCGATCGCGGTCTCGTGGGCCGGCCATTGGCGGATCGTTTCTCCCGTGCGGGTTCGCAGGGCAATATTACCTCTGTTATCTCCGACGGCAAAGGTTTGACCGTCTGGGGCAAATTGGATGGTGTTGGGAATGCCTCGAGATTGCGTGAAGGTTTTGAGGGGAGAAAATTTGCCATCTCGACGTTCCCAAAGGACGATCTCGCGATCGATGCCGGTGGTCATCAAAAGGGAATCCGTCGGAGACCAATCAAAATCGTGGATTCTGCCTTCGTGAGCCTCGAGGGTTTCTTCGAGATTGCCTTGGTCATCCCAAATTTTTACCGTCCCATCCGCGCTCGCCGAGGCTAAATGCTTGCCGTCAGGACTGAAACTCACCTCCCAAACATCGCCGCCGTGACCTTCGAGGAGATTGAACTCTCTCACCCAAAAGATTCCTTGTTGTAAGGTTGTTAAAATTTCCGTTTGGATGTGAGTATCGAGGACAGGGGGCAAAGAATAATTGGGGTGGCTGAGGATATGGCGATATTTTGTGGCGCTTCGCAAACTTTCCAATAGGGCATCAAAGACGCGATCGGAGGAAAAAAGGGCTTCAGAAGAACTATTCAGGGCGCGAATTTCGCTGACGGCGGCATTGACTTCTTCTTGTCTTTGGCGATCGATAGTGCGTTGCAACGATAGGCTGAGAATTCCCAACATGACCGCCGCCGCTGCCGCACCAAGGGTGATAAAACCTAACAGCCGACTCAAGCGAGCTTCGCTTTTTTGATTGCGTTCTTCTGCTGCTTGCAAGCGATCGCGCAATTTTTCTCCATGACGCTTGCGAATAAAAGGCACGAGATAATTATGGACGAGTTGATAGTAGCGAACCCCCGATATTTCTGGCAAAATAAATACCAATCCAGACTCCATAAAAATTTTTAAAACTAAATTCAGTTTCTCGAGATCGATTCGTTCTGCGGACAGTAAAGATTTGAGTCCCTTTTCTATCTCGTTATAGGTTTTTAAGGGGCGAGTATTATTTTCATCCGTGAGTAAATAGAGAACGAGTTGGGCCATATGTTGGTGTTCGTTGCCGCAATCCTCGATGGTTTCTTCTAAATAGCGCCGTACTAAGTTTTCTTTCGGTCCGCGATCGCGGTACTGGGCTAGGGTGGTGATTTTTTCGGCTTGAATTTGTTCGCCAATGACTTGAAGTTCGATCGGGCGGACTTCACCGCGATCGCCGGCCAAATCTTCCACCAATTCTTCGATAAGGACGGGTTCGAGAAAAAGATGGGTTTCTTGGGTTAATTTAGTCAGGGTCGATTGTGCTTCTTTGGGGGTGAAGTTTCCCAAGTAATACAGAATATTCTTATCTAAAATGTTATTATTAATGGTATTCAGAGATTTATGACGCGTAAATTCTAAGAGGCGAAACAGGTAATCTTCTTGTAAGGAAAAAATAATTTTTACATAGGGAACATCCAGACAATTCGCGATAAAATCGTAAAAAGATTGTCGTTGCCTGCTTTTTTGATGAACGAAGAAAAACTCCTCAAAGCGATCGAAGGCAAGAATTGTTAAGAAGTTTCGCTCGGAGTTTTGATTGAGTTGATAGATAATTTCGGCAATGTCTACGTGGGAATTGTGCGATACTTTTTTTGCGGAAGTTTTCTTCAGTTCTTCAGATGTAAAGGAATTTAAGACGTTTTCTCGATCGGTTTCGGTTTCTCGCTCGATCGCCTCGGCTAATTTTTGAATCCAATCGGTATAAACGCGATGGACGATCGTTAAAACATCTCGCGTGCCAATCGATCGCTGTTTGAGGGCAGGGATCAATCCGGCTTGAATTAAAGAACTTTTCCCGACCCCCGATTGTCCGTAAATAATCGTCAGCTTATAGTCGGGGCGACTCATCCGTTCGACTAAATTAGCAATATCTCTATCTCTCCCAGAAGCAACGATTTCTCGAGCGACTTTACCATTTCCCGCGATTGTTTTGGCAAAATCATTACTGAGTTGTTGGCTGGGTTGCAAGCTGCCAGCACCGATGAAAGCGCGCAGTCCGTATTGTTGTTGGACGGAACGCTCTTCTGCTTTACAATAGTATGCTTTTAAATATTCTTTGCGATCGCGGTAGGTCTGGTGCAGTTCGTGTAAAATATCGATATAAATTTGCGGTTCGTAAAGAAAGCTGGTTTTGGTTTTTGCCAGTTCTAAATGTTCGACGGCTTCGCGAATCAATCCCAAGGCTTTTTTGGCTTTGGCTAAAATTAATAAATAACTGGCTTGATTAAAAGAACGAACCCATTCTAAGTTGGGAATTTTAAGGTTAGGAATGAGGGCATCGGGAGGGGTTTGTTTGGAAATCGAGAAAGCCCTTCCCGATAGGGCGATCGCTCCTTCAAAATCATTTTGTCCCAAAGCTGAAGCCGCCCGCAACCCATAAGCTCGCGCCAAGCGAAACGCATTGGGATACTCTTGATGGAGTTGAGTGGCTTTGTTGCCGAGTTTTTCCAGTTCTTCCCATTCTTGCAAGCGTTCTAAAATATCCCCGAAAGCATTAATAAATTTAGCGACGAGATCGAGTCGATTGGCATTTTCAAAAATCTCAATAGTTTGGGTAAAATAATCTCGGGCGAGCTCGAAAGCCGGTTCGCAGTAAACGGGGGTTTGGATGCCGTAATTGCGCCACCAAACCCCCAAGCAGTAAGCCAAACAACCATAACGCTCTCTGATTTTTGACTGGTGCAATTGGGAAAATATGGTTCGAACGATCTCGCTTTGTTTGGGTTTAGAACTGCGTTGGGTTAATTCCAACCATTCATTATCCGAGCTTTCGGGGGCGCTATCGGTTGGCATTGCTCGAAAGGAAGAATCGGACGAGATGGCTTCGCGATCGCACAATTGGCAACAATCCTCGAACAGTTGCAAACTGCGTTCGTATTGTACGAGAGATTCTGCGAGGGAAATTTGACTGCCCAAGGTCAAGATAAAGGTTAAACTGCCCTCTAAATAGGGATCGAGTTGAATGCCGCGATCGCGCAATTCTTCTCGGGCGGCTAAAAGTTCTTGGCGGCGAACAACTGATAAGCCCAAATCACTATTCACGTAATCTAAAGCGCGAACGGCACCTCGAATTAAAAACCGCTCAAAAATATCGTCGGCTAAATTTTGAATAAAATCGATTAAATCTTCATCGCTTAATTCAAATTCAACGGTAATCATCCAACTTTCCAAATCGGGAGCCACGCGCTTGATTTTCGCCATGACCTTATCGTTTACCCACCACACCATTGGTAGGGGTAATTTTTTGGGGAATTCTTCGCGAATTAGATTGACTCCGGTGAGAATGGATTCCAAGTTTTCTAAATATTCAAAACCCGATACCATAAGGACTTGAGGCTGATTTTGAGAAACTTGGCTTTGTAGCGTTCCGTACAGGCGAGTAATACCGGGATCGAGTTCGACCGAACAAATTTTCAATTCGCACAGCGATCGCAAGCGTTTTTCTAAGCGCTGGCGTAGATTGGCAGAATTGCAGCGTGCGACGATAATATTAAATTCCTGCACGTCGGCTTGGGTTTCAATGGCCCAAATCAGTTCTTCTAGGGTATTTTGCGTGTTATCGTCCATCGTTTTTCCCTCCCTCGAGATGTGTGGATTCGGCTAACAGGGGATTGATATCAAACCAAGATTCCTCCTCATTGCGATATTCATAGACAAACGTACTGCGAATTAAAACATCATTATCGGGATTCTTACCGAGCTGTTTTCGTTCTCGCACTTGTCGCAAGAGTTCCCATTCGCGATCGTCGATCGCCCTGCTCATGCGATCGCATTGTTTGTTGATGACTTCTTCGAGAATATCTCGGGTTAGGGGAAGTTGGCGCTGTTTTCTAATCCAGTCGTTGAGAATCCGCAGCAATCCGCGCACGTGACCGCCACTCACTTGACAAAGGCGATCGAGGGTTTCGGGGGTATCAAAAATATCGGGGATGTGCTGCAAGCGCTCCTCGGGAGATTTCTCCGGAAAGGCACGAACGAGAACGATTTGCCTTAATATTGCCATGCCTTCAGCACATTCGCGACCGGCGCGATCTCGCACGGGAATCATGGTCAGGACGTGAGGCTTCGTCGTAAAATGGCGGGTGAGGCGATCGCGCTCGTGGGAGAATGTCAAAGCGAGGGGAATGGTATAGATAACGTGGCAATTGAGTGAGTTGAGTTGTGCGCCGCGATCGATAAAAAGATATTCGTGTTGGGGTCGTCCCCAAGTGGTCGGGCGATTTTCTACGCGATCGAGGCCATCGACAATAACGACCAACCCTACTTTTCCGAGTTTCTTCAGTTGTGTTTTAGCGGGTTCGAGCAATTCTCGGTCGATCGCATGGAGGAGAGAAGCCGTGTGGAGTCTGAGGTATTCCCGCAACTTACTGTGGAGTTCGGGGTTATTTTGGGCTTTGGCGGTAATTTTACCAAGGTTGGGAAAGGTTTCTCCGGGGCGTTCGATTTCAACTTGCAATAATTGTGCTGCTTCCTGCAATAACTTGTTTAACTCTTGGGGATTCTCCAGAGAAACTCGCAAACTTTCTAAACTTTCGCTGATGTGGTGGGCGATCGCCAGCAAAATATCCGCCACGTCTATATCCCCCATTTCCAAGTCTTCAAAGTAAAGGCGGCGGTCTGGCTCGTCTTCAATAGTGAGGGGTCTACTGGGATTGGTGGCTTGAAAAAATTTACGTAGATCTAGCGCCATAACGGGTTTTCGGTAATTTTTCCACCTTAAGCGAGATATTTGGATTCGGCGAGGAGGGGATTGACTTCAAACCACGATTCTTCTTCGTCGCGATATTCGTAAACAAACATACTGCGAACCAAAACATCGTAATTAGCATCGCCGCTTACTCGTTTTTTCTCCCGTACTTGCCGCAGGAGTTCCCATTCGTTATCGTCGATCGCCCTGCTCATGCGATCGCATTGCTTTTTGATGACGGATTCGAGAATATCTTGAGTAAGAGGGAATTGACGTTGTTTTTTAATCCAGTCGTTGAGAATCCGCAGCAAGCCGCGCACGTGGCCGCCACTCACTTGACATAGGCGATCGAGAGTGGCCGGTGTATCGAAAATTTCGGGGATGCGCTCGAGTCGTTCTTCACGAGATTCCGTTGGAAAGGCGCGGGCGAGAATCATTTGTCTCAAGAGTGCCATCCCTTCGCTGCATTCGCTACCATCGCTGAAGCGCACGGGAACCATCGGCAAAACGTGAGGTTCCGTGGCAAAACGACTGGTAAGGCGGTTGAGGTCGTTAGAGAACATCAAGGCGAGGGGCATGGTATAGATAACGTGGCAATTGAGTTGGTTGAGTTGTTCGCCGCGATCGACAAAGAGATATTCGTGTTGGGGTCTTCCCCAAGTGGTCGGGCGATTTTCCACGCGATCGAGATTGTCAACAATGACCACCAATCCCGCTTTATCAAGTTCCTTGAGTTGAGTTTTGGCGGGTTCGAGCAATTCTTGATTGATGGTATCGAGAAGAGAAGCCGTGCGCGGTCCGAGATATTCCCGCAATTTACTGCGGAGTTCGGGGCTATTTTTAGCTTTAGCGGTGATTTTGCCAATCCCTGGAGCGACAAAGGAAACGCCTTCATTGCTGGCATTTACCCGAGCGAATCCCACCTCCACTTCTGCCGAAAACTCCCCCGACGTACTGCCCGTTACGGTGCCGACCCCGGGTAGGGAGGCTTCGCCAGAAAGTTCGATTTCAGTTTGCAATAATTTTGCCGCCCCTTGCAGCAAACTTTTCAGTCCCTTGGGTTCTTCTATCGGCACTTGCAAGCCTTCGAGACTTTCGCTGACGCGACGGGCGATCGCCAGTAAAATATCGCCGACGTCCACATCTCCCATTTCTAAGTCCTCGGAGGATTCAAAGTAAACCACGTGAAAGCCATTTTGTTTGAGTTCGGCTTCGAGTCGGTGCAATTCCGTGGATTTTCCGCAGCCGATATGTCCGGTAAATAACTGACAAGTGGGTTCTTCTGGCGAAAAAAAAGCAATATTATCGCGGATTTCCTCAATAATCTGACCGCCCCGCACCGAAGAAAAATCAATATAGTAGAGGCGGTCTTGTTCGTCTTCTACGGTAAGGGTTTTGCTGGGGTTGGTGGCTTGAAAAAATTTGCGTATATCTAGCGCCATAATCAATGTTTGCCCGAGGTGTCGCTCTTTCCATTGTAGGATCTCGATGGAAGATTTGTCCTGCCGAAGGGGCTTTTAGTTCGCTTGTTTTTCCAAGCTGCGTTTTAAGCGCAAAGACTGATGATGATAGGCCTGTGCTTCTTCGTAATTCCCGAGGGAGTGCTGGACTTTACTCAAATTTCCCAAAACGATCGCTTCCCCAAAGCGATCGCCGCTTTCTTGCTTGCAGGTGAGGGCGTTTTCATAGGCTCGGGAGGATTCGAGGTACTTTTGCAAATAATAGTAGGTATTGCCCAAACCGCTCCAAGCCGCAGACAGCCCGGAGAGGTCGTTTTGCGTCCGAGTCGCGGTTAAATATTTTTGATAGTACTCTAAGGCACGATCGTACTCTCCCAAGCAGTAATAAGTATTGCCCAAACCCCCCAAGGCCGAAGCCACCCGTTTGGGGCGATCGCTCATATCTGGGGCAGACAAATAGCGTTGATAGTATTCTAGGGCGCGGGGGTAGTGTCCGGCGGCTTCGCAAGCCGAGCCAACATCCAATAAAGATTGAGAGACAACAGAGCAATCGCCAATGGTTTGGGCGATTTCTAAAGCCTGTTGATGATAGTCGATAGCTTTGCCGTACTGGCCGAGGGAGGCATAGGCTTGACCCAAATGGGCAAGGGATTTAGCTTCCCCGAGGCGATCGCCGATGGAGCGGGCAAGGAGAAAATGCTTGTCAAAGTGTTCGATAGCCAGCTTCACGGCCAGATTGTATTCCCCTCGAGCGTGATGTTCGAGGGAATGGGTTTCGGGCGATCGCGTGGCGAGGGCAACGTTCAACCATTCGCCGCTTTCTCGCTTGATGGCGACGGATTGCTGATAGCGCTCGATCGCTTTTTGATATTGACCCAAAGATTGCAGGGCAATGCCTAAATTGCTCAAGGCATCCGCTTCTCCGGCAGTATCGCCGATTTCTTGATAAATTCCGAGGGCTTGCTGCCAAGAGTGCAAAGCGGATTTAAACTGGCTGGTTTGGTAGCGTTCGATGCCCTGTTGCAGCAGGCGATCGGCTTCTTGTTTGGCTTGCAGGGGAATGACGGGTTGTTCGGGGGTGGGAATTTTGGCAAGGTCGGCGTTAATCCGCGTTGCTAAAATTTGCAGTTGTTGTGCGTCGTTAAATTCTCCCTCGGCGATTAATTCGGCGGCAATTTGCGAGAGGGTTTCTACCAAGCCCGCATCGATGAGTTCTTTACGAGCGGCTAGAACTTCCGGCCGCTCGTCACTGGAACACTCGAGTAATTGATAAACTAAATCGCGATAATCTTGGTAGCGTTCTTTACTCATACCGACTTAAATACCTCTTTTTCGTTTTAACCGATCGCTCCCGGTTTCGACTACTCTAGAAAAACGCAAATTTCTTATTGTAATAATAATTCCCAATGACGATCTCCAAACCCAAAACCTGTGGTATTGTTGCCGCCGGCCATCCAAAAACCGCAGAAGCGGGCAGGGAAATGCTACTTTTAGGAGGGAATGCGTTTGATGCGGCCATCGCAGCAATTTTAGCTTCTTTTGCGGTAGAGCCGACGTTGACTTCGGCAGGAGGAGGAGGCTTTCTTTTAGCACGGACAGAAGCCGGAGAAAATATTTTATTTGATTTTTTTACCCAGACACCACGCCAAAAAAGACCTTTAGAAGCGGTGGATTTTTATGAGGTAGATGTGAATTTTGGCGATGCGGTGCAGCCATTTCACATCGGTTTGGGGGCGATCGCGGTGCCGGGGAATGTAGCGGGGATATTTGCAGTCCACCAACAGTTGGGACGCTTGCCGTTTGGCATCATTGCCGAACCCGCGATCGCTTATGCCAAGCAAGGGGTGAAAATTAGTCCTTTTCAAGGGTTTTGCATCAGCGAACTCCTCGTTCCCATTCTCTTGGCTCTGCCGGAATCGCGGAAAATTTACGCGCCGAGCGATCGCTTGTTGCAAGCGGGAGAAATGCTCTATAATCCGGATTTTGCCAACACTCTGGCGGCGTTGGTCGAACAGGGACCGGATTTATTTTATCGCGGGGAAATTGCCCGCCAATTGGTCAAAGATTCCAAGGAGAAGGGAGGATATTTAACGTTAGAGGATTTGCAATCTTATCGAGTCATTCGCCGCGATCCTTTAGCAATCGACTATCGAGGGCGAAAAATGCTAACCAACCCGCCTCCGAGTTCGGGGGGAGCGTTGATTGCTTTTGCCTTGAAGTTGTTGGAGGCAGTGGATTTTCAAGAGATGGAGTTTGGCAGCGATCTCCACTTGCAAATTCTCTCTCGGGCGATGTGTCTGACTAACGAGGCGCGGAAGGATGGTTACGACGCAAAGATATATCAAGACAATATTGCGGCGGAATTTCTCTCGGACTGTCATGTCGGGCAATATCGCGATCGCACTCGAGGCATTTTAAATAAATGGGGCAGTACGACTCACGTTAGCGTGATGGATGAGGAGGGCAATGCGGCGACGGCAACGACATCCAATGGGGAAGGCTCTTCTTATGTCATTCCGGGGACGGGCATCATGCTCAATAATATGTTGGGAGAGGCGGATTTGAACCCCTCGGGGTTTCATCAATGGCCTTGCGATCGGCGCATTTCTTCGATGATGGCTCCCACGCTCGTACTCAAAGACGATCGGCCGGAGATCGTGCTGGGATCGGGGGGATCGAATCGCATTCGCACGGCAATTTTACAGGTGCTTTCTAATTTAATCGATTTTGGTTTTTCCATTGAGGAGGCGATCGCCTCACCGCGCATTCATTGGGAAAATGGCTTATTCAGTATCGAGCCGCCCTATTGCGAGGAGCGTTTAAACTCTATTGATTTTCCCGCAGGAACCCAGATTCATTGTTGGCGCGAGAAAAATATGTTTTTTGGCGGCGTTCACGGGGTGAGAAAAACCGCAGCAGGCAAAATGGAGGGGGCTGGGGATTTGCGTCGGGGTGGTGCAGTTGCCATGAGCGACCATAACATCTAAACCCTCGTACTTTCAACAGTACAAGGGTTGGTGGGGGTTACAACAAACGATTCTGATTGAAATTTGCGTTACATATAGTTGACGTTGTTGAGAAACGGAGCCCCATGAATCTCTTTGTTTTTATCTTTGTGGCTGCCGGGCATTCCATATAGCCCCCCCACAACCCGATCTAAGTCATCAACGTTCAATTCTTCCGATTCTAATTCAGTGGATTGGGGCATGGGTTGATTTTGGATTTTAGTTTTGCGATCGGACATTGGCGTGCTCCTGTATAAATCTAAAAATGTTTGCTGACTTCCACTATCTTGCGTTTTCCCATCGATTCGATCTCATCCTCAAACTCATGTCACTCTCACTTCTATTGATTGCTTTTGGCTTGAAATTGTTGGCGGTGGTGAATGTTCGAGGCCTTTTCAATCCATGGGTTTAGGCGATCGCTATGGGTTGCGATCGATCTCAGTCGCGATCTCAAGGTGATAACGATCGCTAAATTGAGTTGATGGCGATCGCTTGACAATATACCAAGAATGTTAGTTTAGTTATTGTGGAATCGTGCGTTCCAAAAAGAAAAGAGCCAGAAGGTTACCAGACTTCTGACTCGTGTAGATAATTAGGGGTGTAACAACCGAAATTAGCTGTGGCCGCAGCGTCTCAATTGTTACACCCTTATATTAGCAGGTGATTTTTGGAAGAGGGAAGGTCGCTGGAAAAAATTTCCTTATTTTTTCTTAAGAATGTACGCGATCGGTTACTCTTTTTTGGTAAAAATCGGATTTTTGGGCTTCGCAATCGGTGTTTGTACTGAATTTTCTTGCATTAGACAGCCTCGAATTGGGAGAATTGCCGACTTCGATTGCAATATTCAACCATATTTTGTTACAAAATTTTATAGTTTGGTGAGAACCCGAAATGGCGATCGTGATGGGTTTTGAGGGAGCGATTCTCCTCCGGAGATGCTGCGCGAACGTAAAGTAGCATAGAGGGCGTTGAGTAGAGTAGAAAGCATCAGTTCAGAAATATCGACATCTATACAAAAATACCGATAAAATAAATTTGTAACTTAAATAAACTTTTAGATCGACAACGGCTGAATGAGTGTTTGGCAGAGTGATGACAATAATTTCTACTAATAAAGGACGGTTTTGAATTGTATGGCGTTGCGATCGCTTCCTGGAGAATAAAGGACATAACTCGCTTCACCCGGTTTCCTCCCCACATTTCCCACTCCGATCGCTTGTCGGGGTTGAGATTGAATGGTTTCCGGAGATCTCTGGCCGTCCAAAGTGGTGACAGTCGTATTCATGGTACTGGTTTCTAACCGATACTCAAATGCGAGGCCGGAACGACCGCAAAATAAGGAGTTCACTCCCATGCGTTGCAAGCGGTCTAACATGAGCCAAGGGGGAGTGTTGGGAGTGAGTTCTTCACTGGCACTCACGCTACTGCCGTGAATCAGCAAACAATCTAACTCGACAAACCCAAAGTTCAGACTGCGCAACCATTGTACCCGGTCGCGGGAGACAGAATTCCAGAGTTGCACGATCGCGTCGCTGCCATAGCGATCGCGCAATTCTACCGGATCGCTAGTTGTCCCGACGGCATGCAAGGCAAAACATTGCTCTTCCCACCAACCCGTGCAAACTTGGGGTTCGAGTTCTCCTGGTTTGGGAGAACGCAAGCGATCGATAGTAGCGTCATTATCGGAACCGGGTCCCACGACATCCCCCAACACGTACAACGCCTCCATCGCAGTCTGCTGCTTGATATCTGCCAGCACCGCTTCATACGCCGTTAAATTCCCTTCAATACCACTTAAAATTGCCCACATTGTATTGTTCTGACTAAATCCTCACTTTTGAATTGATAATTTTGAATTTTGAATTGTTTTGACTCCTTATCGTTCGCAGACATGGGTGGCATCTTCAGCCTTTTCAGCAAACTCCAAACCCCTTGCCAAACGCCAAGCAAAAATAGCGGGCAACCCCTTATCTAGAATAGCCGCACAAGTCTTTTGATAGTCGTACTCTACCTCGCGTAAAGTTACAGCTTGAGTGTCCGTATCATAAAGGACATAGGTTGCATTCGGTCGTCCGTGACGGGGTTCTCCCACCGATCCCACATTAATAATTTGTTTCAACGGTGCGTTAAACGTCAATTCTCGGACTTCTTCAGTTGAGGGTTGTGTCACCTTGACTTGCAAAGTTTCGCTGTTGAGGGTGCGGGCATAGGGAATATGAGTATGACCGCAAAATAAAACATCGGTTTCCGTTGCTAAAACCCGTTCTAACGCAGCAAAAGCATTCATTTCCGGCAATAAATACTCGTGGTTGCTATGGGGAGAACCATGAACGAAACAGAGATTATGTTCTTTGAGGGTTAAAGGCAATTGCGCCAAATATTCGCGGGTTTCTGGGTGAACTTCTTGGTTCGTCCATTGATGTGCAAAATGCCCCCGTCGTTCCGCGATGAGAGAAGGATAACTGCATTCACAAGCATTTAATCCTTCGACGATATCTTCATCCCAACACCCTTGAACCGTAGGAATATCCAAAGATCGAATTTGTTCGACGACAGCATTGGGAAAGGGCCCGTAACCGACAAGATCCCCGAGACTATATATTTTGTCTGCTTTGTGTCGATCTATATCCAGTAAAACTGCATCTAAGGCTTCATAATTGCCGTGAATGCAAGACATAACTGCAATTTTCATATCACTGTTACCTCCGGTTCTCGGTCGAGAGATGCTCTGATTTGTTGTTGATAGTAGTGGAGTTGTTCGTCTGAGAGACAACAATCTTCGAGGGTTTGGACGATCGCGACCCGTTGCAGGCCATCGCCGCAAATCTCTAACCCGCTCAACCGTTGGGGACGACCCTCCAACCATTGGGGCCAGTCTAGGGCGGGAAATTCGTCATTCCTGCGACCCCGGACAAAATCTCCGTAAACGGCTTCTCCACTGGCAATTTCTAAGATACCTTTAGCCCGCATGACTTCTCCATAGGCCCCTTGGAGGAGTTCGTACCAAAAAACGGCTAAACTTTCAAAATCCAAGACTTTTCCGTTCAGCTGAATGCGGTGAATTTGGGGGGGATGCTGATGGAAGTCTGAGGAGAGGGTGAAGGGGTTTCCCGAGTGAATTCGATCGGCCCAATCGTGCCAGGGGGTTTCTAGACTCTGGGGGGGAAGAATGGCAATGCGATCGCAATCGGTCGATTGCAATAACGGCTCGATTCCCGCTAAATCTAAATACCAAGGCAGTTCCAGATAAGTTACTCCCTCAAACGAAGCCAGTAATTGTGCCTCTTGCCCTAGTTGCAATACTTGCAAAGCCGGAAATTCCGTCCCGAGCCAGACGGCATCAAGGGGTAAGGTTTCTGTCTTCGGACTAAAATAACGGGCGTTTTGCGAATTGTGTTGGCGGAGATGTTGAGCAATCCAATGGGTTTTTCCCACTCCCGGAGGGCCGCTGAGAGCAACGATCATAAAATAAAAGAATGAGAATTATTGTTACCATAACAAACAAATTGAGAGGATTTCGAGGGCGATCGAACTTCAAGTTACTGGTTATGATAATCATTATCATTTTCTTTAAAAGACTGCGATTTTGTCAATGACGACTCCATCCCTTCTTCCCCAACACCTCGATTTGGCCATTGTAGGGGCTGGACCGCAGGCCTTAACCCTCGTTACCCATCTGTTACAGAAGCGGTCTAAATGGCGGCATCGCTTGCGGGTATTCGATGGTAGTGGAATATGGTTGAGTCGGTGGCGATCGCAAATGCAGGCTCAAGAGATCGAACATTTGCGCTCTCCTGCGGTTCATCATCCCGACCCGGATCCCTACGCCTTGCGGAGGTTTGCCGAGTTCCGTCCCCAAGAGTTATTTCCCCCTTACGATCTGCCCGGCACAACCTTGTTTAATGATTTTTGTGCGGAAGTCATCCGGCGTTGGGACTTACACTCTTGTGTCTATCCGGGTCAAGTGTGCCGTATTACTCCCGTACAACGATCGCAACCTTGCTTCGAGATTATTTTGCAGGACGGTCGCTCTTGTAGGGCCCATCGCGTGGTTTTGGCAACGGGGGGAGGCGTGCTGCAGTTTCCCGACTGGGTACAGTCCCTACAAGGAGAGTATCCTCCCGATCGCTTGGTGCATGGGAATTCGGTGGATTTAGCGACTGCGAATGTAAGACCGGGGGAACGAATTTTGATTATCGGAGGAGGATTGAGTAGCGGTCATTTGGCCTTGGGAGTGGCGAGACGGGGAGCGATCTCAACTTTAGCGATCCGGCGATCGTTACAAGAAAAATTATTTGATGCGGAACCGGGTTGGTTGGGTCCAAAATATCTCAAATCCTTTCAGGCTGAGTCTGACAGCGTTTCTCGTTGGCAACAGATTCAAGAGGCACGCAATGGGGGATCCATGACTCCCGAGGTGGCGGTTCAATTGCGACGGGGGGTTCGTCGAGGAGAAGTTCGGATTGAAGAACATTATCGGGTCGTTCGCGCCCAATGGCAAGCGCAACAATGGCGGGTGGAATGTAGCGATGGTTCCCACTTGGAAGCCGAGCGGATTTGGTGCGCGACGGGAACCACTTTAGATATTAGGCAAAATCCCCTCATGGCAGATGTTCTCGCCACCTATCCCACGCAAATTATTCAAGGTTTGCCCGTTTTGGATGCTCATTTAAGACTCCCAAACAGTCAGCTATTTGTTATGGGAGGTTATGCAGCACTGCAAGTGGGTCCGGTGGCGCGAAATTTAGCAGGAGGACGTTTGGCTTGCGATCGCATTGTTCCCGCGATCGTCCGCCGGGTTTAAGAATCGCGAAAGTCAAAAAATCAATATCAATGCGAGACATAATGGGAGTATTCGGTTTGTGGAGGAAGTGAAGATGAATGAAATCCAAGGAACGGCTTACACCGAACAAATCAAAGGCTCGGGGTATACCCGACAAGACACCAACACGAACCCTTCTTCCTAACTTTTGGAAGTTAGGTAATATTCAGATTCCTGTTAATCCCCTCGCTCGCTCGATGCTCGATCGTGAAAATTTGGTAATTGCGATCGCGTAGTTTTACGGATCGCGATCGCTCCAGAATCGTGTTGAAAATCATTGAATCAACGGATAAACCTCACTGATTTTGCGGATTTTCCTCATCAGAAAAGAGAGAGGGCGATCGCATTTTTTCTCGATCTATCTCATGGGAAATCGGGAAGTACGATCGCATTTTTTCCCGATCTATCTCATCAAAAAACAGCGAAAGCGATCGCATTTTTTCTCGATCGAACTCATGGAGTAGACGGGTCGGAGATCGTCCCCACCCATTAGAAATTGCGAGATAGTGAAACTGTAGAAAACAACACCAACACTGAATTCGCAAATTTCACGGATCGAGGTCGAAACCCATGAACTGCAAATGGCAAACACTTATCTTTAAAATGTCCTTCTGGTTGTTCCTCGAAATCTTTCTCGGTGCATTAGGACTCGATGGCATGGCAGACTACAGCGAATTTGTCTTTGACCAAAAAGCACTTCGCCAGCGTAGCGATCGCATCGCCATCGTCTCCTAAACGCCTGAAATTTGCGAATTCTAGTTGAGTTGAAACTCTACTTCTTTTCCTTTCTTTCCTCTTTCTGCGGTTGCCTTCTGCGCGATCGCTTTTTTTTATCTACAAAGAGCGTAAAAAGCGTATCAAAGCATCGCGATCGCTTTGACTCATGGCTTGAAACTGCGCTTTCGAGTTTTTTGCTTCTCCATCATGCCAGAGAATCGCCTCTTCTAAAGTGCGAGCGCGACCGTCGTGAAGATAGCTCGAATAAGGCAGCACGGTTTGAGTCAAACCAATACCCCATAAGGATTGGGTGCGCCATTCCCGTCCTGTAGCGAGGAAATCCGGGCGATGGTCTGCCAATCCTTCTCCCATATCGTGCAACAGCAGATCGGTATAGGGATGAATGGTTTGATGGGCAAGGGCCTCGATTTCGTAATCTCCCGTGGAAAGGGTCGGAATGTGACAACTGGCGCATTCTGCTTGTTCAAACAGTTTTTCCCCTTGCTGGATCTCCGGATCGTTCAAGAGAATGCGACCGGGTACCGCTAAAGTTTGCGCGTAAAATTCTGCCTCTTCAAGGGTCTGGCGATCGATGTCCGGTTCTTCGTCCGATTCGGGGAAAAGAGGATTGGTCACGCCCATATCGTTGACATAAGCGGAAGCCGTTTGCTGGAGCAGGTTTGGGTTATTCGCTTTCCAACCAAAACGACCCAAAGCGATGGCCTCTTTTTCCACGTCCCAAACTTCATTCACGCGACCGGAAATCCCATCCCCATCGCGATCGTCGGGATCGGCAAGGTTGCGAATGGTTGCCTCGGGGACGGCTTCAAGCAATCCCAAGCCAAAAACTGGGGGAGGAATGCGAAGGGAGGTTAAAATGTCGGGAGAAAGAGACTCGCCATTAGGAAGAAGGATTTCCGGACGGGGATAGCGCAAGGAATAGGGCGTACCCTCTTTATATTTTCCCTCTCGTTCTTCCCAGGCGATCTCGACGGTTGCTTCCGGTTCGTGACCGTAAATGCCTCGATCTTGGATTTGCGTTCCCAATCCCGGAACTGGTGGTGCATTCTCCAAACTGACGGAGGCTTCGAGATGATAAGTATCGACTGGGAGAGATTTAGGGTCAATAACATCGCCAGAATTTTTGCGACCGTCGCTCACCCGTACCAGTAATTGCCCTTTTTCCGGCAAACCGCGACCGTTGCGAATATGGCATCCAGTACAAGACGCGTTATTAAATAATGGACCCAAACCCGGATTAATATGTGCGGGGGGCGTGACGAAGACGGCATCGAAGGCTAAGTCTCCTTGAAAATGACGTTCTTCTTCTTCCTCATTCAATCCCACAGAAGGCTGTTCGTAGGCTCTCGAAGAGCGATTAAAAACCGTTGTTTCGCCTCCAGCTAAGGGCGTTTTGGCAACAGCGATCGCCCCCGATAAAATGACTCCCGATATCAAAGCGATCGCAAATAACGATAACAAAAATCGCCACCTCAAACGCGATCGCGCAAATTTGTCCGACATAGGTGTTCTCCTTCCTCTGACTTTAGGTAGAGATTACAATTTTGAATTGATTTGACTCGTTAACTCCGAACGAGGGGTAACACTTTCTCTTCCATGGTGGAAAAGAGTTGTAAGATTGCTTCTTGAGCTGTTGTTAATCTTGCTAATGCGGCTGCATCGGCGATCGCGGGTTCGATGGGATCGGGAATCGCCTCTAATGCTTCGAGGGCAGCGTTTAACTCCTGTTTGATTTGGCGATCGAGTCTGGCATCGGTTCTGGCAATAAAATCGCTGAGACTCATTCCCCTCCGCGTATCTGGGAGTCCTCCCAAATAGGCATTCTCCACGCTTTGCAGATTATTTTTAAAATCGCTGAGAGATGAATGACTAAAACGACTTTCGAGATCGTCAGTGGTTTTGTCGGTTAAAGGGACGCCGATCTTTTCATTCGCCACCTCATCCACACAACCTATCATTCCCTGTACGATCTCTTCTAAAGCGGCTTTTTGGGTCAGATAGGCAGGGTTATTGCGATCGCCTGCGGTAATCAAAACTTCTCGATAAGGCGGATTGCTATCAATCCCATCAACCCAACTGGCTATGAGGTCTCGGGAGGTTGCTTCAAAGGCTTCAGCAAGTAACTTCAGCAGATCGCGTTCTCTTCGAGAAAAATCCGCAACTGTTTTATTGTTATCTGTACCAAAAAGTAAGAATTCGATGGTGTGAAAACCCTTTTCGGTGGTTTGTAAGTTGCTAATATACTCCAAAGTGAAGCGATCGCGGCTTTTGAGAATTGCTGCCACATCGGTTTCATTCACCGGCCAGTCGTCGAGATCCCCATCGTAACCGAGGGATTCTGCCGGACCAAAGGCAAAGGCCTCGCTCTGTTCCCAAGGGGTTCGCGCCGCCAACCATGCAACTTGCGCGGATTTTAAGGTCTGTGGCGTGGGATTGGTAACAAAGCGATCGATCGCGGTTTTCATGACTGCAGCCTGCCCGACCAAGCGATCGTAGGTGGGAACGATAACCATATCGACAAAATCGACAATAATCGCTTTTTCGAGACCATGGGCATGGGCAAGCAGGAGAGTCTCTCTCTGTTGTTGAGAATCTCGAGAGTAAGCTAGGGAATCGTTATTGCGACTGAAGCCGAGGAATACAAGGGCAAACGTCGCGATCGCGATCGCAAGAAGATGCTTTATTTTTAGGCGTTTTAGAGATATTCTCATCAATGACATTGCTCGTTCTTTTTTTGCAATTTATTCTCATTTACTGAAAATTCAGAATAACTTATTACAAATAATTCTTATTAAGTGTTTGTTTTTTTTTTAGAATTGCTCAAAAAAAATGAGGGAAAATCGCCTTTCTCTCACTAAAAAGTTTTTTTCGTCAATTGATGAAAGAGTGTTAAAGTAACTGCTGCCACTTACTCACAAACTCGCTCAGCGACAGAGATTCGTCGCCATCGACATCTGCCATCCTCCAAAAGCGATCGATATTTTCTTGGTTGTAACCCATCTGTTGCAATTCCAACTCAATTTCAGAGCGATCGATGGTTTCCGACTTGTCTTTATCGAGAACCCCAAAGAACAATTGCCCAAACATATTAGAAGACAAAATCGTTTGAACTGCGTTACGAAATTCTTCTTCTAACACATCAATAAATGACCCTTCTGAAGTCTCCGTCAGCCACGGATCCATACTAACAGAACGAATAACCGTAATAGAAGTATTAGGATTTGTCCAATTAACCCCAGACCCTTTTCCCAAAAGACGTTCCCCAAAACTTTGCATCAAATCCGCTCCATAATAAGAAGTCGTCAGATCTGTCGTACTGACAATTAAATTGTAGCTGTAAATATCTTCTCCCGGATTGATACTTAATAGTTCGTACAATTGTTTATTGAATTGGTTTGCAGCATCCAAATCTCGGTTAAATTCCCCATTTTTATCTTTAAAATTGAAGGCATAGAGAAGAATATTTTGATCCGGGCCAATTTCTGGTAATAGTTCTTTTGCCTCGGGATTATCCATAATTTCTTCATAGGTTTTTCCATTAATTGCAGTGGCAATCAGTTGGCGTTGAGCTTCAATTTCTACGTTAGATTTATTAGCAATCTCCGCAGGCAAACGCGGCACGGGAGCAACCAGAAAACTATCTTCGGGTTGTGCCATACAGAGCAGGCGCGCGTAGAGTTTTTTGCAGCCATAAAGTGCTTTATTAATAATTTGACCATAGCCGCTTTTAGTGGGACGAATAACCTTATGACTTAAATAAATTGATGCTGGAGCTGCCCCCGGTTTTGAGCCTTCAATCCCATAAATTCCGACTGTCGGTTCAGTTTCACCGTGAAAAATAACAGGAGCTTTAAACGTCACTAAATCTCGCATTGCCGAATTCCGATAGCATAAAGCACCAGCAGGATAAGGAATATAACCAGATTTATGAGGATCTACCGTAATTGAATCAGCTTGATGCAGTGCAAGGAACTGATGGGTTGCATATTGGCTTAACATGATATAATCTGTTGTTATAAATTTTGTTGTTTCTGGAGTTGTCAGATCGTTAGGGGTTGATAAGATAAAGTCATCGCGAATCACTGAAGCGTGATAGCCGCCCCATGCAGCATCGGCATGAATAGTAAATTCTAGACCTTTTTTACGAAACTTTTCTCGCAGAGCAATAATATCTTGAATTGGATCGATTGAGCTTTCTTCGGTACTCCCGATTACAGCAACAACGGTAATAACGGGTTGCTTTTTATTGAGGCATCGATCGAGAAGAGTTTCTAGTTCGGAAACTTTCATGCGTCCGTCTGCATCGACAGGAATATTAATACCGTAATCTTGACCCAATCCCAATATAGCTCCAGCTTTCGGCCAGGAATAATGCTTACTTCCCGGAACGATATAAATCGGCATATCTCCAATAGAAGATCCGCTCTTATCTTCTGGATCGATCGCTAAAAATCGACGAGAAAAATTTAAGAACCCCAAATTTTGTAAGGAGTATTTTGCTAATGCTTGGCTCAGTATTTCACTATCAATTCCATAGTTATTATTGAGACGGGCAGGCAATTTTAGAATTTCATCGCTTTGTAAATTTAAGAGTTGCCAAACATTTAAACTAATTAAAGGCTGGCGATCGCCATTCGGAAGGTCAATTTTTATATTTTTGGCATCTCCCCAAGTCCAGCGATCGTCTAACAATGCGGCTTTGAATGTCAGAGGATAAAATTTTAAATTTCTTGCCGACCAGAGGGCTTCAATATTGGCAACTGTTCCTCCAGAAGTAACGTGACCCCATGGACGAATTGCGCCTTTAATTTCGATGTCTTCTTCTGTAGGAATTCGATATCCCAACATTTGACAAAGATCGTCTCCCACTAACATCTCTAAATAAGTTGTTGCTGTTGAGACTTCAAAGGCAACATTATTAGAGTTATACAGCATCGCTGCAAAATAACCCAAAATTGAAGGTAGGGTAATATCCCAGCACATATGCCCTTGATAGCGCATACTAAAGAAAGGAACGGATTTTTTCAGAAAAGCAAGAAGAAGGTAATAATTATCCTTCAGTTTTGCCATAGTCTGGATGTAATCTTCACTGATTTTTACAGATTCGGGAATGTAACTCGGATCGCCAGAATGATAGTTTTTGCGCCAAAATGCTTGGTCGCGGATGGCCTCGACAATCAACCGTTCGAGTTCGTCTGCATTTTCTCCTTTTGCTCCTAAGAACCAAGCTTCGAGGGATTTTGTCCCCGTCCCTTCAAGTTGAGGGATATCTCTCGAAGCCTGCTGAAAGAATTTCTTCATGTGCTGCTGCATCCGCAGAAAACCTTGGCTTTGAGAACTGCGCGGCTTCATAATTATTTTTGTCCTAAAATAAAATAGCGAAGGCAATTTTAAACTGTGAGTTGTTTTCTTGAAAAGGGTTTAAAAGCCGAGAGAAATAAAAGTTAATATCTAAGCAAGATGCGATCGCCTTCTCTAAAAAATACTGAAATACGATCGCTGGCTGTATTTTTATAATTCATTTTTGCTTTTTCTTCACAAAAAAATGAAAGGCGATTGCCTTTCATGCGAAACAAAATTACCGAGAATTTATCTTTCTCACTCACTTATTTTGGCAATAGTCCTCAGTCGTCGTGACAAACTCAATTCCTACTGTTGCACCGCTTTTAATAACAAATTCACTCCCACCAACTTCTGTATTTAAATTGCCCCAATCATAGGTATAACCCAACCGCGTCCAAGGATAACCCCCCTCGCCATAAGAAGAAGATTCTAACTCGAGCATCCAATCTTGATGTTGGGGATCGACGGAATCCCGAAATTCTAGATCGCATTGCTTATCGTTAATTTCCGCATCGGGACAGGGACGAAATATATCTTCGGGTTTTGCCCAAATTTCTACAAATTTAGTTTTCCCATCGTGGGGAGGCAAACCGAGAAATTGTTCGAGTCTTAACGATTTGCTCTTGGGGTCGAGAGTCAAGGCTTGACAGAATTTCCTCGCTTGAGGCACCACCGTCGTCCAAACATCTCGGCTTAATTCCATTTCCGAGCCTTCGCGATCGTCGTAACCCTCCCGCGAAGTCCAAGTGACGAGCAAAACTTTATCTTTGGTCTCGTTATTTTGCCAGAAAATATCGGGATTGTCTGGCGTAATTGCCCAAAGATCGCGACTGATTTCTGCTTCTTCGGCAACCGAAGCATCTTGCACTGCTCGGGAATAAGAACGATCTAAAAGTTGCTCGAACATCTCGAGCCAATCTTCATTTTCTGCGGGTTGTTCTTGGGAAGGTAGAGAGGAGGCAACGATCGCTTCTGGCGAGAAAAATCCAACCCAAAAGAGAGCGACAACTGCACCGATTGATAGTGAGACTACAATTGTAGCGAGCCAAATTATATTTTTCATTATCGTTTTTTCCAGATTATTGGGATTGCCTTTCTTTTTTAGCTGGGGAAATTCGCGATCGCGCTAACCTTTAAGATTGCGATCGCAAAACTCGGGAAACACGGTACACTCGTTCTGAAATCGCGATCGCGATCGCGCCAAAATTCACGAGATATTAAATTCGCAATTCTTATTCTTCAATCTCCTTTTCCCCCATGAAATCCCCAATCATTCCACAAGGTTTTCTCGAGTTTTCCACAATTTACCCAAGGTTTTCCACAGGTTGAGGAAGCCAATTCCAGATATTACGGTAGGGGGATGAATTTTTCTAGTTTACTGAAAATCATTCGTTCTCTACTGAGTTTATGTAAAGTTCAGTAACAAAAAAAGACTGAAAAACCTTATTTTCCCGTAAATCTTTAGTTTTCCTGAAGAAAGTTGTAACATTTCTCAGCATTGACAAAAGACGCAATTACCCGCGAAATAGATAAAAGGGACGAGCAATTGGAGAACAACCGCATCGAGTTAAAGCGCACGACCACCCATCCAATCTCAACACATCGATCGAATTCCGAGCAACGAGTTTTAGGGCTGCGGGAAAGTCTTTTCCCTCGGTTCTGTCCCTCCCCCCCACGTCATCTAGTTCAGCGAGGTCATAATGAATAGTACGGTCAGCATTTTGGCAGAAATTCCCGAAGATCTGCATCAATCTTTAAAAACCTATTTAGATGGTCATCCCAACTGGGATCAAGACCGCGTTTTTGCCGCAGCTTTGTCCTTATTTTTGTTACAGAACAATAATCAAGGGGAATCTATGAAAGAGTCTCAAAATTATCGCGCTTGTGCGAGGGTTTATTTAGAAGCACTTTTCCAATCTTAGTTTTGGCTCTTGATTTTTTATCGATTGTGCGATCGCTCCAATGATGGGCGATTTTTTTTGCGATCGCGTGAAATAATCGAAATGAATATTTTCCTTTGCACTGTTCCATGTTAGAACTCCCCACGCCACGCCAAATCCTCGAAACCCTGCTCCCTCATCTCAGAGTCGCTGGAGCCTACGCCCGAGAAATTCAGTCTCGCATCGTTGCTCTCCCGGAAAAAGGAGAATCGGAGAATTTCTTTGCGACGGCTTTGACGGATGCCGATCTTTCCGTACAAACTTTTGTCGAAGTGGCTCTTTTGGGGATATTTCCTCAACTACGGTTTTACGGGGAAGAATGGGAGCAATCCTACAATACTAAATATTTTCGCGGGACGACTCTCGGAGAGCAGGGGGATTATCTCGTGACTCTGGATCCCATTGATGGGACTCGTTATTATCTCGACGGACACCCTTATTATTTGATTATTCTCGCCATTCTCAACGCCGACGACTATGAAGCGGTTATCGCCTTGAGTCCTTCTGAGGATTGCTATTTTTACGCGCTGCGGGGAGAGGGTTGCTTTCGGGGGAAACTCGGGGACGATTTAGATCGGTGTCAGCCTTTACGGATCGTCGAACCCGAAAAGCGAGTGTATTTGGGTTGGAAAATGGCACATTTGTTAGAGTCTTTTCCTTCTGTTTACGAAGTCGTCACCAGTAAAGCCTATACCAAAGAGAAGCCCATTCCTGCCTTTGCGCGGATGTTGCAGGGGGCGATCGCGGGGGCGATTTTAGATTCGGGAAAGTTCATCGATGGAGCGGCTTTGGCGTTTTTGGCGAAGGAAGCGGGGGCATTGGTGACGACTCGCGAGGGTTTGCCTTTACCTCCTTTGAGTGCTTGCGAGGATTATCAATTACCGGGGTTGGTTATTGCGGCGAATGCGGAAGTACAGCGAGATTTGTTGGATTTTTTGGATCGGCACAAATAGCGATCGCTTAGGGAATAAAAATCCCACCTACTCCTAAATAGTTATTCAGATCGAGGGCAATTTCCAGCAAACTTTCCACACACTTTTCCCGATAATTAGGATCGATTAAAACGCGATTGCTATTACTAATTGTTACAATCGGTAAGGAAGTGGGTGTATTTTCTTCTCGCATTACTTGCTCTAAAGAGTCATCACCCTCCATACTTCGATTGGCAGTTAATAAAAGCATCCGATTGGATTGAGCAAATTGCCATACTCCGCGATCGCTACTTTCAATGGGTAATGCAATCTCTTCAAAGAAAACAAACTGAATCTGAATGAGATCGAGCCAACCTTGATTCGCGATCGCTCCAAATAAAATAAGCGCTTGTCCCTCTATATTATGGTCGATTAAAAATTTATTCTCGAACTCCATATTTTGCCGTTCGTTTCGATTTTTGTTCTTGTAATTTTGCCCGAGCGACTTCTTTTCCGGCGGGAGATGTTTGAGCAATGCGGGCAAAATGTTCTCGATTTCGTTCTTGCCAATATTGCCGAATTTCCTCAGCTTGCTTTAAAACAAATTGATATTCTTCCTCAACGCGATCGCGATTTTCTTCGATATAAGATAATGCTACATTTAATTGCATTTCTGTTAAGTTCAGCATGGCGCGAATAAATTTCGGGGGATATTCTTCTTTGAGGTAGTCCATCACGTCATAAAGAGTAATGCGCGTCCCCGATATACTGAGTCCGCGTTCCGTGCGAGCGATCGCGGGTTTTTTCTGGATTTCTACATTCATTTATCTAGAGTTGAGTCGGTAGCAGGGGCAACGTTCAATTGTATTTTATCCTATGAGTTGGGTGCGATCGCTAATGCTTTGATTTCTTCCCAAGTCATGACATTTTCTAGGTTTGCTTGGGAATCTTCAATTCTGCGATCGAGTTCCTGTTTTTGGGTTTGCGTTAAATCGGGGTAATTTTGTTCGGCAGCAATACCATCCCAAATGGCTTGCACGAGATCGATTCTCTCTTCGATACTGAGGGTGGCAATTTCATTTAAGGTGGCTGTAATATTCATGTTGCGATATTCGATGCGCGATCGCGCCAAATCATTTGAGTTATTAGAATAACTGTATCGCGTTTGCAGCAGGCGATCGCTTTTCGGTTTCGGATCGCTCTTTTTCTCAATTCCATTAGATTATCTGTTTGTATCGCGATCCGTCAGGGATTCAAAATCCCTGCCTCATATAAAAAATCCATTGAAATGGATTGCGATCGCACGGTTTTCCCTCGAATTTAACATTTTTGAATTCCGAATTGTCCCTTCAAACAAAGCTCTAATCCGGCTGCAAACCCGAACCCACAGGCGCCGTCGAATTCAACTTTAATTCTGGATGATCGTCCATAATTTGACGCATATTCCACTCATTGCGGAACAGTAAAACCGGACGTTCCCAATTGTCTTTCACCGTCTCCGTATTAAACAAGCGACCCACCTTTTCCAACGCTTCCCAACCCCCAGCAACCCAACGCGCTAAACTATAACCCAAAGGCTCCAATCTCGTCTCAACATTATACTCATTTTGCAGGCGAAATTGTACCACTTCAAACTGTAATTGACCCACCGCCGCCAAAATCGGATCTCGTTTAAATTCATCGGAAGAATACATGATTTGTACCGCACCTTCTTCCTGTAATTCTTTAATCCCTTTGTTAAACTGCTTAAACTTAGAAGGATTGGGATTTTTCAAATAGGCAAACAGTTCTGGCGAGAAACAAGGAATTCCCTCATACTCTAATTTCTTGCCTTTATAAATCGTATCGCCAATGGTAAAAACCCCCGGATTGTTCAACCCAATCACATCCCCAGCATAAGCCACATCAAGGGATTCTCGACCTTGGGCGAACAATTTTTGCGGTCTTGACAAGCGTACCGTTTTACCCGTTCTCGCGTGGCTCACCGTCATATCTTTCTCAAATTTTCCCGTACAAACGCGAATAAAAGCCACGCGATCGCGATGCTTGGGATCCATATTCGCTTGCAGTTTGAACACAAAACCGCTAAAGTCAGAATTTGTAGGAGCGATCGCTCCGCGAGAAGAATTTCTTCCCTCGGGTTTGAGGGCGTATTCCAAAAAGGCTTCGAGGAAAAGTTGTACGCCAAAATTGGTCATGGCACTGCCAAAAAAGACAGGGGTTAATTGACCGGAATGAATCTTTTCTAAATCGAACTCCGAGCCAATTTCTTCAAGGATTTCTAGATTTTCTTTCAGTTCGTAATAGAGTTCTCGTTCGAGTAATTCTTCAATTTGCGGATCTCCGAGGTCGATCGTCGTTGCCTCTGCTGCCTTGCTTCCGTGAGAACGCCTCTCAAATAGGTGAACCTTTTTCTTGCGGCGATCGAAGACTCCTTTAAAGCGATCGCCCATGCCGATGGGATAATTCACTGCATAAGTCTGCAATCCCAATTCTTGCTCGATTTCGTCCAATAATTCAAGGGGATCTCGTCCAGGGCGATCGAGTTTGTTGGTAAACGTAAAAATCGGCAATCCCCGCATCTTGCAAACTTCAAACAGCTTGCGAGTTTGGGGTTCCAATCCTTTCGCCGCATCGATCAGCATTACGGCATTATCTGCCGCTGCGAGAGTGCGATAAGTATCTTCACTAAAATCTTGGTGTCCGGGGGTATCGAGTAAGTTAATTTGATAGCCGTCATACTCGAACTGCAAAACCGTGGAAGTGATGGAAATCCCCCGTTGCTGTTCCATTTCCATCCAGTCGGAAGTCACTTTGCGTTGCGCCCTTCTCGCCTTCACGGATCCCGCTTCGTGAATGGCTCCACCATAGAGTAACAATTTTTCTGTCAAAGTCGTTTTTCCCGCGTCAGGGTGGGAAATAATGGCAAAATTACGGCGAATATTGACCGCATTATGCAATTCATTTTGTAATTCTACAGACATTTTTTCAATGAATAATTATCAATTATCAACTATCAACTATCAATTATCAATTATCCTTCTCCAAATACCTCATTTTCCCTGCCGATCCACCATTCTCCCAAGTTCATCAAATCTTGGTGAATGTCTTGCAGTCGTTGAATATACTCCTCTGGAGAGATGCGATCGCGACTTTCCTCAAGTTTTTTTAACCGCAGTTGTACCAATAACCACGGTTTGGATATTCCATTGGTTTTTTCGATATATTGGGCAAGGTCTTTTGCATTCATTGGCTTAGCGCGATCGCAGTTGAAATAATATCCTAACATAAGCAAATTTACTTATGCACTGATGCAGAAAAGTTCTTTCTCCATTTTAAATGCCAATGGGCATCTTGCACCGCATCCCGAATAGCACTAAGCTAGATGGGGTAGGGGGGGATAAATGGCTGTAACCCTTGCGTTATCTAGCTCGACGAGAAAAATCCTCCTTTTTGCGAAACGTTTCTCAAAACGATTCAAACCCACAAGCACACGGTAATCTCATGCTTAATACTCTAATTTCCCGGATTAAAAATTGGTTTCCCGCAGAGGAAGTGCAGGCACACTGCGATGGTCCCTGTGGCGTTTACGATCCTTCTTCTGCACGAGTTACAGCAGAAGCGGTGCTATCGATGACCCAAAAATTGATTGCGTTGGAACTCCCCAACCCCAGCGACAAAAGTGCAATTATTGCCTACAATAATACTTTCTCTCGTTATGTTGCCATTAAAGAAGAGCAGGCACATAAAACTAAAGAGGAATTATTAATTCTGTGGACGGATTATTTCAAACCCGTTCACTTGGAAAAATTCCCCGATCTTCACGATACTTTCTGGAAAGCCGCTAAACTTTGCTCTTCTTGTAAAGTAGAAGTCAGTGAAGCTCATGCCAAAGAGTTAGTGGAAACTGTCGAGAAGATTCACAAGATGTTCTGGCAAAGCAAGGAACGCGATGTTTCTTGGTACTTGGCAAAACCTTCTTAATCAATCTTGCCAAATTTTGTTTTTTATGAGTTTAATTGGGCGTTGAAATCAACGCCTTTTTTATAAATAATAATATTATCTCCAAATAATATTGCTATGTTTGCATTTCAATCCGGGATGTTCTGAAGATTGTATTTAGAAAAAGTCATTTGGCAATTGGAACGCGATCGCCGCTCTTAAGTATCGAGTAAAGAATATCATGTTTTCAACAAATTATCCAGAACTAAAGCGATACGACTCTGTCACGCTGGCGCGATCGCCTCGAGAACTCTTGCTATGGTTATTCAGAAAACGGCGGAGATTTCGCATTTCTGGGAATTCTATGCTACCGCTATTAAAACCCGGTGAAGAAATCTTAATCGATTTACAGGCATATCGAAATACTTTTCCTCGCGTCGGCGATCTGGTTATTGCACGACATCCTCAAAAACCAGAGTTAAAAATCGTGAAAAGGGTTGCTTGGGTTGTAGAAAATGGGGATTGTTTTCTGCAAGGGGATAATCCTAAAGAAAGCACGGATAGCCGGACGTTTGGTGTTGTCAGGAGAGATTATATTTTGGGGAAAGCAACCAGTCGTTTTGGCTAAAATATTGCATGCAATTCTCAAACTATTACAATCTAATCTTTCTACTGTATGCGTATGAAATTTAAAGCTAACCAATTTTCTTAGGAACTAATTGCTCCCGTACCATGTAATCGGTAAAGGAGGCAAAGCAGGTAAGTTGGAATAGTCGGTTTGAGTTTCTGCATCGAGGACGGTTTCGACTTGATTGTAGATTGCTTCAGCTTCTTCAAAAGAATTACCAATACTGGTCAATCCCAACTTACCAAATTCCGATAATGCACCCATGAGATGAAATACAGTTCCCGTCTTCGTGCTGCTGTCAAAATGCAAGCGATGACGGGTAATAATATCCATTAAATCTCCCGGTAATAAACCCTGATAATCGGCTTTTTGCAAGTTGTCCGAGGCAACATAATATTTCTCTTTATCCTGAGAGTAAAAGAGTCCATTTTTTTTCTGATATTCCCCATTTGTTAATAGTTTAAGTGTCATAAATGGGTGGGTCGTTCCTCCTTTTCGCAAATTGATTTCGATCGCATAAATTTCCCATTCCGGATCGCGATCGCGCTGTCTGACGGCAACAAAATCAACCCCATAGCGTTCCATTGCTCCCTTTTCTGCTAAAATCTTACCAATCTCAACCCCTAATTTTTGTAGTTGTAAGCGATAAACAGCATCAGCAGGAAAGCGACAACCAAGATAAATTTGTCCGTCTGGACCGCCAAGGATTTGATCGTGAGTCGAGAGGATTTCTACATTTCCTGACGGGGTAATATAGCCTTGAAAACTAGGCGATCGCTTTTCTTCTCCTTCGATATACTCTTCAACAATTGCCCCCAATTCTGGCAAGCGTAAAGAAAAGTTTTCCCATGTTTCATCGGTTGCTTGAAAGCGCAGGTGAGGCAAGCGATCGCGCAAAGCCTCTCTTGCCCGTTCCCAACTCATTTTGAGAGGGGAATTCTCAGCAATTGGAGCTAAATCTAAAAGCGCATTACCTTCCCCGGAAAAACCTTCATTAAGTTTAATCACTATGCGTTTTAAACCGGGTTTTCTCTGCCATAATTCTGCTGCTTTTGTCAATAAATCTTCTTCATTCTCCACCGAAAGACAACCATCGGGATGAGAAACACCTGCATTCTGAAAAATTTCTCGACTGCCGCTTTTCGATCCCCAATATAGCAAATCCGGACAGGAAGCCAGCAGGGGAATTTCTAATTTTAAAGACAGTTCTTGTTCCAACAATGAGGAATTAAAACAGACCATATAAGCGCGATCCAAACGCATCGCTTTGCGAATCCTCCCAATCAAGCGAGGACGTTCGAGAATTTTTTGCGAGAGGGGTTTTAAGGATGAATCGTAAGTTGATAATAGCAATAAACGCGCCCGAGCGTGGGAAAAAGGAATACCGGGTAATAACTGTAAATAATAATCTATAATTGCTGGAGAAAGAGGCTGAGCCGTAACATAAATCAGACGAACGCGAGGATTGCGAAGGCGAATTAGCGAAAATAATAAACGTTCTTCATAATGGAGAAAACCGGGGATTTTGCCTAATTGTCGTTGGTCGATACTCAAAGACGGAACGATCAAAATATCGTAATCATCGCGATCGAAAAGATCGATTGTAGCAGCATGACCGCGCAGGCGATTTTGAAGTTCTCGCAGCTGTAATCCTTTTTTAGATAGTTTTGGCATCATCTTTCTTTCCCAAAATGCGATCGCTTCTATTGTAATAATAAATAGAGTTTTTACCCTATTTTTCTAGGCAATCGTAAAAACTATTGCTAATACAGATTTTGTCCCGATCGTAAAGATTTCGAGAATGTGGCGCGTGGGAAAAATTGGGCTAATATTGAACCAGTTCTTTGGCTTTCCCACTTTGACCGATGCTTACCCCGTCAATCTCTGCAATTATTTGTACCTACAATCGAGAGGATTACGTGGGGGCGGCGATCGATAGCGTCCTCGCTCAAGACTTTCCTGAATTTGAATTGATTTTAGTCGATAATCGCTCCACGGATCGCACCAAAGCGATCGCAGAAGAACGCTTAAGCGATCCTCGTTTTAAGTATGTTTACGAACCTCAGTTAGGTTTATCCTCTGCCCGAAACCGAGGATTTAAAGAAGCAACAGGAGACATTCTCGCTTATTTAGACGATGATGCGGAAGCCTCTCCCGGTTGGCTGGCAGCTATTCATCAAGCCTACAAAGATAATGAAAAATTGGGAATTGCCGGGGGGAGAACCCGTCTGATTTGGCCGCCCGGAATATCTCGTCCTCATTGGCTTTCTCGAGAGGCCTCGGGGGTTTTGGGACTCTACGATTTTGGGGACGAACTCCTCTCCATTACCACCCCTACTCGCGGACCCATAGGCGCAAACTATTCCATTCGTCGGGAGGTATTAGAGGCGATCGGCGGGTTTAATGTTAATTTAGGTCGCGTGGGGACGAATTTGATTTCCAATGAAGAACTCGTAATGACAGAGAAAGCGCTTAAACAAGGATGGAAAGTGATGTATTTGCCCGATGCCGTCGCCGGTCATAATGTCATCCCGGAACGGGTCACGAGGAATTGGTTTCTCAAGCGGAGTTGGGGACAGGGAATCAGTGAAAGCTATCGCGATCAAATGTCCAATCGATCCGGGGTGTTTCAATTGGGAAATGGCGGAGAACGCTTGCTGCGCGGTCTCTATAAATCACTAAAGTTCATTCACTCTCCAGCACAAAGGTTTGAGAATTTACTCTACGCCTACGGTCAAATTGCCTATCTGCAAACATCGATAAAAGGAATGTTGTTTGGGAAAATTAAGGAGTAGGAAGTGAATATTAGAAAGCGGAAGCCAAACCCACCCCTAACCCCTCCCGAGAGGGGAGATTAATAACCAATACTTCGGCTTCGCGGCTGCTGAGCTTGCCGAAGCACAGTGCAAGCAACCAACTAAGGTAGAATCATTATCGTCACTGCTCATGAATTACGATTAATTGAATTCTATGGATTTTTCTAGTGCTGTCGCCTCTCAGCTTAATACTGGGGCGATTTTGCCCGAAGGGCTGGTACTGATAACCCTTATGGTGGTTTTGGTCGGGGATATCGTTTTGGGGCGCAGTTCTTCTCGCTGGTTGCCCTATGCAGCGATCGCGGGACTCTTCGGATCGATGGTAGCCCTTGCTTTTCAATGGGATGCCGCTACATCTCTTGCTTTTTTAGAAAGTTTTAATGCTGATAATTTAAGCATCGTTTTTCGCGGTATTATTGCCCTCTCGGCAGCAGTTACCATTACCATGTCTATTCGCTACGTGGAACAGTCGGGGACTTCCCTCGCGGAATTTATCGCCATTCTCCTCACGGCGACCCTCGGGGGAATGTTCCTCTCGGGGTCAAACGAACTGGTGATGATTTTTATCTCCTTGGAAATGTTGAGTATCTCCTCCTATTTGCTGACAGGATACACCAAGCGAGATTCGCGATCGAATGAAGCGGCTTTAAAATACTTGCTTATCGGAGCGGCCAGTTCGGCCATTTTCTTATATGGGGTTTCCTTACTTTACGGCTTATCTGGAGGCAAAACCCATTTAGATGAGATTGCCGCAGCCTTGGGAACCGGTGGAGAGGCTTCTTTAGGGCTGGCGATCGCTTTGGTATTCGCGATCGCGGGAATTGCCTTTAAAATTTCGGCGGTACCGTTTCACCAATGGACTCCAGACGTGTACGAAGGGTCGCCGACTCCCGTTGTTGCCTTCCTTTCCGTGGGGTCGAAAGCTGCTGGTTTTGCCCTAGCTTTGCGTTTATTAGTGACGGTTTTCGATTCAGTTTCTTCTGAATGGCACTTCATTTTTGCCGCCCTTGCTATCTTTAGTATGGTGTTGGGAAATGCCGTGGCTTTGGCGCAAACCAGCATGAAACGGATGCTCGCTTATTCTTCCATCGGTCAAGCAGGTTTTGTCATGATCGGGGCGATCGCGGGGTCGGATGCAGGCTATTCCAGCATGGTTTTCTATCTCTTGGTTTACCTGTTTATGAACTTGGGCGCATTTGCTTGCGTGATTTTATTTACCCTGCGGACGGGTTCCGACCAAATCAGCGATTATGCCGGGTTATATCAAAAAGATCCCCTCGTGACTTTGGTGTTGAGTATTTGCTTGCTTTCTTTAGGAGGAATTCCGCCTTTAGTGGGTTTCTTCGGTAAGATTTACCTTTTTTGGGCGGGTTGGCAAGCCGGATTATACGGTTTGGTTTTATTGGGTTTAGTCACCAGCGTTGTTTCGATTTACTACTACATTCGCGTGGTGAAAATGATGGTGGTGAAAGAACCGCAAGAAATGTCGGAAGCAGTGAAAAACTATCCGGAAATTCGCTGGAATGTATCGGGAATGCGCCCTTTACAAGTAGGAATTATTTTCTCTCTGATTACGACTTGCTTGGGGGGAATTTTATCCAATCCTTTGTTTAATTTAGCGAATGATGCTATTGTTAAAACGCCGATTTTGCAATCTTCTATTGCACCCGTTGTTGAGGAAGTAACGGAATTACCGGCTGACGATATTGTTCTCATGAATTGAGAAAAGATAACTTTTTAGCTTGAAGAACTAGGGAATTAATCCCTAGTTTTTTTTGTGCGATTTGCATAACAATTAGGATAACATCTGATTATGATTTCGAGGTGTTTAATGCGATCGCGGATCGCGAACAAATTTCTGTGAGAGAACAGGATCGAAAAGATGTGCCTTCGACGGGTCAATTTCTTCTAGAATTGTTTGACGAACTAACAGAAAATATTCCCCAAGAAGTTCTCGCTAAACTGCCTACAGATAGTGCAGAGCAACACGATCGTTATATTTATGGAACACCAAAAAGAACGCAATGAGAATCGCTATTTTACTCAAGAAGGATTTGTGATTTTATTTACAGATTGAGATCGCATTTTTCATTCTCTGATGCTTGGGATGCGATCGCGCAATCTTTTGAACTGGAGTCTAGTATAATTTTAGAGAGCAGAATTAGAGGCATTAGCTGAGAGTAAACTTGCTCCAGCGAAACAGGGAAATTTGAGCGAATTACTGGAGAAAAACAAGGAGTCTCAACTTTCCTCGGAAGAGAGCACTCTGTTAGATATTTTGTTAGAACAGGTGGATAATTTAACGATTCTGAAGACGTGAGCAAGGTATACTTTAGAACATTTGAACTTTTCGGAGAGCTTGGAGTGAGTTCTTATATTCCCGTTGAGTTAAAACGCAGAGTACACTATCTTGTAACCATCTCTTGTAGAAATGAAGCATGGAAAATTTTAAGTGGTATCGGGATTTCTTGAACCCATTATTATTGTCTAAAATTTATCAAGAAGTCAAAATTTGTCTCTCTTTAGCGCTCCCTCTGGCAATCGCCCAAATCAGTGAATTAAGTATAATCGCCTTTGATACTTGGACAATGGGAAGGTTAGGCAGCCAAATCCTTGCAGGCGGAGCTCTGGGTTATATGACATTTCGTTACATATTCACTATAGGGCTTTGTACAATATCGGCGATTAATACAGTCTCTTCTATTGCTTTTGGTGCTAAGGAGTTGCAAAAACTCAGTTATATTCCAACACAGGGTTTTTATCTATCTCTGATCCTTGCATTGCCCATGATGGTTATTTTAGGGTCGGCTTCAATTTGGATGAATTTTCTTGGTCAAGAAGCAGCGAATATTTATCTTGCCCAATCATATCTGAAAGCAGTTCTTTGGGGTTTACCCGCCTTATTCTGTTATGAAGTTTTACGCAACGTTTTAGTTGCCATTAATCGGCCAAAGATGATTACAGCGATCGCAACTTTTAGTATCTTTTTGAATGCAGGAGCAAATTATATTTTTGCATTTGGAAAATTTGGCTTACCGAACTTGGGATTGGCTGGTATTGGTTGGGCAACAACAACTGTATTTTGGTTTCAACTTAGTGCTGCTTTAATTTTTATACTCCTCAGTCCAGATTTAGCAGAATACAAACTAATAAACACAAAATTTCCGTTTCAATTATCAGTATTTAAGGAAATTATTAAAATTGGTTGGGCTAGTGGTGGCCACTGGATCTCTGCTGGAGGATCTACTTTAGTATTGGTGTACTTATTTGGTTATCTTGGTTCAGTTCCTCTGGCTGCCTATCAAATCGCAAGACAAATGAATAACATTATTCGACATATAATTTTGGGTTTGGCGCAAGCCGTAACTGCTAGAGTTGGACAAATGTATGGACAACAGGACAAGCGTGGCGTTCAATATGCAGGTTTTGTTGGTCTGGCGATCGGTATTTTTGGAACAGTTATCTATCTTATTTTTATAGCTATAAATCGTGCTTCTATTGTTTCAATATTCTTAACTCCAAAAACAACAAATGATTTTGCTGTATTTCAACTGGCCTGCATCTTTTTAATAGTTGTAGCATTATTGCAAATCGTTAATGAATTAGATACAATATCAACTGCCGCATTGCTAGGAATAAAAGATACAAAAATACCAATGCTGATAGGTCTGTTTAGCCACTGGGGGATTGGCTTGGGAAGTGTTTATCTCCTAACCTTTTATTGGCATTTTCAAGGGGTTGGGCTAATGCTTAGCGAATATCTTGCCATGTTGTTACCTGCAATTGCCTTCCCATTACGCTTTTACCTCAAAACTCGCAAGCTCACCTTTTAATTATACCATAACTCATCTGCCCTTCACCTCTGCCTCAACCTGCCCAAAACTGCCCTCCCCTATCTGGTCAAACCCCCACCCCGCAACCATCATAGGAATTGTGAGTTCGCGTTACAGAGCAAAACTCACACCCTCTGTTCGTTCCTTTGAGGAAACCATGACCATTACTTACGAAAAAGGGCTGCAAACCCCACACTTGCAAGGACTGACCACCGCAGAAGCCAACGAAAATCGCCACCAATACGGCAGTAATATTCTCACACCTCCAGAACGAGAATCTTGGTGGAAATTGTACCTCGAAAAATACGAAGATCCCATCATTCGCATTCTCGTCGTCGCCGCAATTATTTCCATTGCGATCGGCATCGTCAACGGGCAATATATTGAAGGCATTGGTATCATTGTTGCCATTCTTTTAGCTACCACCGTCGCCTTTATCAACGAATATAAAGCGAACCAAGAATTCGACATTCTCAACCAAGTTAATAACGAAACGCCCGTTAAAGTGGTGCGGAATGGCAAATTCACCACCGTTCCTAAAAAAGATGTCGTCGTCGGCGATATTGTCTGGTTGGAAACCGGGGATGAAATACCCGCCGACGGGCGCATTTTAAATAGCGTTTCTTTGCAAGTTAACGAGGCGAGTTTAACCGGAGAAAGCAAACCTGTTGCTAAATCTGCCGACAAAGAAAATGACGAATTCGACACTGCTTATACTCCTTCTCTCGTCCTACGCGGCACCACGGTTGTAGACGGACACGCTACCATTAAAATTGTATCCGTCGGAGACCAGACCGAAATCGGAAAAACCGCCCGTGCCGCGATCGCAACGATAGAAGAAGAAACCCCTCTCAACCAACAATTAGATCGTCTCAGTCGTCTTATTGGAGTATTAGGTTTAGCGGTTGCCGTGGCGATCGATCTCGCTCTCATTATCCGAGGCATACTCATCGGAGAATTTAACCTCACGATGCAACAGTGGTACTTTACCACCATCCTCGCCACGGGAACTCTCACCGCCCTCAGTCGCGTTTGGCTGCCCATCGTTTACGACGGTTTCGAGTTGGCAGGGATGAATCTAAAAGTCCCTCAATGGCTCGAAAATGACTCTCTAGGGGCTTGGTTGCGGACTTTAGGACTCGGGGTTAGCGTCTTCGGTTACGCCCTCCTATTTGGCTGGGGAATGGGTTGGATTCCCGAATCTCCTACCAACTGGATTCCTCTCGAAGAAGCCAGCGCATTGTTAACTTACTTTGCGATCGCCGTTGCTATTATCGTCGTCGCGGTTCCCGAAGGCTTGGCATTAAGTACGACTCTCAGCCTCGCTTACAGCATGCAAAAAATGACGAAACAAAATAACCTCGTTCGTCAGATGCACGCCTGCGAAACTATAGGCGCGACAACTGTTATCTGTTCCGATAAAACAGGAACTTTAACCCTCAACGAAATGCGCGTCAGCAAGGCACATTTCCCCGACGATACGGCATTAGTCGCCGAAGCGATCGCTGCCAACAGTACCGCTAATCTGCAACGCAACGGTACAACCCGTCCCATCGGCGATCCCACCGAAGGCGCATTATTATTGTGGTTGGATGAAAAGGCGATCGCTTACGAAAAAGAACGAGAAAAGTTCGAGATTTTCGACGAGTGGACGTTTTCCACGGAACGGAAATATATGGCAACATTGGGTAAATCTTCTCTCACATTTGCCAATATTCTCCACATCAAAGGCGCACCGGAAATTCTCCTCGATCGCTGCCAGAAAATGCTGACCAATTCAGGTGTAAAACCCGTTCCCAGCAAGCAATTTATCGAGGAACAATTGGCAACATATGAAGCAGCAGGAATGCGAGTTTTAGGATTTGCCTATCGCGAAAATGTCGAACCCGTCGCCGATATCGAAATCCTCGCACAAGATTTAATTTGGTTGGGATTTGTTGCCATTAGCGATCCCATTCGTCCCGATGTTCCTGCCGCGATTGAAGCCTGCAAAAATGCCCGAATTCAAGTCAAAATCGTCACGGGAGACAATTCCCTCACTGCCAAAGAAATTGCTCGGCAAATTGGCTTAATTGAAGAAACCGATGGCGAGGAATGCTATCTTACGGGGCAAGAATTGGCAAACTTGGATGACGAAGCTGCCAAACAAGCCGTACAACAGGTCAAAGTTCTTTCTCGCGCCCGTCCCAGCGACAAACAACGCTTGGTAAAATTATTACAAGAAAATGGCGAAGTTGTCGCCGTTACTGGAGACGGCACTAACGATGCACCCGCACTCAATCAGGCACAAGTCGGCTTGGCAATGGGACAAAATAGCACCTCTATTGCCAAAGACGCGAGTGATATAATTATCCTCGATCATTCCTTCAAAAGTATCGAAAATGCGATCGTTTGGGGTCGTTCTCTCTACCAAAATATCCAAAAGTTTATCCTCTTTCAATTGACCATTAATGTTGCGGCTTGCGGCATTGCTTTACTGGGACCGTTCATCGGGATAAATCTACCGTTAACCGTGATTCAGTTGCTTTGGGTTAACTTAATTATGGATACTTTTGCGGCTTTAGCATTGGCAACAGAACCGCCTAATGAGAAAGTAATGGAAGATGCACCGCGTGACTCGGAATCCTTCATTATCTCGCAGTCAATGGCAGTCAATATCTTTTCGGTTGCTCCCATTTTCCTCGCTTTTCTCGTTGGTTTCCTCCTGTACATTCAAAGCGATCGCCTTGTCACGCCTTACGAACTCTCTTTATTCTTTACCACCTTTGTCATGCTGCAATTCTGGAACTTGTTTAATGCAAAATGTTTCGGATTAAATGAGTCGGCTTTTGCAAACTTAGGGGAAAATAAAGGATTCGTGACAATTGCCGCGATCGTCTTTTTCGGGCAAATCTTGATGGTACAATTCGGCGGCGATTTCTTCCGGACTGTTCCACTTTCTCTGATAGATTGGCTGACAATTATTGGGAGCACTTCTGTTGTTCTCTGGATTGGTGAAATTATGCGCTTTCTGGCTCGAATAAAGGCTAAGAAAGTATAACGATTAGGGTAGGCAATGCCTGCCCTTTTTTGATAGATTTTTACATTCTTAATTAACTACTTAAAGATGGCAAAAACGTGACTAAACTGGGAAACAGAATAATTAATAACAAAACAAACAACTGTAGAAAAATAAAAGGAATTGCTCCGCGATAAATATCCTCCGTTTTAACTTCTGGTGGTGCAACCCCTCGCAGGAAAAATAGAGCAAATCCAAAAGGTGGCGTTAAAAATGATGTTTGTAAATTTGCCCCTAAAATCACGCCATACCATAATAAATCTAACCCCAATGCTTGGGCGACGGGGGCAAAAATAGGAATAACAATAAAAGCGATCTCGAAGAAATCAATAAAGAAACCTAAAACAAAAACAACTAACATATTAACCAATAAAAAGCCCGCCGTTCCTCCGGGTAAATTGGCGAGAAGATCGAACATGAAGCGATCGCCGTGCAAGCCTCGAAAAACTAAACTAAATGCTGTAGAACCAATTAAAATTAAAATTACCATACTGCTAATTCGTAAGGTAGAATCGCAGACTTCACGTAATGCCGACCAACTCAACTGACGATTGGCAAAAGCAAGAGCGATCGCTCCTAAAGAACCCACGGCACCGGCTTCTGTTGGCGTTGCAAACCCAAAAAAGATACTTCCCAACACTAAAATAATCAATAATAAAGGCGGAATCATTACCCGAATCACTCGTTTTGCTAAGGCTTTCCCACCAATTTCTCGGACTTGAGAGGGTAATGGCGGAGCAATATTGGGGTTGAGAAATGCAACAATGAGAATGTATAACGCGAAAGTTCCCGACATTAAAAGACCCGGAATTAAAGAGCCGATAAATAAATCTCCAACCGATACGCCAAGCTGATCGCCTAATACCACTAAAACAACACTGGGAGGGATAATTTGACCCAATGTTCCCGAAGCAACAATGACTCCTGTTGCTAATTCTTTACTGTAACCATAACGCAACATAATCGGCAGAGAAATTAACCCCATTGCTACTACAGTTGCGGCAACAACTCCCGTAGAAGCAGCCAACAATGCCCCGACAATGACTACTGCTAATGCCAATCCACCGCGAATTCGTCCGAATAAAATGCCCATTGTTTCTAACAATCGTTCGGCAATCCCTGTTTTTTCCAGCATCGAACCGAGAAAAATAAAATAAGGAATTGCCAACAAAGTATAGTTGGACATAATGGTGAAAATTCGCTGAGGTATGGCATTCATTAAAGCCGGGTTAAATGCCCCGACAGAAACGCCAATAATGCCAAAAATAATGGCAACGCCTCCCAAGGAAAAAGCAACGGGATAACCAAAAGATAAAAGTACCAAAGCTCCAGCAAACATAATTGGAGCGAGCAGATCTAAACCCATTTTTTTACTCCTCTATTCTGCGATCGCGTTCCTGAAGAATGAGCCAATTTTTAATTGCTTCGGAAATTCCCTGTAAAATTAGCAAGACAAAACAAACAATAATCATAGATTTAATTGGGTAGCGAGGCAAACCACTCGGATCTGGAGACATTTCCAAAATTTTCCATGAATTTAATACAGTTTTCCATGAAAAATAAATCGTTAAGATAGAAAAGGGAATTAAAAATAAAAGCGTCCCTAAAAAATTGACCCATGCTTTTCTTCTTTTACTCCAATCTTTATAAAAGATATCGACGCGAACGTGACCATTTTGTAATAAAGTATAAGGCGCACCGAGAAGAAACACAATTGCGAAAAGATACCATTGTATTTCCAAGAAAGCATTGGAAGTTAGAGATTGTCCGAAAAAGCGTCCTAAATTGGTGGCGATGACATTCCAAACCCCGACAATAACCATGATTAAAATTAAACCATAGGTGAATTGACCGATCCAGCGATTCAAGCGATCGATCGCCCGCGAAATCCGTAACAGTTTTTGCATTCTTTCCAATGAACAATTATGAATGAATAATTATTAGTTATCAGCAATCGGTAATTAGTGCAGAAATAACCAGTAACTAACAACCAAAAACCAACAACCAATAACTAATAACCAATTATTTATTTTCAGCAATAAAACTGGCAATACTCAGATCGTTGATACTATTCCAAAAATAAATGCGATCGCGGAACTCTTTCCACGGTTCGTAAACTTCTTTAAAAGTAGCATCATTACTGGCATTTTCTTCATACAATTCAAAAGCAGCCGTTTGGGCTGCTTGAAGAATATCTTGAGAATACGCCCGCAATTGAACGCCGTGTTCTTCCTGTAATGTTTGTAGGGCATCTCGGTTTAAAGCATCGTATTTGGCCAGCATATTGATATTGGCTTCATAAGTCGCTGTTTGTAATATCTCTTGATACTCTTTTGGGAGTTTATCCCAAGCCTCTTGATTGACAAAAACATCCAAGGTCGGACCCGGTTCCCACCAACCCGGATAATAATAAAATTTAGCCGCTTTGTATAAGCCTAATTTCTCATCGTCGTAGGGACCGACCCATTCTGCCGCATCGATGGCACCGCGATCGAGAGCCACAAAAATTTCGCCTCCCGGTAAGGCTTGGGCATTTACCCCCAAACGCTCCATCACTTTTCCCCCCAATCCTGGGATTCTCATTTTTAAGCCCTTTAGATCCTCTGGCGTATTGATTTCTCGCTTGAACCATCCTCCCATTTGCGCCCCGGTATTTCCGGCAGGAAAGTTGATAATATTAAACTCGGCATAAATTTTTCGCATGGCTTCCAATCCTCCGCCATGATAGAGCCAAGCATTCTGCTGTTGGGCAGTTAAACCAAAAGGAACAGCGGTTCCAAAGGCCAAAGCAGGATTTTTGCCAATATAGTAATAACTGGCGCTATGACCGCATTCTACTGCCCCATTTTGCACTGCATCGAATACTTCCAAACCCCCCACGATTTCGCCTCCTGGATAGGGAGTAATATCGAAGCGTCCGTCGGTCATTTCCCTAACGCGATCGCAGGTGGTCGTCGCCCCTCCGTAAATGGTATCGAGAGATAGCGGCCAGCTTGTGGCCATGCGCCATTCTATCTCGGGGAGACTGCTCCCTCCTTCGTGATTGACGGGGGTAGTGGTTTGATTGCAAGCAGCTAAAGTTGCTGCCGATGTCGCCCCGATCGCGGTATTGGTAATAAAGTTTCTGCGCTTCATGATTTTTTTTTATAAAATTAGGGAAACTTCAGTAGTCTACAACACATTTATTGCCCTACAACCAGTAACATGAGATTTAAGGGAAAAACAGATACAATCCGTTACAAATGGAGGTTTTCGCATTATGGCAGGTCATAGTAAATGGGCAAATATCAAACGACAAAAAGCAAGAGTCGATGCCAAAAAAGGAAAAACCTTTACTCAATTATCTCGGGCAATTATAGTCGCAGCCCGGAACGGAATTCCAGATCCAGCGGGAAATTTTCAACTTCGCACGGCGATCGAAAAAGCAAAAGCGGCGGGCATTCCTAATGATAATATCGATCGCGCGATTGCGAAGGGGGCAGGAACTTATAAAGATGACGAATCCAACTTTGAAGAAGTCCGCTATGAGGGATACGGGCCCGGAGGAATTGCCATTTTAATTGAAGCCTTTACCGATAATCGCAATCGCACGGCGGCAGATTTGCGAGCGGCATTTAATAAAAATGGTGGAAATCTTGGAGAGACAGGATGCGTGAGTTGGATGTTTGAGAAAAAAGGCGTAGTTTTATTGGCAGGAGAAGTTGAAGAAGAAAAACTTCTAGAAACATCCTTAGAAGGTGGAGCAGATACCTATGAATTAATGGAAGAAGAGGAGACAGCTGGGGCAGAAGTTTTTACAGAACTCGATAATTTAAATTTGCTTTCACAAGTGTTACAGGAGAAACAGTTTTCCGTTAAGGAAGCAGAAATTCGCTGGATTCCCAATAACACCGTTGCAGTTGATAATCCGGAACAGGCACGATCGCTCTTGAAGTTAATCGATACTTTAGAATCTTTAGATGACGTTCAGAATGTGACGGCAAATTTTGAAATGGCAGATGAATTGATACAAATTTATTGAAATTAGGGGTGACAACCAATAACCAATAACCAATAACTAATAGCCAATAAATATGAATGAAATCGAAAAGATCGACCCCAATCCCGAGATTTTAATTGTTGACGATACTCCCAACAATATCCGAGTTCTCGCGACTATATTACAAGATAAACAATATCGAGTGCGAACGTTCTTACGAGGAGATCGTGCCTTGGAAAATGTCAAAAGGAATCCTCCCGATTTGATCTTACTCGATATTCAAATGCCCGAAATGGATGGGTATGAATTTTGCGATCGCCTCAAAAAATCCCCCAATCTTTGCGATATTCCCATTATTTTTATCAGCGCTCTGGACGAACCGATGGATAAAGTTCGTGCTTTTAAGCTAGGAGGAGCAGATTATGTAACCAAACCTTTCCAAGAGTTAGAGGTTTTAGTACGAGTCGAACATCAGTTAAAATTAAAAAAAGCAAATAACGATTTAAAGTCTCTCAATCAAAATTTAGAAGAACGCGTCAAAAAACGAACAACAGAGTTAGAAGAAGCCAATCTGCAAAAAGAAAAACTCCTAGACACGTTGAAAGAAAAAAATATAGCTTTGCAGGAAATCGATCGCCTGAAAGATGAATTTTTAATGATTATGTCTCACGAACTTCGCAATCCTCTAAATGGAATTTTGGGGTCATTACAATTAATTTTACAAGGCTTTTGCGAAGATCGAGAAGAAGAAACCGAAAATCTAAAAATTGCTAATGAATCAGCATTACATTTGCTTAAAACAATTAATAGCATTCTCGATATTGCTAAAATCAAAGCAGGTAGAATGCAGCTCCATTTGCAAGATACTGACTTGCGAATGTACTTGAATTCTGCGATCGACATCCATTTGCATCAGCTACAAAAAAAGAATCTGATTCTCAACTATCAAGAATATTCGGAATCGTTGCTCGTTCGTGCCGATGGGACAAAACTTACTCAAGTATTCTTAAATATTATTGATAATGCCATAAAATTTACTGAATCTGGAGAAATCACCATAACAATACAGCCAAAATGCGATCGCGATCGCTCAATTTTTTTGGCGATTGCAACTATTCAAGATACGGGAATCGGCATCGAACCCGAACGCCAATCTTCTCTTTTTAAACCTTTTGTTATGCTGGATAGTTCCACAACGCGTAGCTATGAAGGATTGGGCTTGGGATTGGCGATCGCGAAAAGTTGGTTGGAAGTAATGGGGGGGGATATATCATTAGAAAGTGCGGGGAAAGATTGCGGCACAATAGTCAAAGTATCTCTCCCGCTCTCCACATCTCTTGAAAGCGACTAACGCCAAAAATAAACCTCCTTAAGAAATCTCGGCAAGCGCTTGTAATTGACTTCCTGTTAGTCGGCAAGTTCGCCAATCTGTCAGAACTTCAGCCCCCATACTTTTATAAAATAAGATCGCGGGTTCGTTCCACTCTAAAACATTCCACTCAAAGCGTCCGTATTGGCGATCGACGGCCAATTTAGCTAAATATTGAAACATCTTTTTACCAATTCCCCGACGGCGATAATCGGGTAAAACAAATAAATCTTCAAGATAGAGTCCGGGGCGCGTTAAAAAAGTCGAATAGTTGCAAAAAAATAAGGCAAAACCGACGATTTTTCCCTCCCATTCTGCGAGAATGGCTTCGACATAAGCGCGATCGCCAAATAAATGTTCTTGTAGATTGGCGGGATTGCCCGTAACTTCATAGGAGAGTCGTTCGTACTCGGCCAATGCTTGAATCAAGGCAAAGATTGTGGCAACATCTTCCGGTTTTGCCAGACGGAGATTTAATGAAGGTGTTGTATCGGTCATAATTTCAAGCCTCTCCCGCGATCGAGAGGGTATAATATTGAAATTGAGGGACGGCTAATTTATTCACCATATCCGATCGACCTTTTGAATTGATTTGACTATTTCCATTGCTCATTTAGGACCTGCGGGAACGTATACGGAAGCGACAGCTTTGGCTTATGCAGATTGGCGCGATACGGCTAAAGCCACGTTGCGCGACCGCGAAATCGGTCAAAAATCATTTTTATGTCCGTATCCTACCATCGCTCAAACTCTATATGCTGTTGCCAACAAGCAAGCCGATCTGGCAGTCGTTCCCGTAGAAAATTTAATTCACGGTAGCGTGGCGACCACCCTCGATACATTGTGGCAGCTAGAGGGGTTAAATATTCAACAAGCACTCGTTTTACCCATCGTTCACGCTCTCATTTCCCGCGCTCCCACTTTAGCCACCATTAAGACCGTTTATTCCCATCCCCAAGCTCTCGCTCAATGCCAAAATTGGCTCAATCAAAATTTGCCCTCCGTGCAACAGGTTGCGAGTAACTCCACTACGGAAGCCCTAGAACATTTGGGGACAGACGAAACCGGGGCGGCGATTTCTTCCGAACGTGCTGCCAAACTGTACGATTTACCCGTTCTGTCTAAGGATATCAACGATCGCTCGGGTAATTGCACTCGCTTTTGGGTTGTTGGCTGGCCGCAAACCGATCGCGGCGATCGCATTTCTTTGGCGTTTAGCGTTCCCGCGAATGTTCCGGGAGCATTGGTCAAACCCTTACAAGTCTTTGCCAGTCGCAATATCAACCTCAGCCGCATCGAATCTCGCCCCACCAAACGTTCCCTCGGGGAATATCTCTTTTTTATCGATCTCGAAAGCGATCGCCATAGCGATCGCATTGAAGAAGCCTTAGAGGAATTACAACACTATGTGGAAGTCCTAAAAATTTTTGGACGCTACGACCTCTACTCCATTCGGGATGGAAAGGTAATTAGTGGTGAAGAAATCGGCAATAATCAATAGAGTTTTGGCGATGAGAAAGCCCAACAACCGGCAACTCATAACCAACAACTAATTCAACACATCTTTGAGTGCCGTTCGTGCAGCCAAATGATTGCGCGTTGAGGTTAAAATTTCGATTTCCCGCACGAGGCGTTCGTGGGTGTCGGTCATTTCTAAGAGCATTTGTTGCTCTGAGGCAACCCCATAGAGATTGCTGGCCACCCAATAGGAGAGTTCTAGGGGTAAATTGGGCAGATCGTCGGGGAGTTCGATTTTGCGATCGGTCAGTTTGGCCGAGAGACGCACCACATCTCGCAATAATTGTTCGACTTCTGTAGCAATGGGACGCAGATCGTCTTGGGTGGGGCCATCTTCGATCCATTCTACTAAACCGACGCGATAGGGCTTTTCGCGCACGTATTCCAAGACGCGGAATCGCTGCTGGCCTAGGGTTAAAATTTTCATGCGATCGTCGGGAAGGCGTTGAAAGTGGATGACTTCCGCACAGCATCCCACCCCGGCAATTTCATTTTGATTGGGATCGAACATCAACACTCCAAAGCGGCGATCGCTCTCGAGGATGGTGTTCATCATAATTCGATAGCGAAATTCAAAGATGTGCAGGGGAAGGGGACGACCCGGAAATAGCACCACATCGGGAAGGGGAAACAAGGGAAGTTCTCGCACGGCGATGGAGGAAGAGGTCATTAGGAGATTGAATTATGTCACGAACCGTTCTTTCTTTACTTTAACCAATTGCGTTTGCAGAATTTTGACAGAATTTCTCCAACTTGGCAAATTTATCCCTCTTGCGGCATAGTTTACCCCCAAGGAGGGATTTTACTGCGATCGCACGGTGGCACCGAGATAACCCAGCAAATTTTCTAGGGGTTTGAGATAAATTTCATTGAGGTCGATTTTGATCTGTCTTTCATACAGCATCAAAAATCGCCAGATCGAACCCGTGGTGATAATTCCGTAGATTTTGGGAATGTTGTTTTGGTGGCGATCGTTAAAAATGCGGGCGGCTAACATTGAGGCAACGCATTGAGGAATGGCTTGATTGAGGTCTTCTTTTTTGGCTTCGACGAGAGCGACAACGGGTGCTCTAATATTGATTTGGTCGGCAGATTGAGACAGTAAAAAATCGCAAAATCCATTTAAGCCGGCACTCGAATCAACATTAAATTCCGTTCCCGAAAAGAGACTGACTTGCGGATAAATCTCTTTTAGTTCGACCAACATTGGCGCAATTAAAAGCTCGGATCGTGCTTTTTCCGTATTGATTGCGATCGCTAAAGACAAATTGCGCTGTATGGTTTGCTGCAAATAATCGCTTGCCGTGACAGATTCGTGTTCGAGAAGCCCTTGCACTTGCACGAACTCCAAATTAAATTTGGTTTCTAAAGTTGCTTGAGTAAAGTCGCTATATGCCATGATATTGAGTAGAGTAGCACCAGTTTAGGCGATCGCCAATTATGAAGAAGGATTGAGAAATGCCGCGAGTGCTTCTTTTAAAAAAGCATCTCCCACATTAATTGCGATGCTAGTCATTTAAAACCTCATCTAAATAGGCTTCTTGAATTGCCTCCTCTCGAATTTCTTCTATTTCAAGATTGCTTTTGCCAAGTTTTTTTAATATATCTTCGATTTCAATCGGAATTCTAGACCCGTGTGGATCTTGCCATTCTGGTAGATCGTGAGTCCATTCAGCAACTTTAAATGGATTGAGATGTCCAAATTCTTGATAAATTTTTTGTAAAATTTCTTCTTCTGCTTCGCAAAGTTTCTTCGTACCCGGATCCTTGATTAACTCTACATAATACCCTGAATCTTGAAATAGTAGTTCGGGAGTAGCAATGAACTCCAACCATAAGGGTAAAGCATTTTCCACCGGTTTTCCGTTAATTAAATCGAGAACACTACTTAAAACAGATCCATAATCCATTGAGTAATAGCGATCGCCAGTAATCGGCCATTCTATCTCTTCCAAAGCCATGCGATCGGCAAGATACAACATCTTCAGTAAACCTAAATATTTCATGGGTTTCTGATGTAGTTTGAGTAGAAATGCTGCCGCTTCAATCGTTTTTTGAGGATGAAAGCGAAATTGAATAGACATAATCGACTCCATCAACAATAAAATCGTATTACTTTTATTGTAATGGGTAAGGTGCGTTAATAACGCACCTTACGGGTTTATTGCGAGCTTATTCTTTCAACATCAAATAATACAATTGACCGCGATACCCCATAACACCCGCCCGGTTTCCGGCAACTTCTCCGGTTCCCATGAAAACATCGACGCGACCCGGTGTTTTAATGGCGCTACCCGAATCTTGATCCAACACAAAACGGCTCACCCGAGGGGTTTGCATCCGTCCGTTGCTGTCGGGGATGGGAATTTGCGTGTGAATCAATGCTAAGGCACCGGGAGGCATTAAACTCTTATCCGTGGCGATCGAGCGATCGGTAGTCACGGGAACTTCTAAATTGCCCTGTGCTGGCGCGCCGTAGGTTTCCCGGAAGAAAATAAAACGATTATTTTGGGGAATGTAGCGATCGAGTAAATAAGGACGCTGACGGAAAATATTAATCATTTTCGGTAGGGTGAACCCATCCCGAGGGTGTAAGCCATCGCGAATCATGGCTTGTCCGACACTATAGTAAGGATAATCGGTGCTCGCGTGATAGGTTGCCGACATAATCTTGCCATCGGGCAACTTGAAGCGTGCGGAACCTTGAATGTGAACGAGGAAGGCTTGGAGACGATCGCGCAGCCAAACCAATTCCGAACCGCGCAAAATGCTATTTTTACCGGTTCCATCCACCCCTTCCAATTGCGCGCGACCGGGATGAGGGGTGCGCCATTGGTTTAAGTTGGCCGGACGGCGATAGAGGGGATAGCGATATTCTTCCGTGGGAACGCGGCTGGCTTGATAAATCGGTTCGTAATAGCCCGTAAAATACACTGTACCGCGATTATCCCGACCGACGGAGCGATAGAAGACAAATTCTCGCTTGACTGCTGCTTGCAACTCTTCGGGACTGCGAGACTGCTGGACGAGTTGACGGAAGCGCAGGAGGGAACGACGAACGCGATCGCGGGTAATGCCCGCAATGGGATAATTGCTGTAATCTCGTACCGCTCGCGAAGTATTCAGATAGCGCAGGCTGTGATCGATGGACTGTAACATCGCGGCTTTATCGCCATTGCCTCGGAAACTGCGCCAGAGTTGTTCGTCATACCCTAAAGACGCATTATGATGGGGATTCGACCATTCAAGGGGTCTCGCTTCTACCTCTAAATGAGGGGTTGCAAACGCCAATCCAAGTCCGAGGGAGAATAGGGCTAATGTTCTTTTCATATGTTAGTTTAACGGGGAAATGACCTCTAAATATTGTTTTTGCACCGCTTTGGTCTTCGATCCGAATGATTTTGGATTTGTTCCGCAAAATTTGGACATTTAGCGGATGTTTGTAGCAGAATTCCCGAGCAAAAGCAAATCAAATGCTTAAATTAATCTAAAAAAATCTTAATCTAGAGTTGCACCTCGGGCAAAAAAATTGCCGAGTGGTCTTTATGGGCGTAGGATTCGAGATGGATAACCTTCGACTCTCGAGGAATACATTCTATGTCTGGCGATCGCGATGATTTTCTGCTTCCCCTTCACCGTTTGGAACTCCTCAGCGATTTAATTTTTGCGATCGCCATGACTATCATGGTCTTAACCTTCGATTTTCCACCGGAAAATTTGAACCGACAAGGACTGCTAAACTTTCTGGCGGCACAACTCCCCTCTTTGGGCATTTATTTGACATCCTTTGTGTTGGTTGCTTTTTACTGGGTTTCTCACTTAGAACAGTTTAAGCACTATCAAAAGACCGATAGCGTTCATATTTGGTTGCAATTGTTTTCTTTGCTCTTTATTGTTCTCGTTCCCTATATCAACGATATTTTGAGTTACTATCCCAATGATTATATTATCCAAGTGATTTATAGCTTAGTTATTTTTTTTGTGGGGATCTTGTCTTTTTTCAATTGGTGCTATGCAACCCGCGATCGCAAGTTAGTCTCCGAGACAATCTCCGATGCAGAAATTGCCAATATCTCGCGTCAATCTTTGATAGAACCCTTCATCATGTTATTGGCGATCGCAGTGGGCTGGATTCACCCTTATGCTTGGTATATTGCTTCATCTTTAATCGTGGTTATTTATCCTTTACAGGAGAATTTTTTCGTTAAAAAATCGAATAAGCAAGAACATTGAAAGCAGACGATTTTTTTAGAAAAATTGTTTAAAATAGAGTGAGTTTTGAGGGAAAATTTTTGATGTCCGATCGAGCTACAGAATATTGGAATTGGTTTTGGACTATCTTATTGCTTTTAATCGTCGCAATTTCTGTCCTGGTAACTGGGTGGGGAAATCAACCAAAATATAAGGATATTATGTCTGCGATCGATAAGTATTGGGAACGGAAAGTCAGTTTACTGCATGAGGTTTGTGATGAGGAAGACTGCTCTTGGGAAGCCTTTAAAACAGAAAAATTAAACGGTGACAGCTATAGACCCATACGCTGGCCGGAAATTCGAAAACCCAAATCCTACGAACGATTAGAAAGAGAAGAAACCTATTGGATTGACTTTCTCGATAGTAACGATCGAGTTCATACTCGTAAAACTCACAGCTACGAGGAATATCAATCCTGTAAACTTTCTTCCCTCCATCCCGTAATTATTAATAACTTTGGCGGTGTCAGGGAAATTCTTCCCGAAGCAATAAGCGATTGAAAAATATGGCGATCGCCTATTCGAGTCAGAATTTTCTCACGGGATTCTTTCTGGAGTACTTTAGGGTAAAGAATCTATTTTTTGAATGAGTTCGAGTATATATTCAAACTCATAACGAGAAACAAGATCGAGTAAAGCAGTTGCAATCCTTTTATTTTGTAAGGGAATTTCCCGAACTAAATTTTCTATTTTTTTAATTCTACCTTCTACAATAGCTTGCTGAAATTTTTGCAACCATATTTTTGGTAGGATGGCAAGATCGTCTGGAGCAAGTTTAAAAAGGGTATTACTCTCTTCAGAAATGCAAGATTCTTGATAGATAAAATCAATCTCTAAATGCTTTTCTAGGGCTTGAAAAATATCGTTTTCTCGAAAGGGCTTGCGAATAAAATCGGCAAATCCAGCAGCGAGTACAACTGCTTTTTCCTCTTCTAAAACACTGGCCGTGATGGCAATGATTTTTGTCTTTTTTCCTTCCGAAGTGGTTTGAATAACCCGAGCGCTTTCGTATCCATCCATAATTGGCATTCGCAAATCCATCCAGATGAGATGGGGTTGCCAGTTTTGCCAAATCTCAAGTGCTTCTCGACCATCTCTGGCCTCTTTGAGAGAGAATCCAAAAGGCCCGAGGAGTTTGATTAAAAGCTGTCGATTGACCGATTTGTCATCGACAATGAGGAGGCGGTAATTTGACGGTTGGGAAGAGGCAATCGCGATCGCCCGACGGCGAGAAGAGCGGGTTGCAATCTCTCGATATTGAGCTAAGGTGACGCGAATATCAAACTGAAAGGTCGTCCCGCGATTCAATTGACTTTGTACGGTAATATCTCCTCCCATTAATTGCACGAATTTACGAGAAATAGGCAATCCCAACCCTGTCCCTTCTTTAGCTGCTGCACCGCTTTGGCTCTGTCCGAAGGCTTCAAAAATTCGCCTGATTTCTTCTGGAGCAATGCCCACCCCGGTATCTTCAATTTCAAAGTGGATGGTTGTTGGTTTTTGGTTGTTTTCTTTCCCCTCCTTACGAAGGGGGGCTAGGGGGGATTGACGGCTCAACGGCCTCGTTTCGGCTTCGCTCAACGGCCTCAGAGCATCTCCAGTGACGGGTGACTGAAAAGACGGGTGGGTGATTCTTACGGAAATGCCGCCTTCTCGGGTGAATTTAATGCCGTTGTTAATCAAATTAATGAGAACTTGATTGAGTTTAACCAGATCGCCGCGAATAAAACGCGGTACGTTATCCGCACAGTCAAAATGGAGTTGCAAGCCTTTTTCTTCGGCTTTGATATATAACATCTGCTCTACCTCATCCAAGAGGCTGTGGAGGTCAAAATCTATAGGGTTGAGCGTCGTTTTTCCTGCTTCAATTTTGGAAAGATTTAAAACATTATTAATTAGGGTTAATAAATATTCGCCACTGCGATTGATGACATTAACATTTTCCTGCTGTTCGGGGGCGAGACGTTGCGATCGCGTCAGAATTTGGGAAAAGCCGAGAATGGCATTGAGGGGCGTTCTTAATTCGTGACTCATATTGGCAAGAAAAATGCTTTTGGCTTTGTTGGCAGCATCGGCCTTTTCTTTGGCAATTTCTAATTGTTGGTTGGACTCTGCCAGTTCTGCGGTGCGTTCTGCCACCCGCTGTTCTAAAGTCGCAAAAGCATCGCGCAATTGCACCGCCATGCTATTAAAAGATTTTGCCAGTTCTCCTAATTCATCTTCCCTTTGTATGGTCATAATTTGATGCCATTGACTGCGAGCGAGTTCTTTCGCCGAGCGATTGAGATGTAGAATCGGTTGTGTCACCCATTTGACGGTAAAAATCCCCAGCATTGTCGCAACAATTAAAGCGATCGTGCAGAGAATAATGGTATTGCGCGTATTGGCTTGAATTTGCTCCATAAAGTCCGTTTCGGGAATGACGAGAACAATCGTCCATTCCAAGTCAAATTCATGGTTAAACGGGGTCAAGCGAATGAGTTGTCGCTTTCCCTCTAGCTGAAAAGAAAAAGAGCGGGGTTCGCGAATTTCCGAGAGATCTATGGTCTCTTGCTGTAAATATTCCCCCGTGGCACGCACGAGAATGTTATTGCTATCCCGAGGAGAGACTCGCTCTATTTTTTCTTCTCTCGCGACAAAAGGCATTTCATTCGTCGAGGTGGCGATGAGATTGCCTTCGCGATCGATAATAAAACCCTGGCCGGAACGACCGATTTTAAAGTTTTTTAGAAAAGAATTTATATGATCTAAAGTAAAATCTACTGAGGTCATGCCGACCAATCGATCGCGATCGTTATAAATCGGATTGGTATTGCTGAGATATAAAGTTTGAGTGGCAAAACCGGAATAAATATTTCCCCAACTCATTCGACGGGCGGCGGCCGGTATTTTGTACCAGGGTCGCTTTCTTGCATCGTAAGGTTTTCCTGGTTTTAAGGGTTGCAAGCGTCGCCCATTATTCGCATCAATGTCATAGTAAGTAATGTTATAATTGTTGGCGCGATTGGAAATTGAAAACTCCAAACGCCGATCTTTAGCTTGGCGAGTAATTCCGAGATAAGCACCGCTACTCTCAGAAGCCAAACCAATCCAAGTCACGGATTCAAATAGTCTAATTTGATGCCAAAGATAGCGTTCTATCTCGGCTGATGATTGGGGAGAGTCTAAATCTAAACTTAATTCGCCCCGCACGATCGCATCGGCATTAATCCGATTGATTAATTTGGGAATAGCGAGATAGCTTTCCAACTGACTGACAATGCGATCGCTAATTTCTTCTTGAAGTTGAGTGATGAGAGTATTGGTGGTGGCCCGTCCGCTTCTAAAGGAAAGATAGCCAACCACACCGACCGTACCAAAAATTTGCAGGATAAATGGAGCAACTAAAACAACTCGCAAAGGTTGTTTTCTCAATCTTGTTTGCAGGAAGTTTAACATAACTTTAAAAACCATATATATCGCTCTCAAAAAAATGTTTTTATTTTCGATCTTAATTGAAATAATTATTTTTTTCAATCAGTTCGATGATTTTCTCGAATTCATATCGATTAGCAAGATCGAGTAAAGCTGTTGCTATTTTTTTATGTTCTGGAGGAATTTCTCGAGCTAAATTTTTCGTTGCACTAACCCTCCCTTCGATAATAGCTTGGTAAAATTTTTGCAACCACATTTTCGGCAGTGCCTTCAGATCGTCGGCAACGATTACAAGGGGTTTGACATCTTCAGCAGCAGGAGAGAATTCTTCGCAGACAAATTCAATCTGTAAATGTTTTTCTAATGCCCGAATAATATCATTTTCTCGAAAGGGCTTGCGAATAAAGTCATCAAATCCAGAGGCTAAAACCACGGCTTTTTCTTCTTCTAAGACACTAGCAGTGATGGCAATGATTTTAGTTTGATTTTTTTCTTGGCTTTGTATCGTTTTCGCAGCTTCATAGCCGTCCGCGATCGGCATTCGCAAATCCATCCAGATGAGATGGGGTTGCCATTCTTGCCAAACTTCGACGGCTTCTTTGCCATCTCGAGCCTCTTTGAGAGAAAGTCCGAAGGGGGCGAGAAGTTTGATTAAAAGTTGACGGTTCACGGGTTTATCATCGACGATGAGGAGGCGATAATTTGAGGGTTGAGGGGAGGCGATCGCGATCGCGCGGCGGGAGGAACGAGTTTGAATGGTTTGCGATGCGGCCAAAGTTGCGCGAATATTAAATTGGAAAGTCGTCCCGCGATTCAATTGACTTCGTACGGTAATATCTCCCCCCATTAATTGCACGAATTTACGAGAAATGGGCAATCCCAATCCCGTCCCCTCTTTAGCTATCGTCCCGCTTTGACTCTGTCCGAAGGCTTCAAAAATTTTCCCGATTTCATCCGGTGCAATTCCCATCCCCGTATCTTCAATTTCAAAACTGGCGACTGATTCGGACTGGTGTCTGATTCTGACGGAAATACCGCCTTCTCGGGTAAATTTAATGCCGTTGTTAATTAAATTGATAAGAACTTGATGGAGCTTTACACGATCGCCATGAATAAAACGCGGCACGTCGTCAGCACAGTCAAAATGGAGTTGCAAGCCTTTTTCTTCGGCTTTGATATATAACATCTGCTCCACCTCATCCAAGAGGCTGTGGAGATCGAAATCTACAGGGTTGAGCGTCGTTTTTCCCGCTTCAATTTTGGAAAGATTTAAAACATTATTAATTAGGG
>JAGHZQ010000008.1 GCA_017746715.1 Cyanobacteria bacterium SBLK
GGTTCTGGGGGCGCGACAGGGGTAACGGGAGCAACGGGAGGGGTTTCGACTTTAGGGGGTTCTGGGGGCGCGACAGGAGCAACGGGAGCAACGGGAGGAGTTTCGACTTTAGGGGGTTCTGGGGGCGCGACAGGAGCAACGGGAGCAACGGGAGGGGGCTCGACTTTAGGGGGTTCTGGGGGCGCGACAGGAGCAGCCGGTTCTGCGGGAGTGGGAGCAAGGGCAACGGGGGGCGGCTGTCCGGGTAAACCGAGAGTTTGCTTGACAAAGGAAGTTGCCTTTTGTTTGTTCAACCACAACCACACGAGTCCTAATAGTCCGACAAAGGCCAAAAGCCACCAAACGAGGGAATTATTATCGTCTTGTTCGTCCTCGGCTTCTTCGGTTGAACCGGCTGGGGCGATCTCCGTTTCCTCGGCTTCTTCGGTTGGATCGGCTCGATCGATCGTCGTTTCTTCCGGTAATTCTGAAGGTTGAGAGGCAGATGAATTAGCCGGGGCGATCGCAACTGCTCCTTCATTTCCTGGGGACTCCTCCGGAGCGGGAGAAACGATCCCGGAGGTTGTTTCCTCATTCTCCTCAATGGTTGCCGAAGGAACGGAAGGTTTGCGGCTAAAGTCCGGGGCTAGTGCCAAGAGACCCGCAGAAATTGCCGTTTTTTCTCCTGCTTTTGCCGACTCGATAACGCGTTCGCCATCGGGTGTAGCGATTAAACCCAAAAAAGAGCGAACTGCTGCGCTTGTATTATCTTTGCGGTAGGCATAGTAACGCGGTTGGGAGAAAGGGTAGCTCGTTTCGGTGACAAAGGCATTGTGCATCAAGAGAATTCGCAATTCCGGACGATCGAGCGCTTGATCGGCGATGGTGTAACCGATCGCATTGTCATCCAACTCGGCAATTAAAGCAGCAGTACTGTCCTTTTCTAGTTGGAGGGCATTCTCTCCCGATGCAAAGGTGCGATCTTGAAATATGGGATAAATTCGCAACGCTTGACGGGTATCGCTTGCCCTCGGGCGATCCACAAAGCGAATCGGCCGGCGATCGCCCCCTATTTCAGACCAATCATCAATCTCGCCTCGAAAAATTCTGGCGAACTGCTCGTGAGATAAACTGCCCTCAAAGGGGTTATCGGCACTGACCACAACTGCGATTTTGCGTCGGCTTAAAGCATGGGCTAAAAATCCGTCTGCTTTTTCTGCGGCAGTGAGGGGACGACCGATAGCCGCCAAATCAATTTGGCCGGCTTTTAAGGCCTCGAGTGCCTTCTCCGTGCCCCGATAACCGACGATAACTTTTGTATCGGGATAGGTTGTTTCTATATGGTCTTTTAATGTTTCATTGACCGTTGCCATGCTGCTCGAACCATCAATTCTCACGACCGTTCCTTCCGGAACGATCGGGTTCAGAGATTGAGCGATCGCAGAATCTAGGGGAAGCGAGATCGCTAAAGCCGATGCAGCTGCTAAGGTCAACTGAAATAATAAACGTGCAAGTGAAGTTTTCTTTTTCTGGGGCAACATCGCGATCGTTTTAACCTCTTGGTTTTGGGTTGTTCTTTTCGAGTTGCCAACGATAGCCGGCAACCCAAATTTTCTATTCGTCCGTTGAGGTTGGTGGCGACTCTGGAGGGGTTTGAGTTTCTGTGGAAGTGGAGGTGAGGGCAATAGGCGGGGGCTGTCCGGGCAAATTCGCGATCGCTCCTTTAACAAGGGAAAGCGCCTTTTGTTTGTTCAACCACAACCACACCAGTCCCAATAGCCCGACAAAAGTCAAAAGCCACCAAGTGATAGGGGCGTTACTCTCTTCTTCCGGTTCGGCATCGGGAAGCGGCATTAAACCTAAAAGAGAGCGAACTGTCGGATTGACGGGATTCTTGCTATAGGCATAATAAAGCGGTTTGGATAGGGGCGCGGCATCCTCGGTTACGAAGGCATCGTACACCAGAAGCGTTCGCAATTTCGGACGGTTGACACCCAGATTGGCAACGGTATAACCTAGGGTATTTTCATCTAATTCTGCAATTAAAGCCTCGGTATTTTCCTTTTCTAAACGAAGGGTATCTCCTCTCAGTTCTGGCGGTTTCTCTGAAAAAATGGGATAGATCCGAAAAGCTGGATAGACCTTCGCAGCTTCGGGGCGATCGAGCAGGCGAATGGGTTCGCGATCGCCACCGAGTTCCGACCAGTCCTTAATCTCCCCTCGAAAAATCCGAGCGAATTCTTCGGAAGATAATCGTCTTGTAAAAGCATTATCGGTGCTGACAACAATTGCGATTTTTCGCCGGCTTAAAGGATAGGCTACAAATCCGCCGGCTTTTTCTTCCGCAGTTAGGGGACGACCGATGGCAGCAAAATCTATTTTTCCGGCTTTTAAGGCGGCGAGGGCCTCTTCCGTTCCTTGGTAATCAATCGTAACTTTTGTATCGGGATATTTTGTTTCTATATATTCTTTTAATGTTTCATTGGCCATTACCATACCGCTCGATCCATTAATTCTCACAATCATTTCTTCTGGAATTGCGGAATCGAGAGAGGAAGCCGCCGCATTCATTGGCAATGCAATATTTAAAACAAATAGAGCGATCGCAGTCCATTGAAACAGCAAGCAGGCAAGCAAATTCCTCTTTTTTGAGAGTAACATGGAGATCGTTTTAACCTCTTGGTTTTGGGTTTTTCCTTTCGGGCTACCGACTCATGGTCAGTAACCCGATTTTTAATTATTCATCCTTGAGGATCGACAGGGTAACCGCACCGGTATTATCTTGAGCGTAAGTATCGAAGAACAAACCGCAGAGTGTTGTTGTTTCCAAGATTTCCAAGGTTACGGTATCGTCAAATCCATTGAGAGAAGACCAAGTACAACCGACTTCAATATTGGTTTTCTTGTTGATGAACTTACCGCCATAAATCCATAACAAAACCCAAGGCTCTCCCGGAAAATCCGGCTTATCCGCCCAATAGTTGAATGCGCCTTGGTTAATGCGAACGACATAAGTTCCCGGTTCTAATTTAATTGAATTCGCCGTATCTTGGAGAGCATTCATTTTGCCCTCATCGAGGACGTAACAATCTTTTTTGCTGTCAATGGTAAGACGGGGCATAAAACGCTCCTTTTATCAGTAGTTTAGATTCATCTCAGATATTAGTCTAGCTCGTTCTGTTTTTGCAAGTCGATCGTTTATTTTTTCTTTATTAACGATAAAGCAAGCGCTTGTGAATGGATGCTCTAAAATAACCATCTGAAGAGATGGGAATTGATGAGCGATCGCTACTTATTTTCGCTAACTTTCAACAATTAGATTTTCAATACTGAACGGGGGTTTCTTTGAGAGTCAAGATTCGTTCGATCGTTGCTTCTACAGATTTATCGGGGGTAGAGGCTCCCGAGGTAATTCCAACCGCTATTTTACCCTCGGGCAACCAATTTTCTGTTACTTCGATCGCTTTTCCTAAAGGTTTGTGTTCGATGCGATTTCCCGGTCCGATGCGATCGGCGCTATCGATATGATAGGAAACGAGTCCCTTTTCGATGGCAATTTCTTGCAGGTGGGTGGTATTGGAGGAATTAAATCCCCCAATGACAACCATGAGGGATAAATCTTGCCGCACCAGAGAAAACATTGCATCTTGGCGTTCTTGAGTGGCATCGCAGATCGTGTTAAAACTCATAAAATGGGCGTTGAGTTCTACCGGACCGTATTTTTCTAACAAGGTTTTCTCAAAGAGCTTGCCGATTGCTTCGGTTTCGCTTTTGAGCATGGTGGTTTGATTGGCAACGCCAATTTTTTCTAAATCGCGATCGGGATCGAAGCCAAGGGAATGGGCATTGACAAATTTTCCTAAGAATTCTTCTTTACTGCCGCCGTGCAAAATATAATGACAAACGTATCGCGCTTGTTCTAGGTTTAAAACCACCAAATACGTCCCGGCAAAGGAACTGGTGGCCACGGTTTCTTCGTGCTTGTATTTGCCGTGAATGATAGAAGTATATTGACGTTTTTTATGTTTTTCGACAGAATTCCAAACCTTGGAGACCCAAGGACAGGTGGTATCGACAATGGTGCAGCCGCGATCGTCGAGGAGTTTCATTTCTTGGACGCTGGCACCAAAGGCGGGAAGAATGACCACATCCCCCGTATCGACGACAGAGAAATCTTTTTCTCCTTCTTTCACCTCGATAAAACCGACTTCCATGTCTTGCAAGCGAGCATTAACTCCGGGATTGTGAATAATTTCATTGGTGATCCAAATGCGTTCTGCGGGAAAATGGTTGCGGGCTTCGTAAGCCATTGCAACCGCTCGCTCGACTCCCCAACAGAAGCCAAAAGATTCCGCTAAAAATATCGTTGTGTCGCCGCGATCGAGACGATAGCTATTATCGCGAATTTCTTGGATTAAACTACTTTGATATTCAGTGTTTAAAGTGGCAACGGCTTCTTTTTGCTTGCCAAATCCCCGACGGAAATAATTCGGAGAATGGTTGAGATCGCGTTTAAAAGCTCTGGTGTCCATGTTTTTTTGTTGTTGGTTGTTGGTTGTTGGTTGTTTTTCTTAATTCTTAATTCTTAATTTTCAACGATTCGATCGAAGATTTTTAATGCAGTTGCCCAGACTTTATAACCTTCGGCGTTGAGGTGCAGGCCGTCGGTGCTGAGTTCTATTCTGAGGTTGCCGCGATCGTCGGCAAAGAGGGGGTAAAGATCTAGAAAAAAGGCATTTTCTTCATGAGCGATCGCCTGAAGTTGGCGGTTGAGCTCTCTCACTCGGGCGTTGGGAATTTCTAAGAGGCGATCGCGTCCTTCCCAAGTGGCTTTTTCGCCACTGTGAGGCAAAATGGACTGGACGATAATGCGAGTTTGGGGATGGGTAACGCGTAAATCTTGCAAAATCAATCGATAATTGGCCAAAATTGTTTCATCGCCAATTCCCGCTAAAATATCGTTGATGCCAATCATGACGAAGAGCATTTCCGGACTGGCGCGATCGAGCAGGTGCAAGCGACGCAATAAGCCCTTGGTTTTTTCCCCCGAAATGCCTTGATTGAGCCATGTTTTATGGGCCGGCAGGAAATTTTGCGAGAACCAAAGAGTAATCGAATCTCCTAAAAGAACCGCCAGATTATCGACTTGTCTCTCGGCGATACTATCAGATTCTCGCGCCAATAATTCCACCCATTGTTGATAATTAAGGCGCTGGTTTGGGTTGTGTTCCTCTCGGGCGAGAGGCGTTCTGGCCAGAAGTTGCATGGACGCACCCGATAAATTGGCCAGAGCAACATCTGCGGCTCTGGGTTGCTGTTGCCAAAGGTAGGCGATTATTAATAATAAAATTCCATTGGCGGCCAGAGATAGGGCCGACCAATTGTATAAGTTAATACTGTCATCGAGCCTTTGACTCCGCGATCGCGCCAAGGGATTTTCCTCGCGAAGGGCGATCTCCCGCACTTCGCTTTCCTTCACCCTTCGTTCGCGCAGCGCAATTTTGGGAATCTTGTCCTTGGCAGGATGCGGCAATTCTTTACCGGACGAGCGGGAGCAATAGTTTGCAATCGGAAAACCGCGATCTCCTCGCCACGGGGTTTTCTCGGCTTTCTCTCGATCTCGTCTTTTGGGAATGCGACGGGAAGGTTTTTTCCAAGGTGCAGACACAAATTGTCCTCTCGAATGGGGTTGCATTGATTGGTCTCCCTCCTCCGCGTTGTTAAAGGGGGGAGATTCTTAAGCAATCCATGCTTTGGCTTGCCTCGGCATCCAAAAATGGACCCTTAAAAGGGTAGTCAAGTCACTTCTAGACACTCGATTAAGATTAAATCCTAATTTCGTGTTTACTTTGCGTAAAAACCTGCCTTCCCCCAGAGTTACGATTCCTCATTCTAGGGCAAAAGACAGGTTTTTCGAAGGCAAAATTTGCCTTTTGCGACGCGACTTTACGCGATCGCCATCAGTTTAAGCGTCGCCGGCAACTTCGCTACCGCTTACAGGGGAAACCGTTCCGCCGGCAAAGGTATCGGTTTCCGTGACAAAGCCGCTATAGGCTTCCATTCCGTGTTCGCTGATATCCAAGCCTCGCAGTTCGTCTTCGGGTTCGACGCGAATCGTCAGCGTTGCTCTGAGGATCAGCCAAACGATGGAGCTAAAGACCACGGTAAAGCCGCCGATGGAGAGAATGCCCACAATTTGAGCGAGGAAATTCGCCCCGCCAAAAAAGGCCACGGCGATTGTTCCCCAAACCCCGCAAACGAGGTGAACGGAGAGCGCTCCTACGGGGTCGTCAATTTTAATGGCATCGAAGAAGGATACGGAAAAGACCACGATAATTCCCGCGATCGCGCCAACGATAACGGCTCCCCAATAGGGGATGGCATCGCAACCCGCCGTAATGCCGACCAAGCCCGCTAAAATACCGTTCACGATCATGGATAAGTCGGGTTTGCCATCTTTGACCCATGAGGTAATGGTGGCGAGAACGCCTCCCGCAGATGCGGCAAGAGTCGTCGTTAGAGCAATATAGGTAACATTAGGAGTTGCTGCTAATTCCGAGCCGGGGTTAAATCCATACCAGCCAATCCAAAGAATCAAACAGCCCAAGGTGGCAAGACTCATATTGTGACCGGGGATGGCGTTAATTCCACCGCTAGCGGGGTATTTGCCGCTTCTGGGTCCCAGGAATGCCGCACCCATCAAAGCTGCCCAACCGCCGACGGAGTGAACGACGGTAGACCCGGCAAAGTCATGAAATCCTACATCTTCACCAAAGGGTAGATCTCCCAGCCAACCAGTGCCAGACCAGACCCAGTGACCGGTAATGGGATAGGAAATCCCGACCAAGAGGAACGCGAAGATTAGGAAGGATGTAAAGTGAATCCGTTCTGCAACCGTTCCGGAAACAATAGTTGCTGCTGTTGCGGCAAAAGCAACTTGGAATAAAAACTGAACGGAAATGGGCAATCCGTCAGGAAATGGATCGAGTCCGTAGGTTGTCGGATCGCTGCTGGAGAGGAAAAATCCTTTCAAACCCATAAAAGGAGTTCCTTCTCCATACATGAAAGCAAAACCGATCGCCCAGTAAGCAATTACGGCAATCCCGAAAACAATCAAGTTTTTGGAGAGGATATTCACCGCATTTTTCTGGCGGCAGAATCCCGTCTCTACCATGGCAAAACCGGCATTCATGAAGATGACCAGCACGGCACAGAAGAAGACAAAGACCGTATCTAAAATCCCTTTGACCACGGCAGGATCGGTCATATCCATTTCGTCGAGGTCAAAGGCGTGTTGGGCGACTGCCGCGCCGTCCCAAACAAAAACGATAATGGCAACCAAAGGAATGCAGAGCAGCCAAGTCGGGGAAAACCAGCGCGAGATTTTCTTGAGAGGTTGAAGATAGGGGGCTGTTTCTGTCGCAAAGTGCGATTTCCGTCTCCTCCTCGACCCCACTTTCTCAGTTGTTGAATTGGACATCGTTACAAAACTTTCCTGAATTGAGGCAATACAGTACGAGCGTAAATCCGGAAATCATTCTCTCTGTATTTCTATGGCAGATAGATTTCTTTCCTTTTTTTGCCATTCTTGCTGCCCGCGAATGGGGTTAGCCAATCTATTGAATGGGGATTTGCTCTGAATCTATACAATTACCCGATTTGCTCTCGAAAGTCCAGTCTTATAAGACATCAAAATAGACGATGTTAAGATTGTTCAAATAGCGATCGCAGAAATAAGAGACGATAAATCTTTAAATCTTTTAACGTTTTCTTTTTTCTTTCTGTATCTTCAATCACATTTTTTGCAGGATTAAGACTTGTTTAATATTTGTCCCTTGGGAATTGTTCGTTATTAACTATTCAAGGAGGCGAACGATCGCCAAAAGAAATAAATAGCTAAAATTGCCAGTAAGGTGCGAAAACATAAATTAACAATGCGATCGGGAAGTTTGGGTAAATAACGGGTACTGATTCTCGCTCCAAATAAGCCACCAAATCCCAAGCAAATCCCGGGCAACCATAAGACATTATTTTGTAGGGCGTGACCGACACAAGCAGAAATGGAAGTGATAACAATAACGCCCAAACTGGTTTGAATTGCGGTTTTAATAGATTCGTCCAAGAGGAGCATTTGTAAGGGCACCATAATTACGCCGCCACCAACTCCAAAAAGTCCGGCTAAAAGTCCGGCAGCTCCTCCAGTCCCCAAACGAGAAATTAAGGGTTTAATGCCTTGGGGATGGGTTGGATGGGTTTTGCGATCGCGCAAGCGCTTTCGCAGCATTCCCAAGAAAATCGTCACCACCAGTAAGAGACCAAATGCCCCTTCTTTGACGTAATCGGGCAATTGACCGACTAAATATGCCCCCAATTGTGCCGTGGCGATCGCGGGCATTCCCAATAAAATAACGTTTTTTGGGTTGAGAAATCCCATGCGCCAATTTTGCCAAGTCCCCGATGAAGAGGTGATAACAATAGCCAAACTGCTCGTCGCGACGGCTTGGTTATAGCCATACCCCAACCCGACTAAAATCGGTACCAGAACCGTTCCGCCGCCAATACCCAATAATCCCGCCAGCAGTCCGGCAAATAATCCGAAAAGGGGCAGTAAAAACCAATTTTCCATAAACCCACGCCCAATCAACTACCCACGCATTATAGATTTTAAGTTTATATAAAGAGAAAAATAGGGGAATAGATTATGAAAAAATGACTGGCGATCTCTCTTTTTTAATTAAGACGGTGGAGGAAGGATAGAAGCGATCGCCAGAACAATATCGGGAAAAGCAAGCGGAGAAATCTCGTCAGATTCAAACAGAATAGAATGTTCTGTATAACCTGTTGGAGTTGGATTGCGGAAGCGGTGGAGTTGACGATTTTTGAGATCGATAATCCAGTATTCAATAATGCCCGATCGCGCGTAAAGTTTATCTTTAATCTCGCAATCTTGTCTGAGGGTTGAGTCGGCAACTTCTACGACTAAATCAAGGCGATCGGGTGTAGGATGTCGTTCTGCATAATCTAAAACCGATCCTCGGGCGATCGCTAGATCCGGCTCGGGTTCGGAAAAATCATCCAATTGAATCGGGTCTTGAGTGCGAACCAAAGCCGTATTACCAAGGCGATCGCGGAACGCATTGGCTAATAGGTGGAGTGCGGTAACGTGAGGCGTTCCTTTTGCTGCCATGAGCGTAATTTGTCCGGCAATCAGTTCTGTTCGTTCGCCAGCATCGAGAATGCCTAACTCGCTCATGCGATGATAGTCTTGCACCGTCCATTGTTTTAATAAAGTCGGTTCGATCGCGATCGCCAGAGAGGAAGAAGTATTTAAGGTTGCCATATTCTGAAATCGAGTTGCATGGTTACTCGGCTGTTAATTGGAGCAACAAAATTAATCATTTTGTTCGTCGAGTTTCTCCTCTTCTCGTTCTTCTTTTTCCTCTTGTTCATCTGCTTGATTTTCAACAAAATTTCGCAATTGCCACAAAGCGACCGTATTTCCCAAACTCAAAGGTAGCAACGAAATACCCTCTAATTTCGACTGCACCCAACCGTCTCCCCAATACCATTCGTGATAGCCATCAATCCCCTGACTCAACAATAAACGAACGCATTCCTCCGTCACGACATCGACGCGATGTTCGATCGCAATAAATCCCGTTTTTGCGGTAAACAGAGTTCCCGCAGTCAACTCATCGGGTAGTTCCTCAAATTGTTGGGGAAATAACCACTGGCGAAAATTCTCCGGACGCAATAAACTTTCCCCGATCGCTTTCGCCGACGCTTCGAGTTCAATTCGCAAACAACTTTTCTGAAAATTTCCAAACATGATTTTTAATTTGGGTTTTGGGTGTTAGAGAGGCGTTAGGGGACAAGAGAGGTATTTAGGTTTATGAGTATAGTAAAAAGGCGAGTTACCCCCAAACTCGACACATATTTAACACAAAACCCGGTAAAACGTCCTCTCCCGATAACTCAGTCGGATTTGATAATACTTCTACTTCTGAACCCAACCGATAAACTTCCACTTTTCTCTTTTTCGGATCGATTAACCAGCCTAAAATCGTTCCATTGTCCATATACTCTTGCATTTTTTCCTGCAAAGATTTCAAAGTATCGGAATCAGAACGCAACTCCACGACAAAATCGGGACAAATATTCGCAAAACTTCTCTTTTGTTCTGGAGTTAGTGCATCCCAACGTTCTTGACTCACCCAAGAGGAATCAGGAGCACGAATGGCACTATTGGGTAAAGTAAAAGCAGTCGAGGAGTCAAAAGCCTTCCCCTGTTCTCCTGAATTTCGCCACCAGATATATAATTCTCCAGAAATACTCCAATTTCGTTCGCCAGTTTTCCAGCCCGTCGGTGGATTCACAATTAACTCTCCTTCTGCGGTTCTTTCCAGTCGCAACTCGCGATTGCTGGCAGCTAAAGCAGCAAACTGTTCTTGAGTAATATAGAGTTTAAGAGTTCTGGGAAACTCGAGCAACAGGGTTTCGGTTTCGGGTTGAATCGGTGTTTGTACCATCTTGACCTCTCAAATTATTGTTGAGACTGGTTGGAAAATACTTCTATTTTAGGGCGATCTCTATCCAAATCCTAGGAGAAGGGGGAGCGGTTGTAAGATTATTTTTTGCGCTTGCGAGTAGCTAACATTCCTGTTCCTGCTACTGCTAGAATGGCGATCGTGCTGGTAGGTTCGGGTACTGGGGTAGCCAAGATACCTGTGACCAAAAGATCGTCAATCGGATCGGTAATGCCATCTTCCTTAAGGCATACAAGGTAAGCTGCCTTTAAAGGAGACCCACCCCTAGCCCCTCCCAAGAGGGAAACAAAAGTGGCATTTAGGTTTATGAATTTAGCAAAAAGGCAATCGCAAAAAAATCTACCCGATCGCTTCCAACCCTCTTCTATTCTCTCCTGCTCCCCCTCTTGGGGTGGGTTGGGGGGTGGGTTGTTATTGGTTATTGGGAGAGCTAATTGTTGCAGGGACATGAGAGGCCATTATCATCATTCTACCGCCTAAAACCCCACACATGACTAACCAAAGAATGAGAGGATTATGAAGTTGCCAAACCATGAAAGCGATCGCCAGACTCAATATTCCTCCTCCAATGGCAGCATTGCGAATCACCGAGCCTTCTGTCAAACCCAAGAAATATCCATCTAACATTGTTGCTAAAGCACAAAATAACAACACGGGAATCAACCAGAAACGGTAATTTTTGAGTTCGCTCAGAATTTCAAAATGATTCGTCATCAGGCCAAATAAAGAGTCGGGAAAGACAATAAATAAAAAAGCGATCGCGAGTCCAATTGCCAAACTACTTGCTACGGATAACCTAAGCACTGGAAGAAAACGATTTTTAAGTCCTTGTCCGCAAAAATACCCGACTAAAGTTTCAGTCGCAAAAGCAGAACCTTCACAAAAATAATAAGTAATGAGCAAAACCTGAAGGATTAAAGTATTAATGGCCAGAACAGTTGAGCCAAAAGAAGAACTCAGATCGACAAACAGGGCAATAATTAAGGTTGCGATGATAGTTCTCAACCAAATATCAATGTTAAACTTGAAAACAAACATCATTGCTTTGATTTCAAAAATACTTTCGAACTTGGCAACCGTAAAAAGTTGAGACAATAAATCTTTTTCCAACATAATAAAAATTAATCCGATTGCTAACATCAAATATTCGCTAACTGTTGTTGCCATTCCAGCACCGGAACTTGCTAAATTCCAATGCACGATTGTTAGATAATCCAAGATAATATTAGCCCCACTCCCTAAGATTGATAAAACCAATACCTTTCCACTTTGTTCTCGTCCCAGAAACCAGCCGATGAGCGCAAAATTAATCATAACAGCGGGCGCACCCCATATTCTGGTATTAAAATAATCAATTCCAGCCGCTTTGACTTCCGGATCGCCCGCCAGTAAGGAAAAAGCAACTGTTCGTAATGGATTCTGTAAGAGTAGGATTAGCAATCCCAAAATTAGGGCAATAAATCCACTACGCAAAAGGATTAAAAGAACTTCTTCAACATTAGAACTCCCTTCCGCTCGAGCGGTTGGCCCGGTTGTTCCCATCCGCAAAAAAACACAATTACGATAGACTAACAAAAAAATCATGGTTGACAGACCAACACCTGCTAAATAACGAATGTCTGGTAAATGTCCTAAAAATACAGTATCGATAAACCCTACAAGAGGTACCATGATATTCGAAAAAACATTAATAATCGTCAGTCGAAAAAAACGAGAGCGCAGATCGATCGCGGCGCTATCTTCAATTATATTTATTGACATAAGTTGCAAAAAATGTAATGGGTATATGGAGAGCAGGTCAAACGCGAAGACTGTTTGAAGCCTGACAGAATAGAAAGGATAGTTGAGATTGGAAGCGTTCTCGGCGATCTATCCAATCTCAACTGTTGCATTTCGAGACTAATTGAATGTATGAAATGCAAATATTTTAACAAAATCGACTTTTTAGAGTGCGGATTCTGTGCTATTAATTTTAACAGGAAAAAACAAGATGTCAAGTTTTTTTTTATTAACTAACTCAAAATAAATTATGATTTTAAATCCTTTTGAACTTTATACAATTCCTCTAGAAGAATGGCTCAAACCTATTATTAATGTTCTTGTCGATCGCTTCGATCCGTTTTTGCAAGCTACAATCGGGACTCCAGTTGGTTGGGTTGTCAACAGTTTTGAATTTTTCTTGCAAGAAATTCCTCCCACGATCTTCCTGATTATTTTGGGGTTATTGGCATGGCAATTTATGGGCGGGAAGATGGCAATTTACAGTATAGTTGCGCTGAGCTTTGTAGGATTTATTGGGGCGTGGCCGGAAGCAATGACGACTCTTTCTGTTACGATCGCGGCAGTCATTTTCTGCTTTGCCCTCGGCATTCCTTTGGGTATTTTAGCAGCAAGAAACAATCTTATCGAGAGTATATTATTACCCATTCTCGATACTATGCAAACCCTACCCCCTTTTGTCTATCTCGTTCCTGTTGTTATGTTATTCGGCGTGGGAGCGGTTCCGGGAACAATCGTGACTGTTATTGCGGCTCTTCCGCCTTTAATTCGCTTAACGAATGTCGGGATTCGTCAAGTTTCTCCTGAAATTGTTGCGGGTGCTTTTGCCTTGGGTGCAACAGCCAATCAAGTCCTCTGGAGTATACAAATTCCTTTAGCCATGCCAACAATTTTAGTGGGGGCAAATCAAACTATTCTACGAGCGCTGTCTATGGTAGTAGTCGCTTCCATGATTGCCGTGAGAGGCTTAGGAATGATGGTATTGAAAGGAATTGGACTATTAAATATTGAATCGGCTATTGTCGGAGGAATCGGAATTGTTGCGATCGCCATTCTCCTCGATCGTTGTACCCAAGCTCTCGGTCAGCCTCAGAAAATTCCTTGGCAACAACGCGGACTTGTTGGACTACTATTGTCAATAAAATTAAAAATAAGGTAATATGTCATCTATCAAAAGTAGTAGATCTCAAGAAAGATGACAAAATTAAAATCACAATTAAAATACTTTGTTTTAGGAAGTATTTTTGCAATCTTATTTTTTGGAGGTTTGGCCTGTCAGCAATCCAACTCTATCAGAGAAAACTTTTCTGGAGGAGAGACAACCGAACTCTCGGAAGATTTGCCCGGGGCTGGCATAAAAGTTAAACCCATCACCTACAACTTACCAGAAGGTCTTTTTATCACTCAGATCGTCAACAAAGCCCTAGAGAAATTAGGCTATACAGTCGAACCGACTCTAGAAGTTGAAACTGCCCTCATGTATATTGCGATGGCGAAGGGAGATGCAGACTACACGCCAACTTTTACAGAGCGACTGCATAACGATTTCTATGAGAGAAGTGGTGGAGACGAACAATTTGTTAAATTGGGAGTTAGTATGCCCCAGCAGATTTTTGGGTATCAAATTGATAAGAAAACTGCCGATCGATATAATATCACCAGTTTAGAACAACTAAAAGACCCTAAAATTGCCCAATTATTCGATCGCGATGGTAATGGTAAAGCTAATATAACGGGTTGCAATCCGGGTTGGGCTTGTGCGTTAGTTATCGAACACCACTTAGATGCTTATGAGTTACGGGATACCCTAGAACACGATCAAGGCCAATATGTGGCGTTAATTGCCGACATGATTAATCGTTATCAAAAAGGGGAATCCGTCTTATTTTTTGCCTTTTTACCTTATTGGTTGGGAACTGTTTTAAAACCCGATGAAGATACGATTTGGTTAGAAGTTCCCTATACTGATTTACCAGAAATTCAAGGGGATGTTTCCGAAAAAGATACGACAGTGGATGGCAAAAATCTCGGGTTCATTGCCGATCGATGGAGAATCATCGGTAATCAAGAGTTTATTCAAGCCAATCCTGCAGCAAAAAAGTTATTTGAAGTCGTTCAACTTTCTCGAAAAGATATCAGTATTCAAAGTCAGCGCATGCAGAAGGAGGGTAACAACTCTAAAGACATTGAGCGTTATGCCGATGAATGGATTGAAAAAAATCAAGTTATTTTTGATGGTTGGATTGAAGAAGTCTTAAAAGAAAATTAATCGCATGATTTTCTGAGAAAGTAACTGGCAAAAACCTAATAACTGAAACCGATAACTGAATTCAAAGCCATCCTTTTTTGGCTTTGGCGATTTTAGGCGGGTGAACGGGTTCTACATCGTAAAATGTTCCCAACCCTTCATATTCTGCCAAATAATCCGACTCGTAGAGGGTGCGGATGCGATCGCTCGGGCGATCGATTTTGACTCGCGTGGGTAAAGTTGCCCCATTTTCATCCACGAGGAAGCGATCGGCTAACTGTTTGGATTGTTCGAGATTACTCAATTCTAAGGCTAAATCCTTCAACAATTTCAAATAAGTGCGATCGTCGATCGCTTTGGTGGCGAAACGATGAATTTTAACCCGTACCTCTTGGGGTTTGGCGTGCAGAAATCCCCCCACTTGATGCACTCGTTCGTAATCGGCAATATCTCCGGCTAGGAGGGATAAAGTGGTGAGAATGGCTTCTCGTCGCCGTCCTTCCATGCGATCGAAATAGTGGGTGCGATCGCAAACTTCTAAAAATTCTCCCAAGACCCATCGGGATGACTTTTCGACGTGCGATCGCAGATCTTCGGGAATGCTCGAACTCTTGGGGGGAACTTGACACAATAAATCGACAAAGGGGCGATTCCATTCCTCGATTTTCTTGGCAATTTCTTTCTTTTGCAAACCCCAGAAATAAGAAATTAAATGAGAGACAACAATGGCTTGAAAGGGATATAAAACAATACTATCTTGCGGATAGGTAAAGATATAATCCGGCGCGTAATCGGGAATATTTTGTAAGGTTTCGCGATCGCTTTCATGGGCGATAAAAAAGGAAGTGGCGACACGAGGGCCAATTTCGCTGGCGGATTTTAATGCCCTGGCATGGAAAAACGACCAACTCGGAGGCGGTGCGTTATGACCTAAAATCGATCCCAATGCGTGGCGAGTGCGACGTTTCATGTGAGCGTATTTGCCATGTTGGAACTGGAAGAAATGCCAACCCGCAAACATTTCTTGAATCATTTCTGCGGCTTTGTGTGCCTGTTCTTCCGGGACTCCATCCACATAACCCGTGTAGACAAAATCGAAGTTTCCTCCGACCAGTTCGCTACACATTTTTTCAATTTCGGCAATGAGTTCTTTATCGCTAACAATTTCTTCGATGACATCCGGCAAGCGTGCTAATTCTTGATAAATCTCCCGGGCGTATTCTGAGGAAATATCGCCGCGAATTTCGCCGATATAAGTATGCAAAGTCAGTTGCCATTGTAGGGATGCCATTGCGGCAAAAGTAGACCCTACGCACTCTTCTTCGGGTAAGTTAGTAATCCCCGCACCTGCCGCTGGATGAATGGTTGCATCCAGTCCTCGCCCAATATTTCCGAGGGGACTGGCTTCGATATTGGTAATCGAATAAATCCAAGGCGTTTTTGTGGCGATAAAATCCTGTAAATGCTGAGGCAAATCTTCTCGTAAGGTATCGGGTTTGACTAGCGATCGCAGTTCTTGCAAGCGGGCTTTCGCCACAATCGTTTCTGCTAAGTTGCGATCGCGACGTTGGATTTCTCGTTCGATTCTTGCCACCACAGAAGGCAAACTTGCCAGTTCGTGGGTGAGTTTAATGGTATCGGATGTTCCGCCCGAATTCGAGTTAGCAATAAAGAGAGTTTTGCTACTCATCGAAGGCGGAATGGTATCGGAGCCGGTAAAACCATCTAAATTCATCATGGGCAGGGTATTTAAACAGAGCTTTCTTGCCATATTGCCCGCAATTGTATTGATGAGAAAAGATGTTCCCGCTGCCCCGGTAATAATCTGCTGTAATTCTTGAATGCGGTGATGGCGTAAAGTTTCATTCTCCGTTCCCATAATTAAGCCAATTCCTGTTTCTCCCGTGCGGAGTTTAACCGTACCATCGTAGGATTTAGAGAAGAGTTTCTCGGTATTTTTGCGTAAAGCTAAAGGCTGAATAACAATAATTTCTTCCCCATATTTGTTATAGGGACAAGGAATGGTTTGATTTTCTAAATCTCGATATTCAATTTGAAAAACTTTGAGGGGGGCTAAACGCTCTCGGCGAATATCTGCGTGAATATAAGCCTCAACTTGATGCTGTTTTTCAATGCCAATCAGAGGAATTTCTTGACCGCGATAAATATTAAACAATTTTACTCGACCGTCAGCACTGACTTCCACAATTTCCCCCGGGAGAACGTCATAAATGGGAGCAACTCCTTCTGTAATATAAGCTGTTGCCCGTAAATCTTTTAGAAATGTAACTTCTTGAGCGATTTTTTCAGCAATTTCAATTTTACCCTCTGCAAGAGATTTGGGATTCAAGAGAATTACTTGTTCTTTGAGTGCATTTTCTTCAGAAGCAGACAGAAAAGAGACGCGATTATAATTCTTTAGATCGTAGGCCTTGGGAATATAAAAAATGAGTTCTCCTCCTTCTTCACCCCCGCGTTCCGTCCCGCCGCGCAACATATTAAAAACCCCACCACTGAGCAAGCCATGACTGGGTTTTCCGAGGGGAGTAAATGATTGAAATGTGAATTTATTTTCGGGATTGGAATATTCAAAAATACGGGCAGCGAGGGCAGAGGCAATCGTCGTTTGTTGCGCTCCTGCTTGTGCCATTGTTGTTGCTAAGCCCAACAGCTCGGCAATTTTTTCACTGGCTAACGATTGCTTATCATCTCGTAAAAAACCTTGTTGTAAAAATTCTTGAATGGGTTTGCCATTGTTATTGCAAAAAATAATGGTTTTCTCGTGCAATTTAATTTTCAGTTCTTTTTGGGCAAACTGTTCGCCAATAAAATAATGCCCGACATGGCCGCTACTATCCGCGATCGCTATATAATTATCGAGATAATCGGGATCGACATAAGCGAGGCGATGCAAAGCCGGGGCGAGGCGATCGCTACGGAGATGTTCGTACAAAAAGCGTTTGAGGGCGGGTTCGACGCAAGAATCAGAGTTAGAGGAGAAACGAAAGCCTTCGTAGTTTAAAAAACGCTTGTATCGAGACGCATCATTTATATCGCCATTGTGAGTGTCGGAAAAAATGCTTTCTCCCAAATCGCGATCGCGTTCTTCAAAGAAAAGCTGGCCCTCTTGAGAAAGTTGGTAAATGCGAATTTTCGGCAATACCAAGCATTCTTGATGAGGATGAGCATTATTTTCAGAATACATATCCCCTTGGGAGGCTTGGCGAACGTGAGTTTCCCAATTCGTGATAAACTCCGTATCCTCTAAGTCCGCGCGATTTAACAGCGCATCCCAAGTCTTCAGTAAATCTCCTCCATCTCGAGAGACTTTGATTCCCGTTGCCGCCTCGGTTTGAATGCGTGCTGTGATTTCCGTCATTTCTGCATGAGACAAGCCGAGGTTATCGAGATCGCATTTCCCCACGAGGTTTAAAATCCCATTGAGGGAAATCGTCCCAATTGCCATTCCTGCCGCATCATAGCCGGCTTTTGTACTTTTCTTGGAACAATCTTCCGCCAGTGCCGTTGCGTAGGCAATGCGATCGTGTAAAGTGGCCTGAATCATATCCCTCGGACGCACCCGATAGGTTCCCGTTTCCGGATCTTTGGTAAAAAACAGGTGTTCGATTTTGACGGGACTCAGAAAAACGTTGAAATTACGGCACATGGTGAAGTGTCAGCGATCGCGAAGTTTGTTGGATGGGACGGTTATCTCCCGACCTCAATTATCAATTATGGATTATCGATTCGCAACAGAAGGAAAGGGGTTGGATCTCGAATTTCGCGATCCTTAACATCAAGATTTGTTTTTGTTCTTAAATAAGTATAATTGCTCAGGACAAAAGATTGACAAAAATCATTGCTCGTGTAGGGAACATTGCTTAACGATAAAGGAAAAATAAACGATAAGAATTATAAAGATTTTTTGGTTTCATACACTACCGTTTTATGTTTATAATTAGATTTAGATGATAAATATTGTCATCGGTCTGCTGGAGGACTTTGTTAGGAGGCATTTGCAGGAGGATGTATATGGAAAAAAACTTGGTCAACCTTACCCTCTTATTAGTGAAAGAGGATATCGACCAAATCCTTGCAGAACAGCCCGATCGCGTCCAGAAAGATTTTATTAAGAGAGATTTATTTGCAGATTTAATTGCCTATGTTTTAAGTCGCATTCCTAATAACTATACCGTATTGGGAGAAGGTCAAATTCCTCCCATTCACGCTCATTTTCAAACCGAATCAGCAGAACGTCAATTGGCGCGAGAAAAAATGATTCGCCAAGGGATTTATTTCGTTTTAGAAAAGAGCTCTCATAATGCTCTGCCAACAATGGGCTTAAAAAAAACTAAAACTCCTCAATTATCGGTTTAGTAGAGACAAGGTATGCCTTGTTTCCCCTACCGAATGATTTGGCGCATATAGCTTCCCCAAAGCCGGGCGGCTTGGGAACTGCTGGCGCGAGTAGGAGAATTGTCGTCATTTCCCAACCAAACGCCCGTTACGAGTTGCTGAGAGGAGATATAACCGACAAACCAAAGATCGACAGCGCGATCGGTCGTCCCCGTTTTTCCCGCTTCTCCCCAGCCGATCGCGGCACTTCCTCCCGTTCCACCTCGGACGACTCCCTGCAATAAGTTAGTGAGAGTTTGAGCGATCGTGCCGGAAATCGCTTGTTTTACAGCACTGCCATCAGTAGCAAAATCGTAAATAACGCGGCAGGTTTGAGGATTATCGGGATCGGTACAATCGCCGCTATCGAGAATGCGTCGGATGGCATGGGGACGATGCCAAAGACCATTATTCGCCAAAGCGCCATAAGCCCCCGTTAATTCTAATACATTCACCTCGCTTTCTCCCAAAACCAATCCGGGGGAGGCACGTAATTTCGATTGAATCCCCAAACGCTGCGCCATTGCGATAGTTTCATTCAATCCCGCATCTTTCATTACTCGGATGGCAACGGCATTTTCTGACTGTGCCAAGCCCCGATACATATCAATATTACCGCTACTGCGCTCGCAGCCCCGATAGCTTTGTCCCATCCAAGAAATGGGAGTGCAAGCATAGGTTTTCGAGGGGGAATTTCCTTCAGCGATCGCCGCAGCATAAGCAAAAGTTTTAAACGTGGATCCCGGTTGTCGCTGTGCTTGAGTCGCGCGATTAAATTGGCTTTTAGCGTAATCTACTCCCCCCACCATCGCCAAAATTTCTCCATTTTTACTATCGAGGGTGACGAGCGCCCCCTGTTGGAAATTTAAGCGAGATCCGGTCTCTTCTATGGTATTTTTTAAGGCTTTTTCCGCTTCTTTTTGCTTATTAATATCCAATCCCGTTTCGACAATGAAATTGCCTTCTCGTGCCAGTCCTTCCCCTAATAATTCTCGAATTTCTGTAAAAACATAACTATAAAAATAGGGAGCAATAGTGCTGGATAGGGCTTCTTTTGCTTCCGGACTGACTTCGATGCGCGATCGCCGCGCCCGAGTGGCCTCTTCTTGGGAAACCATCCCCAATTGTGCCATGCGATTAATCACGCGATCGCGCAACTGAACGGCTGTTTCGTAATCTTGTACGGGATTGTAACTGTTGGGGGCGGGTAAAATGGCGACTAAACTAGCCGCTTCGGAAAGGGTTAAATCCGCCGCCGACTTATTAAAATAAAACCTTGCCGCATCCTCAAAACCATAACTGCCAATCCCCAAATAAACGCGATTTAAATAAGTTCTCAATAATTCATCTTTGCTATAGAAAGTCTCTAATTTCAAAGCGACAATTGCTTCGCGAATTTTTCGCCCTGCTGTATTGGAACGCCCGGTATATTCGGGATACAAACTCCGTGCCAATTGTTGGGTAACGGTACTTCCACCTTGAGCGATTCCTTGTTCTTGAATATTAATAATAACTGCCCGTAAAATTCCCAAGGGATCGACTCCCATATGCCAATAGTAACGGCTGTCTTCCGAAGCAATAACGGCTTTGGGAAGGTAAGGAGAAAAATCTCCCAAGCGTTTTAATTCGCGATGGGCATCGGTACGCAAAAGACGCAGGGGAGTTTGTCCGTCTCGGGCGTTAATCACGACGGGACCTTGTACCCCCAAGGGCAAGGGGTAAATGGGAATTTTCGTCCATTCGAGCAGGATTAAAGCGGTAATGATTCCAGTAATTCCGCCTACCCCATAAAGAGCGTAACGCAGAAGGTGCACCCATAAAGGGGGAGGGTTGTGAAATTGGATGCGAACCCCATTGGCTAATTCTGGGGGTCCGAGAGTGAGAACGTCTCCATGACGCAGAAACAGGACATCCAAACGCCGTCTTTTGATATAAATCCCATTCGTCGATCGCTCGTCTCTGAGAAGAAAATTATTCGGATGCTTGCGATCGCGGGTCAAAGATAAATGTACTTGAGAAACGACGGGATTTCGCACCACAATATCATTTTGTCGAGAACTTCGCCCCAAGGTATATTTATCGCCAATTAAAGGGTAAACATCCGCTTGGTCTGCATTTTCCTCCTGTACCCATAATTCCGGAACTCTTGCCCCCGGTTTGAGAGCAAATGCCGTATTAACCTGCGCTTGAATAGTTTGGGCAATTTGGGTGAAAATTTGCGTAACGGGGTTATTAGACATTGGCTATTTATTATTTGTTGTTTGTTGTTTGTTGTTTGGCGTATCAAAAAAGGCGGCATACAAAAGGAAAGCAATTCCTATATTAATGAAAGTATCGGCAAGATTAAATACGGGAAATTGAATCAAGCGAAAATCGAGAAAATCAACAACATGGCTGTAGATAAAACGACAAACTCCATTCCCGATCGCTCCCGATAAAATAAACCCATAACCGAGTTGTTCGACCAGTTTCATGCGAACGCCAAACCAAGCAAAAGCCATAAGTCCCAAACTCACAACAAGGGATAGCCAGCGCAACCACTCAGCCCCTCCTGTAAAGAGACTGAAGGCGGCTCCAGTGTTAACCACATAGGTAAAATGAAAAATTCCGGGCAGAATAGGAAGGGTGTCGCCAAGGTTAAAGCCCTGCATTACCCAATATTTACTCAGTTGATCTAAAGTCAGCCCGAGGAGAGCAGCGATCCAGAAAAAAAGATTTTTACGCAAATTTCCGCGTTTCAACGTCATTATAGCGAACGGTTATCGGTTATCAATTATCAGTAAACCGCAAAGAGGGGGGTTTTGTCGGCAAAGTGTCGGGAGTTGGTAAAAGAACACTCTGGCAAAAATTCCAGTTATTGGGCACTGAGATTCCTAGTGTTTGCTACCTCCGAGGGAAAATTCCATCCCTCCTCGTTCTCATTATCTTTCTCCTCGGCAATGCCGATGCAAGTATAATCCGCTTTTGTTGCACCGCGAATGCCGCGATCTGTCCCCGAAATAATCTTCAAGATCGCGATCGCCCTGTGGAAAGCGAGAACCGGAAAGAGTTAGGGTTAACCTCTCGTAACCATCGAGTAAAAGAAGTTTTTTTATCTCAAATTCTGATTAAGATCCCTCTGGTTTGATTGTACGAGAGGCGATCGCAGTAAAATTGGGTATCATTAAATTAACGGGCGATCGTTCCGCATTTTGTCGCATTATTGAGTTTTATGAATAAAGAAAAAGTCATTTCTCGCGAATATAAAATCATGCTGAAAGCTGAAAAATTTCGAGGAGATACTCAAAAACTTTTTTCGGTCTCTTCTCTCTTTTGGCAAGAATTTAAAACTTGTATTTCTCAACTTGTTCCTGAAGTAGAAGGAGAGTTAAACCGGATTGAAAAGAACCGAACGATTAAGTTTTTTGATACCTCAGAAAAATTGTTGAGAACCAATAACTATGTTTTTCGCGAACGGATCGATCTAGACGAGAAAACCAGAGAAGTTACGCTGAAATTCCGCCACCCCGATCGCTATATCTCTCAAGATCGAAATATGGATGCTCGTAAAAAGAGTAACGGGAAAACAAAATTTGAGGAAGATATTAAGCCTGAATTTTTAAAACTCTACAGTTTTTCAACAAAACAAGAAATTGCCGATAAAACTCCCCTCGATACTTTGGGGGATGTTGACGAGCTATATCCCGACATTGACAATAAAATTGATGAGTTTAAAAAAGATACAGAGCTCCATCTTGTCGGAGATTTTATCGCTCGAGAAATCGTGATTGAAGGGGGTGGGTTTACCGTACGAAAATCTCCAGTTGTTAAATCCGAATGTGCTTTGGTTGTTTGGTACGATTTCAAAGGAGATCCTCACGTTCCTGTACTGGTAGAGTTTAGCTTTAAATATGAAGACGAAAAGGAGGAATATACGGTAAAAATGGCTCAACGGGCTTATGATGTTTTCCAGGCATTACAAACAATGGAGGAATGGATCGATCCCGATTCTATGACGAAAACCGCTTACGTTTATTCTTTAGATTCGTAACAATTTGTTGAGTTTATGCGGATCGCTCGAAGGCGATCGCGCATAATTAGAAAAGTTAGCGATCGATAACAATACGCGATGAGTATTTCAGAATTTAATATCCTTGGCCAATTTTTATCAGGATTAAGTTTGCAAGAACTCAGTCAAAGATTGAATATTCCCGAGCTAACGCTACAGGAAATGAGTAAAACTTCGGATTTTGAGAAATGGAGCCAACAACAAGATCCCGAGGGAGTCTCGTGGAAAATTAACGATAGTAGATTAGACCCAAGTAGATGCTATCTTCCCAATCTGGGTTTTAGCAAACAAAAATAAGATGATTCAAGAAAAATTTTAAATCAGATCGTTGAAACTGTTGAGGTATAATCATGGTTTACAAGCATACGCAAATTGGTATTGCCATCTTAGCAGCACTGGCAATTGCTGCCGCTTTGATTATCGTTCTCTCGATTTCTATTAGTAGGGAAGCACCGATTTGGGTTTCGATCGCGATCGTGGGTTTTCTCGTTATTGCTGCTATTCTCTTTGGCACTTTAACGGTTGAGGTTGAAGCGGGAAAACTTCGATGTTGGTTTGGGTTGGGTTTGATTCGTCGGGAATTTAATCTAGAAGAAGTTAATGATGTAAAAATTGTTAAAAATCCTTGGTTTTATGGTTGGGGAATTCGACTCACTCCCGAAGGATGGATGTTTAATGTATCGGGATTGGATGCCGTCCAAATTGAGTTATCTTCTGGGAATAAATTTCGCATTGGGACGGATCGACCTCGACGATTAGAAGCAGCTATTCGTCAAAATATGAATGATGCTGAATTAATTTAAAAATTTAGCATTTATTTTTCGACTTGATAGCCTAATTCTGCTAATTGCAGGCGAGATTGTCGCCATTTTGGTTTGATTTTGACGAAGATTTCTAAGTAAACTTTTCCTAAAATGAGCTTTTGAATTTGCTCTCTCGCAGCAGTACCGATCGCTTTTAACATTCCTCCTCCTTTACCGATTAAAATCCCTTTTTGAGATTTGCGTTCGACGCTAATGGTGGCAAAAATACGCGTAATCTTTTCTTCTTCGAGAACCTTTTCAAGGGTAACAGCGACAGAGTGAGGAATTTCTTCTCGGGTGAGGAGTAAAATTTGTTCGCGAATGAGTTCTCCCATGATAAAACGTTCCGGGCGATCGGTAACAAAATCGGGAGGATAATAATAGGGGCCCGTTGCTAATTTTGCGATAATCTGTTGTTGTAAATTATCCAGTCCATCGCCAGTTAAAGCCGAAAATTTAGCAATGTCCCAGTCTTTTCTCTCTCGTAATTCTGCGTAACTTTCATCGTGGTTTTGGGTGGCGCGATCGCTTTTATTTAGACCTAAGATAATTGGGGTTTTACTATTTTTGAGTAACGAGGCGATATAGCGATCGCCTCCTCCAGCGACGGTAGAACTATCGACGACGAATAAAACCACATCTACAGCTTCAATTGCCATTTTTGCATTTTTTACCAAGACTTTTCCCAGTTCGTGATGGGGTTTGTGAATGCCGGGGGTATCGACGAAAATAATTTGCGCTTCGGGAGTGGTTAAAATGCCCTGCAAGCGGTTGCGCGTCGTTTGAGCAACGGGAGACACAATGGCGACTTTTTGCCCGATTAATTGATTCATTAAGGTGGATTTTCCCACATTCGGTCGCCCGACAATGCCCACAAATCCCGATTTAAACTCGGGGGATGCGAGGGGAATTTCTGTAAACGCTAATGACGATTCTTCATCCATATTTTTTAGTTTGATTTTCTCATAAAGGGAGATACAAAACGCTATTCGATAAATCTTCAGGTTCGCTAACTTTAGCAATAATTTCTAAATCTCGGATGTAATCTCCAATTGTAGCACCTCTTTGGGGTGCATAAATAACACCAACAAAATGAGTACCAGCTTTTTGATAGCGACTGGCTGAAATCAGGAAATCTCGATCTTGACTAAAAATAACGCGATTCAGTTCTGTTGCGCGATCGAAGATAATAGAATCGGGCGTATTTACTTTATTGTCTTCCTGCGCTGTTAGGATATCGACATCTCGTTCTCGCAATCCTTTTGTAATGGCAATGGGAACGTTCTCATCCATATATAAGGTAATGGTCATTTTATCAATTTCCGATCGCGCAATTTTTGAATGAGAGGGTGTTCTCCGGCTGCTTGGCGCAATTCTTTGACTTCGCGATCGCGGCGTTCTATATCGGCATCAATTTCATCTTTATTATCCCAATAATAAGCCAACGCCGAGTAAATTTTACTCAAGGTCAGATGGGGATAATTTTCTAGCAATTCTTCTGGAGTCCAACCATAGGCTTTAACTGAGGTCATCAGTTCGACGATTTTCATGCTGGTTCCGGCGATCGCGGGAATGTTATCTTCATTGAGGTAAATGTGTTTGTATTCGGTTTGCGTGGCATTCATGATTTTTTGACAACTCTATTGTCTATTATGAGGGATGGAGGGAAGTTGACGCGATCGCTCGGTCATTTGATAGAATAGTTTAGTATAAGCTAAAAATATTTTTATTATTCAGCCATCATGCCTCGTCGAGATCTCTACCACGAAACTGTTAGAAATGCTCTCATTAAAGATGGTTGGACGATTACCCACGATCCTCTCATTCTTGGCGATCTTGAATTGCGAGTTTATCCCGATCTCGGTGCAGAAAAATCGTTTCCCGATCGCAATAATCGCGTTCTTGCTGTTGAAATCAAAGTTTTTGGCAGTATCGGACAACTTTCAGAACTAGAAAAAGCAATCGGACAGTATGTTTTATATCGCTCTATTTTACGCCGTGGTGGTTCGATTCGCGAGCCTTATCTCGCAATTCCTTTGAAAGTATATCGAGAACTCTTTCAAAAGGCGATCGTGCAGAATTTAATTGAGGATGAAAATATTCATCTCATCGTATTTAATCCAGATCTGGAGGTTATCGAAAAATGGATCGATTAGAACAGTATCGTAGCATTATTCAAAAGGTTCTAAACGAACACGCTCAACTTTCCCAAAAAGTTAGAAGCGATCGCCCTGACGATCTGGATAGCCCGGCTGAAACAATTGTAATTTGCGATGAAAAAAACGATAATTATTTACTGGTTACAGTGGGTTGGCAGGAATATAAGCGCATTCATAGTATTCTCGTTCATCTGCGAATTGTGAATGAGAAAATCCATGTAGAATGGAATGGCGTGGAATATTTTGCGGAAGATCTAATCGAACAAGGCATTCCCGAATCAGTTTTTGTTCCTGCTTTTGGCGATCCTAATTTGTCTGAGGCGATCGCGACTCAATCCTAAAAATTAAAGAGTATCGCACCGAATCTAACTATTTCCGAAACAACAACATTGATGAGAGGGAAATCGACCCTTTTTTGAATTAATAATTTTGAAGCCGGTAAGGTGTGTTAGCGACAGCGTAACGCACTGAAAGTATAAAAATCGGTGCGTTACGCTCTATTCCATTACGCTAACACACCCCTAAAAATAGAGAATTTGATAGATGAGAAGTGAATGATGCGATCGCTTGTCTATTTCGAGATTGTTTTTCTTAGGATGGCTTGTGGGTTATCATTTCATCGTCAGTTAGAATGTAGTAAGAAGACGAGAAAACGCTTTCCCGCTCTTCGTAAGTGTCGAATTGCTTTAGGAATGCTAAAGCCAGAACATGGCGTTCAATTAAAAACGGGTAGCCGCAAGTTTCCATCGCATTTCACAGTTTGGAAGCGAAAAGATGTTTTAATGCACCCAGATTTTACCCTTGATGGAGAGGAATATGAGCTTTCTACCTCTTGATACAATGCTCGGTAAGTTACAAATTGTTAAGGTTCTCGATTGGTATGATGGCCCTCGTCTTTTTATTGCTGAAAATGTGTCAGGAAGTCGTTATATTGCTTTCTGGGCTGATGAATTAGAGAATGAAAGTCTCTGGCTTTATTCTGCGGTGTCTGAGAGTCGAATTGAGAGTGTTATTTCGGGTCAGTTTGATTTGAGAAGTATTTATACCAATCCAGAGGATGAGATTGTCTTTTTGGTACATTTATTGCATGGCGATCGCGCTTCAGTAGAGATTATTTCTCCTGTACAATTGGACTCGGAGATGCTTCCTCCTGAAGATGATTTTCTGGTTTTTGATGATGCGATCGCACCGAATCTAACTATTTCCAAAACAACAACATTGATGAGAGGAAAATCGACCCTTTTTTGAATTAATAATTTTGAAGCCGGTAAGGTGTGTTAGCGACAGCGTAACGCACCGAAAGTATAAAAATCGGTGCGTTACGCTCCATTTCATTCCGCTAACACACCTTACGATTGGTTCGATTAACAGCGATCGCGTTTTGGATCGCGCTGTTTTTACGATAGGTAAGGAATATTTGCTGGTTTTAGAATGTTAAAAAAACAGGAAAACTTGCATTCGTTGGCAATTGATGGCAATATCCAGATTGAACGGTCAGCAATTGATTGAGGTAAAAAAATGGATTTGAATGGCTTGAAACATCACCTTGAGGCTCTCTCTTTGGAAGAAAAGATAAAAATCTGCGAACATTTAAGCGAGGAAATCAAAAAAGAATCGGGGATTAGCTATGGCATGGGATTTGTTTCGAATTGGGAAGATGTTGATATTGAAGTTATGGTGAACTGCCTTTCTGCTAATGACCTTGCTGCGATTTTCTCGGCACTTGCCCAGAAAACTCGCAGAGAAAAGCCTTTTTCAGAATAGCGATCGCGAGTAACCCAAATGTTTCCTGCGACTGAAGCTCGAAAGCGTTTGGGGTTAAAATAAATGAGACTTTATCGGGTAGTTTTAAGATAATGAAATTGAGTTTACCCTATTGCGATCGCTTGTCGATTTGAGATTGTTGGTCTTATTGTCGCTCCGTCAGGGATTGAAAATCCCTGCCTCATACAAAAAATCCATTAAAATGGATTGTAATCGCAAAATTTTTCCCTAAATTTAGGGGAATAGTAGGGTGCTGTTAGCGATAGCGTAACGCACCGATTTCTAGACTTGTGGTGCGTTACGCTCCATTTCATTCCGCTAACACACCTTACTCACTCGCTCTTTTTGAATTGATAATTTTGAATTTTGAATTGATAAAGGTTATGGCAAAGAAGAAAAAAGGATTTGGCAAGAAAAAGGAAATACCGACGAGACCAACGCGAGATTTTATACTGACGTTTCAAGAGCGCATTGAAAAATATGGCAAAAATTCAACCAAGGTCTATCAGTTGATTGAAGCAAAATTAGATGAGTCGATTTTGGAGGCTTTGCCTCGTACATTCGATCGCTTGATAGCAGACGAAACAGCAAAGAAACAGCAATATTTTGCAGCACTGTTTGTTTATTTTGGGATTTTATTACAGGAGTTTCCGAGAGGCGATCGCCAACTCAATCTAGAAGTCAGTATTGCTGCTTACGAACAGGCTCTAAAAGTGTTCGATCGCTCTGCATTTCCCCAAGATTGGGCAATGACGCAAAACAACCTTGGAGATGCCTACTACGAACGAATCAGAGGAGACAGAGCCGATAATCTAGAAAATGCCATCGCTGCTTATGAGTTAGCCTTGCAAGTTAGAACTCCCTCTGCATTTCCCCAAAATTGGGCAATGACGCAAAACAACCTTGGAGGTGCCTACAGTAACCGAATCCGAGGAGACAGAGCCGATAATCTAGAAAATGCCATCGCTGCTTATGAGTTAGCCTTGCAAGTTAGAACTCCCTCTGCATTTCCCGAAAAATGGGCAATGACGCAAAACAAC
>JAGHZQ010000098.1 GCA_017746715.1 Cyanobacteria bacterium SBLK
AGTTTGAACCGGAAGAAGACCTCAACCAAAATGGGGTCAGAGATGGTGCGATCGCCGAACCTTTAGCAGGGGTTGCCGACTTTGCACCTTTCGGCACCGAGCAGGATTCTTTGGCTGAATACTTCTATCAAGTTTTCCCAATGGCAGACAATGCCTTTGAGCAAGCAGATGTAGAACCAGCCTTAGACGAGCGAATTCAAAATCTTGCATTCCGTGAAGGGGACGATCGTGCGATCGTACGGTATGACTAGAATTTTTAAAAGAGATCTCGAATTTTATCAATTGCTTTCTTCAAGAGTCATTAAATCAACATCATTCCAATTGACCTAAGTGAGATCTCGAGATGATTTTTATTTTTTTAGATTTTAAAAATAGTAGTTAAAACTCTCAACAATAAACTCTAATAAAAAAATATTAAAAAATAGCATTATCCTCGATCGTTCAAGATTCATAGCGATCGTAATATCTTATTTATTATTTAATTTGAACATAATCTAGAGTAGTCAAGAAAATACAGTCCTTAATAAAATTAAATATATAAAAAACCGAATTTAGGTATATACTTAGCTGCAATCAGGGTAGTATCTTTTAATTCTCCAGTCGCCGTAAAATTACACCTCAAACTTACTGTCAGTTCAATACAAAATCAATGAGGAGTAAGTTAGCGATCGCGACTTCATCACCCTTATCGAGACTATCTAGAATCGCGCTTTGAAATGCGATTCGAGTTTCGTTTACCCTTTTTATGAGGTTTTTAAATGTTTTCGAATCCGAGTTTCGCCCGGATTGGGAAGTCGATCGCGATATTTGCGATCGCCCTCTCCTTCCTGCTGGGCACCGCCGTCCCCCCCGGGATGGCCCGAGACCTGCCCCTCCGAGATCCCGAGTTTCACGGCAATATCAACGAAACCTATGTCACCTCCGAGGCAGACGACAACCTTCTCGTCTCCCCGGCCCAACCCCCCGAAGGCGCCCCCAACATCGTGCTGATTATGCTCGATGACGTGGGTTTTGGGGCATCGGAAACCTTTGGCGGGCCGATTCATACCCCCACCCTCGAAAAACTGGCAGCAGAGGGCTTAAGGTACAATCGCTTCCATACCACCGCCATGTGCTCTCCGACCCGCTCCGCCTTATTAACGGGTCGCAACCATCACTCTGTTGGCTCTGGCATTGTGACTAACTTTGCCACTGGGTTTCCCGGTTATAGCGGACGCATCCCCCAGAGTACCGCCACCGTTGCCAAAATTTTGCAAAGTAACGGCTATAACACCGCTTGGTTTGGCAAAAACCACAACTTACCCGCCAATGAAAGCACGAGCGTGGGTCCCTTCACCCACTGGCCCAACGAGCTCGGCTTCGACTACTTCTACGGGTTCAACGATGACAGTGGCGAGACAGACCAATGGTATCCAAGTTTGTATGAAAACCACATTCCCATCAGTCAACCGTCCTACCCTGACGAGGACGGCGACCTCAATCGCAGCTATAATCTCACCCGCGATCTAGCGGACAAAGCCGTGAGCTGGGTGAAAAATAACCACTCTTTGTCTCCAGAAGCCCCCTTCTTTCTCTATTTTGCTCCCGGAGCGACCCACGCTCCCCACCAGCCGCCTCCGTTTTATACCGAGAAATATCAAGCCGAGGGAATACATGCTATTGCCGCAGGGACACCCCAAGGAATGTTTACCGAAGGCTGGGATGTGCTACAAGCAAGCATCTGTGAAAAACAGCTAGAGATGGGAATCGTTCCTGAAGGTACCCAATGTACGCGGCGAGACAAGGAGATTCGAGCTTGGAATAACCCGATGTTTAATTCTGATAACGATGAATACAGGGGTTTGATGACCAAGCAAATGCAAAACTATGCCGGCTTCTTGGAATACACGGACGTGCAAGTCGGTCGGATGCTTGCTGGCATCAATGCGTTGGGTGAAGATGTCAAAAATAATACCCTCGTTATCTACGTTGTTGGAGATAATGGAGCCAGTGCAGAAGGTAGCTTCTACGGAACCTGTAATGTCTGGGCGACCTATACCAACCATGACTATTCCATGGATGAGAACCTCGATTGCCAAGAAGAATGGGGCAATCCCGGAACAGCGCCTCACTTTGCCATTGGTTGGGCTTGGGCAACGAATGCTCCTTTCCGTTGGACAAAACAGGTCGCCTCTTACTTTGGCGGCATTCGCAATCCGATGGTGATTTCTTGGCCGGATGGCATTGATGAAGAGGCGAAAGGAGAACTGCGAGATCAGTTTCTTCATGTTGTTGATGTTGCCCCAACTATTTTAGATGTGGTCGGCATCGATCCGCCTTCTGAGGTTAATGATATTTGGCAAAAGCCTATGGAAGGCGCCAGCTTTGCCAACACCTTTAAGTCCGAGGGAGAAGATGCAACTCCCCTGCGAGATACTCAGTATTTCGAGGTGCTTGCCCATCGCGGGATTTATCATGATGGCTGGATGGCATCGTCCTTCAATCAGGCACCTTGGATCAATGACGACAGTAACCTAGAGGAAGAACTACAGGATAACTGGGAACTGTTCAATCTCGATGATGACTTTAGCCAAGGCGACAATTTAAGGCCAAGGCGGCATGAGGACTATGAATGCCCGGACGACGCGGAGACAATAGATGATAAAGAATCCGATCTCTATTATTCGTGCAAGTTAGAGGAATTAAAGACTCTATTCGATCGCGAGGCGAAAGAACATAATGTCTATCCCCTCGACGATCGCTTTAACGGTCGCGCATTTATCGAGCGTCCGACTGTTTTGGGCGATCGCACGGAGTTCGAGTTTTATCCCGGGTCTACCTTCCTACCCGGAGCAGTCGCCCCTAACTTTGCGCTCACCGATTACGTCATTAACGCAGACTTGAATATTTCCGATCCCGACAGCGTTCAAGGGGTTATTTTAGCCAATGGAGGAGATACTTCCGGCTTTAGCCTCTATGTCAACAAACGCCACCGTCTGGTTTTCGAGTACAACTATCTCAATCTCGATCGAACCAAGATTGTTTTTAAAGGCAAACTACCACGGAACAAAACTCGAGTTTCGTTTTTCTTTGATTACAAAGATGATTACCCTAACTCTGGTGACCAAGAAAACTCCCGTTCTCTCTGTTTTGAACCCTTTGAAATGAAAGATGGGCGCCCAAATCTAGATGATTCCTCAGATATAGAGGTTCGATCCATCGGCTGTGGTGGCACGGGTTATCTCTATGTCGATGGCGAGCAAGTTGCGTCCAAGTACATTGAGAAAACGTTTATGGGGAACTTTACGGATTCCTTCGATGTAGGGATGGATGCGCGGAGTCCGGTGAGCGAGAACTACGGCGACCTTCCCTTCGAGTTTACTGGCGGAGAGATTGAGAAAGTGACGATCGATCTCGATCCAGTTGAAGTGATACCCGCATCCTCGATTGATTCATCCCCTGGGGAAGTTGCATCTTCAGAGGAAGTCGCGCCCGAGTCCGAACCGAGTCATGAAGAACTCATCGATCGCATTATTCAAGAGATCGTTCAACGACTGGGAAAATAATCCGTATCGTCTTATTGAGAGTGAGATAGTGTCAATTTCACTGTCTTGATTCTCTAGGGTGTTAGATTCTTTCTCTCACAATTGCATTTTCGAATCGGGAATTCATCTGATAGTGGCGATCGCATCCTCTAGAAAATTAGAGGGGCGATCGCCCTCATTGATAGTATTGATACTCGTATCCAGAGATGACGACCCAACTATTTAAGCAATTCCCACTTCGATACTCGTTTTTAAGCAAGGTGGCGATCGCTCCTCTACGATAAAACCGATCGAGAGAGATGCAGTCCATATCTTGTTCGAGCCATTTTGGCAATAGTCTTTTAAACCAGATTTTGTCGGCGATCGTCGTATTTTTATTTAAGAAATGTTAAACATCAAACAAAAAAAGAATACTTAACAAAAATAACTTTTTTGGCTAAAAAACTTTTCTAAATGAACGCATTATGTTTATACTGAGCGTAGTTAACAAAAAGAGAACAAATAACCGCAAATTCTAAAGCGGTTTATTTATTCTATATTTTCTGAACTTACTGCAAGTAATTTCAAAATCATTGAATTAAAGGATAACTTGTTCATGAAACGAGTTTTAAAATCGGGGATTGCCTTGGCAATTTCCCTGCTACTTCTCATGTCTGGAATGCTGCCTTGGCTTCCGACCGAGCGTGCTTTTGCACAGACGACTCCCCCCCCCAACATCTTGGTGATTATGGGAGATGATATTGGCTGGACGAACCTCAGTGCTTACGAAAAAGGCATTGTGGGTTACGACACGCCGAACATCGATCGCATCGCCAATGAAGGCATGCTGTTCACCGACTACTACGCCGAGCAAAGCTGCACCGCCGGTCGCGGGGCATTTCTCACCGGACAGAGCGCGCTGCGTACCGGTCTGCTAAAGGTGGGTCTCCCCGGCACGCCCTATGGTCTGCAAGATGATGACCCGACCTTAGCGGAAATGCTCAAACCCTTGGGCTACGTAACCGGCCAGTTTGGTAAAAATCACTTGGGCGATCGCAACGAGTTTCTCCCCACAGTCCACGGCTTTGATGAATTTTTTGGCAATCTCTACCACTTGAATGCGGAAGAAGAGCCAGAGAACGTAGACTATCCCCAGAACCCAGCGTTTCGCAATAACTTTGGTCCTCGCGGCGTACTCGATTGCGTCGTATCGGAGGATTACTCTGAAGAACCGATTTACGACATCAATGGCAATCCCCTTGAAGATAAAGAGCTCAGGGCAATCTATCTCAGGCGCTTCAGCGAATTGGGCAATCAGTTCTGCAAAGATACCGGGCCTCTCGATATCGAACGCATGAAGGACGTGGATCGCGAATTCCTCGATCGCACTGTGGAGTTTATCGAAGATGCCGTCGCGGAGGACAAACCTTTCTTTACTTGGTTCAACTCCACCCGAATGCACTTCTATACCCATCTCAACGATAATGCCCCCGAGAGCGGTCAGGATTTCTACGGCGATGGCATGTTAGAGCACGACGGTCACGTGGGCGAGTTGCTGAAGTTGTTGGATCCCCCCAGTGCAGACAACCCCAATGGATTGGATATTGCCGACAATACAATCGTTATTTATACCACCGACAACGGACCTCATTATAACGAATGGCCCGATGGCGGTCTCACTCCGTTTCGAGGGGAGAAAAACACCAACTGGGAAGGCGGCTACCGCGTTCCGGGCTTGGTACGCTGGACCGGTCACATCCCAGCAGGTACCGTCTCCCACGAGATTTTCTCCCACTTGGATTGGGTGCCGACCCTAATGGCAGCAGCAGGTGTGGATACCCTCAAGGAAGACCTACTCGGTCCGTGTCCTCCGATTAATCCTCCCACCAATCTCTGCGCCACTCATTTAGATGGGTATAACCAACTGCCCTATTTGCTCGACCCGGAAAATGAAGAAGGCCAGCGTCATGAGTTTTTCTACTTCAGTGATGAAGGCACGTTACCGGGGATGCGCTATGACGATTGGAAATTCGTTTATGCCGAACAACGGGCGCACGGCTTTGATGTCTGGCGAGAACCCTTTGTGAAATTGCGGGCACCGAAGCTCTTTAACTTGCGCCGAGATCCTTACGAGCGGGCCGATACGGATTCCAATAACTACGAACGGTGGTGGGTACAACGGGCCTACTTGACCACCACGTCAGGCGCGGCGGTCGAGCAGTTTCTGGACACGTTTGAAGACTATCCTCCCAGCCAACCGCCGTTTCACTTTGATTACGATGCGGCGATTAAGGAAATTACCGACAAGATCGGGACGAAAAATTCTGCCCCTAAAGGTTTTCAAAACCGGATGCTACAGGCCATCGATTAGGTTTTCTCTAAATGCCATCGCATTAGCTGAATCCCTTTTCTTTTAACATTTCCTCGGGCGATCGACTCCCCAAAAATAAAGGAGGCGATCGCCCTTTTTAACCAGACTGACACCGATCTCAACCGAACAACCATGACCCCCCCCATATTGAGGAAACTCGCATTTCTTTGCGTAACCTGCGTTTTGTGGCTCAACCTTGCGGGTTGCACTACAACCCAAGCGATCGCCACCGATATCCCCGTCCAAGAAGAAATTGAGTATCTCCCTTCTTGGACTGATGGCACCGAAACCAAGACCGCGATTACCGATTTCGTGGCCGATGTTACCACCCCAGGCAGTGCCAATTTTGTGGCAGCCAAGGATCGCGTTGCGGTTTTCGACAATGATGGTACCCTCTGGGGTGAATATCCCAATTACGTCCAAGCCTTCTTTTTCGAATCCCACGGTTCCGGTATAGGAGAAGAGACGGAGAGTTACATCAATGCTGCTGGCGATTTTGTCGAAACCGAAAACAATACAGAGTTTGACAGTCCTTACGTCGATCTGATTTACCAACCCATGGTAGAACTGCTCGATTATCTGCGTGCCAACGAGTTCCAAGTTTATATCTGTTCCGGCGGCGAGATCGACTTCATTCGCGGGTTTGCTGAAGAGTATTATGGCATTCCTCCCGAGAATATCGTGGGTTCGGCACTGACCACCACCTTTGACAATACCACCGACCCGCCAGTCCTGTTGCGGTCTGACGAATTAGTGCCGCCAGCGAATGACAAAGCCGGAAAACCCGTAGGCATCGAGCGCTATATCGGGAAGAAACCGATTCTGGCCGTGGGGAACTCCAATGGCGATTTACAGATGTTGGAGTATACCGATGACAGTCAAGGCAACGATCTCATGCTGTTGCTCCGGCACGACGATCTGGCTCGGGAACGTTATGAAGAAGTAGAAGATCCGAGCGTGGATTGCAGTGTGAACGACGACAGCGATCCCGACAATGACGTGCCGGATGGTCCGGGTTTCTATTGCCACACGGATAAAGCGGTAGACAAAGCCAATAGCGAGGACGATTGGTATCTCATCAGCGTAGCCAACGACTTCGACAAGGTTTTTCTGGGGACGGAACTTCCCTAGGATTCCATACCGATTTTAGCGTGCTTTTAGATAGATGCGATCGCTCTTCTTGTCGGATGCCTTCGTTGGAATCTACCTTTCTCGCGCATTTGAGAATTTTAAATTCCGTAAGGTGCGTTACGCTTCGCTAACGCACCTTACTTTTTGATTCAATTAAACTTTCAAAAAATACTAATAGTAGCTTTAAAGATCTATTATCAGAGATGAAATAAAGCGATCGCCTTCTTTTTAAGGAAAGCGATCGCCCTGCTATCCTCAATGTCCTCAAGGAAGATAGCGAACCTCCATCCTGTTTTCTAGAGATAATAACTTGCAGCAACTATGCGTATAAATGAGAATAATCGCGATCGAGACAAGACTAGACGCGATCGGGTGATTTACAAGCGTTTTAGCGATGTGGATCGCTTCTCGGAATTCTTACCCTATCGCCAACATCAAATGGTGCAACTCTCTTGCGGTCTCCTCCAGAGCGAGTTTTTGGCCGTTCGGGTTGGCAATTTATCTTTTATGCGGATGAGTACTAATTCGAGCCTCCAATCAGTAGGTTCAAAGGAGAATTTGTCTCATTTGTCATTTACTATTATTTTGGCCACCAAGGACGGACATTTTTGCAGCCACGGTCACCCTCTGAATCTCCAAACCGATTTATCTGGTTTTGATATGCAAAGGGAAGTGCATTTCATTACCCCTCCCGAGGGGATCATGGCCCATATCTTCGTTCCCACGCAACTTTTTCAAACTTGTGCCAGCCAGCTACAGCGCGACGATCTCGGCGATCGCTTCCTAGCTACTAACTACGCCACCCTCTTACCCGATCGCATGGGGCAGCTTAAAGCCTATCTGCAAGAACTCTTTCGGGTGGTACAACACAAACCAGGATGGTTGCAACAGCCCCACATCGCGAAACTGGTCGCCGAGGATTTCGTTCCCCTGCTGGTGCGATCGATTCCCCTGCAAGGGAAAGCAAAACCCGCTCTCAAACTCTTCCGACGCGCGCCCCTCGTTGTCCGAGCCGAAAAAGAAATGACGAACTGCTTGGAACAACCCCTCACCCTCAAGGAACTCGCCCGACGATTGGGATCGAGTAGTTCCGCCCTCTCCTACGGATTTAAAGACATCTTTGGTATGAGTTCCATGCGCTATCTCAAAGTCCGACGGCTCAATGCAGTGCGGCGCTATCTTAAAGCCGGCGATCCGGGGCGACATACAGTAGAAACCTTTGCCAACCAGTTTGGGTTCTGGAATTCGGGTCATTTTGCCAAAGATTACAAAACCCTATTTGGGGAATTACCTTCAGAAACGCTGCAAACCCCAACCAAACACTTAAATGTAACCAATTGGGAGATAATCGAGACCGATACTTTACAAAATGAATTATAAGTTATGGTGAAATGCTTTGAAAGCATAAATATTTTTTTTGATGATTCAAAAAGTTGGAATTTTTGAGTCTTGAAAATTGCAGCTGATGGCTATTCTTACGCTGGGTGTTGAAAACATACCAATTCGCTTGTTGATTTTAGGAGTTTTGCCTTCCGTGAAACGATTTTTTAAGATGGGAGTTGCGATCGCGCGATCGCACTCCTCTACTCATCCCACAATCACCTCGATCGCGTTTTGGGATGACTTCTACGATCGAGACTTTGTTAACTCTTTTCACGAGATTTTGTTTATGTTTTTGAAACGAACTATGAGAGCGATCGCGATGTTTGCGATCGCCCTCTCCTTCCTCCTATCAACCTCTGCCCCAGTACTGGCGGCAAATTACGAGCCGAACTACCCCGATCGCTATATGGGCGGTCCGGCTACCCTCACCACAGCACCCAATGGGGCAATCATTTACGACAAGGCTCTTGAAGCCGCGAATGCAAACGCCTACCGCGAACCCACTGTTGAGGATCTCGGTAATGGTATTTGGGTCATTGGTGGCGAGTCCATCGTTAACTGCATCGTCATCGAAGCACCGGATGGGTTAATTGTTTACGATACAGGTGACTCTGCGGAAGAGGGACAACGCTTTCGCAAAGCGATCGAGTCCAAGATTAGTAGTACGAAGCCCATCAAAGCAATTATCTACAGCCACAGTCACTATGCCCTTGGTGCTGGCGAAATGGTAGACGATCCGGCATCTGTTGAAATCATTGGTCACCCAAAACTCAATGAGACTGTTGAGGCTAATCTGCAAGGTGGAGGTGCCCCATCCGCGATTCCCGAACTCGGTCCGGTACTGACAGCACGGGCAGCCGTCCAATTCAACAACTATCTTCCGACTGAAGGAGAAGATGCAGCGATCGCGGCCGTTATTAAAGTCAAGCCAAAAGCATTTCTACCCGTGACTTACACCGTAGAAGATGGCGAAGAAAGAGATGTTGCGGGTTTAACCCTTCAGTTCTTCACGGAGTACATTTCGGACGACTACTCGGTGACGGTCTGGATTCCCGAAAAACAAGCGATTTTGAATAATTTTTTCTGGGATGGAACTCCTAACCTTTATTCTCTGAGGGGTGCGGTCTATCGCGATCCCCTGAGTTGGATCGACGGCCTCAAAGTGATGCGAGATCTTCAACCCTCTTACCTGCTTAACACTACCGCTCGTCCGATCGCAGGACAAGAACAGGTAGAAGAGGCACTGAACAACTACATTGATTTAGTCTCTCTGACTTACGATCAAACCCTGCGCGGTATTCTCCGAGGTTTGGGACCCGACGATCTCCGATACTTCATCTACAAGCCCCAACACTTGGCTGATGCTTATTACAATGCTGAGACCTATGGTGAGACCCCCTGGTATCCTCAAGCTGTGTTTGATTACCAAATGGGTTGGTTCGATCGCGACTCCACCAAGTTGTTCCAACTTCCTCCCCAAGAAACCGCTCAACGGCTTGTCGCTCTCATGGGCGGACGGGATGCCGTGGTGGCTGCGGCTCAATCTGCTCTAGACAACAATGAATATGCTTGGGCAGCTCAACTCATCAACTACGTTTACGAAATTAACCCCAAAGATGTAGGAGCCCGCACCATCAAGGCAAATGCACTGCGGAAAATGGGTCAACTTTCCATGGGTTCGATTGGTCGAGCTTGGTTGCTCAGCGAGGCACGAGCACTGGAAGGGAAAGAAAGAATTCTGAAACTCCTTCCCCCCAGCCCGGCTATCATTGCAGCCGATCCTGCAACTTATGCGAACTATCATCGCGTTCGCATCGATCCCCGTCAAGCGGAGTTTATCGATAAGGTCATTACCTTTACCTTCAGCGATCGCGACAACCAAACTGTGGGTCTTCATATCCGTCGTGGTGTGGCCGAGTTTCTCCCGGATCCCGCCAATTACTCTCGGCCAGCGGACATTGCAATCTCTCTGCCCAGCGCAACCTGGGCCAAACTCTACCTCAACTTGACAAACTTGCGGTTAGCCGTGGCCCGTGGCAATGCCCGAGTGGTCACAGGCACCGTTAAAGATGCCGTTGAGATTCTCAATCTTTTCGACAAATTCAATGTCGTCCGCAATTTCTTCGAGGTTCCCCCTCTGGGCCTGCGTAATGATTAAGTGAGAACTCCATAAACCCATCCCAAAACGAGATCGAGACTTTGTTCACCTTTTTCATGAGGTTTTGTTTATGTTTTTGAAACGAATTATGAGAGGAGTTGCTGCGATCGCCCTCTCCCTCTCCTTCTATATTCAGACCTCTGCCTTGCCAGCAATGGCACAGCAGATTTTGCCCCATCCCGACCCTATCTTCACGGGCAAAATTGGCTTGACCTACGAAGATTCTCAATCCCAGAAAGCAGAACTGAAAATCCCCTCCACTTTTGGCATTGAGAATGCCCCCAATATCCTCTTGGTCATGTTGGACGATGTGGGTTACGGTCAGCTATCCACCTTTGGCGGCAGCATTCCCACGCCAACCTTAGATCGACTTGCTGCAAGGGGGTTGCGCTATACCCAATTCCACACCACGGGCCTGTGTTCTCCCACACGAGCAGCCCTTCTCACCGGGCGCAATTCTCACTCTGTGGCATCCGGGGCGATTATGGAGGCCGGAACAAATTTTCCGGGCTACTCCAGCATTATTCCCCAAGATAGCGCAACCATTGCCCAAATTCTACAGGCTTATGGTTATGCCACCGCTTGGTTTGGCAAAGATCATAATACGCCCGACTGGGAAACCAGTGAGATCGGGCCCTTCGATCGCTGGCCTGTCGGTTTGGGGTTTGACTATTTTTATGGATTTGTGGGGGGCGAAACCCACCAATACCATCCTTCCTTGGTGGAAAATACAACCCGTATTGACGAACCTCCGGCAACCAATGTGGATGGCTCTCCCTATATTCTCAACACCGATTTAGCAGATCGTGCCATCAACTACATCCGCACAACCTACGCCCTATCCCCCGAAAAGCCCTTTTTCGTTTACTTTGCACCGGGAGCCGTTCATGCCCCCCATCACGTTTCTCAGGAATGGATCGACCAGTTTGCGGGTCAATTTGACATGGGTTGGGATGAGTACCGTAACAGTACCTTTGAGCAACAAAAACTAAAAAACGTTATCCCGGATACCTCAAAACTCACCCCTCGCTCGGATGAATTGCCCGCTTGGGATTCCTTAGATGCAGACCATCAAAAACTCTATGCCCGCATGATGGAAGTCTTTGCAGGTTTTACGGCCCAAACAGACGATGAAGTCGGTCGGGTGGTTGATGCCATTGAGGATCTCGGTTTATCAGACAACACCTTAGTGATTTACATTACCGGAGATAATGGTGCCAGTGCAGAGGGCGGATTGGATGGAGTCATCAATACTACCACGTTCCGGAATGGTTTAGCGGAGTCCTTTGAAGACAAACTGGCTGCGATCGACGAGCTAGGAGGCCCCGAACACGATAATCATTTCCCAGCCGGTTGGGCTTGGGCGATGGATACCCCTTTTCAATGGACGAAACAAGTTGCCTCTCACTTTGGCGGAATTCGTAATGGCATGGTCATCTCTTGGCCCGATCGCATTACCGACGTAGGAGATGTACGCTACCAATTCAGCCATGTTATCGACATTTTCCCAACCATTCTCGAAGCCATTGGCATTAAAACTCCAACTCAAGTCAATGGTGTCACCCAAAGTCCCATTAATGGAACCAGCCTAGCCTATACTTTTGATGCAACCGATACTGAAGGCAACGATCTCAGCACAATCGATTCCCCCAGCCGTCATACAACCCAGTACTTTGAGGTTGCTGGCAACCAAGGCATTTATGATAATGGTTGGATGGCCAGTGCAATTCGCACAATCCCGTGGGCTGGGGATGAGCAGTTAGGCAACAGCTTGACCGATATGAACTGGGAACTGTACAAGGTCGGTGTCGATCCTAACGAAGTTTGTCCCAACCCCGATCCCTGTCTCTGCCTTCCTTCAGACTTTACCCAAGCAGACGATCTGGCTGCGGTCTGTCCTGCTAAGCTGGATGAAATGGTGAAGCGCTTCTATGCTGAGGCTTCTAAGAACAATGTCTTTCCTTTAGACGATCGCCGATACGAACGCTTCGATCCAGCCCTGCGTCCCAGTCTGGTAGAAGGACGAACCTCCTTTATCTACCCGGATCGCTTCCGCACGTCTGAAGGCACGGCCCCTAACTTAAAGTCCAAAAGTCACGTTATTACCGCAGATGTCGTGCTTCCAGCAGGAGGCGAAGGGGTCTTAGTGACCCTCGCTGGTGAGTTTGGCGGTTATGGACTTTTTGTACAGGATGGCAAGTTAGTGTATGACTACAACTTAGCCGGACTCGAAGATTATCGGATTGAAGGTCCCCTGCCGATTGGGCTTCCTACCAATGTGCCGATCGCCCTCAAAGCAGTGTATCAAACTGTTTCTGACGACCTAGGTGCAGGGGGAGAGGTGACCCTCTATGCTAACGACGTGCAGATTGGTCACGGCCTCGTCTGCGAGACGATTCCCATCCGCTACAGCATGTATGAGACCTTTGATGTCGGCTTTGACACGGGTTCGGCAGTGTCTGAGAGCTATGCCGCTCTGATGCCCTTTGATTTCACGGGAACTTTGAACTCGGTCGCGATCGAAATCACTAACGATATCGCTGACGAATCCTGCGAGCCACCCATTCCCATAGGAACTTTAGTACCAGACTTTCTCGATTAGCCGATAGTTTTGGTGCGTTCGTTGGAATGTACTGTTCTCGCTAATTTTAGGCAAGGCGGTAGGGGAGCGATCGCGAGATCGCACTCCCCCACTTATCTCACAATCAACTCGATCGCCTTTTGGGATTTATTTTTACGATCGAGACTTTGTTAACTTTTTTCGCGAGATTTGAACCATGTTTTTAAACCGGATTGGGAGAGCGATCGCGGCGATCGTTTGATGCGATTCAACGCTTAGAAAATACTAATGGTAGCTTTAGAGATCTATTATCAGAGATGGGATAAAGTAATCGCCTTCTTTTTGAGGAGTGCGATCGCCCTGCTATCCTCCTTGAGGACATTGAGGATAGCGAACCCCCATCCTGTTTTCTAGAGATAACAACTTGCAGCAACCATGCGTATAAATGAGAATAATCGCGATCGCGACAAAACCCGACGCGATCCAGTGATTTACAAGCGTTTTAGCGATGTGGATTGCTTCTCGGAGTTCTTACCCTATCGCCAGCATCAAACAGTGCAACTTTCTTGTGGCCCTCTTCAGAGCGAGTTGTTAGCCGTCCGGGTTGGCAATCTCTATTTTACACGGATTAGTGCCAATGCGAGCCTCCAAGCGGTAGGTTCAAAGGCGAACTTATCTCATTTAGTATTTTCCCTGATTTGGGCTGCTAGGGGCGGATATTTTTGCAGCCACGGTCAGCCCCAGAATCTCCAAACCGATTTGCATGGTTTTGATATGCAAAGGGAAGTGAATTTCATCTCTCCTCCCAAGGGCATGATAACCAGTATATTTGTTCCCACGAAACTTTTTCAAATCTGTGCCAGTCAGCTACAGCGCGACGATCTCGGCGATCGCTTTCTCGCGACCAACCACGTCACCCTGTTGCCCGATGGCATGGGGCAGCTTAAAGCCTATTTGCAAGAACTCTTTCGGGTGGTACAACACAAAACAGACTGGTTGCAACAGCCCCACATCGCGAAACTGGTCGCCGAGGATTTCGTTCCCCTGCTGGTGCGATCGATTCCCCTGCAAGGGAAAGCAAAACCCGCTCTCAAACCCTCCCGACGGGCTCCCCTCATTGCCCGAGCGGAAAAAGAAATGGTGGATTGCTTAGAACAACCCCTCACCCTCAAGGAACTCGCCCGACGATTGGGATCGAGTAGTTCCGCCCTCTCCTACGGATTTAAAGACATCTTTGGCATGAGTCCCATGCGCTATCTCAAAGTCCGACGGCTCAATGCCGTACGGCGCTATCTTAAAGCCGGCGATCCGGAGCGACATAAGGTAGAAGCTCTAGCCAACCGATTTGGGTTCTGGAACGCGGGTCACTTTACCAAAGATTACAAAACCTTATTCGGGGAATTGCCTTCAAAAACGCTGCGAACTCCAACCAAACACTTGAGTATAACCAATTGGGAGATAATCGAGATTAATACTTTACAAAACGAATTATAGGTTAGGGCGGAATACTTTTAAAGTATCAATATTTTTTTTTGATAATTCAAAAAGTTGGAATTTTTGAGTAATCAAAATTGGAGTAGATGGCTATTCTTACGCTGGGTGTTGAAAACCTATCAATTCGCTTGTTGATTTGAGGAGTTTTACCTGCCGCGAACTGATTTTTTAGATGGGAGTTGCGATCGCGCGATCGCTTCCTCCTACCGCCCATCCCAAGATGATTCAGATCGCGTTTTGGGATGCGTTCCGAATTGACAATTTTTTTGTGAGGCTTTGCCCATGTTTTTAAACAGTCTTTTGCACCGGATTTTGCGATCGCTCGCCATGTTTGCGATCGCCGTCTCCCTCCTGTGGGGAGCAATTTCTCCCCCGGTCTTGGCACAAACTGCCGATTGTACGGTTGAGGGCGCTTGCCTTCCCTTCCCTCCCGTCCCTTCCGCAAGTAACGCCGAGGAGACCCTACAAGAATCCACGATGATTCGGCGGGAAGAACCGAATTATCTCCCCGACGATGCCCCCAATATTCTCATTATCCTTCTCGATGATGTGGGATTTGGACAGGCTGAAGCCTTTGGGGGGGAAATTCACGCCCCCACCATTCAACGGCTTTGGGATGACGGAATTGCCTACAACACCTTTCACACCACCGCGATCTGCTCTCCCACCCGTGCCGCCCTGTTGACCGGACGCAACCATCAGAAGGTACACTCCGGCACGATTACCGAACGGGCGCTAGACTGGGATGGTTATCTCGGTGTCATTCCCGATACGACAGCAACACTGCCAGCAGTATTGCGGGAATATGGTTACAAGACTGCCGCCTTTGGCAAATGGCATAACACCCCCGCTACTGAAACCACCAAAATGGGACCCTTCGATCGCTGGCCCACCGGCTATGGCTTTGACTATTTCTATGGCTTTCTGGCCGGAGAAACCTCCCAATACGAGCCGCGCTTGTTTGAAAATACCAACGCGATCGAACCCCCCCACGAGTTCCCGGATGGAAGTCCCTACCATTTAAGTGAAGATATGGCAAACCAAGCCGTGACTTGGCTGCGTCAGCGCCAAGCCTATAGCCCCGACAAGCCCTTCTTTCTCTACTGGGCTCCCGGTGCCGCCCACGGTCCTCATCACATCTTCAGCGAGTTAGCCGATAAATATAAAGACGACGAGGGTAATAGTCTATTTGGGGATGGCTGGGATGCTTTGCGCGCCCGCACCTTTGAGCGCCAGAAAAATTTAGCGTGGCTTCCCCTCGCAGCCGATGCCGTCGATACCCCTCGACCGGAAGGGATGAGAGCTTGGAGCGAAATTCCCGAATCCGAACGAGCTTTCCAAATCCGCTTGATGGAGCTTTACGCTGCCTTTGTTGAGGATGTCGATACCCAAGCCGGTAAAATTGTTGACGAACTCGAAGCCGAAGGCATTCGAGACAACACCCTTATCTTTTACATCTGGGGCGACAACGGTGCCAGTGCTGAAGGCCAAAATGGCAGCATCAGCGAACTGCTGGCTCAGAATCAGATTGACAATACCGTAGACGAACAACTCCAAGCTCTCAGCGACCAATTTGGCACCGAAGAAGACCCCTCGGGTCTGTCTGCTTTGGGAACTGCCAAAACAGACAATATGTATAATGCAGCTTGGGCTTGGGCTGGGGATGCACCGTTCCGCTATACCAAGCTGATTGCCTCTCACTTCGGCGGGACTCGCAATCCCCTAGTGATTTCTTGGCCAGCTAAGATTACCCCTGACTCCACCGCCCGTTCCCAGTTCCATCACGTTAACGACATCACCCCCACCATTTACGAGATATTGGGCATTACCCCACCGGAAGAGTTCTATGGCATTAGTCAAGATCCGATCGATGGTGTCAGTATGGCCTATACCTTCAACAATGCGGATGCTCCCGGTCAAAAAAAGATCCAGTATTTTGAGAATAACGGCAGTCGGGGTATCTATGACGACGGGTGGTATGCCTGCACGTTTGGTCCTCTGACTCCTTGGATCGCTGGCTCTAGCCCCGATCTAGAAAATTGGGATTCTCGCGACGATGTGTGGGAATTATACGACCTGACGACGGACTTCATGCAGCAGAACGATCTTGCAGACACATATCCAGACAAGCTGGAGGAGATGAAGCAATTGTTCTTGCAAGAAGCAGAAGAAAATAAGGTCTTTCCCATTGGCGGCGGGCTCTGGACTCGCATTCATCCCGAAGATCGGATCGCGACTCCTTACACGAGTTGGACGTTTGATACCAATACGACTCGGATGCCAGAATTTACGGCACCCGGTCTGGGTCGCGAAAGCAATACCGTGACGATTGATGTCGCACTCAATGGCAACGATTCTGGAGTGCTCTATGCCCTCGGCGGTGCGAGTGGCGGTTTGACCTTGTTTATGAAGGACGGAAAGCTCGAGTACGAGTACAACATGTTGTTGTTGGATCGCTACAAGGCTGAATCCACCGCGATCGCACCCGGTCCTCACACCATTCAGGTGCAAACCACCTTCACGAGTTCGGACCCTTTTGGTCCAGCCGATGTAGCGATTCGGGTCGATGGAACCCAAGTTGCCAGCACTACGGTCGAGCGCGCGGTACCTGCGGCTTTTACCGCCAGTGAGACCTTTGATGTGGGGACGGATTTGGGTTCTCCTGTTTCGCTGGATTACGCCGATAACGCGCCTTTCTCTTTCACGGGTACGATTAACACGGTGAAAGTAGATCTTGCCAATCCCGAGGCACGTCACTTCTTACCCGTACTCTCGCCTTTCTTCGACTAGATATTTATAGAAGAATATCAATCGTGGAAAAGTTGTAGCTGTAGGGCGGGCAATGCTCGCCCTCACTCACCTCGCATCCATTCGACAACTCGATATTTTGTGGCGATCGCCGCGATCGTGCCGCCGGCAAAATAACCAATACCTGTTTTGATGCGGGAGATGTCTATTGCAAAATCCGAAAAAGCACTTAACTTTAACCTATTAGGAGATAATCAATACCAATACTTTACAAAACGAATTATAAGTTAGGGCAGTTTTTTTTTAATCATAAATATTTTATTTTGATGATTCAAAAAGTTGGAATTTTTGGATATTCAAAATTTCGGCAGATGACTATTCTTACCCTGGGTGCTGAAAACATATCAATTCGCTTGTTGATTTTAGGAGTTTTGTTCTCGTGAAACGATTTTTTAAGAGGAGAGTTGCGATCGCGACTTTCCTCTTACTTTCCCGATCGGGTCTGCTGTCTTGGCTTCCGACTGCTCCGGCTTTGGCCCGATATAGGATGCAGCTCGAATTTATTAACCCTTTTGATGAGGTCTTATCCATGTCTGGCAACGGTTTTTTAAACCGAATTGGGCGATCGCTCGCCATGTTTGCGATCGCCCTCTCTCTCCTGTGGGGGGCGATCGCTCCCCCTGTCTTGGCACTAACTGCTGATGACACCATCCTCCCCTTCCCTCCCGTCCCTTCTGCGAGTACGGCGAATGAAACCCTACAAGAGTCCACGATGATTCGACGGGAAGAACCGAATTATCTCCCCCCCGATGCTCCCAATATTCTCATTATCCTTCTCGATGATGTGGGCTTCGGGCAAGCTGAAGCCTTTGGGGGAGAAATTCACGCCCCCACCATTCAACGGCTCTGGAATGAAGGCATTGCCTATAACACCTTTCACACCACCGCCCTCTGTTCTCCGACCCGTGCCTCCCTGTTGACCGGACGCGATCAACATAACGTCTACTCCGGCACCACCACCCAACGGGCGCTAGACTGGGATGGTTATTTAGGCTCTATTCCCAAGACAACGGCAACCCTGCCAGAAGTATTGCGGGAATATGGTTACAAAACCGCAGCCTTTGGGAAATGGCACAACACCCTCGCTAATGAAACCACCTCAATGGGACCCTTCGATCGCTGGCCCACCGGACACGGCTTTGACTATTTCTACGGCTTTAACGCGGGAGAAACCTCCCAATACGAACCGCGCTTGTTTGAAAACACCACCGCGATCGAACCCCCTCACGAACTTCCGAATGGAGAGCCTTACCATTTAAGTGAAGACCTAGCAAATCAAACGATTACTTGGCTGCGCCAGCGCAAAGCCTATACTCCCGACAAGCCCTTCTTTATCTACTGGGCTCCCGGTGCCGCCCACGGTCCCCATCACATCTTCGGCGATTTAGCCGATAAATATAAGGGTAAATTTGACGATGGCTGGGATGAGTTGCGTCACCGCACTTTTGAGCGCCAGAAAGAGTTAGATTGGCTTCCCCTGGCAGACGATGCCGTCGATACCCGTCGGCCGAGAAAGATGAAGGCTTGGAGCGAAATTCCCGAGGACGAACGGGCTTTTCAAATCCGTTTAATGGAGCTTTATGCTGCCTTTGTCGAAGATGTCGATACCCAAGCCGGCAAGATCGTTGACGAACTCGAGGCCGAAGACATTCTAGACGACACCTTGATCTTTTACGTTTGGGGCGACAATGGTGCTAGTGCCGACGGCCGAGATGGCAGCATCAGCGAACTGCTGGCTCAGAACCAAATTCCCAATACCGTAGAAGAACAACTCGAAGCCCTCAGCGAGCAATTTGGCACAGAAGACGATCCCTCGGGTCTGTCTGCTTTGGGAACGGCGAAAACGGACAATATGTATAATGCCGCTTGGGCTTGGGCTGGGGATGCACCGTTCCGCTATACCAAGATGATTGCTTCTCACTTTGGTGGAACTCGTAATCCCCTGGTGATTTCTGGGTATGCTGGCAAAAAATATGGAAAAATTACTCCCGATTCTACCCCCCGTGCCCAGTTCCACCACGTCAACGACATTGCTCCAACCATCTACGATATTCTCGATATTACCCCACCAGAAGAGTTCTATGGCGTTATCCAAGAGCCGCTTGATGGGGTCAGCATGGCCTACACCTTCAATGATGCGGATGCTCCCGGTCAAAAAAAGATCCAGTATTTTGAGAATAACGGCAGTCGGGGTATCTATTTCGATGGCTGGTATGCCTGCACGTTTGGTCCTCTGATTCCTTGGGAGACTACTTCCAGCACCGATTTAGAAGATTGGGATTCTCGCGATGATAAGTGGGAATTATACGACCTGACGACGGACTTCACGCAACAGAACGATCTTGCAAAAGAAGAGCCAGAGATTCTGGCGATGATGAAGACATTGTTCTTGCAAGAAGCAAAAGAAAATAAAGTCTTTCCCATTGGTGGGGGTCTCTGGACTAGCATCCATCCCGAAGATCGGCTCGAGAATCCGTACGCGAGTTGGACGTTTGATACCAGTACTACCCGAATGCCGGAATTTACGGCACCCGGTCTGGGTCGCGAAAGCAATACGGTGACGATCGATGTCGATCTCGAGGGCGATGATTCCGGGGTTCTCTATGCCCTTGGCGGTTCGAGTGGCGGCTTGACTTTGTTTATGAAGGATGGAAAGCTGAAGTACGAGTATAATATGATGTTATTGGATCGCTATACGGCTGAATCCGACGCGATCGCCCCCGGCCCTCACGAGATTCAGGTGCAAACCACCATCAGGCTCTCGGACTCTGCCGAACCAGAAGATCCCGAATCTCCAGGCCTAGAAGATATCGTTGCAGATGTAGCGATTCTGGTCGATGGAGATGAAGAGGATCGCATTACGGTCGATCGCATTGTGCCGTCTGCTTTTACCGCAAGCGAAACCTTTGATGTGGGGACGGATTTGGGTTCTCCCGTGTCTCTGGATTATGCCGATAACGCACCTTTCCCCTTTACGGGTACCATTAATACGGTAAAAGTGGAACTTGCCAATCCCGAGGCACGTCACTTCTTACCCTTACTCTCGCCTTTCTTCGACTAGATAACCCGAGTTACTAGTTAGTTTCGATCCCCCCCCAGCCCCCCTTATTAAGGGGGGAGAATTCGAAAGTCTCTCTTATCAAAGGGGATTTAGGGGGATCGTAGAGCAAGCAATGTTCGCTCTCATTCACCTCGCATCTATTCGACCGCTCGATCGCCCCTTAAATTTATCATTCTTGCATACTTATGATTTTCTCTCGGCTTTGTGGAACGGGCGTCCTGCCCGCATTTCGCTTAACAATCGCGATCGCTATCCTCATGTTTGCGATCGCCCCTTTCAATGCAGCGATCGCTACCCCTCTCACTTGTCCCGATGGCATGGCCTTCATCCCCAAAGGAACTTTTAACATCGGTTCCGATACGTACTATCCCTCTGAGGCCTCTGCCAGTGATGTCACGGTCGAGAGTTTTTGCATCGATCGCCACGAAATCACTAACGCCGAATACCGCCAATTTGTCGAAGCCACGGGCTACCAAACCGTGGCCGAGCGTCCTATTCCTAAAGAACAATTTCCTGACTTAACCGACGAGCAACGACAACCCGGTTCTATTGTTTTCTGGTCGCCAGAATCCCTCCAACAGCTAACTTATCTCAGTTGGTGGCATTGGGTCGTCGGGGCAAACTGGCAGCATCCCGACGGTCCGGAGAGTACCCTCTCGGGTTTGGACGACTATCCCGTGGTTCACATTGCTTACGAAGATGCCGTTGCCTATGCTAATTGGGTCGGTAAATCCCTTCCCACCGAGGCCCAATGGGAATATGCCGCCCGAGGCGGTCTCGATGCCGATGCGATCGCTCCTCGCAAACAATACGCCCCCACCAATGCCAATACTTGGCAGGGGATTTTTCCTATCTTCAACACGAAAGAGGATGGCTACCTCGGCCCTGCTCCCATCCAATCTTTTCAACCCAACGGTTACGGACTTTACGATATGTTAGGGAACGTTTGGGAGTTAACTGCCGATTGGTATCGCGCCGGACATCCCGATAAAGGTGGCAGCTTCAACCCCACAGGACCCGATCGCGCCAGCAGTTTCGATCCGAAAAAGCCCCAAGAGGGAGCTTTGCATGTCATTAAAGGCGGTTCTTTCCTCTGCGCTCCCAATTATTGCAGCCGCTACCGCCCGGAAGCCAGGGAATCCCAAGCCCTTGATACCGGTACCAATCATATCGGCTTTCGCTTGGTGAGAAATCTTGAGTGGGGCAATCTCACCTTGAATCAAGGTTGACTGCTCTCCCCCCTCCGCGTTGCTAAAGGGGGGAGATTCTTAAGCAATCCGTGCTTCGGCTGCGCTCAGCATCCAAAAATGAATTCTTAAAGGCGTAGTCAATTCGCCTCTACTAACTCCATTGAGAGGAAATCCCAATGTTGCTGCTACTTTTCTTAAAATATTTGCACTTCCGTTAGCATCAGCATTAACCAAAAAACCGTGTTTAGTTCGATATAATCCTCGCTTAATTCGTTTTCCCGATGGTTTCCAGCTTGTGGGTTTTTCGCCATAAGTCGGCAAGAAATCATCATCCAAAAACGATGCCTGTGAGGTGTACGATTCTTCGGTTTCGACAAACTCAATCCCGTATAACTCACACAATTGCTTGAGACGGTCTTTAAGTTTTCCAGTAGGTATCTGGACGAATTTTTGATTATTTTTCGTGCCGATATTAATCCCATCTTTTTGACCTTGATTCCAGCCAAAAACAATACGACCGATGCCGTGTTTTAAGCAATGGTTGATAACCAATCGTGCAGCTTTATTGACCGCATCTCTCATTTGGCGATTGCGCTTTTCAGTGATACGAGATAACCGTTTGCTCCAAAATGCTTGGGGTTTACCTTCTTTAATCGTGGCAATCTGCTTATTATAAAATTGATTGACCGATTTAAGATGTTTTCCATCGATAATGAAACTCGTTCCTGCATTACTAACGCAAGTTAACCAGTTGTCCAAACCGCGATCGATGCCGAGAACTTTGTCCTTATCTAATTCAATTTGTTCGGCTTCTAACTTATAAACCCACTCAACATAAAAGCATCCATTACGAGGTAGAATCCGGATTTCTCGAATCTTCTTAAAGTCGAGATTAGTAGGAAATGGCAACAGGAAAGAATCGACTCTGAAGACTGCTTTTACTTTTCTTCCGAGAGGAATTTTAACCTTATCTTCTTTCAGTCTAAGTGCCTGTTTGGGATAAGTTATTGTTCCCAATCCTCCTTTTTTTCGGTATTTAGGAAGTCGCGGACGGTTTTCTACTTCCCTGTTGAGGTACTTCTTAGAAAGTTCTTTGTAGGATTTGAAGGACTCAGCCACCCCCCTAAGAGTTTGTTGTGCTGCTTGAGAATGAAGAAACTTATAATTTTGATTATGCTTCAGTTCCTTTTCAAGATCGTACTTTCCCGTGATATAGTTACACTTAAAATACCATTGCCGTGCTAGATAAATACCACAGTTGATAATTTTATTCGCTGTTCTGCAAAGATATTCAAGGAACGGCAAATTTTCTGAATCTTTGATTAAATTTTGTTGACATCCAAACAATTAACATCACCTCCTTTTAATAATTTTGATTTTACCATAAATAATTAATTTGCACCACATTTTTTCAAAGTGGTGCGACCCCGGTGAGGTTTCCTCACCTAGAGGACGCGCACCAAGAAAGCCGCCCTCCACTTCGTTAAAGGGCGGGGCTTTAAACCCAAATTTTTGGTAAAAAATGCGATCGCGACTTCAATTCTCGCCGCGTATCGCGATCGCATTGGCAAACAGTTAGACTCCCTCGGCCATACCAAAGATCGCTCCAACAACTTAGCAAAAAACTTCTCTCGCTTCAAAAAAGTCATCCAGCATCGCAAACTCTCATATCAGCTTGCGATAAGCGGATCGTTCGAGGAACAGTTATGGTAATATTAGAGATTACTGAGTTTTTCTAGCGCAAACTGATGACCATAACCCAAGAACGCAAACAACAGATTCTCTCGGACTACCAAGTCCACGAAACCGATACGGGATCCCCCGACGTACAAGTCGCCATCCTCACCGCCAGAATCGAAGGATTGACCCAACATTTAAAGCAAAATAAAAAAGATCATTCCTCTCGTCGGGGATTGCTCAAGCTGATCGGTCGTCGCAGAAGACTTCTCTCCTACATCCAAGAGCACGATTACGAACACTACCAGCAACTTATCCGCCGTTTGGGCATCCGCCGTTAAATTATTCCACCAGAACTCATGCCTCCAGAATCCGATCGCGAACCCCTACCTTTTGAACCCCGCCAAAAGAGCAAGAAAAAGAAAAAAGCAAAAGCGACTCCTCCTCCAACTGCATCGGTACGAGAGAAAAAAAGCGACTCTCGATCGAAACGCAACGCTAACTCCAGTGCTATTCCCGAAGTCGTCAGCCAACGCATGATCCGGCGCATGGCGCTCATGTGCGGCATTCCGACAGGACTGGGGCTCTCGAGTTTTTTCATTTTCTATGCGGCGGTCAGTCAAGGCTGGGCGGAAATCCCCCCCCAACTGGTTTTTTACGCAACCTTGGGGTTATTCGGCTTGGGGTTTTTCGGGCTGAGTTACGGCGTTCTCTCCACCTCTTGGGAGGAAGACCGTCCGGGGGGTTGGATCGGCTGGCAGGAATTTACCCTCAACGCCGCCCGACTCCTGCAAGGTTGGCGCACGGCCAGACAAGCCGCTAAAGAAGCTAAAGAAAATTAACGATTTTGGGTTCGGAGTTCCTCGAGCCGATAAAATTGCATCTAACATGGCTGCGACATATGTAGCATTTTATACAAAGGGGATATTGCCAAATGATTGTCGTGATGAAAGTCGGCTCTCCGGAAGCCGAAGTCTCGCGTTTATGCCAAGAATTTGAAGATTGGGGACTGACCCCGGAAAAGATTGTCGGACAGCATAAGGTTGTCGTCGGCTTGGTAGGGGATACTGCCAGTCTTGACGAACGCCAGATCGAGGAGAAAAGTCCTTGGATCGAGTCCGTATTGCGGGTAGAGCGTCCTTATAAACGCGCCAGTCGCGAGTTTCGCCACGGCCAGCCCAGTGAAGTTGCCGTCGATACCCCTAACGGTCGCGTATTGGTTGGGGAACATCACCCTATCGCTGTTGTCGCGGGTCCTTGTTCGGTAGAAAACGAAGAAATGATCGTGGAAACGGCACTGCGAGTGAAAAAAGCAGGGGCAAAATTCCTGCGGGGTGGTGCTTATAAGCCTCGGACTTCTCCCTATTCCTTCCAAGGTCACGGAGAAAGTGCTTTGGGATTATTAGCAAAGGCGCGAGAGGCTTCCGGTCTGGGGATTATTACCGAAGTCATGGACACCGCCGATGTGGAAAAAGTCGCCGATGTGGCTGACGTGTTGCAAGTGGGGGCGAGAAATATGCAGAATTTCGCCCTGTTGAAGAAAGTCGGCGCGCAAGATAAGCCCGTATTGCTCAAGCGCGGCATGTCTGCAACCATTGACGAGTGGTTGATGGCATCGGAATATATTCTCGCAGCGGGCAATCCTCGGGTAATTCTCTGCGAACGGGGCTTGCGGACTTTCGATCGCTCCTATACTCGCAATACCTTAGATATTTCCGTAGTTCCCGTGCTGCGAAATCTCACCCACTTGCCGATCATGCTGGATCCCAGTCACGGCACCGGTAAATGGGAATACGTTCCAGCCATGGCCAAAGCAGCGATCGCGGCGGGTACGGATTCGTTAATGATCGAGGTACATCCCAACCCCTCCAAGGCTCTTTCCGACGGCCCTCAGTCTTTGACTCCAGACCGATTCGACTCGGTGATGAAGGAGTTAGCCGTTATCGGTAAAGCGGTAGAACGGTGGCCCGAACCGGCCCTAGCAATGGTTTAGTTCCTTGGAAAATCCTCCCATTGGGAGGATTTTCTTTAGAGAAAATTACCCATTCGCAACGCAAAGATCGTGAAAGATTTATTCTTAAAAAACTGGAAACTAATCGGCTTGCAAATCCTGTTTCTCATCACGGTTTTGCTTGATATTGCCGATATTTTTGCCGACTTTTCCGTAATGTGGTGGGTCAATCAATTAGTCTCGATCGCTATTATTATCGGTCTGATTCGTTTCTGTACGCCAATTTAGAAATAAGTCAATAAAATTAAAACAATTAGATGAAAAAGACCGTTTTACGCATCTTTACCCTTCCTGTTGTTGCGATCGCCGGACTCAGTTCCTCCGTTTCTGCATTCGAGCAAGAGCATTTGGATCGCCTGCTGGCAACCAATGCCTGTCCGCAATGCGATCTCAGCGATGCTAACTTAAGAAATGCCAATTTGAACAGTGCCGATCTCAGGGGGGCAATTTTAACCAATACCAATTTTAGTGGGGCAATTTTAATCGATGCCGATCTCAGAGACACGGATTTGAGAGAGGCGAACTTGAGAAGGGCGGAATTGAGTTTTACGAACTTTAGCGGTGCGGATTTGCGAGATGCAGACTTGAGCCGTGCTGAATTAAGAGAGACTCGCTGGAGAGGAGCAGATGTGAGGCGAACCAACTTCAGACAAGCTGAATTTAGGGGAGCGAGTTTGACAGGCGCAAAAATCTGTCAAACCGTAATGTCGAATGGGAGAAGGGATACTCGCCATTGCGATGACTTTGGGAATTAATGGAATGGCAGGCGACCCCGCGTCGGCGAAAAGAATCGCAAAAAAAAATATAGGGGCATCAAATTTGACACCCCTACAATTCCTGAATTGGATTTGCGAACTAATTCGAACTAATTCGATCGCCGTAATTGAACGCGATTTTCGGCAAATTCACCGGGTTTGATATAAGTGGGAATCGTCGCTTCGCTTTCTTGGGATCCTTCCGGGGGGAGATTTTCCGAGATTGGGGAAACTTCCTCCTCAACTGGGCGATCGCTGGGACGATCGCTCTCCTCCTCAAATAGAGATCCCAAACCCAAAACCATCTCTCCGAGTTCTTCTGCACTGGAGGTGTAGAGTTCGGGTTCTTCAATCTCCTCGATTTCCGCGATCGCATCCCATTCTTCCGAATCGAGCAGATCGAGCATTTCGGTCATCGCCCATTCCAAATGAGGACCCGCATCCACGGGAATCCAACCCGTTGTCATCAAATGCCGCCATTCAAAATGCAGGTGCGGTCCGGTAGAATTCCCCGTACTGCCCACCAAACCGATAACTTGTCCTTGTTCGACCCATTCCCCCGGTTCGACGAGGATTTCTGAGAGGTGAGCGTAACGAGATTCTTGGGTGCCGTCTTCGTGACGCAATGCCACCATTTTTCCATAGCCTCCCACGTACTCGGCGATCGCAACTTCGCCATGATAGCTGGCAATCACCGGCGTTCCCGTCGGGGCGGCGATATCCGTCCCAGAGTGCATCCGCCAATTGCCAAAAATGGGGTGCACGCGCCAGCCATAATCCGAGGAAATTCGCGCGGGATTGGGGAGGGGGAAGAGCAAGCCCGTATTGTTATTGTTGGGATAGGCGTTCTGGGGGGGGTTGATTATCTCGGTTTCGACGTGATATTTTCGTTGGGGTTTTGCCGGAGCACTCGCCGCCACGCGCGCCGCCCATTCTGCGGGAGGAGGCACCACTCGAATGCGACGAGACGCAACGGGAACTGATGCTCCCTGCCAGCGAGATTTGGGGGAAATCGAGACGCGAGGGGCGGAAATGTTTTGGCGGCGGGCAACCCGACGAGGTGGAGGTGCTTGACGAGCGATCGCGCGGGGTTGTTTCGGTTTGACATTGCAACTACCGCTACTGAGGCGACCGTTTTGCATTACTGCCTCGCACCCCGTCGAACGATTTCTCATGACGACCGTGGGGCGGCTGGAAGAAGGCGTTGTCGTGGGGGTTGTTGCCGTTGTCGTTGGGGGAGTATTGCCCGTATTGTAATTCGTGGAATCGATAAAATTATTGGTTTCCCGTGCCGAAGCCGTATGGGGGCGATCGATGAGATGTTGGGGAATTTCCGTTCTTGTCGGTTTGCTCGGAGGAATGGCAACGCGAGGGGCTGCAGGTTGCGTGGGGCGGGCTGCGGGCTGGGGGCGACGGGGAGCGGGTCGGGTGACGGTTCTAGTGGGTCGCGCGGGTTTGGGTCGGGCGACGGGTTGCGGAGCGGGTCGGGCTGCCGGGCGAGGGGTGGGTTTGGCGGCGGGAGGACGAGCGACGGGAGTCGTATTGCGAGCGGGTTTGGCCACTCTCGGAGGAGGCGGGGCGGGGCGGGGTGCGGGACGGGAGACTCTCGCAGGTGGGGGAGTCACTTTCGCCTTCGCGGGTTTGGAAAGGCGGGGGGCTGAGGGAATGGCAGTGGGGGTGGGGGTCAGATTATCGACAAAAGTATTGGTATTGCCCCAAGCCATGCCCGTCCCTAAAAAACTGAGACTGCCCAATACGCCCAAACTTTTGACAATGAGGCAGATTCTCATTAAGAGATGCGGATTGTTAACGCGAGAGTGGTGTTCGGTCATTTGCTCCTCACAACAGACAACTAACAGTTCTTTTTAACTTTACTTGGCAGATTTTAGGATTTTTTATGCAGCGATCGCTCGCTGAAATTTTCAATCTTTAGCATTGTAGCCCAAGGCGATCGCTCCTGGGGGACAGTGAATTTCCGTGGAAGCTCCGGGAGATTGCAGGCGAATGCGAAGTTCCCCTCGGGGTGTAATCCCCACAATTGTACCGAGAGAGCCATCGATCGTTACAGAACGTTCTTTTGCGATCGCGAGGTCCCAATAGGAAGATAATAGCGCGTCTGTTCCTTCGCTTAAATAGTAACGATATCCGGACAAAATGCCACAAGTTGTGATGGCCGCCAAACTTTCCAGATTCGAGATGGCGATGCGATCGTTCAAAAATTCCCCCAAAGCAATCCCCGGCTCTGGGGGCTGATTTTTCCAATTAATCCCTACCCCGATAATGGCTTGGGAGGATGGGGAGGGTGGGGAAAGGGGGGAGAAAGAGCGATCGCGAATGGGTGACGGGTGATGCTTCGGCAAGCTCGTTTCGGCTTTGCTCAACGGTCTCAGCCCATCGCTGGTGACGGGTGACGCTTCGGCAAGCTCGTTTTGGCTTCGCTCAACGGCCTCAGCCCATCGCTGGTGACTGCTTGCACTGAGCGAAGTCGAAGTGGTGACTGTTTTGATCCCTCCGAGTTTTTTCCCATCTAAAATCAGATCGTTGGGCCATTTAAGTTGGACGGGAATGCCTCGTTGACGCAATGCTATAGCAATGCCCCAACCGCTACAAAAGGTTAGGAGAATGCCGATTTTTTCATCTGTTGCCATGCCCAAAGATAAATACAAACCGCCGCGATCGCTTTGCCATTGTCGCCCCCACTGTCCCCGTCCTGCCGTTTGGCGATCGGCAATAACGACGAGGGGAAAAGATGCCCCATTGTCTAATAATTGTCTTGCTGTGCTATTCGTCGATTCTAAAACTTCATAATGATGCAGGGCGATCGCGGTTTCGGGACATTGGTGTTGGAAAATTTGTTGAAATTTCTGGCGATCGAACATGGATACTTGATTCATTCTGCAATAGATCGAGCCTCCCGCTTGAATCGGAGGTCATTGATAAGCGATCGTTGAAATGACTAGCTATCGCCAAACATAATTACCGTTGCATCGCTTTCATCCACATCGAGATCGTTGAGTTCGTCAAGGGAGGACGTGGATTCTCGCACCGAGGAAGCAGGTTCTTGCGGGGTTGCAGGGGATTCATCCACAATAAATTCAACGGCAACTTTAACTTTAACTCTCGCTTTGCGCCAACCTTTAGCATCGGTTTTCAATATTTCGCAGTCAACACCCTCATTAAACCATTTAAGAAAATCCGATTGTTCCCCGTCGGGACTCACTTGCGTTTTATCAATTTTAATGCCTTGATTGCTCAACAATCCGAGCAATCCATAACCAAAATCATAACCAAAACATTCTTTCAGTGCCTGTTTGAATTTTCCGATTTTAAAGGCATCATCGCCGAAAGCAATGACATCATTATCGTTAAATCCCTCCTGACGGCCATTTTTTCCCATTACGTTTGACTCCTTATTGCAACCTTTCTAGAGAATTTGCAGGATTTTTCGTCCATTAAGGTTTTTCTTCTCCACCATAACTCGTTCTGAAAATTTCTCCCACTCAAAGAATAATGGGCCAGTTGAGAAGCCGGTCGAATCTATCGACCCAAAAAACTATTTTGCCGGCGATCGGCATAAGTGCAAAAGTAAGAATATAAATGCACATACTAAAACAACAATAAAAAAACGAAAACTTGAGGAACAATATCAAAGCAAAATTAAATGCGATCGCAACTCCCACAAAATGCCACGCGATCGGCGAATTCCTTCTTTTCCTCTGGGGTGAAAATTGACGCGACTGCTTTCACTCTCATCTACGATATTCCCTCCCCAGTCTCCAACGATTACGGTTTTTGCCCCGGATAGTTTACCCGTTATTTATCGCGGCGATCGCCTCCTCACTGATGAGATTTTACCGGGTTTTTCGTTGACGGCGCGATCTCTGTTCGTCAGAGCGGGAATTGTTACATGAGTTGGCGGATTTGAGCGACGGTATCGGCTAAAATAGCCCCAGCCCGTTCGATCTCTGCATGGGTGGTAAATTTCCCCAAACCGATTCTCAATGCGCCTTCTATGACTTCTGAGGGGAGTTTCATGGCTTGCAAGACGTGGGAAGGGGTTTCGACTCCAGAGGAACAAGCGGATCCGGTGGAGATGGCGAGTTGATGGCGAATGCGGGCGATAATGGCACTGTTGGGGATGTTGGGAATGGCAATATGCAGGTTTCCGGCCAGTCTGGAAGTGCGATCGCCGTTGACGATTAAACCGGGAATTTTAGCTTGTAAAAGTTGTTCGAGTTGGTCTCTCAGTTGGGCAATTCTACTTTCATCTTCCTGCATTTCTAATTGTCGCAAATAACAGGCTTCTCCTAATCCGACGATACCGGAAACATTGAGGGTGCCCGATCTCATTCCTTGTTGATGTCCGCCGCCGAATAAGATGGGGTTGAGAGGAGTTCTTTTTTTGACGACTAATGCGCCGATTCCTTTGGAGGCGTATAATTTATGGGCGGAAATAGCGAGGAAGGTTATTCCCCAATCTGCGAACTTGATGGGAATTTTGCCGACGGCTTGGGCGGCATCGCAGAGGAAAGGGGTATAGTATTCTCGGGCGAGTTTGGCGATCGCTTCGATGGGGTAAATATTGCCTATTTCGTTGTTGGCTGCCATGATACAGAGGAGAGAAACGCCGTTTTTGAGAATGGTTTCGATTTGGTTGAGGTCGAGGTTTCCTTTGGCATTGACGGGAATGTAAATGAGTTGGGCGCGTTTTTGTTGTTCTAAGGCTTTACAGGTATCTAAAACGGCTTTGTGTTCGACGGTGGAAAGGGCAATTTTCGCGGGTTTATGGGGGTTTAAACTGCCTTGGATGGCGAGGTTGATGCTTTCGGTTGCACCGGAGGTAAAGATAATTTCTTGGGGGGACGATTGGATGAGGTTGGCGATCGCTTCTTTGGCTTTTTTAACGGCTTTTTCGGCTGCATCTCCGTACACATGATCGATACTGTTGGCGTTGCCGAATTCTTCGGTTAGGGTGTGGAGAATGCGATCGGCAACTCTGCGATCGCATGGGGTTGTCGCGTGGTAGTCGAGGTAAATTGGGGTCATGGGAGAGGGAGATTTTTGGGGTGCGATCGCTGAATTTTGAGAAATACGATTGTTGAGTTAAACTAATTTATTAACCACTTGTACATACGCTCCCATAAAATATCACAAATACGCTCTGTTCTTGCTTCTACTAATGATTTATCCCATGTACCTGTTATACCTACATTGACAATTGATTCTATGTGATGATTGTGTAATGTTTTTTTCAATTTTTCTACGATTTGAGAGGATAGACTGATATCATAATTTTCAGCTTCTTGTTGTAGATTATCTAAGCAATCTGGATTTGTTTCAGCTAAATGTTTATAGTAAATCCATTTTTCTATCCAAGTTTTATTTCCTACAGAACTATTAATCTCTACAGGAAGGAGAGTCAAATTCCCAATTTTTTCATAATTGTTTTCATCATCATATAAATTATTATCCCAATCTTCCTCACTGGATTGTTGTTGAGGTGCTATATGTTCTATCGTCGAGAAACTATCAGAATTCCATTTATCGGTCTCCAAATAAGAACAAACACCAGGGTTTGACATCTTCATTAATCCTATACAATCTGGATCGGATATAGTGTTATGTGCTGTTACAAAAAGAGCAAATCGACAGACAATTTTAACATTGTCATATCGTAAGTATTCTATTGCCTTATTCTTCCAACTATTTTTATCACCTATTTTTTTATCTTCTAAAACTCCCAGAAAATATTTTTTCAATACTTCATTGTTTAAGTCTGTATCTCCTTTTTTCCATGATATTTTGCTTTGTAATAGTTCACGGTATACATCATCAAGCCCTGCATTATCTAAAGCAGATCGCCACAAAGTAAAAAATGCTGCAACTTGTCTACAGGCTAAAATAAATTTGATGTCTGCATCATTTCCTTCACGTAAAATCTGAGAATAAAAACGACTTAAGACAGAATGCGCCATCTTATGTCCCGCTTTTTGCAAATATAGTGTGCAAAATGCTGCTTGTTTTGGTAGGTCTGAATTTGATATATTTTCTGTTTTTAGGATTACATTACCTTTCTTCACAATAATATTTTGCCAATACATAGCAATATCACTCATTGAATGAATAAATTCTTCTCGATTGCTAAATGTTTCACATTCTTCATATTGGTTAATTAATCATTTCCTCTGTGTGCTAAATCTTCGCGCTGGCTCTTTTTTCCCATTATATGTAGAGCCAAATAAACTCAAATAATCATTAGTTAATTTATTTTTGCTTGAGGCACTTTTATCAGAACTACCTAATAATTTATCAACATTGGAAAAATACTCTTCTGATTTCGAGTCTTTAAATCCATTATTTCTAGATTGTGAATTTATATTAATATAATTCACTACTAATGGTTTAAAAGTTTCTATCGCTGTCAAAGGAGTACCTGTTGCATTCAAAGATTGGAACATATCAAATGCCCATTCATCCGAGACTGGCTCAATCAATGTAAAGCAACATCGATCAATGAGATAATGACAAAAAGCAAAAAGCTGTACTAGAGAACAAAGATTACTTTTATGCTTAGATGGAGTATAATCATGATCTTTAATAATAGAAGATAGTTCAGGACGTTCATAACTCCACAATTCTACTTCAGACATATTATCTAAAATTGTTTCAGCAGAAACAAACTCATCATCATTACTTTCATATGCTTTTTCCACTTTTCCAAGTAAAGACTTCATGCGGTTTAAATTAGAGCCAACTAACGAACCTTTAGGGATTTTAGGAAAGCTAGGTTTTTCTTGAAATTCTATCGCTTGAACGGAACGAATAAATTGAGCTAAAAATGAAGAAATGTCAGATTTATAGTTATTATCGTCTCCATTAAATGTCCAACCATCAACTGAACCTCTTACAATAATTGGTTTTCTTGGCGGTAAACCTCTACGCAAATCAAATGAAAATAATTCAATTAAAATAGCCAAATAGTTATCGACAGCTTCTTGTAAACCTTGTTCTCTGATAAAATTGGGTAGTCTTTGAGTAATTAGATATAGTTTCTGGTACAATAAACAAGCAAGTAAAGCAATTGTTGATATTCTTTGTTGTCCATCTATTATCTTATCAATTCTTGGTGGTAATGCTTCCTTGTCCTTTGGATCTATATTATCGGAATTAGATTCCTTGACAAGAATAATTGTTCCTAAGAATCGAATTATAGGAGAATTGTTTTTACCAGAAATTGTTTCGCGAACACCCAAACATATATCTTCTATGAGCTGATCGATATTGTCTTTGTCCCAACTATATTCTCGTTGATATAAAGGAATGTAAAACCCTACACCGGGTCTTTGAAAAAAATCAGAAATAGTTTCACTAGATGTACTAAATGCTCTAGAAATATCAATCATTTAATTTCTCCTTAGATTTAGTTGAAAAACAGTAGACTTAACAAACGGAAAGAAGTTATAAATGACATACTAAACAAGGCGATTCCTCATCCTCTTGATCTAGAACTTTATCTAAAACCTCAGAAAGAGATTGATTGGCATAGGATTTTTGCTCCTTTTCCATTGCCTTATGATGTCGTACAATAATCTCATCTTTTCGAGAAAGGAGTTCTAATAATGTTTCTCCTTCCGTCCAAGTATAACGCCTCCCGTCCTCGTGGTTTTGTTCGTATTCAACTGCTTTCGCAAATAGATCGGGATGTTCTTTCGCTAACATGACCCATTCATATTTTCGCTGAAAGAAACAGAAAAAGCAACCCGATCGCGATCGCCAGCGATAATAATCCGGTAAACCAATACCGCTATCTTCCAATAACTTCATAATATCCGCTTTCACCAATCCCCATTCCCTAAAGGGAAAAACGGGTTTAATATTGGGTTTAGTGGAAATATATCCCTCGCGATTTTCATCGGCACGAATTGCAATATAACTAACTGCCTCATCATCGCCGACAAATTCTTCGAGGGGTTGTATTTTCATTTTAATCGTACACCAACGACTTTTCGGAGAAGGTAAATATCCGCTATGAAGTGCAAGCCAATAATCGAACCCTTTTGTAGCGCCTAAATAGTTAATTTTAATCCCTAAACGCGCCTCAATGCGCTTGAGATAATCATAAGTTTCCGGTAACTCCTTATGGGTATCGCAGAAAAAATACTCAATCTCGAGATTGGGATATTTATCTTTGAGAAAAATAGCCAAAGCCGTGCTATCCTTCCCGCCAGATAACCCTAAAATATGCCTGATTTTCTTTTTTTCTGTCATTTTTCTTATTTGTTAATTTAATGAATTATTACGAACAGTTACAAAACTCATTCTTAATCCTTTTAAAATACGCAATACCTCATAAAGCTCGTTTTGTAAAGGCAAATGAGAAAAAACTCTCGAAATATCGTATTGAGGTGTTCCCGTGCGATCGCATTTAATAAAAAAGAAACTACCTCCGTTTGTTGCCATACCAAAAACGGGATTACTTAGCTCGGGATTTGCCATCATATAAGTTAATGTTTGAGGAATGGCAAGCTCTAGATTGATTTCCGTTCCTTTTGATTCTAACAATAAAACCCACAATTGTTGCGAAACCACTAGAAAATCAACTCGTCCTCGCAAAATTTCTTCTGTATCTTCTCTGGTTGCTCTCGAAACGCTAATCTCAACGGGAACTTCCCCTTTAATTTCAAAAGGCGGATCGTAAAAACCCGCTAATTCTAAAAATGGAGCTAACACCACGAGGTTAACCACACCTTCTGCTAAGTTTCCTTTAGCACGATGATAGCGATATCGTGCTTTTACTCTGTCTAATACGGCTTTTTCTGCATCTGTTAGATCGGGTAGATTTTCCTGCCATTCCGTGAAAAAAGCCGGATCGGCAGTACGAACTAAATTAAATAGTTCCTCTGCTTGCGAGAGTGTTATGATTCGTTTTGTAATTGCAGTTGTCATTATTGCTCTTAGAAGTTAAAAATTAACATCAAATCTTATTTCAATTTTGCTTCTATAGCGATCGCCGATCGCTTTCATTTTCTCCCTCATTGGTTCTTCTCTTCTTGATGCGAACGACATTTTCGGCAGTCTGGGAATTCAGCACTCGCTCTGTTAACTTAGCAACAAAAGACTGTTGTAATTGCCAATTATCCCTTAAAAGTGCTGTTTGTAATACCTCCTCAACCAAATCTTCTAATTTTGCCACCGACTCCAACGCGATCCACACGATTTGATTGGTTTCCTCCCCGTTGGGACGAGTCACTGTAATGCGCCGTACTTCAAACCCTTGCGAATCTCCCTTTGCCGCTACATTCGCCTGTAACGCCTCTAAATGCTTAAATTGTCTTGCCAGATCCTCTAGTTTGACCTCAAACGCCGCTACATCCCCATCATTCCACGATCGCGGCGGTTTGTCCCCCACTACCATTAATATTGCCTCCAACCACTCGCGATCGCCAACTTTTTCATCCGTTGCAGCACTCACAAACCGCTTTAACCAAGGTTGAATGATTTTACCCATTAACTTACTGCTGCGAAAATAAAGATCTTTCTGTAAATTGTCTTTATTCTGACGCAACCCAAACGCCTTGTAAAGCAACCCTCGGCAAGTGTTTAAATTCTCATCGTAAGCACCCTGTAATTCCCGAAAGGATTCTCCGAGCAATTTTCGCAGTTTTTTTACTGTCGTCCCGGTGTTACCGCGCGAAATCGAGGTATCATCTACTTCTCCCGTCCCAATTGGGGACAAATCGCACGCAAGGGGGAGCGAATTAAATAATAACTCATCCGGCTCTCTGGTCTCCTGCAAAGCACGTAAAATCTTTTGCGATCGCAAATTCACCTTCTTCGTTTTCTGGGTGTATTCCGGCAACTGACGCGCAAACTGTAACAACGGTGTCACCACATTTAACAAGGTTGTATTGCGGCTTCCTTTGGGATATTTGCGCGGTTGAGAAAGCACTGATTCGAGTTCCTTAAACACCTGCGATCGCAGTCCCGTCACGGCAAAATATTTCACCGCAAACCATGCGGGATATTTCATCAATAATTCAAAATGTTCGATTCCTAAAACGGGGATAAAAGTCCCTTCTTGATATATCGCTACATCATCCACATGGTAGCTCAAAACCGCCGCCAAAAACACCGGAATTGCTCCTGCTTTCATGCCGTAAGGGATTGCCATTAATTGGCGTTCGAGGTTATCTAAACTTATCGGTTTCTCTGTCGCCGATACGCAAAAATCCTCAATTGCCTGCCAAATTTGTAACACTCCCGATGCGTCCGAAGGCGGATAAAATCCCCATTCTTCTCCCTCTTGACGATGAATATCTGACAAGAGAGAAAAATACATACTGACCTCGGGTCCGTATCCTTGCAATTCCAATCGCTCTCGATCGCCATACTTTAACATCGCATCTATTAATTGTCGTCGTGCCATTGCACCTTGAGATGTCAACTCGCGACGATTGATTAACTCATTCCAAAGTCGCGGCGTTTGGGAATAAATGCGATCGCAAACTGCCGATAATTGTCTTTGCAATCCTCGCACGCTAGTAATATTTTGCTGTTCTCCTGCAATCCAAGCAATCTGCGATCGCGCTAACCCAAATGTGTGCTTAATACTCTCATTTAACAACTTTTGTGCTTGACCCAAACGATAATTTACCTCTCGTCGTGCGACTCCATCAGTTTGTAATTGAGACGCACTATTTTTAATCTGTTACAATGCTGAAAACTCTAACACATGAATCCGTAACGTCCCTAAATTTAAACCGCAAAGAATAATTAAAGGTTTTCCATCCGTTGTAAATTCTGGCACATCTTGCGGCAATTCCTCATCCAACCAATAGAGAATCAAACCATCACAATCGGGATGACAAGATAAAGGCATAAAATCTTGCGATGCTTCCCAATACTGTCTCTCAAAATAACGTAAAGTTCCCGTCGTATAACTGTGACGCTGTACGACTAGAGGAGAGAGGGGATAAAAGCGATCCAGTAACGTAGAAAGAAGCGATCGCTCCTTTTCAATAACCCTCTCAACTTCAGTATCGACATTAAAATCAGACCCTTGCCAAATTCGCAACTCATCCAAGGTTTTATAATGGGTAATAATCCCTCGTTTTAATAAGCGATCGACAATCTCATCCCAATGTTCTTTTTCTTCACTATGAGGAGAATCGCACAACGCCAAATTCACTAATTTTCGCGTCGCTTTAATGGTATTGGTAGCGCCTAATAAATTAAATGCTCCAATTGTTTTTAAAACCCGCAAACTGTCTTCTTCTAAATGACGAGCATCCGAAATTAAGCCATAAATCTCTACCCAACGACTCTGATAAGGACGCGATCCAATTCCCAAACCAACCGCTTCAATAAAATAGTCATAAACCCGATCTATTTTTAAGGTTGGTAATATTTCATTATTGATTTCGATTTCCTGTAAAAAATTAGCAAATGAGTGAGGTTCATCACTCGTTAAAAAAGTAAACAAAGAGCGATCGTTTTGACCATAATATTGACAAAGTAAAGGTAATATTAGAATAGCAAGAGGATGCAAGGGATAAATAGCCGCTAATTCTGCTCGTGTTACTTCTCCTCTAATATCTTCTAAACTCTCAAACCATTCATCAGATTGCTGGATCGACGCACGGCTAATTTTCTCTGTTTCTAAAGGCGCGATCGCCTGTCCGATTAATCTGACTGTTTGTGAAGGAGAATCGGCAAAGGAAATATCTTCAAAGCGATTATTAATTTTAATCCATTCATTGCGTCTAACTGTTGCCAATCTTTGACCGTATTCAGAAAATGCTTGATGGAGAAGAAATAATAAATAAATTGGAGATTCTGAATGATAGGAAAACTCTGCCAATTGCTGTAATAGATATAAATCTTCCGCACCTTCATGATAAGACGCATATTCTAGATTTTTCCCTAACTCATCAATGATAATAAAAATACCTATTTTGACATTTTTTTGCAAACTTTTAATTAACTTAATCAAATTAAGATTATCTTGGCGATCGCCGGCTTCAATCCGATCTTGTAAATTTAATATTTCTGTAGCAATTTTCGGCTTTTTCTTTCCTTGCCAAAACTCCTTAATCCCTCTAACAAGCGCCCGGAGAATGGTATGCTCGATGGGTTCTCTTTTTGCCGTTGCGATCGCGCGAATCAATCCAGTTTCCGGAATATTCCACTCAATACGCTTGCTAAATTCTTTACCTGCAATTTCTAACGCTATCCTGCGTAACTCCGAATTTTTTCGCGCAATTAAAGAACTCAAGAAGTGAGCAAAAGAGGATTTTCCCGTCCCGTAAACGCTCGTTAAAATCCATGCACGATTTGCCTCGGGATTGCCCAAACTTGTTAAAATTCGTTGCAAAACATCTCGCGATCGCTCGGTTATGATATAGCCTTCCAGCATTTCTACGCGATCGAAATCCCGCTCTAAATTGATAGAGCGGGAATAGCGACGCTTAACACTAAAATATTGAGATAGTTTACCAGACTTCATCGATACAAGTTTATTGATAATACTTCTCTAGAATAGCGCGTGCGAGGTCATTTGGGTCATCTTGAAAAGAAAATTGAATAATTCCCGCCGTATCGCTGAGATTGAGGTTTTTCGGCCATGCGGGTAAAATATCCTCGATCGCATTATAAATTGCGCTTTCCGGCAGTTTAAAGACCAATCCCGGACTACCAAGCTCGTAACTCAAACTCGACAAAGAGATCGTTTTTTGTCCTCCTTTAGCTGCCGCAAACTGCAAACATGCAGCCACAATGATTTCACTAGGCAAACTCATTTTAGCACCAATTCGAAAGCTATATTGTTGTGCTTCTCCTCCTCGTTGAATAAGACTTAATTGAGTAAAAGGACAATCGAGAGAGTCTTCAGAAACGTTCTTTTCTCCTCTCGATTCTACATACATTCGTAAAATGCAAGTCAAATCTTTTTTGAGAGAACTCTCAACAATATTTTTGCCTTGGTTCGTGCGATATTGAACCAATCCTTGAAATAAATTCTCGCTCTTGAATTCAATTCCTCTAAACAGATTAAAGGTAAAATACCAAGCAGCAGCCTCGCAAGTTGGCCTCAACAAATACCAGTGTAATAACCATAAAGAAGCCGGATCTTCTAAAAAAGGATCCCATCCCTCATCATCCAGCAAATTTTTCCCAAATTCACTCGGGCGATCGTCCTCCAAAATCTTAAAAGCACGACACCAATATCGGATCGATCGCACCATATTTTTTCCCACCCCTAATACCACAGGTGCATCATTTTCTAAAAATATTTTTGGATTTTCTTTGGCTTTATCGTATCCTTTTTTCAGCCATCCAAAACGCGGATGAAATGTCTCGTGACGGGCAAAAACCAGATCGACAGAGGGCGGCGAAATACCGGGAATGGATGAAGTCGTCATTTCTATAATAGTTGAGTTTCCGAATGCTGAGAGGAGCACAATGCGATCGCGCCCAAATAATATTTTAAATTATTTTTGATAGGCTTGCTCTAATAATTTTAGTGGATTGTCCCAACAGCGAACGAGTTGTTCTGGGGAAACCTCGCATTTTTGTTGTATAATTGTCTTTGTTTCCAGTTGTATCAAACACGCTTGTAAAAAATTCGGTTTGATGTTGAGAATAGGGCAAAGTCCGTAAGGCTGCAAGAGCACTTTTTCAGTGAGAATCGATGGTGTTTCTGAAAAATCTCGTTCCCAAAGTTTGGCGAGAAAGTAACTGATGAGATAAATATTAGGAAGCGTGACTCGATTTCTGCCAGTTTCTTAAATCAATCTTAATCTCCCTACTTTCCGAACCTTAACCCTCGCCGAACGATATAATGATTTGCCATGTCTCATTCTCCCAATATCATAAGGGATAACAAGTTGTTAATCTGGGAATCTCGGAGTCATGTTCGATAATCCAACCACTCCAACATTCTCTTCTTTTAGTTTTGAAGTGGTTACGGTAAACGATCGCGGCGAAATTATCGAACGAGAGAAGCGATCGGCAAACTATTATCGGGAAAATTGTAGAAAGAGTATCTTGGTACGATGCGATCGAATTTTGTGCCAGACTGTCCCGACTTACGGGGCGAGAATACAGGCTTCCCAGTGAAGCAGAATGGGAATATGCTTGTCATGCGCCCTCTCCCTTAGCTTCTCTTTCAAAAGAGGAGAATTATCCGCCTTTTCATTTTGGGGAAACGATAACGACGGATTTAGCAAACTATAAGGGTCATTTTCTTTTTGCCAATGAATCCAAAGGACAATACAGACAAGGAACAACTCCCGTTGATGAGTTTATCTATCCCAATGCCTTCGGGTTATACGATCTGCATGGAAATGTGTTGGAATGGTGTTTGGATTCGTGGCACGATAACTATGAGGGTGCGCCTAATAATGGGGAGGTTTGGGATCGAAGTCTTCGGCGATCGCTCCGGGCTTGCGCTCGTGGGGGTTACTGGTACTTTTGTCCTAATGCCTGCCGCTCGTCCAAGCGGTTCTCTCTTTTGAAGGATACCGATCGCGGGGTAATTCCTGCCTTTGATTTAAAATTGCCATCATCGTTAACAACAGCAAATTATCCGCTAAATTGCGAATTGCTTTCGACTCTGCGATCGCATCACGCAAGCGCTTTTTTAACCGAATGCGATCGGGATCGTTCCCCATTGATAAATGGTACCAGCGATCGATAAACTCGCGAATTTCCTCCTCGTTCAACGATTGAATAGTAAAGTGGCGAAAACCTCCCTGTTGCAATCGTTCTGGAATATATAGGTTTCAATATCAAAACCCGGCGATAAGTTCGCCGTATTGCGGGCAATATGTTCTAAAAGTTCGGTTTCGAGAAGCGATCGGATATCTTGTCTAGTATTGCACCGATCTCAGAAAAATACCATCCGAGGCAATTCATGAAGAAGATGGCACTCCTCCATTAATATTCCAACTGACTCAAGCGTTTCAAAATTTGCAAAACATTATATAATTCATTCCCCGGATTGCGAATTAAAAATCCTTTGGATAAACTATAAACATTGCGATCGCCGCGAACTAATTTAATAAAAACAAACGTTCCTCCCGTGGCGATCGTACCAAAACTCGGACATTCGGGATGAGGATTGGCTAACATATAAGTTAAAATTTGCGGCAGTGCCTCTTCAATCGAAAATGCGGCTTTCTTAGACTCGATCGCCGTCACCCAAAACCGCTCTTTTAGCACCAGTGTATCAATTTTTCCTTTAACAATTACGCCGTCATCTTCTAAAGCAATCTCAATCGGTTCTTCGCTTTTAATATAAAAAGGAGAAATATAAAAATCGGCAATGAATAAAATCGGGTCTAAAATCGCCATTTTCACCACATTTTCAAGGAGTGGCGGATAATTGAGTAAATTAATATAACCGGCTTTGACCTTATCGAGAAGTTCGCGATCGCGATCGCTAATCTCCGGTAACCCCTCCTGCCATTCTGGAAAAAAGTCCTCATCTTCCGTTAAAGTCAAGCCAAAGCGATCGATTAAATCTCGTAGAGTAATGGTTTGGGCTTGCAAGGTTTGAGACATTGCCTATCCATTCAAAATTCCTCACTCTGATTATAACTGAAGAAAGACAATTGAGAAAAATGCAAGCGATCTCGAATTCTCGACAATGATTGCAATTCCTGTTGTAAAAAGTTGCAATCATTCTTGCGAACTGTTCCGAATCCCGATCGTAAAAGTAGGTAGGGTTTACTCAGAAAAGCGATCGCACTCCTCTCAAGTCCCCCTTCAACCATGAGATCTCGATTTAAGGAGTTTTTTGCAAATCCGGGCGCTCTTCCGGTACGATTGCCCCTTTAACCGGACAAACCTGCAAGCAGATCCCGCAATCGATACACGTTTCAAAATCAATCCAAAACCAATCCATCCCCTTGACATTTTTACCGGGTCCGGGGTGGATGCAAGCGACAGGACAAGCATTAACGCAATCCGCCACGCCTTCACAAGTTTCAGTAACAATAGTGTGGGGCATTTTCAACCTTTTTCTTAAAACCGATCGCTAATTATTGTAAAGGGAGTTGCGATCGCCCCCTCAAAAATTTCTGCCAACTCAAAAACGAATCCCGGTAAAACCTCCTCTCCCGATACCGTTTCCGGAGATCCTAAAACTTCCACCTCGCGATCGGGACGATACACCTCTACAATTTGTCGTTAATGAATCCAAGATACATCCGGAGAACGAGTTGCGCCATTGGGCAGAATAAACCCCGTAGACGAATCAAAAACCTCTCCCAATCTCCTGCGCCGATCGATTTCTAACTCTAAAGGTGAGGATAAATGAACCATAATTTTTGAAGCTCTCGCCAACATTATTATACGTTCTGCTCCCTGTCTCCCCGTCTCCTCACTCCCTCCCCAGCAAGAATTGTAAAAACAATTTAACAAAAGCTAAGAATTATCTTAAGATTAAGGCAGTAAAGAAAATTTTTTGGTAAACGCTACCAAATTTAAACCTCACACAGAAATTAGGAGGATATTTTATGGCGCTCGTACCCATGCGGCTGCTTTTGGATCACGCGGCTGAAAACGGTTATGGAATCCCTGCTTACAACGTCAACAACATGGAGCAAATCATCTCCATCATGCAGGCTGCGGACGAATCCAACAGCCCCGTTATTCTCCAAGCCTCTCGCGGCGCTCGCAAATACGCTGGTGAAAACTTCCTGCGCCACTTAATTCAAGCGGCTGTAGAAACCTATCCTCATATTCCCATTGCCATGCACCAAGACCACGGCAATGCGCCTTCTACCTGCTACACGGCAATGCGCTACGGTTTCACTAGCGTCATGATGGATGGTTCCTTAGAAGCCGACGCGAAAACTCCCGCCAGCTTCGAGTACAACGTTAGCGTTACTGCTGAAGTCGTTAAAGTCGCTCACTCCATCGGAGTCAGCGTAGAAGGCGAACTCGGTTGCTTGGGTTCTCTCGAAACCGGTCAAGGTGACAAAGAAGACGGCCATGGTTTTGAAGGCACATTGAGCAAGGATCAATTGCTCACCGATCCCGATGAAGCGGTTCAATTTGTCGAACAAACCCAAGTAGACGCTTTAGCCGTTGCGATCGGTACCAGCCACGGTGCTTACAAGTTCACCCGCAAGCCTACCGGTGAAATCCTTGCTATCAGCCGCATTGAAGAAATTCACAACCGCTTGCCCAACACCCACTTGGTCATGCACGGTTCTTCCTCCGTTCCTTCTGACTTGATCGATATCATCAACCAGTACGGCGGTGCAATTCCCGAAACCTATGGGGTACCCGTTGAAGAAATTCAAAAAGGTATTAAGAGCGGCGTTCGTAAGGTCAATATCGACACCGATAACCGTTTGGCAATCACGGCGGCTATTCGTAAAGCTGCGGCCGCGGATCCCAAGAACTTCGATCCCCGCCACTTCCTCAAGCCTTCCATCGCGATGATGAAAGATGTTTGCTTGCAACGCTATCAAGCCTTTGGTACCGCAGGTAATGCGACCAGTATCAAACAAGTGACTTTAGATGAGTACGCTCGCAAATATGCTAGCGGTGACTTGGCAGCTAAAGTTAAAACGGCTGTTGCAGTTTAACAGTTGACAGTTGATAGTTGACAGTTGATAGTTGACAGTTGATAGTTGACTGCTGTTTACCGATTAAACTCATCATAAAAAGAGGCGTTTCCTTAAACGTCTCTTTTATTATTTTTGGAGTCGAGCTTTATGAAAAATATTCGTCGTTCTTGTATCTTTTTCTTGGGGTTGGGATTGTTGGTTTCTCTACCCAAAGCGATCGCTCATCCCCAACATTGCGATCGCGAGGAGTTTGCCACCCGCTACGTCACCTCTTATTTACAAGCAACGCCTTTAACTGAAAGAGAAATAGAGAGAACGATCGCCCATTTAGAAACTCTGACAGAAGCAGAATGCCAGCAACGAGGAGCGATCGCACTGCTCCGGGTCGTAATGGGCAATCCCATCGGTTATAAAGTAGCAGCGACGAGCAAAAAAGTACAGGAGATTGTCGGAAGCGATCGCCCTCTTGTAGGCGTTTTACTCGCGGAAATGCTGCTGCACAACGGGGCGACCATTGCCGTTAATTCTGGGGGAAGTTTAATTTATGAAGTGGATTTGCTCGTTACTGTTGGCGATGAAAGGATTAACGAAGCCGAAACGATCGCGGATGTTGCAGCCCATCTCCAAAATATCATTCCCTTTATCGAAGTTCCCGATTTAATGTTGCCACGAGGATCGAGTTTGTCGCCGGAATTGCTAGTCGCGATGAATGTTGGGGTGAGATGGGGAGTGAAAGGCGAGGAAATTCCCGTGCAAGCCACGCCTGAATTTATCGAGGCTCTTGCTCAAATGACAGTGACGCTAGAAAATGCTTCGGGAGAAATTTTAACGGAAGCGCAAGGTCGCGATATTCTCGGACATCCGTTTAATTCCGTGCTTTTTTTAGTCAAGCATTTGCGCGATCGCGGGAAACGATTAAAAGCAGGCGATGTTATCAGCTTGGGAACCTTTGGCCGCTTTCATTTCGCCGCATCGGGAGAATGGGGAATTGCTCGTTATCAAGGACTTCCGGGGGGCGATCGCACGGTCGAAGTGTTCTTTGAGTAGCGATTTAGACCTTTTTTTGCGCTCCAGACAAACAGATCGTTCCAGATTTGACCTAGAGACAAGACATGCCTATCTCTACTAGGTTTACCAGTACTCGCGTGAATGGGGTCTGTGGTCGCTGGATTGGGTATGCAGGTCTAGCGAGCAGTTCTCTCGCGACATTCTAAAATAGCCTGCAAAAAAAATAACCCCAAAAGTCTTGGAGACTCTTGGAGTTATCAACAATTGTGAAGTGTTTTACAACTGTTTCACTTCTGCTGCCAGTTGGCCGACAACATCTTTGGCACTGCCAAATAACATCATGGTTTTATCTTTGAAGAAGAGTTCGTTTTGAACCCCGGAAAAACCAGTACCCATCCCGCGTTTAATGACGATGGTATGCTTGGCTTTATCCACTTCTAAGATGGGCATACCATAAATGGGACTGCCTTTATCGTGACGGGCAGCCGGGTTGACCACATCATTTGCGCCAATGACCAAAGCTACATCGGTTTGATCGAATTGAGGATTGATGTCCTCCATATCGTAGAGTTGCGTGTAGGCAACATTGGCTTCAGCGAGAAGAACGTTCATATGTCCGGGCATCCGTCCGGCAACGGGGTGAATGGCATATTTGACCTCTACGCCCATTGCTTCCAACTGATCCGCTAATTCTCGAACGACGTGTTGTGCCTGTGCCACTGCCATGCCGTAACCGGGAACGATCGCCACGGAACGAGCGTAACCCAACATCATCGCCCCTTCTTCCGAGTCGATGCTCTTAACGGTACCGAGGGTTTGTCCGGCAGAACTGCTGCCTGCTGCTGCCGCTTCGGAACCAAAGCCCGCAAAAAGGACATTGGCCAAAGAGCGGTTCATGCCCTTACACATGATATTGGTGAGGATGATTCCCGAAGCCCCAACCAATGCCCCGGCAATAATCAACATATTGTTGTTGACGACAAAACCCGCCGCCGCCGCCGCCAAACCGGAGTAGGAGTTTAATAGGGAGATGACAACGGGCATATCGCCACCACCGATGGGGATGACAAAGAGAACCCCGAGAACTAGAGAAACGCCGACTAAAGCGAAGAAAACCGGGAGATTGCCGGGGACGAAGAGGAAGTAACCGCTTCCTGCCAAGAACCCGATTAAAATCAGCGCATTAACGACCTGTTGCAGGGGGAATTGAACGGGAGCACCGGGCATAATGCCTTGCAACTTGGCAAAGGCGATAAAACTTCCGGTGAGGGTCACGCCGCCGATGAGAATGCCGAGGAGAATGGTGACGAGAGAAGTCGCGGAAAGGGCTTCCCCAGCACTGAGGACGCGCCAAAATTCCGCGATCGCTACCAAGGCGGAAGCACCGCCTCCCAAGCCATTAAAAATGCCCACCATTTGGGGCATTGCCGTCATCTCGACTTTATAAGCCGCGATCGCGCCGATGGCCGAACCGATAGCCATGCCGATCAAAATTATTTCGTAGCTCAAAACGTGGCGATCGAGCATGGTTGCTACGACAGCCAATAACATCCCGATCGCTGCGGATTGATTCCCCTGTCTTGCGGTTGCGGGAGAACCGAGTTTTTTCAAACCCAAAATGAACAAAGAAGCGGCTAATAAATAGCTCAATTGAATGCCACTCGGCAAAAATTCATCGATATTCATGCTTTAGCCTCCTTCTTTTTGAACATGAGCAACATCCGATCCGTAACCAAAAAACCGCCGACAACGTTAATGGTTGCCAAAATAACGGCGACAAAACCGAGAATGACGCTGAGGGTTAAATCTTCCGAACCAGAGACTAAAATCGCCCCCAAAACAGCGATTCCAGAAATCGCATTCGCCCCAGACATTAAAGGCGTATGTAGGGTCGGCGGAACTTTATTGATCAACTCGAACCCGACAAACGAAGACAAAACAAACACGAACAAACAAGCAATTAAAGTTGCTTCGTTCATTGATAACCTCCTAATTGGTTGTTGGCTTGCACTGAGCAGGGCCGAAGTGTTATTCGTGATGGGAATCCAAACAACAAACAACAAAATTACACTTTCACGCCTTCGCCTTCGATACCGAGGGCAGCTTTAACGCGATCGTTGCGAATTTCTCCGGCGTGGGCGACGCAGGTGCGATCGATAATGTCGTCGCTAAAATCGAGATTTAATGCCCCATCTTTCACCAACAATTTCAATAAGGTGGAGAGGTTTTTGGCATAGAGTTGACTGGCGTGAACGGACATTGAAGAGGTGAGGTCTGTCGGTCCCATCACCGTTACGCCTTGATAGTTGATGTTTTTGCCCGCTTCGGTAACTTCGCAGTTTCCGCCCTGTTCTGCTGCCAAATCGACAATAACGGAACCGGGTTTCATGTTTCCAGCCATTTCTGCCGTAACGAGAGTGGGGGCTTTTTTCCCCGGAACTTGAGCGGTGGTAATTACCACATCGGAGTTGGCCACCCGTTCGGTCATGACTTGTTGGGTTTTCTGTTTGGCGGCTTCGGAAACTTCCTTAGCGTAACCCCCTTCGGCGACGGTGTCTTCCTCGAGTTTGACTTCGACGAATTTCGCCCCCAAACTTTGCACCTCTTCCTTCACTGCCGGGCGAATGTCAAAGGCTTCGACAACGGCTCCCAAGCGCCGCGCCGTGGCGATCGCTTGCAATCCGGCAACTCCTGCTCCCATCACGAATACTTTGGCCGGACGAATGGTGCCGGCGGCGGTGGTGAGCATGGGGAAGAATTTGGGCAGGGCGGCGGCGGCCAGTAAAACGGCTTTGTAACCCGCTAAGCTGGCTTGAGAAGATAGCACGTCCATGCTTTGGGCGCGGCTGGTGCGGGGAATTAATTCCATGCCAAAGGCAGTAATTTGCCGTTGTGCCAGCGCCTGTATGGTTTCTGGCTTTCCGAGGGGGTTGAGGAGAGAGGCGATCGCGCCGCCATAGCGCAGCCATTCAATTTCATGGTCTTGAGGAGGTGCGACTTTTAATAAGAGGTCGGCTTCGCCCCAAACCTTGCCGCGATCGCCATCCACTGTTGCCCCAGCATTGCGATAGTCCTCATCGCTAAAATAAGAGCCTTCACCCGCTCCCGATTCCACCCAGACTTCCCAGCCTTGCTGGACGAATCGAGCGACGACATCGGGGATCGAGGCAACTCGACGTTCGCCGATCTCGATTGCTTCCCTTGCGATCGCAATTTTCATACTGACTCCTTATTTTTAACGACTGAAAAAATTAGCAGAATGAATTATCGATTTATCGATATCCTTAATTTTGGATAAGGGCAAAACTCGCATAAACTTTTGCGTTGTTAATTTTCAACTGCCCTCAACCTTGCCCTCCAACGCTCCGAACTCAATTGCTTCTCCCTCGGCATCTTTAAACAATCACCCGGGGGGAGCGCACTCAATCGGGGTGCGTTTTTAGATGCGGGCGATACTATAAGCTGCCATTTTGCATATTATTGCCATTCCCGCTCTTTCTTGGCGTTCTTCAACTTGTCTTATAGATTTACTTGCGACTCAAAGACAAAATTGCGAATTGCGAATGCCTGTCGCCGGAACATTTTCCTCCCCCCATCCGTTAGGAGATGATTGAATGTGCTGAGTTTTCCTCACCCTGCTTTCGACGGTCAATTGAAAATTAGGGCGTGAGACCTCTTGACTTTAGGCTAGAATATTTAAGTTTAGTAAAGCTAATTTTTACTAAACTTTATCTATTGAGGCGATATTAAAAACTATTGCGAGTTCGCCCTCGACTGTTTTCCATTAGGCGTTTTCCATTAGGTGAGTCGTCCCCACAAGACAACTCGAAAATTCATTCGATTTCGCCTCTCGTTCCCATCCATCCAATAGAACTCCAACAGAACTATGGTTCTCTCTCAATTATCTCAACTATCAAAACGATTGGTAAAATTCCCTTCCTTGCGTTTCCCTTCTTGGCGTTTATTTTCCAGTTTGGCCGCTCTGGGGGTCCTCTCCGCCGGAATTCCCGCCGCCACTTTTGCCCAAAGCAATCCCGGTTTGGTCATCTTTAGCGGAGTTGGCAATCGCTCCAATATTTTAAATTATCACCTCAAAGACGGACGGCGGAATGTTCGCGACGATCGCTATCGGTTGCGAATTCCCGCCAATAAGGTCGATAATGGCGTATCGCGCCTGATTGTCTCCTATCCCGATTATTACGAAGGTCGCTTTCGCCTAGATCGCATCGAAGTGGGTTACGGCGAACGCTATCGCAACAAAGTCGAAGTGGCTTACGCCGATATTCAAGAAGAATGTTACGCCATTGAAAATCAACGGGGACGCCGGGATCTTTACCATTGTTTGAATATTTCTCTCGAAACCCCCATCGAGCCGGAAACCCCCATCGAAATCAAACTCTCCCAAGTGCGCAATCCTTGGCAGGGCGGTACGTTTTATTTTGGAGCCCATGCCGTCACCTGCCTCGATCGCGATCGCGAACAACCCGACAGCAGTTGTTTTAGCGATCCCGAAAATTCTCCTACCGTCGGTCGTCTCGATACCCCCTTCCGCGATCCCCGACGCATTCAAATTGCCGATATTGGGGTTTGGATTTTGACCATCGATTAATTTCGAGATCGATCCGAACTCGTCGAGGTATAATAAGAGACTGTGTAATTTGATGCGAAGCAAGGAGACAGTCAGTGACTCAGCGTACTTTGGGAGGAACGAACCGAAAACAGAAGAGAAAATCGGGATTTCGCGCTCGGATGCGAACCGCTAACGGTCGTCGCACGATCGGGGCGCGTCGCAAAAAAGGTCGGCATCGTTTAGCAGTTTAGGGATGAGGTTAGGGACGTTGCCTGCAACGTCCCTACAGGTTGGGATTTAGCCAAAACCCAACCCCCAAACCCTATCTCTCGATTGTCAAGATGGGATTGCCGCGAGCCAACCGTCTCAAGCACTGGCGGGATTTTCAGGAAATTTATCAACGCGGCAAGCGTTATTCGGGTGTTTATTTAACCTTGCGAGCCTTGCCAGAAAGCCCTCATGCCAAACGGGGAATGATTTCCGAGAAAATAATGCCCGATCCGGGGAAGGCAAGTGCTGTCGAACTCTTCTTAAGGCCAACTCGCATTGGCATCTCGATCGGCAAAAAAGTCAGCAAAAAAGCGGTTGTTCGCAATCGCATCAAACGTCAAATTCGAGGGGCGTTACGAGAATTGCTGCCGCAAATAGCAGGGGGTTGGAAAATTGCGATCGCCGTAAAAAGCACCGCGACAAAGTGCGAATACGAACATTTTTTGCGAGAATTAGAGCAGTTATTGACGCGAGCCGAGGTTTTGCATGGGAATTAAGGAAACATCTTTTTATGAGGGCGGACCTCATATTGGCGATTTGATAATAAATATTTTGCTCGGTTTTACCGTGATTTGCCTGCCTTTAACCGTTGCAGCGATCGTGAGGGCGCTTTGGTTGCGCTACCGCATTACGGATCGCCGCATTTCCGTAACGGGAGGCTGGCAGGGTCGCGATCGCACTGACATAATTTACTTAGAAGTTGTTAAGATCGTGAAGGTCGCGCGGGGGATTGGCTTATGGGGCGATATTGTCGTCACCCTCCGAGATAACAGCCGTTTGGAAATGCGATCCCTGCCGCGATATCGAGAGATTTACGATTATATCGCTCAAAAAGCAGCCGAGAAAACCGGACTTTCCCCGGAAGAGATTAAATGCTAGAGGACAATGGCAGAAATCATGCCATTTTTTTCCAGCTATTTTTTTCAATGTTTTTTGCCCACACGCAAGAAACCCTTTGAGAAAACGATTCCAACCGTACAACATTAATCAAGCAGACCGGACTACAGACGCATGGACTTTGGTATTGGGTTTATTTCTACAAATATAATGTTGCCGATCCTTGATTTTTTTCACGGGATCGTGCCGAGTTATGGTTTTGCGATCGTGGCTTTAACCCTCGTCATTCGCTTCGCTGTTTACCCTCTGAGTGCGGGCTCCATCCGCAGCATGAGACGGACGAAAATTGCTCAACCCGTCATGCAGAAGCGAGTCAAAGAGTTGCAAGCACGTTATAAGGACGAGCCGCAAAAACTACAGCAGGCAATGGGAGAAGTCTATAAAGAATATGGCAATCCCCTTGCCGGTTGCTTCCCCATTCTCCTGCAATTGCCGATTCTTTGGGCATTATTTACGACCCTGCGGGGGTCGCCGTTTACGAATATCAACTATACGGTGGACGTGCAAATCCTTCCTAAGGCCCAAATCGAGCGCATTCAGCCAGAATTTTACGCGACAAAACCGCAAAATATCTATATCGATGAAAGCCTGCACGAACAGATATCGGCAACCCTTGCTGCGGGTAAAATCCTTACCGTTGGGGAACAAAGTCAAGTTCAATTTCAAACTCCGACGGGGGTATCTTTAGAAACCCTTGCCACAAGTCATCCCCAACACGATCTCCAACCGACATGGAGCGTGAGCAAAGGGGTGGAAAATGCAGAAGTGAAACCGGATGGCACGATTGTCGCCCTCGCCCCCGGAAAAGCAACGATTCAAGGCACAATTCCGGGTTTGGCTGCCGATGAAGGATTTCTCTTTATCAATGCCCTCGGACGGGTAGGAGCGACGGATCCCAATGGTGGCATTCACTGGGATATCGTTATCATGGTATTATTTTTTGGGGTGAGCACTTATCTCAGTCAAAATTTAACAGGAGCAAAACAGGGTCCGGCAACGGATGAAAATGCTCAGCAACAACAAGCCATTAGCAAAATTACACCTTTGCTTTTCACGGGAATGTTTTTAGTCTTTCCACTACCGGCAGGGGTATTAATGTATATGGTGGTTGCTAATATTTTCCAAACGGCCCAAACGTTTATTTTGATGAAAGAACCTTTACCGGAAAATTTACAAAAACTGGTAGAGCAACAAGAAAAGGAACAAAAGAAACAACAAGCCAAAGAGCAAGATTCTCTGCCTTTCGAGCGCAAGCGCTCTAAGAAGAAGGAAAAACCATCGGGTTAAATCAGAAATAGGAAAGCGAAATAGTCTCGATCGGCTTTCTTGTTTCTTTTACAAACTGTCTGTATCGCAGTGAAGGAAAATTATGAAGGAACAAATAAAACAAGGTCAAACGTGGTTGGAAGAACTCCTCAAATTAATGGGTTTGTCGGCTTCGGTTGGGATCGCGAAAGTCAATGATGATGGGGCTTGCTGGCTAACGATTGAAGAAACCAATTTATCTTCGGAGCAAATTTCAATTTTGATCGGCAAGCAAGGCAGAACGATTGATGCAGTTCAATACTTGATCAATACGATTGTCAATATCGGCAGCGATCGTGAAGTCCAGCAGCCCTTTACGGTAGAGATTAACGGCTATCGGTTGCAACGCCAAGAGGAGTTAAAGAGTCTGGTAGAAGAGGTTTCCCAACTGGTGCGGGAAACGGGACGGGAAGTAGAAATGAAGTCCCTTTCTTCGGCAGAACGGCGACAGGTCCATAATTTCCTCAAAGAATCCGACGATTTGACAACGGAAAGTCGGGGCATCGATCCCGATCGCCGTTTATTTGTCAAATTGCGGTAAGGTTATGAGGGTATCAATTCACCATTGATATCCTCGTTTTTGGGACAGGATCGATGGAGTCTATTTATATTCCTCATTTACTGGCAGTTCCGGAAAAAACTCTCTCCATTAGCGTTGAGGCTTTTCTACCCAATTTAGAAACTCTGACCCCGGTTCGCGGTATTTTGCAAGTGAAGCATTGCACGACTTATTTAGAAGTCACGGCAAAAATCGAGGCGATCGCGACGTTGGTTTGCGATCGCTGTTTGCAAAATTACAATCATCGCTTGCGGGTGGAGACGACGGAGTTAATTTGGTTGGAGGAGGAGGCAGAGTCTTTAGCTCGAGAGCGAGAGGTACGGATTGACGATCTCTCGGAAACGCTTTCACCGACGGGACATTTTCAGTCGGAAGCGTGGTTATACGAACAGCTGAGTTTAGCGATGCCGTTGCAAAAGAATTGCGGGGAACAATGTCAGGGAATGACGCAATTGCCAAAGGATAACGAGCCAATTATAGACAGTCGTTGGGCGAGTTTGGCTGCCTTGAAGTCCGTACTTGAGGAGTAGGCAACAAGGCATGAGTATCAAGTTTTGGAGAACAATCTTTTTGACAAGCTCTTAAATCTGTATAGCAATAAGATCTAGAAATTAAGGTCTGGAAATAAGGAACAAAAAAAGGAGGAAACGATTGGCTGCTTGGATTGAGAGTTGCTACGCTCACAGATCCGTCACCCACTCCCTGCTTTTTTTCGTTTGGCTTGTTGGGGGTTTGTTCGCTGCCTTTTGTTTGGGTTTTGCGGTTGGAAGTTTTGGTCAGTTACTAAATTTTAGGCGAACCGAGCTTAGTTAATAAAAGGACAAACCACGGAATTTTGATGTCAGGGACAAGCCAAGGATATTTTCTCAAAAAGGCATTAGCCATTGGCAAACTAAATCGCAGAGAACGAAATGAGACAGGACGATTACCCTTTTCATCAAACAATCCATATTTTTGAGCAACTTCTGCTACGATATGGACGCGACCGGTCCGCTTAATAACATTGGGATCGGATGCTAGAGCCGCTATCGCACGGCCTGTAAATAAAGGAGTTTCCCAATTATAGTAACCGTGGCCGAATGTCGCCTTGAAACTCTCTGGATATTTTTCCCAGTCAAAATTAGTGGTTGTTTCCGTACCTACAATTCCGGGATAAAGAGAAATAGAAGTTACATTGCATGCTTTTAATTCTTCCGCCATGTCAGCAGCTAAGCGATCGCAAGAAGATTTTCCGACACTATAAGGAACGCTAAAGATATAATAGAGTCCAGCCCATGAAGAAATAGTACAAATTAGTCCTCGTTTGCGTTTTGTCATCATTCTTGCTGCATAAACACTAGAGATGTAATGACTGCGCAATCCGACATTGTTGGCTACATCCCAAAGAGTTGGATCGGATGCCCAAAAACTGTCATTGAAAGAATCTAGTAAAGTCTGTCCTGCCGTGTAAACATTATTAACGAGAATATCTAATTGTCCTTGTTGCTCCTCATCAATACGTTTAAACAATTTTTGAATTTGTTCGTCATCACTGTGATCGATTTGAACGGGGATGCAAACCCCTCCAGCTTTTTCAACAGCAATCTGAGTTTCTTGCAAACTACTTACAGTTGGAACGGTGGAATCTGTTACAGGCTTGAGAGTACGTCCTGTAATATAAACAGTTGCACCAGCTTCGCCCAATCCGATAGCGACGCCTTTACCAATACCTCGGCTTGCACCCGTAACTAGGGCAATTTTACCTTGCAGATTTTTATCCATTATTGCCCTCACTCTACAAAAAAACTATTGAGTAGTATAACCCCCATCGAGCAGTATAGCAATCCTAAAAGGCGTAGGCAATCGCAACTACGGGTGATATCCCAAATTTACTCTGCTGAGGATCTATATTTCCTTTTGTAGCGACGTTACATGGAACGCCGCTACGCAATTTTAGACGATCGCCTTCCGCAATCCTTCCTCCTCGCGCAATATTCCAAGGATCGACTAATCTTATAATGGGATGGCGATCGCAAATTGTCCTTATTTCTCATCCTTTTCTTCATCTTCGTCATCGTCGGCAATCACATCAAACCAATCGGAGCCGATGCGGATTGTGATTTCCGAACCTAAATCTCCTGTGGAATCGGCGTGAATCTCCCCAAAACCTAGAGCCTCTTTTAATGCTCGTGCTGCCTCGATATCGCCCTGCTGCACGACAATTTGCGTTTTCCGCAACAGCCTTGCTGACTGGGATTTCGCGTGATAGAGATTGCCAAATCCTACCTCAGTAATGTGCTGTGCCGCTAACCCCGGTAATTTGGGATCGTTAGTTGCATTTTGTAAGGCAATGCGGATGCGATTGGGAGAGCGATTGTTGGTGACAACATAATCCCCATCATGCTCAAAATACTCGCTGACAATGCGATCTCGCCCTCGTCGGGACATGACCCAATAACTCACTCCTTCAAACTCCTCTTTGTTACTAAAGCGCCCCGGTAATAAGACCATCTTTATCTTTTCCTTATCCAAGCTCATACCGAAATTCACTAAAGCCAACATCTCTTCGAGGCTTAGATTAGTATCCACATATTGTAAGGCCATTTTTACGGCTTGCGGTAAGCGAGGTACGACCGCAGGACTTTTCAATCGCTCCCGCAGGGATTTTAATAACACTTGCTGACGCTGTACCCGTCCGATATCACCGTACTCGTCCATGCGGAAACGCGCAAATTGTTCCGCACGATCGCCATTTAAGGTTTGCCAACCGGGTTTTAAGTCAATGTTCAGCCCTTGAGTGACATCGGTGTAAGACATGGGATAGGGAACGAAAACCTCAACACCTCCCACTAAATCCACCAAATCTTTAAAGGCATCATTCGTGACGCGCACGTAGCGATCGATCGCTACATCATTCAAAGTCTTACTCACCACATGAGTCGCCAACTCCGCACCACCTCTGGCATTAGCGCTGTTAATTTTAGCCTGTCCCGCCCCCCGGATAAAAACTTGCGTATCGCGAGGAATCGAAAGCATTCGCACGGTGTCATCTGTCGGATCGAAGCGCAGGAGTAACATTGTATCGCTGTTGCCGTTAAAAATCTCTTCGCTATCTTTCTCTACATCGGGAACGCGATCGATCCCTAACACGAGGATATTCACCGGACGATCGATCTTGTATTGAAAAAGCGGAGGAATTTCTTGAGTTTCGTCTGGCGTTCCCGTCCCCGTAGGGATAGGCGTTCCTGCCGTTGCCACTTTTTCCGTCGCCGTCAAAACATTGGGAATCGAAGGAAGAGGGCCCACCATAGCCACCATGGCCCCCGTTGTCGCCGATAGAGAAGCCGCTGCTACAAAGGTCGCACTCCATAACATTCGCCGACCCCAACCGAGATTGCTCTCAGCAGTCGGTAAAGAATCTGATTGTTTTGCGCGATCGCCGTGGGTGGAAACAGAATTGTCTGTCGTATTGGGCGATCGCGTTGACCCATCGGAGTTAGACGCGATCGGTAGCGATTTAGCGCTATTGTTCACATTCACCTCAACACCATCAAAATCTAAATTTAGCAGTTTTTTTCAGAATGTCGGCATCAGAAATGCCAACTTCAGACAATCCAACTGCTACCATTTCCTCATGCTGGATTATAGCGCTTGGTTGGAGATTGTTTGAGAATTTTTTTCAAGTTTTTTGAGGAAACCCAAAAAATGAAGAACGGGTAACTGATAACTGATAACCGATAACTGTCTACACCCCATCTCCGACTCATACAGGATAGGATGGGAAAAAATTTCCTTTTTTTGACAATTTGCCATGAATAACTCCCTGATTCCCGTTATTTTAGCAGGTGGCAAGGGCGAACGCTTCTGGCCCCTCAGCCGCCGCCAACGTCCCAAACAATTTTTAAGCCTTGACGGAAGTGGGAGGAGTCTCCTGCAAGCGACTGCCGCTCGCCTGTTGGATATGGCTGGAGGATGGGAGAATCTTTGGGTGATTACTTCTGCTTTACTGGCTTCTGGGGTAGCAGAACAGTTACCTTTGTTACCGGAAAGCAACTTACTCGTGGAACCCGAAGGACGGGATACGGCTCCAGCAGTCGCTTGGGGAACTTTAGAAGTTGCCAAAAAACATGGAGAAGAGGCGATTTTGGGGTTTTTCCCAGCGGATCATTGGATTGGCGATCGCCGTGCCTATAACAATACTCTCGTGGGGGCAATCGAACTGGCAGAAACCCGAGGCGTTATTGTCACATTAGGAATTACCCCGACTTATCCTTCTACGGGTTATGGGTACATCGAACAAGGGGAAGAAATCGGCACATTTTCGGAACTTTCCGGTTATAAAGTCAGCTGCTTTACCGAAAAACCCGATCGCGAAACCGCGCAACAATTTATTGATACCGGGCGTTTTAGTTGGAATAGCGGCATGTTTATTTTCCGTGCTGCTACAGTATTGTCCGAATTAGAAATTCACGCGCCGCAAATCCTCCAACCCTTAAAAGCAAAAGGTCAAGATGCCTATCAAGAATTAGAGAAAAAAAGCATCGACTATGCCTTAATGGAAAAAACCGATTTAGCTTGCGTTATTCCCGCCGATTTTAGTTGGGATGACTTAGGAGATTGGAATGCGATCGAGCGCTTAGTGAAAGGAGATGCCGCTAACACCGAACTCGCTACTCATGTCGGACGAGATACCCAAGGAACGATTCTCTATGCCAGCGATGAAGACGATGTAATCGTAACCATTGGTTTAGAAGATATCGTCGTGGTTCGCGATCGCAATGTCACCCTCGTCGTCCACAAAAGCCGCACTCAAGAAATCAAACAAGTCCTCAAACAACTCCAAACCGATCCCAAATTTGAAAAGTTACTGTAAATCAAGCGATAACTGATAACTGATAACTAATAACTGAATAATGGTTTTAGCTTTAACGCAAAATACGTCGCGACAGCGAGAAATTCTCGAAACAATTCTCGGCAATGGTTGGGATTATATGCGGGGAGTTTTAACCGGAGGCAAACCGGGAGAACCGCAAATTCCGACCCCAGAAGTGCTGAGAAATATTCTCGTTGAATTAGGTCCGGTCTATGTCAAATTAGGACAACTCCTCAGCACGCGTCCGGATTTACTGCCTCCTAGATATATCCAATCTCTTACCGCATTGCAAGCAAAAGTCCCTACGGTTTCTTGGTCTTTAATTGAAGGCGTTATTCGTCAAGAACTCCGCCATCCTATTGAAGAGGTTTTTACGAAAATCGACAAACAACCCGTTGCTGCGGGGTCGATCGCGCAAATTCATCGCGCGACTTTAAAAGACGGTCGCGAAGTGGCGATGAAGGTTCAGCGTCCGGGGATCGATCGCATTGTTTCCCAAGATGTGGATTTAATTAATGCCGTCGCCGAACTAATTTCTGTAACGGAATTTGGCAAAAATTACGATATCGTCACTTTAGCCGATGAATTTACCAAAGCCTTACAAGCAGAATTAGACTTTACGAAAGAAGCAAATTATACAGAACAATTGCGAGAGAATTTAGCAAAAAGCCGCTGGGTTAATTCCCAAGAATTAACCATTCCTAAAATCTATCGCGATCTGACGACGCAAAAATTATTAATTTTGGAATGGTTGGATGGAAAACCGATTTTAGACGCGCCGATCGTCCCGAGCGATCGCGAATCTCAAGGAGAGCGGAAACGCCGTCAAGAAATTGCAACGTTACTCTTTCGCGCCTTTTTTCAACAGATGTTTATCGATGGGTTTTTCCACGCAGATCCCCATCCCGGCAATATCTTTTATTTAACCAGCGATCGCGTGGCTTTAATTGATTGCGGAACGATCGGGCGCTTGGATCCCCGAACCCAAAGAATTTTAGTAGAAATGTTACTGGCAATTGTCGATTTAGATGCCAAGCGATGCAGTCAACTCACTTTAGAATTATCGGAAACAACGCAACCGACGGATCTAATTCGCTTAGAAAGAGACTATGAGAAAATGTTGCGAAAATATTACGATCTCAGTCTCTCAACAATCAATTTTAGCGAAGTTTTTTATGAGATATTGTCAATTACGCGCAAGAATAAGATTAAAATTCCCGGTAATATGGGACTCTATGTGAAAAGTTTAGCAAATTTAGAAGGTGTAGCTCGCGGCTTTTATCCCGATATTAATTTACTCGAGGAATTTAAACCGTTAATGACGGATTTATTTCGCCGTCAATTATTGGGAGACGATCCCCTACAAACCGTTTTGAGAACGGCTTTAGATGTAAAATCTCTTTCGTTACAAAGTCCGCGACAAGTCGAAGTTTTACTCGATCGCCTAACTTCGGAAACCCTGCAATGGAATCTCCAAATCCGCGAATTATCATCTCTTCGTCGCAGCATAGACGATTCTGCCAATCGTTTATCTTTTAGTATTGTCGTCGGGGCATTAATTATGGGTGCATCCCTATTAGCAACAGGAGCCCCCAATCCACAACTGTCAATTTTAAGCGATATTTTGTTAGCGATCGCCACGCTTTTAGGCTTGTGGTTGATCGTCAGTATTTTGCGATCGGGACGATTGCGCTAGTGTGGAAAAATGCAACTCTCGCCCTTATCGCGGACGATTAATGCAAACGTTCGCCATACCATAATCGTTATTCAGGAGTATGATAAACAATTAATATAAAATCAATTAAGCTATTCATAGAAGAAGATATTCTCTTCTTGCATCAATCATTTTTGCTCCCGTTGGTAAACTTTACTTTCTTTAACAATATTTTTTGAGGAGTCGAGGGGAATGTCTTTGGCGAAGAAAACGACATTTGAGGATAGCGCATTGCAGGAAAATCCCCAACGCGATCGTGCTCGTCGCGTTCCCCTGCGAGCGATTCTAATCGTACCCTTTTTACTGCAAATTTTTGCAACCGTCGGTCTGGTAGGCTATCTCTCTTTTCGCAACGGACAAAAGGCCGTTAACGATCTGGCAGATCAATTAATCGAGAGTACGACGCAAAGAGTGAACGACCAACTCGATACCTATCTTTCTCTTCCTCAACAACTGTGCGAAATTGCCGCTCGGGCGATCGAGACCGGGCAGTTGGATTTAAACGATCCCGAAGCCAGCGAACTCTATTTTTGGCGGCAGGCGAAAGTGTTCGAGACCATTAGCTATATCGGGTATACCCTCGCCAACGGCAGGCAAGATGGCGCGGGACGGTGGACGAATGGCAAAGATTTACTGTTTTATGAAAACCTGCCAAGGGGCAAAGCCTCGGACTACACCAGCGAACCCAATGGCAAGCGCGGCAGCTTGATTCAGAGTTACGAATACGATGCGCTGGCATCGATTTGGTATAAAAAAGCCCTTCAAGCCAATGAACCCTTCTGGTCGGATATTTACGAATTTATCGTCAAAAATTTGGAAATGTCGGAAACGGGTAGCGAACTCCAAGAAGAAGGGACAAACGCCAATATCGGCAGTTATGTCGATTATGTGGTAGCACCGGCCCGATATCCTCTGCGGGATGCAGAGGGGAAATTGTGGGGGGCGATTAGCGTTGACATGCAGTTAGTTCACATTAGTACCTTCCTACAGCAATTGAAAGTCAGTCCCTCCGGACAAGTGTTCGTCATCGAACGGGATGGCAAACTAGTAGCCAGTTCCGGGCAGCAATCTATCCTCAACGTAGAAAAAGAGCCTGTAGAACGCTTTACGATCGCGACGGTTCCCGATCCCCTCATTCAAGCAGCAAGTCATTTAATTCAAGAACAATCCGGCGGCTTGCAAAACATTCGCGAAAACCGAGTCTTAACTTTACGATTTGACGATCGCCGTCATTTTATTGAGGTCACGCCCTGGCAAGACCGATACGGTTTGGATTGGCTCATTGTCGTCGCGGTACCGGAATCGGACTTTATGGCCCAAATTAATGCCAATACTCGCACCACGATCGCCCTCTCTTTGGGTGCCTTAATTGTTGCCATCCTCATCGGGATTTATACCGCTCGTTGGGTCACAAAGCCGCTATTGAACTTGAGTCAAGCCTCCACTGCGATCGCCGCTGGAGAACTGCAACAAACAGTAAGCGGCTCGAACATTAAGGAAGTCCATCGCCTATCCCGTTCGTTTAACCGCATGGCCGGACAACTGCGAGAATCGTTTCAAAAACTGGAAACCATTAATCAAGAATTGGAAGTGCGGGTGAAAGAGCGAACCGCCGATCTCAACGAAAGGAACGAACAACTCGCAGAAGCGTTAGAGAATCTCAAAGCAACGCAAACTCAAATGATCGCCCAAGAAAAACTCGCCTCTTTAGGGTCTTTAACGGCAGGAATCGCCCACGAAATCAAAAATCCTCTCAACTTTGTCAACAATTTTGCTCAACTTTCTGGGGAATTGATCGAAGAAATTATCGAGGGATTCGAGTCCCGCAAAGAACAATTAGATCCCGAATTTGTCGAAGAGATTGCCGAAGTTCTCGAACTGCTCGTTTCTAATGTCGGCAAAATCGAACACCACGGCAAGCGGGCCGATCGCATTGTCAGCAATATGTTGATGCACTCTCGCGGAGGAGAAATGGAATGGAAAGCCATCGAGTTGAACGCCCTCGTCCGCGACGCGATCGCCCTTGCCTATCACGGCATGCGCGCCAATATTTTAGACTTAACCATTAAGTTTGAAGAGGATTACGACGAAGCGATCGGCACGATTGTCACCTCTTCCCAAGATATCAATCGCGTTTTTATCAATCTGGCCGGCAATGCTTGTTATGCCCTTCACCAACGCCAGCAACGAGCGCGGGAAGTCGGAGAGGATTTCAGCCCGCTACTTTCGGTACAAACCCGCGATCGAGGGGAAACCATCGAAATTTGCCTGCGGGATAATGGCATTGGCATGACCCCGGAAATCAAGGCGCGGATTTTCGAGCAGTTTTTTACCACCAAACCCACCGGAGAAGGGACCGGACTCGGACTGTCTCTCAGTTACAATATCATCGTCGAACAGCATCAAGGAGCGATCTCTGTTGAATCCGAACCGGGTCGCTATACGGAATTTACAATTACGCTCCCCAAACAAATTCTCAATGCGTCTTCTGCAAAAAGTGAATCGACAGGGCAATCTTGAAACAGTAAAATGGGAGTGAGAATGTTAGTTTTTTCTCCTTGCCCTCTCGCCCGTAAACGATCGTGAATCAACCCATTTATGTATTAGTCGTCGATGACGAAACCGACATCGAACCTATGTTTCGACAAAAGTTTCGCAAAGAGATCAAAACCAAAAAGATTGATTTTTACTTTGCTTTCTCGGCTGCCGAATCCCTAGCCTATCTCGAATCTCCAACCGTGCGAGAAAATTTGCGCTTAGTCTTATCCGATATTAATATGCCCGATATGAATGGCTTGGAAATGCTGCGAGAAATCAAAAAGAAATATCCCCAACTTGCCGTTTTTATACTGAGTGCTTACAACGACGAGAAAAACAAACAAACCGCACAAACTTATGGAGCAAACGCCTTTCTCAATAAACCCGTTGATTTTGCCGCTCTCAAAGAAGCGATCTTCAATTTGCTCGAGCGATCGCCGGCTTAGCTTAAAATCGAGGGAGAATTTTCCGAGAGAAGTGATACGCTAAGATCGCCAATCGCTATCGGTTCAAAAACAAAAGAGGAAAAACAGTATGTTTGGTTTGGGTTGGGCAGAAGTTGCCGTGATTTTGGTTATCGGTTTGGCAATTTTCGGATCGAAAAAAATTCCTGAATTGGGAGGTGCTTTGGGAAAAACCTTGCGCGGTTTTCAAGACGAACTCAAAAAAAACGGCGATCGCGAAGATGAAAACAACGACTAGAAAATCTTTCTACTCTCGATCCCTCGTTTTCCTTCGCAATTGTTTTAAGAGGGTCAGATCGGCAGAGCCAAAATGAATGCTACAAATGACGTGATATGCCTCTAAGAGTTTAATCAACCATTTGCCTTCATTAGGCGGAAAAGTGGCATAATTGCCGAACAGAATTGCCAATCGCTTATCGAGTTCCGATCGCAAAGACGGACAAAGTAAAATCGTTCTAAATAAAACCTCGAGGATGCCGTTAATTCCCAATCCTCCTATTGCGTCGATTAAGAGAGCATGTTCGGTTTGTTTGGCACTCTCGACGGTTAAAAAACTTAGTAATTTTTTTACCGTTCGCAATAGTAAGGACTCGTTCATTTTTTGGGAATGATAGCGATCGAGAAGTGCTTCGAGATAAGTCTTTAACTGGAGGTTAAATTCATCCATCGCATAATCGGAATCGAGGGAAACAATAAGATAAGCATAAAGATGTCCCTTAAAATCTTTATAGGTGGATAACTGATAGCTATGTTCCAAAAAACGCTCGGCAAGATTGGGATGCTGGGAGCGATCGAAGATTTTGTTAGAAAATTTACTTAAGATTCCTCCCAGTTCGCGATCGCTCAACAAAGTGGGATTTTTTTCCCGTTGCAGAATGCGGCCTGCTCCTTGAGATAGCTGCCGGGCACGGGCAACTTGTGCCAAGCGGAGTTGATAGTTGAGAAAGCGGGCAAGGCGAAATTCAAAATAATGTTCGCGTTTTTCCCGCCAATTTTGTAGCAATCGCAACTGTTCGGAAGACCCCCCTTCATTGAGTAAATAGGGTTTGAATAAGAAAGGATAGCGATGAATTAAATTGCCAATTTTTGGCGTGCCTTCCGAAGGCGGACAAATGGCGATCGCAAACTGTTTGAGTTGTTGGTATTGTTCGCTGCATTCGACAAAATCTCGCACCAATTGGCGCAAGTGGCGAATTCCTCGTGCCTGTTTGAATCCCGGAACGGGTAAATGCTCGAAAAGTTCGACGAGTTGGGCAATCGCCAGACGATTTTTGGGATTTAAAAGCCAAGGAGAAATAAGACAATAACAACAGCGACTGAGGAAATTGTAAAACTTATTTTCCTCTTGTTTGGCAAGGGCAATTTTGGAGAGGGCAGCTTGAATATTAACATCGCTATAATCTTTGGCATCAATAAATAGATAGCGAAAGCGCTCTAATATTTTTTCGGGTGATTCGTCCTCCACGCAATCGGATAAATGTTGCAAAACTTGGTTTTCTTGAACCGTGACATCGACAGCAGGACGATTGGATATAAATAATGCTTGTTCTAATGTTTGTTTTTTTGGGGAAAAACCCGGTTTTGTCCCGAGGCGATCGCCGATTGTCATCGGTCTGACATCTTTAACAAGCATTCCGATAATATTTGCCAATTGCGAGGTTTTAAAAAGGGTTCGCACGCGCCTGTAACCGTCTGCTGCACTTTGGAATTTGAGGATGGAAATATTGCGATCGGGACGAATGGCTAACAATTGAAGGTGGCGATCGTCGGCGAGTTGTTGTAATCGTCGCAGCAGTTCTCGTCTCTGAGCATTAATTTCTTCAAGGGTGAGAGGGGAAACTAATTCCCAAATCATTTGATGTCCCGTATCCTTCATGGTTAACTGCTGGCGATCTTAACTGATGCGATCGCGGCCTCCTAACAATTTCTTAACCTATGAAGACAAGGTTTTTCCTTTTTTGTAGAAAAAATTATTATTTGGTTATTAGTTGCTTGCACTGAGCCAAGTCGAAGTGTTGGTTATTTGTTAAGATTCTCTCTTACTCTCCCCCTCTTGCTCTCCCCTTCTTGGGAGGAAGTTAGGGGGTGGGTCGGAGATTGGGGGGTAGGTCGGGGCTGGAGGTTAGTTTTACTCATTACTTTTGTCTTTGTTAATAAAGGAAGAAGAGAAAGGATCGTTAAAATTCCGAGAGCAATACAGAAGGGAATATATTCGCCGCTTTCTAGAGCTGTTTTTCCTGTTACTCCCAACCATGTATAAGCAAGCGTACCGGGGATAATCCCGAAAAAAGTACCCACAGAATAGGTTTTTAGATCGATCGGAGTGAGACCAAATAAAAAATTAACGACGTTAAACGGAGAAATGGGGGCAAAGCGTACCGCTAAAACAAAATTAAGGGGCATTTTAGCGACGGTTTCTTCAAAGTATTTGAGGCAATGGTGCTGTTGAAACTTATTTTTGGCCCAGTTTCTCAAACAATAACGTGCCGCACAAAATGCCGCGATCGCCCCCAAAGTTGCACCCACAACCGACCAAATCGTGCCCCAAATCAAACCGAATACCAATCCTCCCGTGACCGTTAAAATCGTTCCAGGAATCCCCAAAACCGTTAAGATGACATAAGCACCAATAAAGGCAAAAACTGCCCAATCGCCGAAGTCGTGTAGTTTATTCAGCCAAAACTCGCGATCGACCAGAATGGTTTTTAAAGAGTCGATCGAACACAAAAATAGACAAATTCCCAAAGCAAAGAACCCAAACCGACAAAGTTTGCGGATTGGGAAAGAACTTAAAAATGAGAATTTGCGTCGCATAAAATCAATTCGAAATTCAATAGATTGGTTGGATATGCTGAATAAATTCAGCATCCCCCAATCTCAAAATTATGACCTCGTAATAGGGCAATATTCAAAAAGAAAAGATATCTTTAAGGGTGGAAAACAATCCCCCTAAATTTATCTAACTTTCGAGACTATCCGCTGCCAATTGAGGGGATGAATCCGTTTCTCCCTGCAATTGTTCGTCGAGAGCTTTCTTCGCAATTTTAGTGACAAAAACCGTCACCGCAGCCGTGGCAATAAAGCCGACAATCCGAATAATCCAAGTAATTGTACTATTGCCTTCACCGCCACCCGCACCCAAAGTCGCTAAATCCCCGGCCAAAGATCCCAGATAAACATACATTACCGTGCCGGGCATCATACCGATCCAAGAGGCGAGTACATAGTCTTGTAGAGAAACCTGCGTTACGCCAAACGCATAATTCAAAAAGACAAAGGGAAAGATGGGGGAAAGTCGAGTCAAACCGACAATTTTCCAGCCTTCTTTGGCAACGGCTTTATCGATCGCCTTAAATTTGGGTTGGCTTTCAATTTGCTGGGAAACCCAGCCCCTCAGAAAATAGCGTCCGACGAGAAAGGCAACCGTTGCAGCTGCTGTTGAGGCGATGGAAACGTAAATCGAGCCTTGTACGACTCCAAAAATGACCCCGGCACCCAGCGTTAACACCGCCCCGGAAATTAGAGCAACCGAAGCCGCAATATAGATCCCCGTAAAAACAATCGGACCCCAAATTCCCAAACTATCGATCCAAGTTAAGGTATTTTGCAAGACGGTATTGATATACTCGGTAATGCCCAAAAACTTAGCTGCCACAATTAAACCCGCTACTACTGCCGCGATCGCGATAAACTTCAAAATCGATTTAAGTTTGTTATTTTTTTGAGTTTCAACCATTTTGAGAACACTCCGAATGACTGTAAAAAAATTTTGAAAGTCGTTGGGCAAACAGTCCCCAACGAAAGATTAAGAAATAACTGGTGACTGGTGACTGAATTTACACCAATGCACCGCCGCAGCTAGAACCACATCCTGCCGTACAACCATAACAATATTTTGCCGTTTGTATCTCCCGAATAAGATCCAAACTATTTAATTCGAGTATTTTGGCAATGGTAAATGTTTCGCCATTCATCATTTTTGCAGGCAATCCTTCCATCTGATTAAAATCGCAGTCATAAACATTCCCTAAATAATCGATTGAGAGTTCGTTTAAACACATTAAGTTTTCAAGGGTGTTAGCATTATAGTGGCTTTCTAGGAATTTAACGTAAGAATGCAGGATTTCTTGACGTTGTAAATATTGTTTCGTACGACCGACAGGTAAATTTGTAATGGTAAATAAACGATTGAAATGAATGCCAAAGTGTTCGTCTAAATACGCCTTATAATCCTTCTCTAACTTTTGTTGATTGGGAGTCAGAGAAAAATTCTCATTTTTCGGTAATGCAGGATTGTAAACTAAATCGAGAACGAGTTCGGGATTTGTGCCGTAACCTAATTCATTTAAGCGTTGCAATGCTCGAATCGAAGTACTGTAAACACCGGCTCCTCGCTGGCGATCGACATTCGCTTCTAAATAACAGGGAAGAGAAGCAACAACTTTCAGTTTGTGTCGGGCAAAATATTCGGGTAAATCTGTAAATCCGGGTTCAAAAAATATCGTTAAATTCGACCGCACGATAACTTCTTTCTCTTGATTTCTGGCTGCTTCGACAATAGATTTAAACCCATAGTTCATCTCGGGCGCTCCCCCGGTTAAATCCACGGTTTTGATTTGCTCGAAACGCTGGATTATTTCAATAAGTTGCTCGCAAACTTCCGGAGACAATTCTTCTGTCCGCTTGGGACTGGCTTCAACATGACAGTGAGTACATGCTAAATTACAACGCCGTCCCAAATTAATTTGTAAAACTGTAATTTGTTGCTTATTGAGGGGAGTGTTGATTTTTTGAGAAAAGGAAGGTATTCGAGTATTGTTTTTTTTGGTTTGCAGAGGGGATGTTACCATAATTGAATGATTCGGAAAAATTTAAGGTGGATAAACTATAACATGGATATCGGAGAGGCGATATCGGAGAAGCGATATCGGGCCGTTACCCGTTCGGGTTTGCTTTTCATAACTTGTTTTTATTCAATCGGGTCTAACTGAAATTTTCCTGAGATTTAACTAGATGGATGCAGAGAATATTTTTCAGTCAAAAATGCGACTTAGAGGATTGATACAAAGAAAACTCCTTCCCGAGGGAAATTTTCGGGTTCAAACGATATCAAAGAAACTGTTTTGTTAATTTGCGGAAAAGGAATATCTCGTGCGAATAGCGAGATTCTTGGCACTCATTCAGAATATCCGCAAGATGTCGGTTGACGAAAAAAAGCGATCGCCCTTGGCAAAAAAATCATCAAACTTTCCCTATCCTTAAAGATTGCTTGTTATGATAGAAAAAACTTGATTGATAAATCCACCTATTGGAGTTCAAGAGAAATGCTGCGCCGCTTGTTTCTCATTCCCGCTTTGGCGATCGCGGGGATTTGCACGTTAGCCTCAGGTGCTAAAGCCGACACGGTTAACTTTTCTGGAGTCGTCCCCGACTCTTGTTCTTGGGGAGTTGCCACCAATGGAACTTTACAATACAATCCGGCGAATCCCAATGTTCTGACGAGTGATGGAACGCCTCCATTTCCCGCAACGATCGAACTAACCTGTCCGAGTGGAGGAAACGTAGATGTTGCCGATCCCGTTCCGGGTGCGAATCCCATGCCAACCAACGATAGAGCGTGGGTTATCGGGATTAACGGCACGATAAATTCCCCTGCCAACGGTGGAGGGACCCTCGCGATTAATAGTTCGTCGATCGCAGAAATTCTTGAAGTACACATGGAAGCCGTTAGCCCCGGACCGCCTCTCGCCCCCGGTACTTATACTTATACGGTAACCTTAACGGCAAATCCTTAGTTGCTCGCTGAAAACGATTCAAGCAATGGCTTTCCTTCCCAAAAAGCAAAGATTCCTGCGATATTTAAGCGGATTCCTATTCGGTTTATCCGCTTGGTTGGGACATAGCCTTGCTCTCGCTCAACTGGGTGTCTCCCCCATTGTTCTCGAAATTCAAGCGCGTCGAGGGCAAAGTCAGGGTTTTATCAGCATCTACAATACTGGAAACGAGCCGTATCGCGCCCGAGTGTACGCACAACCTTTTACTTACGATCGCGATCGCGGCTTTCAAACCCTGCCGGAAACTCCTCTCGATTTAACGCCTTACTTGCAATTCACCCCTCGAGAATTGGTCGTCCAACCCGGACAAAATCGCAGAGTCCGCCTAATCGGTCGTTTTCCCCCCAGTTTGGCAGAAGGAGAGTATCGAACGGCTTTAATGGTGGAGGGATTAGATCCCATTACAATTATCGATGGAGCCGGGAATACACTCAACATCGTGCAACGAATTGCAGCGACTGTTTTCGTGCGTAACGGAGAGTTAGAAGCCGAACTCGTTGTCGATCGCGCTTTTTGGAATCCTCAAACTCGACAAATTACCATTTTGGTGCAAAATTTAGGAGGTGCATCGGCAAGGCCTGGAATCGAATGGCTTTTGCTGCAAGCCGGGACGGAAATCGATCGCGGTCAAATTTCTCCAGAAATCATTTTGGCTGGGGGCGATCGCCATCTCGCGATTACCTATGCCGAAGGGGAAGAGATTCCCGCACCGGGAACTTATCAACTTCAAGGCGAACTCGTTTGGCATGAGAATAATTATCGTCGGCAAAACCAAGAATCTTTTCAGATCGATCTAATCGTTGAATAAGTTTTACTCCCCTCTTGCTCTCCCCCTCTTGGGAGGGGGTTGGGGGGTGGGTTGTTGTCTGTTGCCTGCACTGTACTTCGACAGGCTCAGCAGCCGCGAAGCCGAAGTGTTTGTTGTTTGGGAAAAGGGAATTGGGATGGGAAACACACAATCGGGACCGAGGAGGTTTCGAACCTTGTGCTTATTGTTCATTGCAACAACGATCGCTTTCTCTTTGGGAGAAATGCGATCGGCTTTTTCGCAAGTTCCTAATTTTACCTCTCCCTTACTCGATAAAAATAAACCCAATGCAGAGATCCCCGTTGTGGAGGAAAGCGAAATTCCTTCTTTCTCTCCCGATGCGAGTTTGACAATTCTGATTGTAGGGATCGATATCAATCGCAGGATGGCGATCGCGGGAACGGTGGTTAGAGGCACAGAAGACGGAATCCAAGCCATTAATCTGTCGAAATGGCTCATTCCCTTGAATATCGTGCGAGAGGCGTTAAATTTGGAAATTACCCCCTTAGAAGCGGGGATTTTGGAAGTGCGATCGCCTTACGCCGTCGCACGGATCGATCGCGATCGCCTGCAACGAGATCCAGAACTGGGACTCGTTTTTTCCGTCGCGCAAATTGAGGAATTTTTCGGCATTTCCGTAGAATTCGACCTCGAAAACTACGCCTTGAATTTTCAAACCCCCCGCGTCGCGCAAACTTTTCGCCCCGGAGCATCCCCCCCTCCCGTAGAAATTGAAGGACTCGAAAAAATTAAACCCGATGACTTTACCCTTTCCGCAATCGAACAGCGCATCGATATTGCCGGAGTGTCGGGAAATTCCAGCAATACTCGCGGGGATATGGCGATCGTGGGCACCGTTGCCCGAGGGAGTTACTTTTTTCGCCTCAATCAAAATAACTTCAGCGACTCGCGAACTTGGAGTCTTGCCGAAGGACAGTATTTGCAGCAGGGCGATCGTGCCGATTACGTTCTCGGCACTCAAGCTACCTTTTGGAGTAGCGGCGAACGGGGGGATTTTGTCGGCTTTACTACCATTCAACGGCAAGGATTTACACCGCCGACCTATCCTCGTCGGGGTGGTTTCAATCCCGAGGAACGCTTGCGAGGGCAACAAGTCGGGCGCACTATTGTCGGAAGAGCAGAGCCGGGAACTTTAGTGCGTCTCCTGCTGGGTTCGAGGGATTTAATCGATGAGGTTTTAGTGGATTCTTCCGGGATTTATCGCTTTGAGGAGATTCCCGTGGGGCAGAATTCTTTTTACCAAGGAGGATATCGTTTGTTTCTCTATCCCGAAGGACGACTTTCCGCCCAACCGGAAGTGCGATCGCCGACCTTTACCAATGTTGCGGGACAGTTAGAAGCGGGCACTTCAGCGACTATCGTTTCGGCAGGGGTGCGACGGGTGACGGGAACGCCCGAAAATGGACTTTTGGGAGAATTGGAAAATATTGTCGTGGGAGTGGGTCGGAGATGGGGCATTAGCGAGAATTTTACTTTTGGTTTGGGGGCAATTGCCGATAATAACTTTCGCGGTTTGGGGGAACTCTTTTTCAGTCCGACGGGAACGAACTTTCAACTCGGGGCGAGTATTTTAACCCCCGATAGCGATGAAACTTGGGATATTAACTCAGAAGTTTACTTTCGTCCCGTGCCGCAGTTTTGGGCGAGGTTTAATAGCGATCGCTTTTCTCGCCGTCTGAATGTCAATTGGCGCGTTTTTCCCAATCTTTCGCTTTTAGGAATTTACGATAATATTAATGGTTTGGCTGGGGGGATTCAATCGGTATCGGGGGGGAATAATTATTTTGGTTTCGTGCGCGCGACTTTAGATGAGGAAAATCATTTTCGCTGGAATCTCATTCAACGTTTGGGAACAGTAGAATTTACCCAGCAAGGAACTGAAATTGGCTCGACTTCGCAACTGGATTTTAATCTTTCGGGGAATTCTTTTTTTGATTGGGGACATTCTTTCCTCTTGGGCTACGAAACCCGCAATTTTGGCAGCGATAATGAATTAGCAACGTTAGGATGGCGCTATCGTTCCCCCGAACGGGCAAAGGACGGACGCTATCTTTATGAAGTCGAATTGGGTTACGGGGTCGGTTCTTTGGGATCGGGATTTGTTGCCACCGCACAAACAACGGTAATTCCGGGGTTTTTATTGCGGGCGATTTATCAGGGAATTTCCGTCACCAGCGATCGCGAATCTTACCGTTTGGAACTCCTCTCCAGCATCAATTTACAGCCGCGACTCTCCCAAGGCGATCGCCGTTCGGAACGACTGAGAACCCGAGGCGGTCTTGCGGTTTTACCATTTTTTGATGAGAATGGAAACGGCGAAAAAGAGGCGGGTGAAACTTTTTTTTCGGAAGGGGCGGAATATCTTTTAATCCTCAATAATCAGCCGATCGCTACTTTTCGACCCACCATCGAAAATCGACAAATTCTGTTGCGCCTCCCCCCTGGAGTTTACCGCCTCGATTTGGATCCGGCGGGTTATCCCATCGATTGGCAGCCATTAGAATCGGCTTATGGATTTGAAGTCATTGCCGGAAGTTATACGCCGATTTACGTGCCTTTTATTCCCGCTTATAGTTTATCGGGCGTGGTGACGGATGCCACGGGAAATCCCGTATCGGGGGCGACGGTGGAGGTGTTGAATTCTGTGAATGGCGATCGCGGTTTTTCGGTGACGAATATGGCAGGAGTTTATTATATTGAAGGCCTGCAACAAGGCGTTTATCAGTTATTGATTAATAATCAATTGACAGACCCCGATGAAATTGTGTTCGAGCCGGGATCGGAACGCTTTCAAGAGTTAAATTTAGCGATCGAGTAAAATAGAAGTGAGAATATTTATTCAATATCAAGCAATTTCGAGAGTGAGGTTTCGATATTGTGATAAAGATTTTTGTGATATTTTACGTCAAATATATTAAGGATGACCTCAAGAGGTTTAAAAAATAGCATTGAGTATTTTGCTACTTATAATCTGTAGACTTATAGTCTCGATCGGATTTAGACTCTAAAGCTATGAATCCTCTAGCAGTACAGATCAGCTTAGGCCAAGTTGTAAGAAGAAAAAGAAGTCAACTTGGATACAGTCAAGAATCCTTTGCCGAAAAAGTTGGTTTACATAGAACTTATATAGGTGCTTTTGAACGAGGCGAACGAAATCTTAGTCTCCATAATCTTATTCGTATTGCTAATTCTTTAAATATATCCCTATCCACGTTGTTATTTGAAGCAGAACAACAAATAAAAGAAAAGAACTTATCCACTATGAATTTATTTAAGAAATTAGCAGAAACAATAAAATTGTTAGATCCATCCAAACAAAAAGTTCTTCTGGAAATGGCAGAAGCAATGAATGTTGAAGTTGAGCACTCGATTAGCTCTGATAGCGATCTTCTTGTATCCGAATTTGCAACTGATTTTTCTAATCGTCTTTTAATTCATCATGCAACTCATCGAGAGAAACTAAATAAAAAATCATTTGAATATGCTTTTGTCGCGGCTTGTCAAGCAGCCCAAAAACAAGCTCAAATCGTTGATAATCCAAGCAACCCAGGGGAAGATGTTATCGTTGAATCTCAAAAATTTTCTCTGAAGACGCAATCCTCCGCAAAACTCACAAGTAGTAGTCCTATTACAATCTCTAAATTGATGGAGGCGGCATGGTTAAGAGATTGCAAAACGGTAGAACATATAGAACAAGGAGTAAAAAAGCATGTAGTTGCCCATTTGAAACAATATGAACGAATTCTTATGCTGCGCTCGTATAACTACCAAAATTCAAAAATAGAATATGCTTTAATTGAAATTCCTCATGAATTATTACTCAAAGTTTCTGACTTAAGCGTAGAAGATTTCAGCAAACGAACACCAAGAGGAGGAAGCAGCGCTAAAGTAACAGAAATAGATATTAATGGCAATTCCAAAGTAGCTTTTACATTAAGATTAGATGGCAGTGTCGAAAAAATTATGATAATCGATTTGGCTCTGGAGTTTTGTCTCATTCATGGTTCGTGGATTATTCCAAAACTTTATTCTTAAATTTAAACTTTTGTAAGATCCTCTAATCTTAAATGTGTATTTGGAAGAATTACAGACTCTATTGAAGGTTTCTTATTAGTCAATATCCATTCACATAGTCTTGCAATTTGATAGGATATGAGAGGGGGTACAGCATCCCCTATCTGTCTATATATATTTGCCCGACTAGAAGCAATCAACTTGTAATGTTGTGGAAATCCTTGAAGAATAGACATCTCTCTGATAGTACACAAACGATCTTGTTCGGGATGTGCATATCTCCCATTTCCTATATGAGCACATTCTCTTTTGATTGTAGCAGCGGGCTTATCCCACCATAAACGTCCGTATACGTCAGGATGAGATCCCAAATCGCCTTTTGCAATATAACGCAACATCGCAGGAGTGAGTAAATTTTTAGCATTTGGATGATCTTTTAAATCAGCCCAAGAACCACCATTGTGAGGAATTGATTGTAATCTTTGAATACTTTGATTGCGAGTAAATTTAGGAGCAATATGTAATGGATCTCTTGAATCACTTTGACCTGCATAAACTGGAGGAAGAACTGAAATTGCTCGACGAACATAAGTTGCTTCTTTCTGAATTGAATAACCTTCCCATAGATCGCTTAGGGTTCTAAGACAAAGTTTATCTTTGACAGCTAATATTAACGCTCGTTCTCTCTTTTGAGGAAGACCATAATGATTAAAAAAATGTATTTTTTCATGAATTTTATAACCCCATTGAGTTAATTTATCCCGAAGTCTCTCATAGTAACATGAAAATTTACCTTTAATGAGTTCTCGTGCATTTTCCATCAAAAAGATTGCAGGTTGGAATTCTTCAACAAACAAGAGATTACGAGTCACTAATGAATTTCGCGGATCGTCAACACTATGATTATTTGGAATTACTCGAGAAAATCCCGTACAAGGAGGACATGAAATGAGAATCGTCAATCGATCCTCAATCAAATGAGATTTGACGATATTTCTTAGCTCTACGGGTTTCAGTTGAAATAGGTCTGCATCTATTGGCTCTAATCCCATATTGGCTTGATAACTACGATTGCATTGCAATGCTCCTCGATTGCCACTAGGCTTTGCAATTTGGGCATCAACCGCCCCAACAATTTTAAAATTTGGAAGAACATGAAATCCATAACTCATGCCACCAACTCCGGAAAAAAGATCTATGACAGTCCAAGGCTTACCGTGCATATCTTGAAATTGTTTATATTGTCAACACTGAGTGTATACTATAAGTAGCATTTGTTAAAATGTCAACTACCCATTTTGATTTCTACAATGAAATCAAAAAGATGCAGATCTCTATCTTGAGAATAAAATTCTTGGATAAAGCTAAAAAGGAGAGCTTCTTCGCTCTCCTTACACCAAATCGCTCGCCAAACCCTAGAAGCGATCGCCACCGCCGCGATGACCTCGGTGAGGGGGTTCCATGGCCGCGAGTCGGGTGCGTTGTGTGGGGGTGAGGACTTCGCGAATTTGCAGCATGGTCTCGAAGCGGCGATCGCTGGCGCGATCGCGCAGACTTGAGATCGCTTGATGTTGTTGGCGCAATTCGCTTTCGGAGGCATTACTGCCCATTAAAGCGCGCATTTGTTCCCGCGCGCTGTGGATTTCTTCTCGCAATTGTTCGGAATTGGCTTTCGCTTGTTCGCGAATGCTTTCGATCTGCTGTTTTTGAGCGTCGCTGAGATTGAGTTGCTCGAACATCTGCTGCATCCCGCGACCGCGACCGCCACGCTCTCCGTTAGAGGCTTCTTGAGCGATCGCGGGAGAATTCGCTTGTAGTGCGTCCGTACCGATTAAAGCAGCCGTTCCACCCAAAGTCAAAACGAGAGGAGAAGCAGCAAGGAGAAAGAATTTAGAGAGTTTCATGGGGATTGCCTCCGAAAATACCGTGGTTTTGTCTACGCTTCTATCCTAAAAAACCCGCCTATTGTCCGCCTCGATCTTGGGGCTCGAGTTGGGGGTGACTCGAGGGTGAAGTTTTTCCGTGACTTTTGACCCGGGTCGAAGGGCGAGATCGCCCGTAGATCGACAAAATCCCGCAATGTTAGGATATTGAGGGATTTAGCGGATTCATTCCGTTATTTTTAATAATCGCCGAACTGATGTGGCAATGAGCAAAACCGACGCGCCAAAACAACCAAAAGCACCGCCATAAAGAATATTGAGAAAAGCCTTGCGATCGGGAGTCAAGACAATTAATTCCGCAGTGCATTTCCCCGTCACTAAATTGAAGGGACTAATCATCAGCATGACCCCAATCAAAAAACATCCCCCGCAAAGGATTAAGGCAATTCCACCACTTAAAAGAATCGCATTCGGCCAAACTTTTCCTGTTGTCATGTCAACTCTCAACTATCAATTACCAACTATCAATTAATCGTATTTTCAAATGAAAAATGAACTGTGGAGCGATCGCTCGTTCCGCCTCCTACTTTACCTCGAATGGATTCTCTTGGGGGTTGCCTTGATTGCCACCCTTTCCCCTCTGGGTTTGCCTCCACCCCATCGCCTGTCTTCGCCCCGTTGGCGATCGCGACCCTTTCCCATCGGCGCGATCGGCTGTATCGGTTTATTCGGTTTCCTCGGTTTGCGCCTGCCGACGGGATCGAGACTGTACCAAGTCCTCTATACGGCTTTGGGGTTTGGGTTATGCTGGCTGGCGGTATTTCTCGGGGGTCGTCGGGAATCCCTCTTTTTTGCTCTTTTACTCATTGTCGTCATTCGCGCCTGTATTCTCTTTCCCTGGCCCGGACGTTTAACGGTTGCCGTGTGCGCTTATTTTTTCTTTATCCTGCGCCTCTTATTGCGAATTTATATGGCAATGCAGCGCCATAACGCCACTCGACCGGGAGAAATTGCCTCGGAATGGTTGCGAATTGCCTTTAGTTTTGCCCTTAATTCGGCGTTATTGTTTGGGTTAGTTTTGGCTTTTGTTTTATTGTTAGTCGGGGCGCTTCTTTCGGAACGTCAAAGCCGCCAAGCCTTAAGTAAAGCTAACGATCGCCTGCGCCAATATGCCCTGTTAATCGAAAATCAAGCCACATTGCAGGAGAGAACCCGCATCGCCCGAGAAATGCACGATTCCGTGGGTCACTCCCTCACGGCCCAAAGCATCCAATTAGAAAATGCGTCCGTGTATTTTGCCCGAGATCCCGATAAATCTCGCCATCACCTCAAAGAGGCGCAACGCTTGGGGAAAGAAGCCCTCAAAGACGTGCGCCAATCCGTCGCCAGCTTGCGAAATTCTCCCTTACAGGGGCGATCGCTGGAGTTAGCGCTCAAAAAAGTATTGCAAGAATTCCAACAAACCACCCAAATTAAAATCGTGCCGCACATTCGCCTGCAAGATTCCCTCACCTCAGAAGTCCAAACCGTCCTCTATCGCGTCGTCCAAGAAGCCCTTACCAATATTGCCAAACACAGCCAAGCCGATCGCGTGGAATTGGCGATCGCTTCGAGTTTCAAGGGAATCGATCTGGAAATTAAAGACAACGGTAAGGGTTTTGAACCCCGAGAAAATACGACAGGGTTCGGCTTGCAAGGCATGCGAGAACGAGTGGAAGCCTTGGGAGGAAAATATTCTCTCTACTCCCAACCCGGATTCGGCTGTCAAGTTTGCATTACGATTCCCGCATTGTAGCCACTAGTATTTCAGGACTTACGCGGTGTAATCCCATTTACAGAAAGTAACTGAAAAATCTTAATTCTTTGCATGGATGCAATGCTTTGAGTGCTGCCTGCCGCTGAAGTTCGCGAACAAAATCTCAACATTCCCGCCCGATAATATCTTTTTGTCTGACGATCGCGATCCGAAACCCCTGCGATCGCTCGTATTTCTCACTTTTCACACTGACGATAATCTGCCAATTAGGGATTTATACCCGATCGAAGCCGATGGCGATGGCACGAGCCTATATTGGCTTCTTCTATCCTATTCGTCGTTGTACTCGCTCGATGCGGTTGAGAATGCGATCGGCTAATTCCCGCCCGAGAATGGGTTTGCCTAAAAAATCATCGACACCGATCGCAAAAGCGCGATTTTTCGTCTCTGAATCGGCATTAATGCCGAGCAATAAAATTGGTAAATGCTGCCAGTTGGGATGCGCGCGTAAAACTTGACAGAGTTCGATGCCGCTAATATAAGGCATTTCCAAATCAAGGATCAAGACATCCGGCACGATCGCCCTCAAAACATCCCAAAATTGTCGGGGATCGTCCAAGGTCGTCAGTTTAAATCGCCACGGATGCAGGAGTAAGGGCATCGCTTTTAATAACTCGATATCGTCATCGACGATCATCACTTTATATTCAGCGCGGAAGCGTTGTAAAACGGGTAAAATCGCCGCGATCGCTTCCTCGGGTTTCGCCGATTTTCGCAAGAATAAACGCCCTCCCCGACGAGCAACGTCCAAGCGATCGCCAAATCCATCGCGATCGGCGAGGGTAATAATAGGGAGGGAAGGCGATCGCAGGGCAATTTCAGAAATAATCGAGAGTTGCGTCGCTAAAATCTGATAATTTCCGCCCATTTGACGAGATTCGAGAAACGATAGCTCGAGTAGGATAGCATCGGGGAATTGGGGAGAATGAGGTGTGAGGAAAGAACGAATTTGTTGAGGATGAGAAGCGATCGTCGTGCGAATTCCTCGCTCTTTTGCTGCTAGTGCCAAGGGTTCGCTAAAGTGAAGATCGGGATCGAACAGGAGCAATAGAGGAGCATTGTCTAAAGTATTTTTTGGGTTTTGTCGGTCTCGGTTACTATTGAAAAATTCTTGTTTCAATGCTTCCAAAACCTGCGAAAATCGAGCCAATTGAGGATAATCTCCGCCTAATGAATGCTCTAATTCTCGAGCGAATTTTACACCTCGTTCTAAACCGAAAATCCCCAAATTTCCAGCCAAACTGTGAGCAGCCAGTCTAGCTTGTTCTTGTTGTTTTGCATTTAACGATCCCGTTGCGATCGCTTCTGCGACGAATTCTAATTGTTGCAGTTGTTGTTGACTATTTTGCTGATAATTATCCCAAATTGTTCCCAATGCTTTGAGATTTTGACTTTCTCGATCGGCCTCGGTAACAAGAGCCGATTCTGAAGGCATTTTGAGGCGATATCCTTGTCCTCGTACGGTTTCAATAAAATCGCGAGGTGCTCCGGCTTGTTGGAGTTTCCGGCGCAATCCTTTTAAATGCGATCGCACGGTAGCGGGAGAGGGAGATTCTTCCGCATTCCACAAACCCTCGATAATTTCGTTAGTATCTAAAACACTGCGATCGTGATGCAAAAATAATTCTAATAATGTGTATTCTTTTGCTGTTAAGGATAGCAATTTTCCATTGTAATTCACTTCTAAATTGCAAGGATTTAATTGGAGTTTTCCCCAATATAAAGTTGAGAGTAAATTGCTCGTTTCTCTTCGTAACAGAACGCGAATACGAGCGATTAATTCATCAAAATCAAAGGGCTTAATGATGTAATCATCGGCACCGGCATTGAGTCCTTGAATTTTATCATGACTGGTACTTCTTGCGGTTAAAAAAAGAATGGGCATTGCATGGCCATTTTCTCGGAAGTGCTGGCATAGGCGAATTCCATCAATATCGGGCAAGATCGTTTCTAAAATAATCAGATCGTAAGAATAGGCAGAACCATAAGTCCAACCTTGTTCGCCATTAAAAACAGCATCAACAACATAATTGCACTCTGTTAAGCTCCTTTTCAGAACTTCTATTAATCTTTCATCTTCATCGATTAATAAAATTCGCATGTTGGTTGCTTGCACTGAGCGAAGCCGAAGTGTTGGTTATTGGTTGCTTGCACTGTACTTCGACAGGCTCAGCAGCCGCGAGGCCGAAGTGTTGGTTTCTCCTCTTTTTATTCTCCCGCTTTACGTTTCTCTTTTTCTCCTCTTGGAAGGAGTAGGGGCATGGATTTTTCTCGGTTATTGGTGCGAGCTTTTAAGACGCGATCGCATTTTCGGGATTCCAGGGAAGCAAGCAATTGTCGCAATTAAAATTAATAGCGCTCCATTAAAAAATGGAGAATCTTTCCCAATGGTAACAAAAATAAATCCAGCAAAACTCGGACCGACAATTGTTCCCAAAGAAAGCGCGGATTGGGTCATGCCTAAGAGTTTACCCGTCTCGTGGGGTTCTGCCAATTGAGAAATGACACTCCGAGTTGAAGTCGTCGCCAGACTCTCCCCAATGGTCAAAAAACTCATCGCCCCTAAAAGTAGCACTAAATTGCTCGAAAAAGGTGTCAAAAATAATCCCATTCCTAAAATTATCAAGCCGCTTGCGAGCAGGTTAACTTCGCCAAATTTTTTGTTAAGGATGCCAATGAGTCCCCCCTGAAAAAGAGTTGCGATAATCCCGCAAAACATTAGAAGATAGCCTGTTTGTTGCGGTCCCCAACTAAATTGACGTTCGAGCCATAATGCTAAAGTGGTTTGAGCGCCTAATAAGCCAACGCCAATTAAGAAAAATACGCTAATTAATCGATTGATGAGAGGCCGTTTTAAGGTGGCGATGAGTTCTAATAATCTTTTAGAGGCAGAAACGATCCGAGTCGATCGCTCTGATGTATCGGGCTTAGATTGCGGTAAAGCCAAACAGGCAAAAATCAAGCCACCTAAAGATAATCCCGATGCGACTAACAAGGGCAATTGATAATTAATGCTTTCGGTATTAACCCCGGCTAAAAAGCCGCCAAGTGCTGGCCCTAAAGTAAAACTCAACCCAAAAGACGCGCCAATTAATCCCATCCCTTTGGCTCGATTTTCGGCAGTGGTAATATCGGAAATATAAGCCTGAGCTGTCACGGCGGTTCCCCCCATAAAACCCGCTAGCAAGCGCGAGGCGAATAACATCCATAAAGAAGTCGCCAAACCGCACCATAAATAAGCCAGACAACTCCCTGCCATCGAAACTAAAATAATTGGCTTTCTGCCAATGCGATCGCTCCAAGCGCCCCAAAATGGAGAAAAAAGAAACTGCATTAACGAAAAACAACTGAAGAGGAGGGTAATAATGGCCGGCGATGCGCCAAAATGTTCGGCATAAAAAGGCAGCAAAGGAATAATAATTCCCAAACCGATGAGGTCGATAAAGACGGTTAAAAATAAGATGAGCAACACCTTAGCATTATTCATGAGCGATCGCCGTTAATTGAAGGGTTTCCCGATTGCAAATTTGAGTTGCGCTCTGGTAAAACCAATCGTGCCACAGAATGGGAGGCGGCGATCGCGACTTCCCCGTCTCGGGGAATTTAATCTTTCATACATCTCGCTCGTAACGCGCCTCCAAAGTTTTCTCAATGCGATCGCGCGTCTCCTCTAAATGTGCCTGCGTGTAAGTATCCCAAGGTTGAGCGATTGCCTCTTTCAAGCGATCGCTCAACTGCCGCAACTCGTACCACGCGAGGGTTCTTGCATCTTCGGGAACTTGCCTGCGTCCCAACACCATACCGATGAGTAGCTTGAGGTGTTCTCGCTGTAAAGAACGGCGCACGCTCGAAATATTCTCCCCGGTTGGAGGGTGCAAAATTTCCGACCAAATCCCTTCTGTGAGAGTCTCGTATAACTCCGGTATTGTCAGAGCTTCTTCCGAACCTGCCTTTAACTCCAAATCTCTTAAATTACTCAACCGTTGGTTGGAGAGAAGCGATCGCAAGATGCGACCTTGGAAAAAAAACAGATAATCGTGAATGGGATAATCGATCGAATCAGTCGCGCGATGTCCCCAATGATTCCAACGGGAGGGAGCCAGTTGATTGAGCAGTTCTGGGGGAAAAACTAAGGCATCTTCGGCGAATACATAATCGTGTAAAATTTGCAAGGCTTGGCGCTGCTTTTCGATTGGGACTTGTTCGAAGGGCAAGCGTCCGTTGGAGAAACTGGGGCGATCTCGATTAAAAGAACGCCCGCCGATATAATTCGTTACCAACCGCGCCTGACGGAAATAATAGTTCAGCACCTCGTTAAATCGCTCGCGAATGTCGCTGTAGCGATCGCCTTGGACGGGATAGCGTTTTTGTAATTTATCCCACATTCTCAGGGCATTATCCATTTGCAGGCGAGCGTGTCCCATGACATCAGAACTTAAATCCCAGCGATTGACTTGGGGATCTTGCAAGCCCCGTACGTCTTCATCTGTCGCGTAAGCGAGTTCCGGTTGGGAAGATTGACGGGCGATATTTTCGAGGAAACGCCGTTCCGCTACGGGTATCAAAGCGCCACTGGGTTTATAGCCGTAAGCGATCGCCCAGCGATCGTAAGGTCCCACAACCCGAGGAAAATAATCGCCTTGTTGGACTCCTTCGGGGGCTAAATTCACGGATACATAATCCATCACCGAGCTAATCATCCCTTTTGTACGGGTAATATTGCGATCGTGCAACTCATCCGGTTCGAGAAGCGTAGAACCGTGAAAATTATGGCGCAGTCCCAAGGCATGACCGATTTCGTGGGAGACCAACCAACGCAAATATTGCGTAATATATTCTTGACGCTGTTCGGGAGAGGGGATGGTATTTTGTAATAAAGACAGGGCTAAATTTCCCATGGCCAATTGTTCTTGCGCCCCGGCATTAAAACACATCTCCCGATCTTCGGTGCGATTTCCTAACAGAATGGTCAGGACGGATTTCTCTTCGGTTTCGTTTTCTGAGGTCAAGGGTAAAAGTGCTTCATCTTGACAGATTTGAGCGATCGCGCCAACTTGATTTAACTCGGCAAACTGTTCGTATTGTTCTGCTTTATGACGAATTACATTCGCATTAATTACAATATCCGAGGCTAAAATTTCCCCCGTTAAGGGATTGACTTGAATCGGACCGATACCATTGGCACTTCTGCCCGATGTACTCGACCAACGGATGACATTATAACGAATATCTTCGGGATCCCATGGTGCGTTATCTTCCATTTGTCGGACTTCAACGGCATTTTTAAACCCGGCAGCTTCAAAGGCTTTATTCCACATCAAAACCCCTTCGCGGATGGCGGGGCGATATTCGGCGGGAACGGTATTTTCAATCCAAAAAACAATCGGTTTTTGGGGGGTAGAAAGTACGGAATCGGGATCGTTCGATTGTAAATTCCAGCGATGAATATAACGAATAAAGGCTTCTTTCGAGTTATTGTCGGAAATATCCTTATAAGCTGTCAGGAAATAACCGACGCGATCGTCGGCCAGACGGGGAATATAGCCATTATTTTCCGGGATTTCTGCGATGCTGTAATGAACGGCAAGATTAAAAGCACGGCGATCGGGAAGGGAAGAAAAAGAAAGCGAGGGACGACCGGGAAGTGCGGTAAAGCCATACACGACTTGGATTTCCATATTTTCCGGAAATATTTTACTACTCTCGAGATAAGATTTACTGCCATCCAAACTGTAGAAACCGGCAAAAGATTGAGCTAAACCCGCTAAATCTTCATCGCCGAGGAATAAATCTTTGAGATCGACGAGTACGCTCTTTGTTTCGGGATTCGTTCCTTTAATCGGTAGGGCGTAGAGGACGGAATTGCTAAAAGCGCGATCGAGATTGCGTCGTTGGGGATCGTTGGGATCGGCGCGAAAATTCAAATTGGGAATGACAAAATGCAGTTTATTATCTACTCTTTGAAAGCGAAAGAGAAAACTATCCCATTGCAAGCCGTTAATCAAATAACCTTCTCCCAAACCGCTGGCAAGGGTGGCAGTAAAGAGATAATTCTTGTTGAGTTGGTCGGGACGCACCTCGAGGTAAAGTTTGCGACCCCCTTGATAGAGATTAAATACACCTTGAGATTGGCGCAAGTTGGCAACGATCTCGTTAAAGGATTTTTGAGAAGATTTCGTAGGTGGGTTGGCCATTGTGGGAGAGGGAGGGGCGATCGCGACCAGTCCCCAACACAAACACAGTCCGACCACAAACCATGTCAAAAATTGTAATTGCTTTCTCATGTCTTTTCTTTCCATCAATTTTCGCGATCGCTTCCGCTTCTAGTTTAATCCTTTATTCCGTCTTCTGGTCTGACAGGGGATTTTTATGCACGCCTAGCAAATTTTATAACAGAATTTTATCCTTTGAAAACAAGTTATTTAGAGGAGAATTATTTTTAGACTTATTGGAGGTTGACTGGGAGATTGGCAAATGGATTGAAGCGAAAGGCGATTGCATTCCTCCCAATAAAGTCTCGATATATAGACATCCCCACAAAGTCATTTTTTACCAAAAGTAGAGCAGATCGTCCCAGATTTTAGCAGACAATATCCGATATGGTGGTCAATATAAAACCAATTAATCGATCGCAAACATCTTCAAACCATGTCTCTCAATACATACTACACATTAGGACGTTCCGGGCTGCGGGTCAGCCGTTTGGCATTGGGTACGATGACTTTTGGGACGGAGTGGGGTTGGGGGTCCGATCGCGAAACCAACCAACAACTGTTCAATACTTACGTGGATGCGGGGGGAAACTTTTTCGACACCGCAGATTTATATACGAATGGCACCAGCGAAATTTGGTTGGGAGAGTTTATTAAAGAACGAAATTTGCGCGATCGCGCCGTCATTGCGACTAAATTTACTTTTAATGCCGATCCCGGCAATCCCAATGCAGGAGGAAACGGACGCAAGAACATTCTTCGTGCCGTGGAAGGGTCTTTAAAGCGCCTGAATACCGATTACATCGATCTCTATATTTTACACGCTTGGGATCGGATTACTCCCGCAGAGGAAATGATGCGAACCCTAGACGACTTAGTGCGATCGGGGAAAGTGCGTCATATCGGTTTAAGCGATACTCCTGCCTGGTATGCGGCGCGATCGCAAACTTTAGCAGAATGGCGGGGTTACGAACCCGTTTGCGCCCTGCAATTAGAATATTCTTTGGTAGAACGAAACATAGAAAAAGAGTTTGTTTCCCTTGGCACGGAGTTAGGTATGGGGATTATGGTTTGGAGTCCTCTCGGAAGCGGTTTGTTAAGCGGAAAATACAAGCCGAGTCAGGACGGATCTATGGGAGAAGGACGCTTGCAAGCCATGAAAGAGAGTAAAAATCCGTCTTTCCAAAAGTTTAGCGATCGCAACTGGAAAATTGTCGCTGAATTAGAAAAAGTTGCCAATGAATTAGGACGCAGCATGGCCCAAGTTTCTCTCAATTGGACGGCAAATCAACCCGGTATTGGTTCGGTCATTATTGGGGCAACCAAACTCCATCAATTGGAGGATAATTTACAGTCGCTATCTTTCCAAATTCCTAACGAGCTAATGCAACGTTTGGAAGAAGTTAGCCGTCCCAATCCGCAGTTTCCTTACTTTTTCTTTGATTCGGAAATTCAAGGAATGGTTAATGGCGGGGCAACAGTTGGGGTTAAACCCGTCGGCTATCATCCTGATGTGTTGGTAAGGAGGGAGTAAAAAATAAGGTGGGTAATGCCCACCTCATATCGATCGGTTAATTGAAAGAGAACTTTACAAATCGAAAACAAAATTAATCAGCAATCTTGTCTTTTGTCTATTACTCTATAAGTAGTAAAATATTTTCTCTTCTTTGTTCTCAATCTTATCGATCTTATTCAGAGGTAATTTTTATGTCAGTACGTTTGAAGTTCATTCCTTTGCAATTTAATTGGGTTGCAATTCACCCCCAACCCAAAGGAGTTGTCTATTTCATTGGTGGTGCGGGTTTTGGGACTTTTCCCACTCTTTTCTATCGCTATCTTCTCAGAGGCTTGTTTCAAGAAGGTTATACTATTATTGTCATTCCTTTTCGATTTACCCTCAATCATTGGTCGGTTGCGATCGACATGGTTCGCGATTTAAAGGACTTGCTTCATGCTATTTATGAAAAAGCACGCCATCTTGGTTATACCGACAATCTCGATCTCTATACCAATCCCGAAAAAATCCGCTCGGGTAGTTATTATTGGTTGGGTCACAGTTTAGGATGTAAATATATTGCTCTGTTAGAGGTACTGAGCGATTCAGAACAATCGAATATCGAGCATAGCCTTAACAATTGTATCAAAGACAAACGCCAAATTAAAGCCTTAAAAAGAGCTTTACAGGGCATCAATTTGAAAGAAATTTCTCTCCACAATCAGCCCTCTATTTTAATGGCTCCAATTATTACCGGAATTGAGGGAGCTATTCCAATAAAATTTATTGCCGATCTGGTCAAAAAATTTATTGATGTCCGTCCGACAGAAAAGCAAACCAAATGTCTGATAAAATTAGGAAAACTCTTTCACTTTACCGCTCTGATTGGCTTTAAAAACGATCGAGTACAAGCAAGAGCACAAACGATTTATTGGTTGGAAAAAATCTTACCCAATGTCCCTTTTCCTCTAATTTATATAGAGTCGGCTGGAGGACATCTGGCACCGTTAAATCTTTGCAAAGATAATGAAGAGCTGGTCGATTGCTTAGTTGACTTATTACCAATACTCAAAGCACGAGTACAAAGCGATCTGAATACGTGAGAGAGATTCTCAATCCGAGCGATCGCATCTCCTGTCGGTTGGGTTAGCAACAGCATAACCCAACTTATTGCTTTTTGTTGTTTACGACGCAACGCGATCGCCTCCCGATCCCTCCTTGAGAAAAGCATAAATTGCAGAAAAATCTTGCTCTCCCAAACCTCTTTGCAAGCACAATCGATACATTTCTTTAGCAGTATTTCCTAAAGGCATAGCAACATTGGATTCATAGGCAGCAAGAGAGACCATTTGCAAATCTTTTTGCATCCATTGTAAGGGAAATTCAGCCTCGTAGTCATCATTTTCTAACTTCGATCGCTTCAAGGCTAAATAGGGAGCTGCTACCGGACCGCCTACCAAAATATTGAGTAAAGTTTCCAGGGAAATTCCCAAGGCTTCTCCTAAAATCAACCCCTCTGAAAAAGCCGCCATCGATGTTGCTAACAGGTGATTTAAAACTAATTTAAAGGCACTTCCCATGCCATTTTCTCCCATGCGGATGACTTTCTTTCCCATTGTTTCTAATAAAGGCTGACATTCTTGAAAATCTGCTTCTTCTCCTCCGACGAGAAAGACTAACTGAGCTTGTTGTGCCTGATTTTTAGAACCCGCAACGGGAGCATCGAGAAAGCGAATCTTTTTTTCATGGGCTTCTCTTGCCATTTCGCGGGAAAATGAAGGATGAACCGTGCTGCAATCAACCCATAGGGAATTAGGAGTAAAATGAACTAAAAAACCATCTTTGCCAAGGGCAGTTTCTGTGACTGCTTCGGGATGGGCGAGCATTGTGAATAAAATATCTGCATGCTTGGCAACTTCAGCAGGAGTATTGACTTGAGTTGCTCCTTTTTTCACTAAAGGAATTGCCTTTTCTGGCGATCGGTTAAAGATAACGAGTGGGTGTCCCTGCTGTTGTAAATTAGCAGCCATACGACTTCCCATAATTCCCAGTCCGATAAATCCAATTTTCATTTTGACTTCTCATCGAGCAACGATCGCACTATATCCGACCTTGTTTGCTCTTCGCCTTATCAAATGTTAAGATGGGGCGGGAGTGGGAAGCGTTCTTCGCAAGCGAGAAAGAGAAACTTCGGTAATGCCCAGATAGCTGGCAATATGATATTGGGGGATGCGGCTGGCCAGTTGGGGATGCTGGCAGATAAAATCGATATAGCGATCTTTTGCCGTTTGTTGCAACAAACTCCGCATTCTGAGTTCTTTGCGAATGAGTAAGGTTTCTGCTAAATAGCGACCGATGCGATCGAAAATGGGATCTTCGTCAAAGAGTTGAATAAAATCGCGATATTGTGCCACTAAAAGGATACTCTCTTCTAAAGTTTCTACGCCATAAATGAGAGGGAGTTCGAGAGCAGAAGCCGCGAGAGGGGTGGCAAATTGATTTTCGACAATAAAGGCTTTGTTCGTTTCTTTTCCTTCTTCCGAAATATAATAAACCCTCAATAACCCTTTACAAGTGAAATAAATTTCGTGTATGCTATCACCCGGTAAAACAATAGTATCGCGATCGCGGAATATCTGTAATTTAAAAATTGATGCCAAGCGATGCCATTGCGAATTAGACAGTGTAACTTTTTGAGATACCTTTTCTCTGAGTTGTTGATAATATATATAATCTTTTGCTTTATACATCATAATCAATGGGGAAACGAGCATCTTGCCCATTTTGGGATCGTTTAGAAATAAACATTTTTAGAAACAAACATTTTTAGAAATAAATATTTTGTTTTTTTCACCTATTTACAATTTATTTAGTTTGACTATGGATGTGGTGAGATACACTGAAAATTGACGGAGTTTTGTATACTTACAATCTTACCATATTTCATCCATTTGAGAAATGTTATAAAAGAATGAATCTGCAAAATAAAATCCCCACTTTCGATCGCCTATTCGAACCGACTCTCCAGGCTCTCAAAGAATTAGGAGGGTCGGGAGCCGTGCAGGAAATTTACGATAAGGTTTGCGATCTAGAAGCCTTCTCTGACGAACAACAAGCCATCCTTCACAAAGACGGCCCGCAAACGGAAATTGCTTATCGCATGGGATGGGCGAGGACGTATCTTAAAAAATACGGAGCGATCGAGAATGTCGGGCGAGGAGTTTGGGCATTAACCAGCCAAGGGAGAACCTTGGTTTATTTCTAACAACAGGAACATTTACCCGTGCAGCCCAACAAGAAGCGACTCGAGATGGAGCACCCGCTCTCGATCTCATTGATGGCGAACAACTCTGTCGCATTCTCAGAAACCTCGACTTAGGAGTAGAAACCAAAACGATCGAGGTTGTTGAAATCGACGAAGCATGGTTCGGACGAATATAGAGGCTAATCTCAATGTTAAGAATGAACTTTTTTCTGAGAGAAAGTGCGATCGCAAAGCGTCCCCAGTAAAAAGCCTAAAGTACAGAGAATCAAACCGTAGACATTAATTCCCAGATCGAGGGCATATTTTCCCGCACCCATCGCGATCCAATCTGGGAAAATATTAAGCGCAGAAGCACTTTCTACCACCCGCAAAACGCCCAAACTCAGCCCGATCCAAAAAGAAAAATTAAAACTCCATTTTCCTGCATTGGGAATAAAAGCTAACAAGAAAATTGGCGCTAAACCCATTACCATCGTCCCGCTAATGGTTGTCGCCAAAATAATCGCCGGACCGACTTTATCGCCTAAATAAATCCCCAATAACGGCAGGTTTCCTAAAATTGCGATCGCGATCATGGCCCAACGCCCAAAACGCGCCTCGGATTCTTCCGGTTTTCCCTGTCGATTCGACCAATCTCTTGCTGTTAATTTAGCCACGCTAGAAAAGGTTGAATCTAAAGTCGATCCCGCACTGGTTAACATGATAGCATTAAACACCAAAAGTAAGGGCAAACCAAATAATTTGGGGACGGCTAAAGTTGCCTTTCCTTCAACTCCCAAACTCAAAGCATAAAGTCCGACACCACTGAAGAGTAAAATAAATGCACCGCTTACCAATCCTGCTAAAATGAACCCTCGCAACATGGTTTTTGGAGAAGTGATAAAAGCGCGATCGGTTAATACCGGATCGTGAAAGGGATAGCTAAAAATTTGTACGAAAGCCAATCCGCAAAACGTCAATCCTGCCCGATTGGTTTCGGCATCGACGACCGGCAATCCTTGCGTTGCAAAACCCGGTATTAATGTCGCCAAAATAATCACCAATAAAATCGCTGCAAATAACATTTGCATCCCATCGGTTAACAAACTGCTGCGGAGTCCTCCCCAAAGGCTGTAATAAACTGTAAAAGCCGTAACTAAAAGGGCTGCCAACCAATATCCCCAACTTCCCTCTGCGCCAAAATACAGCGAAAAAACCTTCGTATTCGACCAGACTTCATTAAAGAGACGGATAGCGATCGCAATCAGAAAAAACTTAGCGCACCAGGCTCCATATTTATGCACCAAAAATTCCGGCAGAGAATGAAAACCCCAACGATTGCGAATGTAAAAAATAGCGATCGCGGCAGTAATAAAACTCAGATAATAAATCCCATAGCCAATTCCTCCCGTAATCCCGAAAGATTGCGCTAAACTTGCTGCATTGTCAATGGATTTTGCGAAAATCCAACTAATTGCAGCACTAGAGACCAATAACCATAAACTCGGAGCCTGTCCGGTTGCAGATTCCCCGTGAAAAAAAGATGAAGCCGAAACGCGATCGGGGGTTGTTTTTTGTACGAGTTGATAAAGAAAAAAACCGTAACCAAATAAAAGCGTCCAAGTCAAAATTAAAGCCATGATTCAATTCAAAATTCAAAATTCAAAATTCAAAATGTAGGAATTTAAGCAACCTCTAGGGTTTTATACTCGCAGGCGAACTCTTTTTTCTGCGTCGGGTAAAATCTCGCCGCAAGTCGTCCAGATTCCTTGTTGTAAGGATTCGCGAAATTCAATGGGCAATCCTTCTGTTTCCATTAGAGAAACAACGGATTCGACATCATAATCGAGGGGTACTAAACGCGGTTGAGGCATTGTTTCTGTTGTCGGAAAGTCCGCGATCGCATAATAAACGTTGCGCTTTCCTTCATGGGGAGGTCGTCCTAAAACCCCCACATTTAACCAGAATCCACTCTCGACACAACGCAACCAAGGCAGTCCCGAATGAGTACAACAAATTCCGGTAACTTGCCATTGTCGCAAATTATTTTCAATTTGGCTATCTTCGGTTTGCGATTCCCAAACAAATTCATTAACTTGTTGGGGACTGCCGTGACAAAGTAAAAGAGAAATTTTCCGCCATTGCAAGCGGATTAAAGAAGGCAGGGTTTTTAGCCACTCGCGATGGTGAGAGGAAGTATTAGCAAAGGTATAATCGTAGCTGAGTTGGGCAAAATGGCGATCCCTCGGATCGGAATAACCGCAACCGCAATCTCTTTCCCCATACCCGATCGCATAGTCATAATTTCCCTGCAAGCAGATAAGCCCTGACGATCGCAAAAGATCGAGAGTACGATCGGGACAGGGGCCAAAACCCCCCACATCTCCCAAACAAAAACGATATTGTATATTTTTTGTTACTTCCAGAAATGCCTCCACGGCGCTAAAATTACTGTAGGGGCCGCCGCAAAGGGCAATTTGCGAGCATTTATCGGGTAAAACGATAGTCTTTATCTCGGACATGGTGGAGAGTGAGAAAAGTTACAAAGTTGGGTTTAGCTTAGGAATGATGGCTGAATTTTCCCTGAGAGGAGGATTTGTGGCAGTTTAGGAAATATGGCGATCGTCTCCCAAGGGAAAAGCGATCGGATATTTTTCTCTAATTGTCCGGAAATATATTTGTGTTCTCTGTAGAACAGAGTAATAGATGCACTCTGATTCCTTTCCTCCTTGGCTTTTACCGTCGAGGAGTTTTTATTTGAATGCAAGGGAAAATCACGAAAAACTATCCGGAATCGCAAAAATAGTGACAGTAGATAAAGAGTAATAGATGCACCCTGATTCCTTTCCTCCTTGGCTTTTACCGTCGAGGAGTTTTTATTTACATATTGAGAAAAATAAGCAAAAACATCCGGAATCGAGAAAATAGTAGCAGTAGATAAAGAGTAATAGATGCACCCTGATTTCTTTCCTCCTTGGCTTTTACCGCTGAGGAGTTTTTATTTGAATGCAAGGGAAAATCACGAAAAACTATCCGGAATCGCAAAAATAGTAGCAGTAGATAAAGAGTAATAGATGCACCCTGATTCCTTTCCTCCTTGGCTTTTACCGTCGAGGAGTTTTTATTTACATATTGAGAAAAATAAGCAAAAAC
>JAGHZQ010000099.1 GCA_017746715.1 Cyanobacteria bacterium SBLK
GCATATAAGAACCCCGCTCTCCTTTCGGTCGTCCCAATACTACCATCACATCGGGAGCTTGTTTTTTCGGTTTTTGGTCTGCCTGAATTTCCGCACTTGTTAATTGCACCGGATACCATAAGAGATCCGCAGCGATAAAAATATCATCTCTATCTTTAAAAAGAGCATCGAGACCGCCTTTAATGGTGAAAATTAAACGTAATTGGGTCGTATTGTCAGCCAAGGGTTTTCCGTCACTGTCAGGATAGAGGAGTTCGTCTTCAATAATTAGAGGAGAAAGTTGTTGTACCATGGTCTCAGAATAGAGAAAGAATCGATACGCACCGCTCTATTATACAGGCGATCGCGCTCAATAAGAGATGCGATCGCTTTTCGGGGGTGCGTGTGGCGCGTTACGACATATCACCAAAGCTAATCGCTCCCTCTCCGATTAGCTTCCCGATCGCTTTGAGTAACTCGCTCATTGCCTCGGGGGAAATATTCTTTAAATCTTCGCTCAGTTTTTCAGAACCCGTGCCGACTTGAATCATAGTACCATTAATATTAGCATTTGCTATATTAGTAGCAATTACAACATTTAAACTCGAATCACGACCCAACAAAAGCGTGGCTAACTCCTGCTTCTTTTCTTTGGGTAATAATTGAATCTGCTCTTTCAGTTGCTCGAACTGTTCTTGTGTGATTTCGTGGTTAAATTCATTAACGGGTTCGATCTCCATGATTGGTATCTATCCATGATTTGACGTAAACAATTGAACTTTTCTTTTACCACAAACCGGCAGAGGTTCGAGTGTATTTTTATGAACAAACCCAACAAAACAAGCGATCGCGTTTCCGAAAGGGTTTGGCGATCGCCCCCGAGTTTAAAGAAGCGATCGCCGTGGGAGTGTGGTGCGTTACGCTTGTTCTAAATGCCCGACGGACTTAAATTTAACAAGGAAAGGAGAAATAGTTCCATGAAAGAGCGAGTAAGGACAGAAAAGGAAAACCTCATTGAGGAGAAAGGAACGCGATCGCCGTTTTGCGATCGCCCTCTCAAGGTGGAATCGATGGCTCTCACCGAGGAACGCGTCCCGGCCATGGGGATGAGTTACGGGCGAACGGCTTTACAATTGTTAGCGAGATATTCAGGGCGATCGGACGAGATCGTTCAAAGGCAGGAAGAAGAGAGACAATCCAATCAAACCGGGTTGCCCGATCGCCTCAAGGAAGGCATCGAACGTCTGTCCGGCTACGATCTATCGGGGGTGCGGGTTAACTACAACTCCCCCAAACCCGCACAAGTGAACGCTCTGGCTTATACTCAAGGGACGGCGATCGAGGTAGCCCCCAGACAAGAGCAACATTTGCCTCATGAGGCATGGCACGTCGTTCAGCAAATGCAGGGAAGGGTGAGAGAGCAGTTTAAGGTCAATGGAGTCGGGGTGAATGGCGATCGGAGTTTGGAGAAAGAGGCCGATACGATGGGTAGGAGGGCCTTGCAGTAGCCTGCGCTCGGGCGGGTTTGCTCCTCTTAGTAAGATCCGTTTTTTAAAACCGCGATCGCTAACTGTAACCGACTGTAAGGTGCGTCCGCGAAGCAAGACGCACCCCCAACCCCAAAAGACCCCAGGGATCGCTCTTAGGAGAGAATGGGCAATACGAGGGCGAACAATTGTGAATGAATTTTAATATACTATTGAGAAGCGCCATAAACCCGAACGCCGAATAAAATCACAAACTCATTCGGTTCGCTCAGCAACCCATCCAACTCGACTTCAATTTCTTCGACCGTCGCGATCGCGGTAAAAGGAATCTTTAATTCCGCCCTAGCCGAACCGTCGCGATCGGGATATTCGCATTTACGATTAAATTGTCGCCCGCAGATGCGATCGAGATACTCGGGAAACTCCCCGCGACCGAGTAACTTGCCCCTGCGTCCGTTTTGCACCTCATACACTTGAATGCGCGTCGGTCTCTTCTGCCACCAATCCGTTAAAATTCCGACCCCAACCACGTTTTGAGACCCTTCTAAATCGATTTTTGTCCGATAGGGTAAATCTCGACCGGGATATAAAGACTCGTCCATGTTTGCGGTTTTAACGATCCTCGCCCCCGCCGGAAATCCAGAAGCGATCGCGGGAGAAGAAGGCAGATTTGCAGGCGTTGTCGCACTCGCCTCGCAATTTTGCGACCAATCTTCCATGTGTACGTTACCCCCATGCAAGTCTTTCAAGCGCTCGTAATACGTCTGGAGATCCGGCGACCATCCCTCGGGTTGCATCTCCCGCACGCGATCGAGAATCTGCATGGCTTGCTGCCAATTTTGATTGCAAACGGCGAGGTCGAGTTGCGCGTTAAAATCTTGGGAAAATGCGGGCAATATCGAACGGGTAACAATGGTCAAACCCAACAAACTTGCAAGTATTGTAAATTTCATCGTGCTATCCCTCTCCAAAAACAATCCGAGCACGCCTTCTCTATCTCAAACATTACTCGCAACAGCAGTGAATGGCAATAGCGGGGCAAGAGGAAAAATGGTACTATCTGACACCGTGCGTTGAGAACGGGTAGAGCGAAGGATTCGACGGGTTGGCTTAGAAGTCGCCGTCCTTGAAAGAAAGTACGGCAACTCTTCGGCGAGTCACTCAAAAAACGCGAAATGCACCTCTAACTTGCACGCAAGTACTTTATCTCATATCTGTTCTCAATCGATCTCTAATAATTTACACCAATAAACCCGGTTATCGAGAAACGGGTTCGCGAACAAACCGGGTTTGTAATATTTGAGTTAAATATACTGCACGACCTCTTCAGTAGCATAGCGGACTTTTTTGCGGGTTGCATATTTGTCATCTTCGGCACGATATCCGGCAGGACAGACGACTACTGATTGATAACCTTGTTCTGGCAATCCCAAGATTTCATCGTATTTATCGGGCATGAACCCTTCCATAGGGGCAGTATCGATGCCCAACATGGCCGCACAGGTCATATACTGACCGAGAGCAATATAGACTTGTCGGGTTGACCACGCGTTAAGATCGAGGGGATAGGGTGGTTTTTGCAGGAATCCCTTAACGACATTGCCGAATCCTTGCAGGTTTTCGATAGGAGTGCCTTGGACTTCTGCCATGCGTCGAATGTAGCGATCGACCTCGGCGGCATCAACATCTTTTTTGATAGCTAAAACGACAAGATGGGAAGCATCAACGACTTGGGTTTGCCCCCAAGAATGAGCGAGTAATTGTTGGCGAATGGCCCGATCGCGAACGACAAAAAACTTCCATGGTTGCAACCCAAAGGAAGAGGGAGCAAGGACGAGACTTTGTTCTAGAACTTTCCAAGTCTCGTCGGGAATGCTTTTAGAGGGATCGAACTTTTTGACGGCGTAGCGCCAATAAAGCTGTTGATGGACGTATTCGGGAGAGAGTTCGCCTTGATTCATAGATTTGCAGCGCGAGAGGGGGAATGATGGTATTGTTGGCAATAGTAACAGAAAATGACGTTCGGCGCGATCGCGAATCCCCCATTCCGCTTAACTCGATTTGCGCTTGCAGAACAATCCCCCCGCACCCACAGCCAGCAGGCCTAACAAAAATGAAGGTTCGGGGACGCTTTGAGGGTTGGGTTCGACGGGAGGTTCGGGGACAACGGGAGGTTCCGGCTCGACAGGCGGTTCGGGTACGGGAGGGACTGCCGATTCGCTAAAAAACCAATTAAAATTACTGTTGAAAAAGATATTACTGCGGGCGATGGTAAAGTGTTGGTTGCCCGTCGTATTATTCGTACCCATAGAAAACCCAAAATTTTGGGATGCGGCAAAACCCGTTTTGCTATTGTCAAAACCGACCAAAATATCGGCAGCATCGGTTAAGCCAACAAAATTAAGCTCAAAAGTATAGTCGTCATCCGTCCCGGCAATCTCATCTATCCCAGTGCGAGAATAGAGGATTCCGGCGACATCATCGGCACTCAAACTGCGTTGGATTTCACCAGAAAACGCACCTTGCTGCATGACGGATTCTGTATTGGCGTAACCCAATGCCGCACCGACATCGCGATCGCCATTCGCAGAATAATTATCGCCGACGGGGAGTAAAGATATATCGCGGCTGTAGGTGGTCGAGTCAACCGTTCCCAAGTCCGTTGCAAAGGGATCGTTATCGGCAATGCGGAAAAAGTGGCCATTTTCATCATCTCCCCGCAGATCGTCCCCAGAGCCAATAATGCCATCAGCTCCCGGATTGAGATCGTAAGTTCCGTTCGCCCCCGGCGAGGCTTTAGTATAATTTTGCCGAGCGCCGGACGTTCCCGACTCCGAAGCAAGATTGGGATGTCCCAATCCTAAAGAATGCCCCACCTCGTGTAAGAGGATCGATTCAAAATCAAAGGCATTACGAGGAATCTCGTTCAAACTCAGATTTCCAATTGTCGGGATGAGCTCGTTCCAAGTGTTAACAACATTTTGGGTAGCGGCTATCATGTCCGTGGCAAAAAGACTGCTGGAATTAATTCCCACGTCGATGCTGTAATGTCCTCCCCTGCCAAAATAACCAATTTGGTGCGTTACTGAAGGGGGGTCAAAAATAAAGCCAAAAGCACGAGCGGGACGAGCCTCCGCGATCGCAATGCCGAAAGTTAATGCACCGAGACTGTAGGGGAGATAACCGAAGAGTTTTTGGAAGCAGGAGAAACGCATAATGTTCAACCATTTAATGCCTTTACTCCTCTAGAATCGTCAATTTGCACGGATAACAACAAGATCGCAATGGATCGATCGCAGTGTTATTTTCAGATCGATTTTGTGTGGCGTACTCGATCCATAAACGATCTTGAATGTCTTCAGATTTTATGTTAATTCCCGACTTAATAAAACTTAAGTTGGTCTTCTTTTGGGTAACGCAATGATGCTTGTAAAACCAGAATGCGTATTTTTGCGGTAGGAGCGAACGTCATGCCCTCAATCGAAACGATTTCGATTTCCTCGCTGCCAAAGTTGTTGTAATTGCTGGCGCAAATGTCGAATATTGGGGGCCTTTTCTCCATAACGCCATTGACTGTAAGCGCGGGAAATTTCTGCAATAATCTCTGCGGTTTCCGATCGCAATTGTTCCCGCGTACTGTCGGCATATTCCAAGGGCGTTTGAGCGGGATGCTTGCCATATCCTTTAGCGGCTAAAATTCCTAACATTTGCTGATAGAGTCGTTCCATTGGCGGCAATTTGGCCAAATTTCGCCAGCGAACCCACGATCGCAAGCGCAAAGCGGCCAGCCAAGCCGAGAAAGCCAAGGCGATCGCGCCGATTAAACCACTAAAGAGACCGATGGCACTCCCGGAAATAAATAACCAAATTCGCGAGGCAACCCAAGCGATCGCTGCCAAACTTCGCGTAAAAATATAAGCGAGCAAACCCGTTACCGGAGAAGGCAACCAGCCGGCAACCCAATTCCAAAATTGCCTCAAGACCCCAAAGGTTTCATTTTCTTCAACAGAAGGAGGAACGATCTCGCGACCGGGAAGCGGATCGAAAGCCAGCCAGCCAAATTCGGGAAAATAGACTTCGGTTAAAGAATGGGCATCGGTATTGCGAACCAAATAAAATCCGGTGAAGGGATTAAATTGACCCGGAGCAAATCCCGCGCTCAAACGGGCGGGAATGCCCAGAGAGCGCAGCATCACCGTTAAAACCGTGGCAAAATGATCTGGATAGCCGCCTTGATATTCAAAGAGAAATGTTTCGGCTAAATCCGCTCCTTCTTCGAGTTGAAAGTCCGGGCGAATTTCATAATTTTGCTTGATTGCTTGGGCGAGAAAGAGGGCTTTTTCATAAGGGTTGGCAATGGGTTTATTGGCTTTAGCAAGCAAAACTTCTGCTTGTTGGCGCACGTTCTCGCGAATGGCGTCGGGAATTTGCAGATAATATTTTTTGATATTGTCGGGATAGTCAGTCGGGGCTTGGCCGAGTTGAGTGCGATCGCGAAGGAGTACGTCAGAAACAACCGTGTAAGTTAAATCTTCGCTTAAAATTACTGGGGCGCGGATGCTTCCCTCTGGATCGAGGGCGATTTCGGGAGTGGGAAAATAGAGAGCGCGAGGGCGACTTAATGCCGGAACGAGATTGGGGAGATCGGCAACAATCGTATAGGTTTGAATAATCGAGCGGGTTTTCTCGCGAGCGTAGGGGGCTGCGAGATAAAAGCGATAAGTCCAAGGCGGACGCTTGACAGTAAAGAGTTGTTCGTCTCGAGAAATTTCCCATCCTTTTCCAGTGTAGCGATCGAAAGCCAACACCCGCCAAAATCCGGGGGCTTGCGATCGTACTCGCATGACGATTTTTGAAGTGGAGAAACCCCCATCGCTTCGACTTTGATCGATTTGCGACTGAAATCCATAATATAGGGAATCGTCTCCGACAGCATCTCCGTTTTCTCCTTCTCCTGCTCCCTCTTCTACAGTTTCTTCTTCTCCTTCTTGTCCGTTTCTTACTCCCGGATTAAAAATGCGGCGATTGATGTCGTTAAATCGTTGATTGTCGAATTCAATCGAAGACGTTACGGGAAAGGTTTGCAATTGATACCCTGGAAAGCGAGGCATGAGGGCAAAGATGGCCAAACCGACGGCGATCGTTACTGCCAAAAAGGAAACGAGACGAAGGGGGGACAAGGGCAAACTTCTCTCGCGTTTTGTCTGTTTTTCTGCTCCTGGATGCCTTCTCCGGATTTGGTCGAAACCGAGGCGAGAGCGATAGTCGAGGATTAAGACGGGGAGGGCGATCGCTAAAAAGAGGATGGGAAAGGGCGCAAAAGCAAGAGTTTCGCTTAATGTTCCCGCTACTCCCAACAAAATCAACCCAATCACCATCGAGTACCCTAAATCCTTGCGACGCGGGAGATCGAAACTGTGAAGAACTTGCAGTTGGATTAAAAGTTCGGCCAGAATGAGGCGGGTATCGTTGAGATTATCAATTAAGTTGCCTAAAAAATAGACCAAAGCGCCCAGCATTCCCATGGCAATGATAAATTTTATGGCGATATTGCGCTTTTTACGCCGATACCAACTATAAATACCACCAATCATGCTGAGGGGAATCGCCCAAGTACTCAAGGTCGTATCGGCGGCAATATCGGTGGCAGCAATCCCGATCGCGACTAAAATTTGCACCAAGATTCTCAAACCGATGGACTCTTCGGTTTTCGGTTGGGGAAGGGCTTCGAGACGCTTCCACAATTGGGTTATTCCAGCAAAGCGACGCAGTTTGAGACTATCCATGAGCAGGAGGGATTGGGTTTATCCTCTAGGGTAGCAAAAAGCGCGATCGCCCCAACTCGGAACGCAACGAGCGCTTCAGCCCAACTCAATGTCGGTTTTCTCGTGCAAGAAAATGCAAATTTTACCGCTATATTTTGAGAATTTTTAGTTAAATTCAACCCCAATGTCGATCCTCAAAAAATAAGTATTTTCTCGGTTGACTTTATGGTAAGTTAGTCAAGAATCTTATTTCTCTCGCGATCGCAATTTTTTTTTGAGCATTATCTTTAAGTTGATAGAATAGGAATAATCGCATAAGTTGGGTGCATTCTGCCGCAATATTTGTTATGACAGCCGTTCGACCTGCCAAGGATATGAATCAGCGATCGCTAGATGACAAGGCGATTGCTTCCTCCGTTTCCTCAGCTTCTTCTTTCAGTTATCCCTTCGATGCTCGAGGCATTAAAGAACAATTAATTTCTTATAGCGAGAGAAAATTTACGGGAAAACTAGAGCTACAATTAACCGCTCGAGAGAAATGGGAACTCTATCTTAATTTAGGGCGCTTGATCTGGGCAACGGGAGGCACGCATCGGGTTCGACGCTGGCGCAGACAATTGTGGCGATGCTGTCGCGAGATCGATCCCAATCAAATTAACCTGCGAAATAGCGATGCCCTCGAATGTTGGGACTATCAAGTTTTGGTGGTTTTAGTGCAGCGCAAACTATCGCAAATCGAACCCATTGTCGCGGCTAGGTTGGGCATGATGACGGAAGTCTTATTCGATCTCATTCAGTTTGTCGAATTAGCAGCTCTCAAACTCAAAGCAATTGACGATCGCGCCAAACAAAAGCCTCATTATTCTTTAATCGTTCATCCCGGAACCCGACCCTCCGATCGCGGTTTGCTCCCCCAAACCGATTGGCTATTAGAGCCGGCGATCGTGCAGCTCGACTTAGTGTGGCAACAGTGGGTTAGCGCTGGATTGCAGGGCTATTCTCCCAACTTTGCCCCGATTATCGAGCGACCGGAGCAACTCAAAAAAGCGATTCCCGAAACCACTTATAAGAATTTAGCAACCTTATGTAACGGACAAAGAACGTTACGAGATATTGCCGCCCTTTGTCAACAAGATGTCTTAAAACTTTCGACCTCTTTAGCGCCTTATATTCGCCAACAAGGAATTAAATTAGTTAAACTTCCCGATTTACCCCATCCCGAGTTTAAAGAAGTCGAAACCGTTGTCAAACCCCGCAAACCCCTGATTGCTTGTATTGAAGATAATCAACAAACCTTAAAAATTTTAAAAGAAATTCTCACCAAAGCCGGTTATCGATTTTTGGCGATCGCTCGAGAAGTAGAAACACTACCCATGTTATTGCAGCACGGGCCGGATTTGATTTTCCTCGATTTAGTCATGCCGATTGCCAATGGCTATGAAATTTGCGCTCAAATTCGCCGGATCGAACGGTTTAAAGAAACGCCGATCGTGATTTTAACCGGGAAAGATGGGATTGGCGATCGCGTGCGGGCGAAAATGGTCGGCGCAACTAATTTTTTAACCAAACCTATCAATGCAGATAAAGTCTTAAACTTAATTCGAGAACACTTGAATAGTCACCAATCACAAATCACCAGTCACCAGACCGGCAAACTAACCAATAACTAACAACCAACAACAATCAACAATGACCAAGCAAATCACTTTTTTAGGATTGGGGGTAATGGGGGGCTATATGACCGCAAATTTAGCGAAAAGCGGTTGTCGCGCGAAAGCATGGAATCGAACTCGCGATCGCCCGGGGATTCAAATTGCCGCAGAAGCAGGCGCGGAAATTATCTCTTCTTTGTCGGAAGCCACGCGATCGGCAGAAATTATCTTTTCTTGTTTGGGGGATGTTCCTGATGTTGAAGAAGTGCTCTTAGGAAAAGAAGGCGTTGTCAATTATGCACCTAAAAATGCTTTAATTGTCGATACCAGTACCATCGGATCCACCGCCGCCAAAAAAATTGGTGCAGAATTAGCCCAACAAGATTTACGCTTTCTCGATGCTCCCATTTCTGGTGGGGATATCGGGGCCAAAAATGGGACTTTGACGTTTATGGTGGGAGGCAGCAAACGAGATTTTGCTGAATGCGAACCTTTCTTGCAAATGATGGGCAAAAATATTCGCTTGTGCGGTAATATAGGGAGCGGTCAAGCCGTAAAAATGTGCAATCAAATCCTTTGCGCTCTCAATTTAGTCGGCATTTGCGAGGCGATGCTGTTAGCCGAAAAACAAGGCATCGATCCCAATTTAATTGTAGAAGTATGCAGCACGGGTGCAGCCGGATCTTGGGCCCTATCTAATTTGGGGATGAAAGTGGCAAATTCGGATGTTTCACCCGGTTTTATGGTGAAACATATTGTTAAAGATTTGCGTTTGGTGCGAGAAATTGCTGCCGTAGCATCTCTAGAATTACCGGGAACGGAATTGAGCGATCGCCTCTTTAAAATCGTACAAACTTTGGGGAATGGAGAAGGAAGCGAACAAGGAACCCAAGCAATGATTCGCGCCTATCGGGAGAAAGAATCGGGCTAAAGCGCTTGCTTGTAGGGTTTTGTATCAAATTCTGGTCTCCTTATATCAACATCCTCAATCTTTCGCATGGAAGTAGAGTCGAGCAAGCGATCGCCCTAGATGCCGAGCTGGTAAAAGAAGGGCGATCGCTTTATTTGCGAATGAGCATTCATGGAACTCGAAAAACTTTACTCTTCTTTATTGCCAAAAACCATCTGTAAAATTGTTGTTTTTCCGCCTTGACGATGATATTTATCCGCCCAATTGCGAATCACTTCATCTAACTCTGCTTTTGCTTCGGCTAAATTTTCTGGAGGAATGTCTAACTCTTCCAATAAACGCATGACATTGGATTTCTCATCCGCCCAATCTCGCATCATGCGAAAATAACGAGCGGTATCTTCTACCATCGTATAGGTGCGTTCTTCTCTCCCCGCAGGAGAATAAGTCGGACGCGTGAGTACGTAAAATGGCAGTCCCCAAGGATTGTCAACGCGCATCACCGTTCCAGAATAAATTAAGCGTCGTTTGATATGTTCTGCCAATGCCTCGCTCATGGGCATTCTTCTCTCTTTTGGCAGTATTTCTTGAGAGCGCATATGGAGAAACTCAATTAACTCAAAAAACTGAAAGGAGTTAATTAAGAGCGCATCCGGTAAATTCTCCGGCACTCGTGCTTCGATGTACTGCTTTTGTTCCGAGGTCAAACTGCTCGAATCAATGCGCGATCGCCCCTCTTTCCAAGGATATTTATCCAACCAAACATAGGGAAATTGAATTAAATAGCGGGGTTCTTGAGAACCGAGGGTTTTTAATAACTTACCCTCGGCGATCGCTTGGCGAACTTCAGCGACGATGGCCTTGACCCGCTTGGGTTCGATATGGTGCAAGTGACCCGTCATGCGGATATTTTCGCCCTGTTCGACAAACGTCGTGTATATCGCGCATTTTGCTGCCGTTGCTGCCGCATCGAGAAAGGCACCGTGTCGATGACCGCTCGTTCGCATAGCGCTAAAAGCTAAATAAAACATGATCTGATCCATGGCGCTGGGGCTTAGGGTTTTGATCAGATCGACATCGAGGGGTCGTTCCGGAGATACGTTTAATTCTGGGGATAATTTTGGGGATGCTGACATTACTGGGGAAGAAGGTGATGTGATTCTACTCGCTACAACACTCGTGCCGCAGAAGAGCCATTTCTGCTTTGCGTCAAGGAAGGCTTTTCTTTTTTGGCTGGGGCACCCTAATCTGAAAACGCTGCTGCATTTTTTTCATTATAGTCGCAAGGGTGCAATTGTCGAACAATTTACCTTTAGCGTTTTAAGTTGGGGTTGGGGGAAGGCAAGGAAGAGCGTTTATTTTCCCAGTTTAAAAAACTTTTTAAAAACCTTAATCACTTGCTCTCCTACATCGGAATACCGTTTTTCTCCACAGAGAATTTGACTCATAATTTTGGCGGAAATGGGACGCTTAACCCCAATTCTATAGATTTGCGAGGACATGCCCGGAATATTAAATTTGTTGTAAAAAAAATCCCCCCAAGTTTTGGCATATTCCATATCTTTCCCCCATTCTTCTTGTAGCGCCCGCGTATAGTTTTCTAAAGAATCTCTATCTCCAGATAGAGCGCGATCGATCGCCTCTGCTGCCTTCATGCCGCTTAATAAAGCCGGACGAATTCCCTCTGCGAGAAGAGGATCTGCCAAACCCGCAGCATCTCCCACTAACAACGCATTTTTGCCGTGGAGGACGAGATCTTCTCGCCATAGTTTCGTCGAAACGTCGTAATAGGTAAACTGAGTTTCGTCTAGATTGAGTTTGGCGGCGTAATTCAGCAATTGTTTTTTGACCTCTTGCGGTTTTCCCGTACCCCTCATGACTAATGCACTCGCTGCGTGAGAGGTGCCTTGAGGGAAATCCCAGATAAACCCTTTGTTGAGAGAACCAAAGTCAAAACGAACCGTATCGGGAGCATCGGGAGGAGCTTGAATGTCCAATATTCCTCCCAGACGCAATTCCCCTGCCGCCAAACCGAATTGTTTCGCGCAAATGCCGGTTGCGCCATCGGCCCCGATGGCGTAAGCTGCCTCAAAATTGCCCTGTGAGGTGCGAATTTGCCAAGCAGAACCCTGAAACTCGAGACCGGTGACTTCTGTTTCCTCGCAAACTTCCACCCCCAGTTTTTGTGCCTCCTCCAGCAACAGGCGATCGAAGGCATCGCGCCGCACCATCCACATGGGTTCGGTTTCGAGTTTTGCTTCCACGCGATCGCCGTGCTGCCACGTAAATCCCACGCGATCGACTTTGGCCGCGATCGCCTCGGAAAAATCAAAATCAAACCATCGGGCAACGGCTGGAGAAACCCCACCCCCGCAAGGTTTGTAGTGCAGGAGTCGAGCTTTTTCTAAAACCAAAACCTCGCGCCCGCGTTTGGCAAGGTGATAAGCGGCAGAACCGCCCCCCGAACCGGCTCCAACGATAATACAATCCAGCATTTAGAGTCCTCAAATCGTCTTGATATCTTTTTCTTTAGCGGCTAAGATTTTATCGATTTCTTTATTGTATTTATCGGTCAGTTTTTGGATCTGCTCTTGCATGTCTCGGGATTCATCTTCGGAAAGGTCGTGTTTTTTCTCTTGTTTGCGAACGGTATCGATCGCATCCCGACGAATATTGCGGATGCCTACCCGGCCTTCTTCGGCCAGTTTTCCCACCTGTTTGACCAATTCTTTGCGGCGCTCGGCGGTAAGAGCGGGAATATTCAAGCGAATATTGCTGCCGTCATTATTGGGAGTCAGCCCCAGATCCGATAGGGTAATCGCCTTTTCAATTGCCCCCATGTTGCCTTTATCGTAAGGCTGAATGAGAATAGTCGTGGCATCGGGGGTTGAGATATTCGCCACGCCTTTGATGGGCATTTCTTGACCGTAACATTCTACCATCACGCGATCGAGCAGTTGGGCATTGGCCCGTCCGGTGCGAATGGTATTGAAGTTCCTCTGAGTCGCTTCAATGGTTTTGGTCATGTGGCCTTCAATGTCAGTTAATTTCATATCAGTTAATTTCACAAGAACCTCCTACAAGCGTTCCAATTTGTTCCCCTTTGACAGAGCGAATGATATTGCCGCGCACCGAGAGATCGAAAACGATGATGGGAATATCATTTTCTTTACACAAGGCGATCGCGGTACCATCCATTACTCTTAAGTCATGACTTAAAACGTGACCGTAAGTCAAACTTTTATAGCGTCGCGCCTCGGGATTGACTTTGGGATCCGCGTCGTAGACCCCATCGACTTTGGTGGCTTTAAAAATCACCTCGGCATCGATTTCGGCGGCACGCAGGGCGGCGGTGGTATCGGTGGTAAAGAAAGGGTTGCCGGATCCCGCCCCGAAAATCACCACGCGCCCTTTTTCGAGATGGCGAATGGCACGCCTTCGGATATAGGGTTCGGCAATTTCTTGCATGGCGATTGCGGTTTGCACGCGGGTGGGAATGTCCATTTGTTCGAGGGCATCCTGCAAGGTCATGGCATTCATCACCGTGGCAATCATGCCCACATAATCGGCAGTGGCGCGATCCATCCCGGCAGCCGAGGCTTTCACCCCCCGGAAAATATTGCCGCCGCCGACCACTATGGCGATCTGCACGCCAGTTTTAACAACTTCGGAAATCTCCCGAGCGATATCTGCAACCACTTGCGGATCGATTCCATAGCCTAAATCTCCCATTAAGGCTTCGCCGCTTAATTTGAGTAAAACCCTTCGGTATGTCATCGATTTTTTGCGATTTGACTCGCGGTTTTGACTGAATTGGTTAGAGTGTTTGCCTCAACCACTATACAGTTATCAGTCACCAGTCACCAGTCACCAGTCACCAGCGATGTGCTGAGCTTGTCGAAGCGTCACCAATTATTTAGGTTTCGCGCCATTGTAGGGGAGTACCGATCGCTCTGGTTTCTTCTGGAGAGATGGGGCGATTGTCTAAGAGGGCGGCGATTGCATTTTTCAGATAAGGATGGGTAACTGTTTCGGAGGTTTCGGCACAATCGTCAATGGCTCCGCAATAGCAGACAATTCCACTTTTATCGACCAAAAATACTTCGGGAGTTGTTTGGGTTCCAAAACCCGAGGCAACCTCTTGAGAAGGATCTCGTAAATAAGGAAAATTTAAGGTTTGCTCTCGGGCGAAGACTTTCATCTGCTCGAAATTATCGGCGGGAACTCGGGCGGCATCATTGGCGTTAATGGCCATGAGGGAAAAGCCGCGATCGCCGAATTCGTCCTGAAGTTGTTTGAGGCGATCGAGATATTGTCGGACGTAAGGGCATTCATTGCCCATAAAAATGACCCCCAAACCTTGTAAGGGTTCGAGGGCAGAAGCAAGGTGATAAACTTCTCCATCCACCCCGGGCAACTCAAAATCTGGAGCGTATCGACCGAGAATACTCGAGGATGTTTGTGTTTGGGTCACGATTTTGCCTCCGAACCAACTGTTTCTAGTCTACCAAGTCTTGCTGCGATTCTGTTGGCAAAAAGCCGTCTTTACCCATTCGCGCTAACATCAATAAAGTTAGAAATTTTCGTTTTCTTAATTTGTTTTTGCAGTCACAATAATCAACGATGCGTTTTTCAACAGCCATGAAAAGACTCGGTACTCACTTACTGGCACTGATTGTGGGCGCGATCTTAACCTTTGGGACATTGCGCGTCTCTTCTTCTCAGGCAGACCCCATCTCCGTTCCTCCCCCTCAAACCGAAAATTTGGGAACTTTCGTCGCCCAACGTCCCGCCCTCAGTCGAGGGAGTTTCGTGACCGCAGCGATCGCGAGGACGGGCCCTGCGGTGGTTCGCATCGATACCGCGCGCACGGTGGAAACTCGCCTGCCTCCCATGTTTGAGGATCCGTTTTTCCGGGAGTTTTTTGGCGATCGCTTTTTCGGTCAGATGCCCCAAGAACGGCGCGTGTCGGGTCAGGGATCTGGTTTTATTATCGATGCTGACGGGGTTATTCTCACCAATGCTCACGTGGTGAGCGGGGCAGATGAAGTTAATGTCACTTTACAGGACGGTCGCGAATTTGACGCAACTGTCCTGGGATCGGATCCGGTGACGGATTTGGCCGTCGTCAAGATTAAAGGGGCGAGTAATTTACCCGTGACCCCTTTAGGCGATTCCGACCGCTTGGAAGTGGGAGACTGGGCGATTGCGGTAGGCAGTCCTGGAGGGTTGAACAATACCGTGACCCTCGGCATTATCAGCACTTTAGATCGTCCTTCTTCTCAAGTGGGCATTCCCGATAAGCGTCTTAATTTCCTGCAAACCGATGCGGCTATCAATCCGGGGAATTCCGGCGGTCCTTTGTTAAATGCAGCGGGAGAAGCGATCGGCATCAATACGGCAATTCGGGCCAATGCCACGGGGATAGGCTTTGCCATTCCCATTAATAAGGCGAAGGAGTTGAAAGATATCCTCGCCTCGGGAGAGCAAGTCCCCCATCCTTATGTGGGGATTGAAATGCGAGATATTACGCCAGAATTAGCCAAACGCAGCAACGATGACCCGAATTCGACCTTTATCCTGCCGGAAGTGGAAGGGGTCTTAATTTGGCGAATTTTGCCGGATACCCCCGCCGCTAAATCGGGGTTGCGTCGCGGCGATGTCATTGTCGAAATTGACGGTCGGCCGGTGACAACGGGGCTGGAAATCCAAAATATTGTTGAGGAGAGTGGCATCGGTCAATCTTTGACGTTTAAGGTGCGACGCAGTAATAATTCTCTCAGTATTACGGTGAAACCCGCTCAATTGAGCAATCGCTAATCGGAGCGATCGCTCCTAAAAATAGCGGGAATTTCCCGCTATTTTTTTTGTTTGTTAACTTTTTATTTGTTAACAGTTTATGAATATTTCTGCAAAAATACGGCGAGTTTTTCTCGAGTGGTGGCAGGGACTTTTTCCAAAGGCGTTAAAATTGCGTATTTTAAGGCAGAATGAGCATCGGATAGGGGAGGGTTTTTGCCAATTTGTCCGACAGCTTCGCGAATGACTTTTTGGGCGTTGGCAGCATTGCGATGCAAATGCTCGATAATCATTTCTACGGTGACGCTATCGTGGTCGGGATGCCAGCAGTCGTAATCCGTAACCAGGGCAAGGGTTGCATAAGCGATTTCTGCTTCTCGCGCCAATTTCGCCTCAGTTAAATTGGTCATGCCGATGATATCCGCTCCCCAACTGCGATACAAATTCGATTCGGCTTTGGTGGAAAAAGCAGGACCCTCCATACAAACATAGGTTCCGCCGCGATGGGATTGGACTTCGGGGAGATTCAAGTTTTCGATCGCCTTGGTTAAAATTCCTGCTAATTGACCGCAAACCGGGTCGCCAAAGGCAATATGGGCGACAATACCCTCGCCAAAAAAGGTGGCAATGCGATTTTTGGTGCGATCGATAAATTGATCGGGAATGACCATATCCAAGGGCTTGATGTCTGCTTTTAAAGAGCCGACGGCAGAAGCAGAAATAATATATTCAATCCCTAATTGTTTCATGGCATGAATATTCGCGCGGAAGGGTAACTCGGAGGGAAGTAAATGATGATTGCGTCCGTGTCGGGCTAAAAAAGCAACGGGAATGTTATCTAACGTCCCGGTAATTAGGGCATCCGAAGGAGAGCCAAAAGGCGTATCCAAGGAGATTTCTTGGACATCCTTGAGTGCTTCCATTTTATAGAGGCCGCTACCCCCAATAATGCCAATTTTAGGGTCTGCCATGATTGTTTCCTCTCCAAGAAAAAATTTAATCGACTATTAATCACCATAAGCGATTGCCGTTCCCCAATCCCCAATCACGAATTTAAGACGATTGTTCCTTTTCCTTTTTAAATTCCCACCATCGATTCAAAGGATAATAGATTACTGGAGCCCAAAGACTGCTAATTACCGCTGAAGAAAGGGCGATTCGCTGGTGTTCCGTCCAAACGAGGGCAACATTGCGAATTCCTTGCAGGCTGTATTGTACTGCCGTAATTGTTTCGGAAATCACGGCCCCGCCAAACACGATTAAAGCAATAGAGATAAAGTCTTCTTGAATATAACGCTTTTTATCGATAAAACCTGTGATAATTCCCACGACAGTCAAACTCCAGATGTGGGAAGGATAAGAAAGAGAAACATTATCTATTGGATTGTTTGGATCGATAGGAATGGTATAATCAAAACCATCAATCACATCAATTCCATCTAAAGCCGTCATCCCATCTTGAATTAAGCCCAAGGCAATTCCCGCGATCGCCCCTTGAATGGGAGTGCGTTTTACACTCCAAACTACGACCCAAATGAGCAGCCAATTCGGACGAATTCCTAATAATTCGGTACCGGGCAAGCGCGTAGGCAGAACGAGCAAACAGATGAGAACCGAACCAATAATAATTAGCCAATCAAAGATTTGGCGCAGGCGAGGAGAAACTTCAAAAATTTTTAACACGGTCTGTTTAGAGGATTAGGGGTTGAGGCTAGAAAAAATGGCCTTTCTCGATCTTTCTCCTGCTTTATTTGTCCTTTAATTTACTGTTAAAAGGATGAATGACAACCCATTCTAAAAAATCGATAGGAGCGGTAAGGGTAATAATGACTTCAGGTGCGGGACTTTTTTCTAAATCCACCGATTCGACTTTACCGATCGCGATACCGGAAAGGAATAAATAACTGGCTGGAGATGTAACAATTGTATCTCCTACTTTGACGCTCGGAACTTTCTCATAAAAAACCATTGTAGCCTTTTCTTTTGTTCCACCTTGTATATAACCCATGTCACCACTACGAGTCACTTTTGCTCCCACTTTACTAGTAGGATCGCTAATTAAAAGAACGCGACTGGTATTGGGCGTAACTTTAACAACGCGTCCGACCAATCCCCCCGGACTGGTCACGATATAACCTTCGCGAACGCCATGATTGCTCCCGCGACCGAGAAGAATTTGCTCCCACCAGTGATCGACGCTCCGACCGACAATCGGTGCGGCGATCGTCTCCTGATTTTGCTTTTGAGCGTATTTGAGAAGTTCTCGGAGTTTAACGTTTTCCTTTTCAAATTCGGCAACGCGAGCCTCGAGTTCCTTAACCTTTGCATCTACCAAATCTTCAGGGGGAGGATTACCCTCAAAGGGGCGCATGACCTGATAGTAGATTTCTGCTACGATCGCGCCTTGGGTACGACGAATGAATAAGGCTAGACCGAGAACTAGCCCTATTAACATTAATCGAGATCCGTAACGCTCCCACCAACGACGCACTGTAAACATTATTATTGTGTGAATCCTTGTTTAAATGACCCGAAGTCAAGTCACGCGCGATCGCGCCAGATAGGCAACGTCACTAAATCGAGCGAGAGCGACCGCTAAAGACCCGTTCGAGTTCCTTAAAGTTCTCGAGAACGCGACCGGTGCCCAAGACAACGCAACTTAAGGGGTCTGCAGCAACGTGAGTGACGATTCCCGTTTCGTGACTGATTAGGGTATCCAATCCTTTTAATAAAGCACCACCGCCTGCCAGCATAATCCCGCGATCGATAATATCGGCAGCCAGTTCTGGAGGAGTTCGCTCTAAAGTGCGCTTGACGGCATCGACGATGACGGCGAGGGGTTCGCTCATGCTTTCGCGAACTTCTGGGGCTTTAATGGTTACGGTGCGAGGCAAGCCCGATAGCAAGTGCAAGCCGCGAACTTCCATGGTAATTTCATCATCATCGGGAGAGGGATAGGCAGAACCGATATGAATCTTAATTTCTTCTGCAGTTCTTTCCCCCACCACAAGATTGTGAACTTTTTTCATGTATTGGGTAATGGACTCGCTCAGTTCGTCTCCCGCAACTCGGACCGACTCGCTGAGAACGGTGCCTTGCAAGCTGAGAACGGCAACTTCCGTCGTCCCGCCGCCGATGTCGATAATCATGTTTCCGGTGGGTTCTGCCACTGGAAGTCCGGCTCCAATTGCTGCTGCTACGGGTTCGTCAATGAGGTAAACATCCCTTGCTCCGGCTTGGGAAGCGGCTTCCATAACTGCTCGGCGCTCTACGCCAGTTACGCCACTGGGAATGCCGATGACAATGCGAGGAGAAACGAGGGTGCGTCCTTCGTGAACTTGGCGAATGAAATGCTTGAGCATCAGTTCCGCCGTGTCGAAATCGGCGATGACCCCATCCCGTAGGGGACGTAAGGCGACAACGTTACCCGGAGTTCGCCCCAACATTTTTTTCGCGTCTTCTCCGACGGCGAGGGGAACTTTTAAATCTTGGTCGATGGCAACCACAGACGGTTCTTGCAGTACGATGCCTTTACCCGAGACATAAACCAAGGTATTTGCGGTACCGAGGTCGATACCCATGTCTCTCGATAATGTAAAGCGACTAAATATACCCACTTCTAAATTTACGCCCCCAAAGTGCGACTGTTTAACTCGATGGTGTCTTGTTTTTTGTAATGTTAATCCATTTTTAGGGATGGAATCGATGAGGATTTTATTATGTTTTGCCCTTCGCGTCCAGTCAAAAACCGATTTTACCAGTTTTGGAAACGCTATCGATTGCCCCGCAACTGATAAACCATTTCGAGCGATCGCTTTTCTCGTCAGGAAAAATTTATTTTTTCTCTCGCGATCGCCATCCGCGATCGGCTACACTATTGAGCAGTTGTCGAGAACCAATGTACTTGAAAGATTATGGGACTCAATATCGTTCATTTGGTAGGTCGTGCGGGACGAGATACAGAAATCAGGCGTCTCGATAGCGGCAGTCAAGTTGCTAATGTTAGCATGGCAGTCAATCGCCCCAGTCGCAATGCGCCGCCAGACTGGTTCAATTTGGAAATGTGGGATAAAACGGCGGAGATTGCCGCCAACTACGTCAAAAAGGGAAGTTTAATCGGCATTGAAGGATCGTTAAAGTTCGAGACTTGGGACGATCGCAATAATCCCGGCATTACTCGCTCCAAACCCGTGATTCGAGTCAATCGCTTGTACTTGCTCGGCTCAAAGCGAGATATTGACACATCATTTGTTGAACCCTGATAATAGCAAGGGTTTCAGACATTAACTTGTCCCAAGATGAGAAATTTACTCGTAATTTACTCATCTTTACACTCTCTTAATACCTGAGACCCTCATTTTTTCGTCAAACTCGCATCGACTTTGTAACATCAAAATTACTCATCCTTAATATTAAAGTTCAAAGTTTAACATCGATACCTAGTGCTGTCAGCGACTACGACGGATAATTTGATGGTGTAGGGAGGTCGTCGGCTACCTCCCTACGATCGCTCAATACCGAATCTGTAAAGTCACCGAAGCACTAACTGTTTGTTCTCCTCCAATAACGGGAGAATCGGCTTGTTGGGGAACTTCCGCCTCCCGAGCAAATAAAACATTGCCTCGGGTTAAAATCGGCGGTGCAGCGTGACCGATTTGTACGCCGACTACTTCTTGGGGACTTAAGTTTAAAGCATTGAGAACGATGTTCGCTTGTTCGCGGGCATTTTGCGTGGCTTTAATCAGAGCCTGCTGTCTGGCGGCCTCGATCTCCTCCTCCTCTGCCGTAAAACTGACCCCATTGATGCGGGTTGCTCCAGTCCGAACCGCCTCATCGATAATATTTCCCGCCCGATCGGTCTCCACCCGAAAGCTAACGGTATTCGAGCCGACGTAGCCGATTAAGACCGATTCGCCGCCTCGGTTGTTATAACGGGGATTGAGGCGAATTCCCGTAGTTTGTAACTGTTCCACCTTGCGCGATCGCAATAAATTGACGATATCCGTGGTGCGTCTGGCAATTTCCTGCTGTGCTCGTTCGGCGGTATCGACCTGAATTTCTACCCCTAAATTCACTTGAGTCAACGTGGTGGGAATTTTTTGGATTCCCGTTCCCGTCACTGTGAGAGTACGTAATAATTGCTCTTGAGCTTCGGCACCCAGGGGGATAAACAGACTGGCAAAGACAAGGACAAAGGCAAAAGAACGCGATATCGTTGGCATCATGAGATAATCTCCCGTATCGAGGGTTTTTTCCCATTTTCCCACCCTTGTCTGCCCGTCGCCTGCGGTTGCCTTTTTTGCAACAAAGTCTTGTACAATAACATTTGTTAACAATTCATTTCCATCGCGTTGAAGGGCGTCAGATTGGCTCGGTCGAATCGATTTGAGGTCTTAGCTGAATGTTATCGCCCCTCAATTGAGGAATATTTTTGAACTTTTTTAAAATGTAGGAGCAGCAAATGGTAACGCTTAAAATTGTCGTTTCTCTGGTTGTCACCTTTTTTGTGGCGCTTTTTGTCTTCGGCTTCTTATCCGGCGACCCCGCTCGGACTCCCAGCCGTCGCAATATGGAATAGGTCGAATATTGGGAGTCAGGCGATCGCCGGCCCATACCCTACCGAATGTTCTATCCAGACTCGAGAGCTACTCGGGTAACAAAATTTACCGGACGGGAATTTTCTCTCGTCCTTTCTATTTTTTGGGAATTTTCTCTCATCCCTTCTTATTGACAAGAGTATACACAAACTGAAATCGGACTGCTATTCTAGCAATTCCACCAAATCTCGAGTAGAGACAAAATGCCGCACTTCGTTCCCCCCTTCAAACCCGCACCTTCCGTTCTTTCTCCTGCTGCTGCGGACAACATCCAAAAAACTCTGAAAGTCCGCCCCGATCGCGGCATTGCGTCTCCCGATTTAGAGATTATTCCCCAGCAACAACAATTTTCTCTCCTCGATGATTCTCCTCCCCTGCCGGAAAATTTCGCACCGGAATTTGCCTTTCCCGTACTGCTTGAATTTTCATCGCCCCTCGAGAGCGAATCTCTAGATATTGCTTTACCGCAGTCCAATGATTTCTCTTCTCCTCCGGCCGGGAAAGTTAAAACAAGAACCCCTCTGCTAGACAATTTAGAACGAGAGTTACAACAGTTTCGCCTTGCAGTCAAACCCCCATCCGAACGATGGGATGGCGTACTAGAAACCGTCGAGGGTCGCGATCGCGGGGAACATCTTCGAAACCGTAGCGTTCCTGAAGGTATAGACCCGCATACGAACGGCACCTCACCCTCTATGTTCACTTCGGAAATTCCGCCACTCCCCACTTCAGACGAAACAACTTCCGTTACCCGTCTCAACCCGCAAACACCATTTTCCCCTTCTTTCGATGCCGCCGCCTTCGAGCATGCCAACGCGATCGCCACTGCACGACCCAGTTTTCCCGAACCGTTAGATCCAATCGAAGAAATCGATTCTTCCGGATTGGGCCAACCCATGTCTCTGGGTTATTTGCCCCAGATGGATGCAACCGATATTGCCTTTGATTTTCCCGCTCCCGATACCCTGACCGAGGAAACAGTCGCATTTACCGCTTCAGCCTCCAATTTAGCAGCCAATCCTCAAACAACCGAGCAAGAAGAAATGCGCCTGCCTTGGTTCGAGTCGGAAACGGGAGGCTTGCAAGAAGAAACCCTCACTAATCTTATCGTACAAGAGCGAGGCGGAGAAGCCCGAGAATTCGAGCTAAATTCTCCTCCCGCTCCCTCATCTCCCCAAACCCCTCCCCCCACCGGACTCTTAGAAATTAACGCCGATCGCCAAGAATACGACGAAAATCAAAAAGTGGCCTATGCCGAAGGGGATGTGGAGGTGCGCTTTTCTAAATCTGTCGTTACCGCCGATCGCGTTCGCATTAATCTCCCCAATCGCTTTATGAGAGCAGAGGGAAATGTTGCCCTCCGACGAGGAGATCAAGTCTTGCGGGGAGAAATTTTCGAGTATCAACTCGTGCAAGATACCGGAACTATGCTGCAAGCATCGGGGGAAATCTATCAACCCACTACCTCCCGCGATTTCGATCCCCTCTCTTTCTCCGAGGCCATTCCCAATCCGATCGTTCCCGATCGCCCGTTGAGCGATCGCCTCATTCAACAGCAACCCCTCCAAGATATCCGACAGCAAGAAGGATTGGCCGTCACCATTGGTACGAGCGTGAGTTCTGAAGGATTGCCCTTTCCCACGAGCGGCACGGAAGGAGAAGTCAACCAATTGCGCTTTCGAGCCGATCGCGTCGATTTCGATAGCGATGGCTGGCGGGCAACTAATGTTAGTTTCACAAACGATCCTTTTTCGCCTCCCGAGTTGGAAATTCGCGCCGATACGGCGGAATTTAATCGCCTCAATCCCCTTCAGGACGAAATTCTGACGACCAATTCCCGGATTGTTTTCGATCGCGGTTTTTCTTTGCCTTTATTTCAAGATCGCATTCTCTTAGATCGCAGTCCGGATCGCGACGGACTCTTTACTCTTGGCATTGACGACATCGATCGCGGTGGACTCTTTATCGAGCGGAGTTTTGGCATCGTGCAAACGCCGAATTTTCGCTGGTCGGTGACTCCTCAATATTTGTTGCAAAGAGCAGCTTTAGACGAGGGCTTTTTCTCACCACAATCTTTTGGCTTGCGAACGGATCTCGTCGCCGATTTCGACCGACGCACGCAACTGCGACTATTTGGCAGTCTCAGCAGTCTGGATTTGGATAATGTGGAAAATAATCTACGCGCTAACATGCGCTTGGATCATGCAATCGGGGATTTGGGGAGGCCTCACTTATTAACCGGAGAATTTAACTATCGCGATCGCCTCTTTAATGGTTCTCTGGGTTTTCAAACCGTACAAACCAGCTATGGAGTGGTGTTGACTTCTCCAGAACTGGTGCTGGGAGATAGCAATGTTAATCTGCGCTATCAAGCAGGAGTACAAGTCATTGAAGCAGATACCGATCGCGCCGATTTATTAGCTGCCGATCGTACGAACAACCGCATTACTCTCACTCGTATCCAAGGTGCGGCTTTCTTGGGTTATAATTTCTATCTTTGGCGAGGAAATACCCTACCGCCAACACCAGAAGAAGGGATGCGCTACAGTCCCGTTCCCTTACAACCTTACGTCCAAGTCACCACGGGAATTACGGCAATTTCCGGGTGGTACAGCAGTGGCGACACTCAACAATCCATTCAAGGGACTGTAGGATTGCGAGGACAATTCGGACATTTTTCCGATGATTTCTTTGACTATACTGGGTGGAACATTGCCTATTCTCAAGCCGCGATCGCTAATCTGTCCCCGTTTCTCTTCGATCGCATTGCCGATCAGAAAGTCTTATCTTATGGGATTACCCAACAAATTTACGGACCGTTTCGACTCGGGTTTCAAAGTTCGCTAAATTTGGATACGGGTCGCGAAATCAGTACCGATTATTTCCTCGAGTACAGTCGCCGAACTTACAGTATTCAACTCCGTTACAATCCCGTTTTTGAGTTGGGTGCATTGCAAATTCGCATCGGCGATTTTACGTGGAGCGGCTATTCAGAACCATTTTGAGGAATTAAGAATTAAGAATTCAAACTGCTCCCAATCTCTCTATTTCCCTGAATTTGGAAAAAGGGAAAAACTAACGAACAACCAACAACCAATAACCAACAACCAATAATGAAATTTGGTATTATTGTTTTTCCAGGCTCGAATTGCGATCGCGATGTGGCTTATGTCACGCGAGATTTACTTCAGCAACCGACGCGCATGGTTTGGCACCAAGAAACGGATATTAGCGATCTCGATGCGGTGATTATTCCGGGAGGATTTAGCTATGGTGACTATTTGCGATGCGGCGCGATCGCGCGTTTCTCGCCTATCATGAATAGCGTTCTCGAACACGCGAAACAAGGCAAATATATCCTCGGAATTTGCAACGGATTTCAAATTTTAACGGAAGTAGGACTATTACCTGGTGCATTAATTCGCAATCGCAATTTGCATTTTATCTGCGATCGCGTTTCTCTGAAAATCGAACGCACGGATCTCCCTTGGACGCAAAATTATCAGTCTCAACCCGTGGTAAATTTTCCTATCGCTCACGGTGAAGGACGTTATTATGCTAATTCTGAAACGCTAAAAATGTTAGAAAATAACGGCTGCATTCTCTTCCGTTATTCAAATTCTGAAGGCAATACAAATCAGAAATACAATCCCAATGGTTCATTACATAATATTGCGGGTCTTGTTAATCAAAAAGGTAATATTTTGGGCATGATGCCGCATCCAGAACGTGCCTCGGATTCGGCTTTGGGGGCAACAGATGGCATTCATCTTTTTAAAGGATTAGTAGGAATTTAAAGTAAGAAGGACTTATCCAAAATATCCTTAACCCACCGATCAAAAAAAATCACAATTTCCCAATCAATATCCAATTTTTCTCTATATCCTATTCCTCTTTTTGTTAATGAATATAGTGTGATTGTTAGAGCGATCGCTAAAGAATTTAACGATCGACAGATATTAGATTAGTTCCTATTTAACATATTCTTCTGAGAATTTAGCAAGTAAACTCTGATAAACGGGCAGAATTTTTTGATAAACTTCTACATTTTCGGGAATGGGAAAATGTTGCTCTCTTTCCTTTATCATTGTCAAAATAATATCGAGATTAGTAATATATTTCAGTGCATATAATCCTAAAATAGCCGCACCGAAACAAGAACTTTCTTGTCGATTCGGAATAGCAACTTGACAATTAAAAATATCTGCCAGCATTTGCCGCCAGAGGGGCGATCGCGTAAAACCGCCACTGGCAATAATTTTTTCACTTTTCCCTGCAAACTTTTCTAAGTTGTCTAAAACCACCGATAAATTATAAATCACGCCTTCCAAAACAGCGCGAACTAAATGGGCTTTGGTATGATTTAAAGTTAAACCAAAAAAACTCCCTCGGGCGTAACTATTCCAAATTGGAGCGCGTTCTCCCGTCAAATAAGGATGAAAAATCAACCCTTCCGAACCGGCGGGAATCGTCTGCGCGATCGCGTTTAATTTGTCGTATCCTTCTACTCCTTCTAATTCCATTAAATTCTCTTTCAACCACTGCATGACAATCCCGCCATTATTAACGGCACCGCCAACAATCCAATAATTTTCAATTAAAGGATAGCAAAAGAGCTTATTTTTCCCGTCCAATTGCAAGCGATCGCTAACAGTTCTAATTGCCCCACTCGTCCCAATCGTAACGGCAACAGTTTTCGGAAAAAGTGCCCCAACTCCCAAATTTGCCAACACTCCATCGCTAGAACCAATAACTGTGGAAATGCCTTCGGGAATGCCGATGGCGATCGCCCTTTCTCGATTGAAAGAAGGTAAAATATAAGTGGTCGGCACGATTTCCGAGAGTTTATCTTCGGTAATTCCCGCAATATTTAAGGCTTCAGTTGACCATGTTAAAGTATGTAAATTTAACAATCCCATCGCAGCAGCTACAGATGTATCGATAAGGTAGCGATCGAACAATTGAAAAATAATATACTCTTTAATAGAAATAAACTTAGCAGTTTGATAAAAAAGGTCGGGGTATTCGTTTCGCAACCAAACTAATTTAACCAGAGGAGACATGGGATGAAAGGGAATTCCCGTCAAGCGATAAATTTCCTTTTCTCTACCTTCTTCTTGCAGCAAATGTGCCCATTTTTCTCCTCGCCGATCGGCCCAAGTGATACATTGCGTGAGTAAATTTCCCTTGGCATCAATAGCAATTAATCCGTGCATGGCGCTGCTAAAGGACAGGCATAAAATCGTTTGCGGATCGATTTGACTTTCCAAAATGACGGTAGAAACGGTTTGCAAAACTGCCGTAAAAATTTCCTCCGGGTTTTGTTCTGCGGTCAAAGGTGTTGGAGAATACAAAGGATAATTAAGAGTTGCTTGTTGTACAACTGCACCCGCTTCGGAAAAGAGAACCGATTTTGTGGAAGTCGTGCCGATATCAACCCCGATGATATAGTTTTTTGCTTTCATTTTGTTTTAAACTTAAACCTAAATCGCCGAAGGGCGATCGCGAGATATAGTAGTTCCAAGTAAGAATGAGACAAATATTTGCTCAAACCCTGTGACAGCAAGGATCGAGTGTCTCAATCTAAATCGAAATGACTATAATTCCCTATAATTCAAAAATGAGGAACTGTCATGATTGACCTCTATGCTTATATTACGCCCAACGGACGAAAACCTGCAATTATGTTAGAGGAAGTCGAGCTTCCTTATACGGTCAAAAAGGTAGATATTTCTAAAGGGGAACAATTCAGCCCGGAATTTGTTGCTATCAATCCCAATAGTAAAATTCCTGCAATTATCGATCTCGATACTAATATTACCGTATTTGAATCCGGGGCGATTTTAATTTATCTGGCTGAAAAAACTGGTAAATTTTTACCTTCAGATACCGCAGGACGAATGCAGGTTATTGAGTGGTTAATGTTTCAAATGGCAAGCGTGGGACCGATGTTCGGTCAATTGGGACATTTTCGCAGATATGCGAAAGAACAAATCCCTTATGCGATCGCGCGTTATGAAAAGGAAACATTGCGCTTATTTGAGGTGTTAAACTCGCAGTTAGAAAAGCATGAATTTATTGCCGAAGATTATTCCATTGCCGATATGGCAACTTATCCTTGGGTTGCTGCTTATGAATATTTAGGCGTAACCTTAGACGAACATCCTCATCTCAAACGTTGGATGGAAACGCTGCAAAATCGTCCCGCAGTCCAAAAAGGAATGGCGATTTTGAGGTAGTTGTTGGTTATTTGTTGTTGGTTGTTGGGAATTCAATAACCAACAACTCATTTAATCTGCCGTGGAAAATCGAGTGACAGATAACACAATACAAGCAATTCCAAAGGCGAAACCAACACCTGATAGTAAAAGAATGCGATCGCTAATGGATTGATAAGCCGTGATAAAAAAGTTTAAGAGAAGACTGTGCACGATTGGATCGATATTGGGTGAAGATTCTCGTACTAATGCTTGCATGAGTTGCAAAGAAAGAGAACGAGAACTTAAGGAGATCGCCCCAACAATAAATGTACAAGGAATCCAAGTCAACCCGAGAACGAGTAACCCTTTTTTAATCGGTCTTGGAGTTGCGATTAAAATAATGGTAGAAAATAACAGCATCAACCCATAACAAATTGTTGGAATCGATCGCAGAATTTGAAATCCTCTGCGAATTGGCTGTAATTCTTCATAGCTGACATTTAAATCTTCTGCGGTTAGATTGGAATCATCAAAGACGATCTCGCTTTGTATTGCATTGTCGATCGCGCGATATAATTCTGTTACATCTACCTCAGAAGGCAAGCATTCTCCGCGTTCAAATTGCTCGTAATCTTGCTGGCTATTGCCTATACAAGGAGGAAAATTTGCAATTGTTTCTTTAAGAAGTCTGGGAATATTTGTTTTTAAATTATCTCTAATTTCAACTAAACTAATATTAAAAGTAACAGTATCTTTACGACCTTGAAAGTAACCATAGTAAGCATCTAAAATAGTCTCAAATGTATTTTGAACAAAGCGATCGGGCAGCGAGTTTTCAACTTCTTCTAGAACTTGGCGATTGGAAATTAAAGGGAATGTTTCTGTAGAGGCAAAAATATCGCGGGCGAGTTCTTCAAACGTTGCAGTGAGAAAGTCTTGGTAAAAGTTACTTTCTTGCAACCAAGTTTTTATGGTTTGAACGCTGGTAACTTGTTGGATGGCTGCGGTAGTGGGCAAAGAAATAAGGAGAACTATAGCTAAAACAAGAGCCATGAAAATAGAAACAAACCAACGCAGGATGCTCATTCAGGATATCCCTGGACTCAGATTTTCCGTTTCATTTTCTCACTCGAACGACAGATTTTCTAAGTCGTCTCAAAATTTTAGTAATTCTTAACTTTTCTTATCAATTGCTTTTCTGGCGATCGCGCATCCATATTTGACAGGCAAACGAATAAAACGCAGGAGATAATATAAAGGGAATAGCGACCGAGGTAAGATAATGATATCTAAATCTCGTTCGTTAATTGGGAGTAATAATTGCAAACAATAATGGAGCTTGTTTTTAATTCCTCGTTGCAGTTGCAAGGGAAAATAGGCGCGTTGCAGTAAAGAATATTCTCGTTCTTTATTATTGTATAGCCGTTCGTAAATTTGCTTTCCTAATTTTCTGGCGATACGATCTCTCACAATCTCTTCACTTATAAATTCAGGAATTGTAACTTGAAAGAATATACGAGCAAGTTCGAGACCCAATAAAACAATTCTAGCACAATTAAATTTTTGGGTTCTATGCCAAAATCCTTGCCAATCAAAATCTGGATAAATTTTTACAAATTCGGTAATATCGCAAATACGCTGAAGCTCAAACCAGCCATCTTTAGCACCATTTAAACATAAAACTAGCAACAAATCTTCTGGCGCAAGATCGAGGAGTTCCATTTTGCCAATTTTCACCTTTTTCGTGTGTTGAAAAATGTCATCAATGGGGATATTACTGGCAAAATAAGGAGGATTGAAGCCCCAGTGAATATCGATTTTAATTCCGGTTTCCGAATTGACTAAAGCATCTTCATAATTGGTTTGCAAGCGCAATTTTTCTTGAATCTGATTCAAGCGATCGTAAGGATAATAACCGAACTCTATGAGAATTTTTTTGACAGAGAAAAATTCTTCTTTTTTGACCAATAAATCGACATCTCGGATGCGACGTAAAGCTAAATTTTTATAAATATTTTTTGCTAAAAGCGAACCTTTAAATGGAATTGCTTCAATATTGCGATCGCGCAAATATTGACAGACTTTGACGAGGGTTGATGTGACTAAAAAATTATGTTTGAGATTAGCTTGAAAAGCTGAAGATAACTGCGATCGCACTTTGTCCGGTACGCCTTCCCAATTTAGTTTGTTGAGATTCCAATATAATAAAGGAATAACATTATGATAATAAGCACTGTTAATTAATGTTTGCCAATTGAAAACTGGGTTTCTAAGAAATTGATGTATTTTTTGTTCTTGTTGTGGCGTAATTTCAATTCGGCTGCAACACAATAATAATTCAATTTCCAGAGTCATTGATAGTTGACAGTTGATAGTTGACAGTTGATAGTTGATGGTTGATAGTTGTTAATAGGGTTCTCCGTTTTTATGCGTAAATTGCCAGCCTTTTTCTCCCATTACTGCTCGCAGATCGTCATCGGGATAAATCACGCTATCTTCAGGAGTACGATCGCCAATTTCGAGATAAATGGCATCGCGATCGCTGCGATTGATTAAATGATGTCCGTTGGTTTCTCCTGCGGGAAATCCGGCGGCATTTCCGGGAGCTAAAATTTGCTCGCCTTTGTCGGTAACGAGAGTAATTTCTCCTTCGATAACATAGATAAATTCATCTTGTTTCGCATGCCAATGACGAATGGAAGAAGCACTTCCGGGTTCGAGACGGACTAAATTAACACCAAAATTTTTTAATCCCGCAATATTCCCCAGTCGCTTTTTATAACGTCCGGTAACAACGCTTTTAAATGAGTCTGGATAACCCGTGCCCGATGTTTCTGGAATGACTTTCGGATCGATAAACATCTTGCTTTAAAGTCCCAAAAATTCTTTAATGTACTGCGAAAATTCTGGCGTTCTTAAATAGCCGTAAGATTTATGGAAACCGGGCAAACCATTGGGGTAAATATAATCATTAGCGATGGCGTCATCCGTGACGGGTATGCCGCCATCGTTGGCTTCATAATCATCGGCTAAGTGGGCATCAACGGCAATTACATCCCGTTTGTCGGCGTAATTCATCCAACTTTCCGTGACAATAGAGGGAGTGCGAACTCTGGGATCGTAACCTCGTTCTTTGATAATTTCACTTTTTACTAATGGCCAACCCAAAGGTGCGCCAATGGTAATCAAAGAAGCTACTTGCAAATCGGGATCGGTTTGCCCTAAATCTCGCAAAACATCATAAGCAATAATCGATCCCATTGAGTGACCGATAACGGCGATTTTACGGCCTTCTGCCTCGCGAATAGCACTTTTTAATTCGTCGCGAATCGCCCAGCGCACGAGTTCGGGTTTGCCTTGACGATTTTTGATTTTGCGATTGTTATCGTAATACAATTTCATATCTTGCATGAAAGCGTTTAAGAGCGGATCGGAAAGGAAATTCACGTCAAAACGCAAGCGAAAGGCATCAAGAGAATCACCAATAAACTCTAAAGGTTTTCGTTGCAGTTCGTCGCGCCAACTGTCTCGATAGGTTTTCAAAGATCCCGTTCTGGCTTCAATATAGGGTTCTTTGTTGTATAAGGAATCAAAAGGAAAATCTTCATCGGTATGAAGTCGATTCTTGTAGAGTAAATCCGCCCAAAAAACCATTTGAAAGTCAAACGATGGCGCGGAAAGTTTGCAATTTTTAACCAGCCCTTCAATTATGGACATTTTCCACCATGCGGAAAGAGTTTCCCTGGGGGGTTTATTGGCCAGTCCGTGTACGCCGAGAATGAGAGGGGTCATATCAGTTATCAGTTATCAGTTACTCCCCTCTTGGGAGGGGTTGGGGGTGGGTCTGGTTTGGGGTGGAGGACGACGGATTTCGGAATAAAAGGATGTTTGAATAAATTCTGTACCATTGTTGACTAATAATGTCCGCAAGCGCAAATTTTCGCTGGCAAACCAAATGCGCTCTGAAGTACAAATATTGTTGTTGGTTGTGGTTAATGTTAGCGCGTCATCTGCACCGATCGCATAAACTCCTTGAGAACTGGGATTTGGTAAGAGTCCCGATCGCAAAACCATACCGATTTGCGGATCGTTTTCATCCGGAACGATCGCCCAAAAACTCGAGCCGATTTGCTTCGGTTTTCCCCAATCTACCGAAGTATCCCAACGAGTTTTCAGACCAAATTTAATGGCGGCAGAATCAATATTATACTGCTGGTAAAGCTGCACGATCGCCGGGTCGTCTTCTAGCAATTCTACAGTTAAATTTGATTTGCTATTATCGGGTTCTTTTCCCGCACCTTGGTAGCGAGTGCGTTGCGAAAACCACTCACCTGCGGACTGGGTAACAAAGGTTTTAATATCCATGCAAAACGAGGCTGCGAACTACGAGAGGCGATCGCGATCGCCGAATATGTATTGTATTACGATTCGGGACCGACGCGATCGAGGGCAAGAAAGGCGGCTTCTCGGACTTGGGAATGCTTATCTTTGGCAAGATACTGAAGGGCGGAATAGCTTTTGGGACAGGGGAGATGTCCGAGGGCTTCTGCAAGTCGCTGTCGCACCAACCAATCCTCAGAGTCGATAAAGGCGAGAATCTCCTCGAGGGCATCCATCGCGCCGATTTCTCCTAAAGCCGCGATCGCGGCTTGTTCCATGACGGATTCTCGGCTGTAGAGGGCTTCCATCAACACCTCTCGGGCTCTTATATCGCCGATATTTCCCAAGGCAACCGCCGCGCTAAATCTTACCAACCATTGGGTTTCCTCGTAAAATGCCCGCACGAGGGGTTCAAAGGCTCGCTTGTCCTCCAAATAGCCCAATGCCCCCGCCGCATCGGCGCGTATCCCATAATCTGGGTCATTTTGCAAGCATTTCACCAACATCGAATAAGATTCTCGGGTGGGTTTGACTCCCAAGGCAAAGACGGCCATCGATCGCACCTGTAGCACCTCATCGTCGAGCACTTTTTTGATTAAAGGTACGGCATCTTCGGGGGAAACTTGACGCAAACTAACAAGAGCAAGCATGCGATCGCGAGAATCTCGGCTTTCGAGTTGTAAAGCAATTTGTTTTAAATCGGGTTGAATCATGTAATTTTATCTTTATCGCTAATTTTAACGCGAATGCGGGAACTCTAACTTCTAGGGAATTCTCTCGCGATCGCCGTGGTGTTAAGATACAACAACACCATTAGCATCGTGCTAACTCAACCCTCAAAGCGATATCCCATTCATGGACATTGAAGCGTTTAGCGAGCTTTTTCCGCTCTTCAATACAGCCAGTCCCGAAACATTACAATGGCTGCTTTCCGTTGCCGTGGAACACTCTTACCCCAGAGATCGGGCGGTTTTAATGGAAGATGCTTGGGGCAATGCCGTCTATTTTATCGTTTCGGGGTGGGTAAAGGTACGCCGTTTGGCGGGAGAGAGTGCGGCGACCCTTGCAATTATGGGCAAAGGCGATTTTTTTGGGGAAATGGCCATTTTGGACGAGTCGCCGCGATCGACGGATGTCGTAGCTTTGTGTAAGGTGGAATTATTGAGCGTTTCCGCCCAGCGCTTCATTCAAACTCTCTTTAAAGATCCCCAATTGCACCATCGCATGTTGCAACTCATGGTACAGCGATTGCGCTACTCCAATCTGCGCTTTTTGCTGCGCGATCGCCCTCCTGCGGTGAAGTTAGCCAAAACTCTTATCGTGCTTGCCGATCAGTATGGCAGTACCACCGAACAAGGCAAAGAAATTCTCTTCATTCCCTATAGCGATCTGTCGCAAATTTCCGATATTCGCGTTGAAGAAGCACAAAAAATTATTGAAAAATTGGCTGATAAAGGTTGGGTTAATATCGACAAATCTCGTCATAGTTTATCGTTAGTCAATCTTCGTCAACTCACTCATTTAGCGGGTCGGATGTAAGAATTAAGAATTAAGAATTAAGAATTAAACTGCGAAAATTCGTTCTAAGTCTAAATTTGAGGCAATTTGCACGAGTTTACTTTTCTCTTTAGGGTTGGCAAGATAGGGAATCGTTCCTAAAATCGGCAAATGGGTCAGAGATTGAATGAGATCTACTGGAGTCCAATCCTTCAATTGCTCCTCGGTGACGGGTTGACAACAGTTGAGAATAATTCCTTTGAGATTTAATTTTACTTGACGGGAAAGGGCGACATTGGCAACGGTTTGCGCGATCGCTCCTAACTTCACGGGAACGACTAACACCGCATTTAAACACCATTGTGCGGCAATATCGGCAACAGTTAACTCGTGGGTGACAGGAGATCCCAAACCTCCCAATGCTTCTACGAAAACGAAAGGATAGGTTTGCTGTAAGGTTTGATAGGTTTGCCAAATTTTCCCCAAATCGATCGCCATGCCTTCGCGTTCTGCGGCGACGGGCGGGGCAACGGGAGTGTTAAACTTGACGGGAACGAGGGTTTCGGGAGGTTGAGGAAACTCGAATAGTTCTCGATACAATTCCCCATCTCCCTCTCCGGTTTGTAGGAGTTTCATTAACGCGAGAGCATCGGGCGATCGATAAGCATGCCAATAAGCGACTAATGCCGTTGTAACCACAGTTTTTCCCACATCTGTATCCGTCCCGACAATTAATAAATTCTGCATTTTCTGAATAAGATATTTTTTGAACTGGCAAAATCTAAATTATACTTGGAAATCGGCAACTCGCCAAAATTTTGCATCGATAGTTCAATTCATTACTCTTCACTCTTTATTTTTTACTCTCAAAATTCATGAATACCCTACATTCTCCCCGGAGATGGCACTATTTTATTTTTCGAGGTTTGGTTCGAACGGTTAGAAATCCTCTCTATTTTCTTCTTAATTTCATTCTGGTTGCTTTAGAACAACTTTCTCGAACTCGCATTCCTATTTTAGCGAAAACTGCTCGCATGATCGAAAAAAGCGCAAAGAAAACTGGGGTTGAGTTAATTCGCAGCTATCAAAAATTTTTATCGCCGTATAAGGGATTTTCTTGCGCTCATCGAACCTTATATGGTGGCGAATCTTGCTCTCAATATGTTAAGAAAACACTGCTCGAACAAGATTTGCGATCGGCGATCGCTCTATCCCGTCAAAGATTTACCGATTGCAAAACAGCAAAAATTATTCTTCGTTCTGAAGAATTAGAACAAAAGAAGAAAAAACGAAAACAGTCTCATCCTAACAATTCTTCGGATGGCTGTATCGATTTTGCCGATTGTAGTTGTTCTTTACTCGAATTTGGAGGTGGGGAAAATTGCAATAATCCCTTCTCTGATTGCGGAAATACGGGAGATTGTGGCGGTAACTTCGATTGTACCCCCGATTGCGGTAATTGCGATTGTAGCGGCTGCGATTGCGGGTAAATCGGTGCGAGGGATCGCTAAGGCTTACAAAAAACTTAACAGAACAGTATATTTGAACTTAAATCCTGAAAACTATATTCAAGTAAGAAACTCAAGCTCCTCTTCGAGAAACCGAGCGATTTCCATTCCTTCCCAAACAACCCGATTGCCTCTTCCCTTCCCCACCAAAACCTCGTATAATGCGAAATTGCAAACAATTGTTTGTTACAAAAATTAACGAGGAGAACACGTGTTTCACCTGAGCGGTTACGAATACTTCTTAGGATTTCTGATTTTAGCCAGTTCGGTGCCCATTTTGTCACTGACGGCCTCCTTCCTCTTACGACCGCGAACTGGCGGTGCAGAACGGCGAACCACCTATGAATCCGGCATGGAACCCATCGGAGGAGCATGGATTCAATTTAACATTCGCTACTATATGTTTGCTTTGGTTTTCGTCGTCTTTGACGTAGAAACCGTCTTTCTCTACCCTTGGGCGGTTGCTTTTAGCCAATTGGGACTCCTAGCTTTTGTAGAAGCCCTTATTTTTATCGCAATCCTCGTGGTCGCTCTCGTGTACGCTTGGCGCAAAGGAGCCTTGGAATGGTCGTAAACAACCCGCAAACCGAAAAAATTCTCAATCCAGTAGCTCAGACTCAAGTTACGCAGGATTTATCAGAAAATATTATCCTCACTACCGTGGACGATCTCCACAACTGGGCGAGACTCTCCAGCTTGTGGCCGATGATGTACGGCACTGCTTGCTGTTTTATTGAATTTGCGGCGATGATTGGCTCTCGCTTCGACTTCGATCGCTTCGGTTTGGTGCCTCGTGCCAGTCCGAGACAAGCGGATTTGATCGTCACTGCCGGGACGATTACCATGAAAATGGCTCCGGCTTTGATCCGCCTCTACGAACAAATGCCGGATCCCAAATACGTGATTGCCATGGGAGCCTGTACGATTACGGGGGGAATGTTCAGCATGGACTCTCCCAGTGCCGTGCGTGGGGTAGATAAACTCATTCCTGTAGATGTCTATATTCCCGGTTGTCCCCCCCGTCCCGAGGCGATTATGGATGCGATCGTCAAGTTGCGGAAAAAAGTGGCGAACGAGTCCATCCAAGAACGAGCAACAGTATTGCAACAAACCCATCGCTACTACAGCACCACCCACAATATGAAAGTTGTGGATCCCATCCTGACGGGGGAATATTTGGCTTCTCCCACTCGCAAAGCCCCACCCCAAGAACTGGCCGCAGCAATGGGAATGCCTGTGGCTCTAGAAGAAGCAACCGAAAAAGAGGAGGTTTAAGTGAGCGAAGAAGAATCTCAAATTGTGGAAGCGGGAAAGGTTTCCAGTTGGTTAACGGAAAATGGTTTCGGTCATGAAACCTTGGAACGAGACCATTTAGGGATAGAAGTGATTAAAGTCGATCCCGAATTTCTCGTTCCCATTGCCACGGCACTCTATGCTTATGGTTTTAATCACATGCAATGTCAGGGGGGCTATGATATCGGTCCCGGTAAAGAGTTGGTCAGTTTCTATCATTTGATTAAGATTGATGATGATGTCGAGCAACCCGAAGAAATTCGCGTGAAGGTCTTCCTGCCGCGAGACAATCCCACAGTTCCTTCTCTATATTGGATCTGGAAAGGATCGGACTGGCAAGAGCGAGAAACTTACGATATGTATGGCATCGTTTATGACGGTCATCCCAATCTCAAACGCTTGTTAATGCCGGAGGATTGGATCGGCTGGCCTCTGCGAAAAGATTACATTTCACCGGATTTTTACGAGTTACAAGACGCATATTGATTGAGACTATAGCTATTAATGAGTCGTGGTAGTTATTCCACGACTCATTATTTTTTTGGGGAGACGATCTCTGACAAACGACAATTGCAAATTTTGCTTAAAGTTTCTTGATTAAAATTTATGTAATCTACATAAAAAAACATTGACAAGCCATTGAGAGTATGCGAGATTATGAGTGATTTTAAAAGTCCCTTGATTTTAAGGAATGCTCAAACTACTAGGTTGAGACTTGTTCGGGATGAGTCTACTCGAAAAACAATTAACAATATAATAGCGAGACAAAATGCAAAAAATTACCAATCGAATCGCCCAATGGTTTGCTCTTTTCGCGATGGTTTTGACTTTCGCTACAGCGTTTACCCTGTCAGCCAATGCAGCAATGGTCTTTCCAGGAGGCAAGCTCGAAGGTCCACCAATTTGTCCTCAAATCGAGGTTAGCGCTCAACCATATTGCAACACTTCAGACGAAACTGGGGAATATGCGATATATTCTGCCGCTAGTCCCCAGCCTTTAACCGATCGCAATTTTGTTCCTTGTTCTCCGCCATATGCAATGGATAGCTATTATCCACCTAATGCAGAACAAGTTATCATTATCAATCGAGGCAGGATTCCCCTTAACGTTCAGTTTGTTTGCGACTGATCTGGGATAGACAATATTCTCATACGAAAGGATTACAGATCGCCGGATTTTTACGAGTTGCAAGACGCTTATTAATTTGGGTAATGGGTATGGGAGCAATCTCAAACCCATTATTTTTATGGTAATTTATAAGATAAAAACGAGTGCTACAAGAGGCGATAAAATTATGAGAAGCGATCGCGAGGGGGGATTGGACATTCAAGATGCGATCGCCACAATCAAACAATAGGGTGCATCTCAAATTTGTAAATTTAACTTCAGTTCGGGTTAAGAGTATACGATTGTTATTGATAAATCTTGGTTGAGAACCATTAAAGATTAATATAAATGCCGACAGCTAAAATTTATCTTTAACGAATCAGGAAAAGTGGGACAATCTTAGTTAAGATTGACCACTTTTTTTCGTTATCACGCGCTGAATGCAACAAACTGCTTTAAATTTAATCGCGATCGCCATTTTCCTGATGACCCTTTCCGTCTTATTGGGTCCATTTCTGCATATTCCCCCAAGCGTCCCCGCGATCGCGACGTTTTCCGTCCTCGCTTTTCTCACCGCCGATCGCTTCGGCTGGCAGGGAAAGGGTGTCACTTTACTTGTCGATACCGTCGCCCGTTTTTCCCCCGAACACCGCGATCGCGTCCTGCGTCACGAAGCGGGGCATTTTTTAACGGCCTATCACCTCGATATCCCCATTCTCGGCTACGATTTGACGGCATGGGAAGCATTGAAAAGCGGACAATCGGGGATCGGTGGCGTGCGTTTTAATATCGAAGCCTTGTTGAGAGAGAAAGAAGCGGGAGATCGCCAACTCTTCTGCGATCGCTTTTGTACGGTTTGGATGGCGGGTATTGCTGCCGAAACCCTCACTTATCAGCAAGCAGAAGGGGGCGGCGACGATCGCCAAAAAGTCACCGATACCCTCGTGCTTTTGGGCTATCCCGCAAGGGAATCTCGCAATAAGCAACAATGGGGACTCTTACAAGCTAAATCTTTACTCGAGAAGCACGAAGATACTTATGAAGAATTGGTGAAAGCTATGGCGCAAAGAACTCCCGTGGAGGAATGCTATCGAATTTTGGCAGGGGAGAAAGTTGAGAGTTGACAGTTGAGAGTTGACAGTTGAGAGTTGAGAGTTGAGAGTGTTGCGGGTCTCTTTTTTCTTGTTTGGTGCAATATGAACAATCGTATCGTTGTAGTTAGGGTAGGGCGATCGGTAACTGATAATTAATGAATGAAAATTGATAATCGATCGGTTATGAGTACAAATCCCCAATATATCCTCGCCCTCGACTTAGGCACCACCGGAAACCGTGCCATTCTCTTCAATAATGATGGCGATGTTGTCGGTCAAGCCTATAAAGAACTGCCGCAATATTACCCTCATCCCGGCTGGTTGGAACATGACGGTAGGGAAATTTGGCGGGATACTCGGGAAGCGATCGCCAATGTTCTCGCGCAAACCGATACCAAGGCTTCCCAAATCGGAGCGATCGGCTTGACGGTACAGCGCGAAACCTGTTTATTGTGGGATAAAACCACGGGACAACCCTTTCATAAAGCGATCGTTTGGCAAGATCGGCGCACGGCTTCTCTGTGTAACGAACTGACGGAACAAGGCAAAGCAGAAGATATTCAAGAACGTACCGGACTCGTTCTAGATGCTTACTTTTCAGCGACCAAATTGGCGTGGTTATTGGACTGGCTGAAAAAAGAACAACCGGAAGTCAAAATGGAAAATGTTTTAGCGGGAACCGTTGATACTTGGATACTTTGGAACTTAACGGGGGGCAAAGTTCACGCCACCGATCGCAGCAATGCCAGTCGCACCATGTTAATGAATTTGGCAACGGGAAATTGGGATAATACCCTCTTGGAATTATTTGGCATTCCCCCTCATATCATGCCGGAAATTAAGCCTTCAATGGGCACTTTTGGCACGGTCGATCCGGGACTTTTCGGCCAAGAGATTCCCATTACTGCCATTTTCGGCGATCAGCAAGCGGCATTATTCGCCCATGGCTGCGATCGCCCGGGTTTGCTCAAATGTACCTACGGTACCGGCTGTTTTTTGGTGGCGCAAGCGGGAACGGAACTGACGCGATCGCAAAACCGCCTTCTCGCAACGGTAGCGTGGACGACGCCAACGGAAACCAAATACGCTCTCGAAGCGGCAATGTTTACCACGGGGGCTTGCATTCAATGGCTGCGGGATGGGTTGCAGTTGATTCAATCTGCGGCGGAAACGGAATCCTTAGCGCGTTTGGCGGGGGAAAATAAGGGCGTGTACTTCGTCCCGGCATTAAGCGGTTTGGGCGCACCCCACTGGGATATGAATGCACGGGGATCTTTTCAAGGGATTACCGGGGGAGTGAAGCGAGAACATATGGTGCGATCGGTTTTGGAATCCATCGCCTATCAAGTCAAAGAGGCGGTAGAAGCCATGAATAAAGATTCTGCCAACCCCATCTCTCTATTAAAAGTGGATGGCGGTGCTTCGAAAAATGACTTTCTCATGCAGTTTCAAGCGGATGTATTGGGGATTCCCGTGGAACGTCCCGCCGTACAGGATGCCACGGCGCAGGGGGCGGCATTTGGGGCAGGTCTGGCGATTGGCTTTTGGGACGGTTACGAAAGCGTTATCGCCAAGCGACAAGTCGATCGCACTTTTACCCCAGGAGAAGGACAAAAGCAAGCACAAGAAGGCTTTGAGGTCTGGTTGCGGGCAGTAGAACGGGCAAAAAATTGGGCAAGTTAGCAAATAGCAATCGGCGAATAATTGTCAATTTTCGCTATTTGATAATTGTTCGCCAACGATCGCGTTCATGGAAGGCGTTTTCCCGTTTACATCTAAAACAAATAAATCCTCCAACCAGATCGCCGGAGGTTCTAACAAATGTCTGCCAACCACCAGATCGTCAAAATGGTTGATTTTTAAAGTCTCTCGCGCCCATTGCCACAGTCGCCAATACGTATCGAGAGCGGCAATGGTCAGCTCGCCACGCAATGCAGCTTTGAGAGTATCGCGATCGAGTCCGGTTTGCTTATAAATTTCTCCGGCCGTCCGTGTTTTTGGGAGGGCGATCGCAATTGTTTCTTCCCAAACAAAAGCACTCTTTTGTCCTTGATAATCGCAATATAATTTTTGCAGCTTGATCAGTGTTTTTACGGTAATTCGGTTGATTTGTTTTTCCCGAATGCCTTTTAACGTCGGATATCTAATTTGTCCATCGCAGTCTCTAAATACTTCGCGGACTGTTTTTTTTTCCCACCACAAAAGCGCAATCACCACGGATTTCCTCGATCGAACTAACTGAGGAAATTTTCTCATATTGCGTGTGATTTATATCACTAACTATGGGTATTTATGGAGATTTCGTGACAAAATAAACAAATATTTACACGAGATAAATATTTGTTTACACAATGCAAACAAAATTCATTACGCCTAGGCTTGACGGAGAGTTTTCTGTGAATTATAAAGAAAATATAAAGAAGTGAGAGTTATGTCGTCGCTATCAATAGCGAACGATGGATTCAAAGTAGTATCAAGATCTTTCTAAGGATCTTTCTTAAATTCGTGTATCTACAATTAGCACAGGATGATAACTATGCTTCCCAATACCTTGAGTCCCCTAAAGAAAGTCAATCTCTTCGATCGCATTCGTTTTAGCGATCGTATATCGGAGAAGGGCAAACTTAGAACCGTACAGCGATGGGGGAGTACGATTTGTTACTCGCGCACATCGCCCCATTCTGTCGATCTTTCCATTGGCGTTCAATGCGAAGATGGGACGATATACCAAATTAGCGATGCTGATATTATCGATCGCTTGCCTGCAAAACAGACCATTCAGCCTAAATTTAATTTGGGTAATCTCGTGCGAGTCGAAGGGTTGAATAATCTTTGTTTTGTCGAAGGAGTTGGGTTATCTTTCCAAGGCGATCGCGATATTTTGGGAGTCTCTTACGATCTTTCACTGCTTGACAGCCAACAAAACCAAATTTTACCTGACGTACGCGAACATCAATTACAAGATCCCCAAGAACTGCTGAAAACTCCTCGGATTGCGTCTACTTGCCAACAGTTTCTTGTTGACGAAGCAATACTCTTCAGTCAAGAAATTGAAAACAGGAATACGGTTTCTGAAATTATTGAAATTCTCGGTCAGCGTTGTAGCGATCGCTTTGAGGTTCGGTTTGCTTATTTAACCCCAACGATTTATCCAGAACATTTTCCGATTGCGGAATCTTCCTTTTTACGCGAGAAAATTCAAGCAACCCAAACCATTTACGTTCGCGATACCGAAAAACTAGCAAACTGTTTTGGAGGCGATCGCTGGAATTTCTCGACAGAAGGGGGAATCGCTTTTATTCGCACCTTACAATCGGCGGATATTCGCTCGTTATTATGCGTCCCTTTTCGCTCCAATTTGGGACATATTGGTGCTCTTGCTCTGTTTGATTCTCACCCCCGTCCGTGGGAAAATGAATCTTTATTTCTCCGTTCGATTTTAACGACTTTAGCTGCCGCGATCGATCGCGGTAATTTATTGGCAACAGAAAAAGCCGTGGAGAAAACAATCGCCGCACAAGCAGAAACTTTAGTTAAGGAACGTATCGAAGCCCAGAAAAAAATTGCTCAACAAGAAAAAATGGCAGCCTTGGGACAATTAATTGCCGGAATCGCCCATGAAATCAACAATCCTCTCAATTTTATTAAAGCGAATCTCAGCCCCATTTCTTATTACAGTCAAGATGTTCTCGAACTGGCTCAACGCTGTCGCGATCGCTGTTCTTCTCCCGATATTCAGGATTATATTGAAGAAATCGATCTCGACTTTTTAATCGAGGATTTTCCCAAAATTATTGATTCTATGAAACAGGGTTGCGATCGCGTCAGCAATCTTGTTAATTCTTTGCGCTTATTCTCCCGAGGGCAGATCGAATATCCGAGTTCCTTTGAAATAGAACAAGGGCTAGAAAATACCCTCACGATTTTGCAAGGAAAATTAAATCATGGCATTCTGGTTAAGCGAAACTATGGAAATTTACCAGCGATCGATTGTTACGCCGGACAACTCAAGCGAGCGTTGATGAACATTCTTAGTAATGCGATCGATGCGTTAGAAAATTGCAAGAATCCGCAAATAGAGATTACTACGCAGATAGAGGGAGAAAATGTAATGATTTCAATTCGCGATAATGGTGTAGGAATTCCTGATGATGCGCGATCGCGCATTTTCGATCCCTTTTTTACCACCAAACCCGTTGGGAAAGGAACGGGTTTGGGGTTATCTATCAGCCATCAAATTATTGTCGAAAAACACGGTGGGATATTAGAATGTTTTTCGGAACTTGGCTGCGGAACGGAGTTTCGCATTACTATTCCTGCAAATCATCTTGAAGATTAAAAAATATGCGAACGTCAGTGTTCGGAATGGATATAATCTTTAAAGTAGAATCGAGGTTTGAGGCGATAGTGCAACCAACTCCATCCCCCCAAACTCGATATGCAAACAAAGATAAGGCTTAATCTCCAAAACAATCCCGCGACATTCGGTAACGCTACTAGCCCCAAAATGCTACCAATCGCCGCAATAATTAAGATTATCTCAAGGTATTGAATCGCTTTTAGCGCACCTCGACAACTCTGACAAAGTTGCGTGTGTTGAGTGTAGCGATCGAGTAAAACTTCTCGGGGACGAGGACGCGGATCGAATGCTTGAATTTGCTCTAAAGTCCACGGTAGTTTTCCTTCACAATAGCGATCGAACCAACGACGAAACTCAATGACCAAGCGATCGGCTCTCGTGGGCATCACATAAGCAGAAGACCAAGTTTGACCCGCATGCCTGCTGTGGAGATAGCGTTCTTGATAGTGCAGCAAAACCATATCGCTATCGAGAACCGCGTTCCGCTCGCGAATATGATTGAACCAACGCGGGGTCAATCGGTGCAGCCGTTTGGCAAAGTTACGCGGGAACTGAGCGACAATGCGGGACTGACCGGGTTGCCTCGGAATGCAATACGTCACGAGTCCGAGTTGGCGATTTTCCCCCAGTTTGAGGGCATACTCCAAACGACAAGGAGGCTCGAAAGTAATCTGGCTTGGAAGTCGTCCCTCGGATTTTGCCTCGATTAGATCGGGGGTAGATATCAGGATTTCGATCGCTAGAGGGGTAGCACGATCGCGATTTCCTTGAATTCCGTGATGTGCAAAGGGGACGTGACTGGGATCGACGAGATTTTCTACCAGTGTGGACCAGTCATACTCTAAGTCCCGTACCATGGATTTCCAGACAAATCCTCCTTCGCGATCGCACTGAGGTGATAAAGGTAAGGGGCGATCGCTGGCTAAGTGGGATGAAGGTTCGTCGGGCCAAATCCACAGAAGTCCCTGCCCTTCTTGGACGGGTAAAACCGTAGCACAGAATTGTGAGTTTTTCTCATTGGGAGGATTGCGATCGCTCTGAGGAATGCGCTGGCATTTTCCCTTGGCATCAAATTGCCATCCGTGGTAACTACACATTAGATTACCGGTTTTTTCATCGATACGCCCTTCACTGAGAGGAGCAAGACGGTGAGGACAAATATCGAGGAAAGCCACAAAGCCTTGTTCTGGGGATTTCCAAACCACAATCGGCCGCCCCACAAGAGTAACCCGATAAGGCTGGCGATCGGGGACATCTTCAATAGGCGCGATCGGATACCACTGTTGGAAAAAGTCAAATTGAGCCGATTCGGGTGCGTTCATTCTAAGTCGGAACGGGAATAATTGCAGACACTTTCAAGTTACCAGATGAGGGTAAAACTGTTAAATCCTCATTCCGCAGGTTCTTATCGGCGATTGCTATAGTCAGAATTCAGTATTTTCGTTCTGCGTGAATAGAATGCGATCGCTTTTTCATGTCTTCAATCTTGTTTGATCTCCAGTTTTGAGATCGCTCGGACGAGGGACATTCTTTCTTTAGAGTGAGAGGCGATCGCTTGATTTTTCAATTCTTGCTTTGGTTTCTTTAATCGACTTTGACTGGCATTTTTTAACTCTTGTTAAACTAACATCCTGACGAGTCACTGTATAAACAAAATCGCGCTCCGAGCAGATTTTTGTTTGCCAGTTAAAGCGTGGAGGAGCAAGATAATAAAAATCTGATTCCTCTGGATGAAGGTCTTCAAAATTCTGTTCGAGGTTGGTTATTGTCAAGCGAGATTCGGCAAAAGGTTTCACTAAACCGTGCATCCATGGAGCCGGTACAACAACAACAGTATCCTTTTTAACATTTTCATTGAGCCATTCTATTCCTTTTCTCATACTCAATCCCCAATACTCGGTTTCGTACTGATTTTGAGCAGCTTTTAATCCTCCAGAAACTCGGTTAAAATAAATGTATTCGTAAGGATGTAGCGTTACCATATCAAAAATCACGATCGCAACACAAAGCAAAGTTCCTGCAACTAAAGCACGTTTAAATTTTAATTGAGAAATTTGCTGATAACTCCAAATCAACCCAACACTTGCAATCACTGCAATTCCGGGGAGGACAAAAAGAAAGTGCCTGATCCCATCATAAATTGTAGAACCTTTGACAATAGCAATCGCAGGTAAAGTAAACATTTGCAAGATCAGTAAAAGACTGTAGGCTTTTTGGCGATCGCGAAATTGAGAATAAGTTCGAACCAAACCTATTAATCCTAATAAAAAATAGACGAGAATAATGATTGGAGTCGTAATGAGAAACCAAGTGGGAAGATAATCCCAAGGTAGCTCTGATGCTTTAATCTGTTCGCCTTTAAATAGAACAGTTCCTGCCCATTCATGTTGAGAAAAATATTGAATTGCGTCCCAAAACCACTGGAAAGGATTTGACCAAGATGAAGGAGAAAAGCAAAAAACTGTCAGTCCCCAACTAATAGTCATTAAACTGTAATGAATGAAATAAGATAGCAACGATCGTCCGATATTTTTTCTCGGAATCAGTAGAAGCGAAGTCAAACCCAAAAAGCCAAGTATTATAAATCCACCAATGCGAATACCACTGAGCAAACCCACTAAAATACCATAACTAATTGCCCAAATTGTTTTTCGCTTAATCTTCCAAAAATATAGGGGACTAGAGTTTTTTTTGAGTTCTCCAACAACGTATGCTCCTAAATAAATACAAAGAGTAAATAAAGCTGCAAAAGGAATATCTTTTGGATTAAAGAAACTATGACCCCAAAATCGAGGCAAGCAAACCAGAACTAGAGGAGGCAACCAAGCCCATTTTTTTTGATATAAAAGTGAAATTCCACCAGCAACTGAAATATAGGTAATTAGAGAAATTAAGAAAGTAAATGTATGCTTTGTCAAGTAACGATTGTAGGTTAGAACCTCAGATTCAACATAGGGTTCTCCTAATAAAGGAGCAAAGGAATAATTCTTAATCCAGTATTGAATTTGAAAAAAAAGTTCGGCTATGCTATTGAAGACGATTCCATGAAAGCGAGAATCTCCTGGCATTGGTTTTCCTTGCTGAATGAATTCCCAATTCCATCTGAGTATTAACATATGATTGTATTCGTCTATTGACAGGCCGTAATGATTAACCACGGACAAACCAATGAGCGTGATGATGGCTAATACTATTGCGAATCTGGTGCGATCGCGATGAAAAAGATTTAGAATTTGACTAAATTTCATATTAATTTTGTTTTTTGTGAGTGTATTTTGATAATATCAGACTATGTATGGATTGGGCTGGAAAATTATAATTCATCTTTAAATTTATAAATTTCCCCCGTACTGCCATCAAATTCAACGCGATCGCCATCTTTTAACCACTTTGTCACTCCCGGAATAGAAACAATTGCGGGAATGCCCAACTCTCGCGAAACAATGGCAGCATGGGATAAAACGCTACCTCGTTCCACTAATATTCCTGCAGCCGCAGGAAAAAGCAAAATCCAACCGGGATCGGTACGCTCTGCTACTAAAATCGTACCCGGTTGTAACGTTAAAGCATTATGGCGATCGAGAACTTGTTGGGGGTTTTCAATAACTCGTATCGTCCCGCGCACAATACCCGGAGAACAGCCGATTCCCTGCTGAAAATCCTCTGAAGAAGTAGGGGAAAAAAGTCGTTCTAAAGGTTGTCCTTTTTGGTAAGGAATCCCATAAGTTTCAAAGCGATCGCTCGGCTGTTTTCCTTCTCGATAGCCTTCAAATTCAGCCTTACGAACTGCCACCAACCCTTTTAAATTCGTACAGGTTGCCGTACCTTCTACCATTCGCATAATTTCTTCAACTTCGAGGTAAAATATATCTTCGGGCTGCTCTAAAAAATCCGCCACAAAAAAGCACCGTCCCAACGCTAAAAAAACCTGCCTTGCTCGTCCAAAAACCCGCGTTCTTTCAAAGCGCAAATTTTCGCGATCGCGCACCCGTTTCCGTGCATTTTTCAACACCCAATGAAAAACCAATCGCCGCAAAGGATGCGATCTCAAAGAACGACGGATTTTTAACAGTGTTGGGTTTGGATTTTGAGTTTCCCCTCTTGTTCCCCCTCTCTTGTTCTCCCTCTCTTGGGAGGAGTTAAGGGGGTGGGTTTGGGTCGAAGGTTGAGGAGAAGATTTTGCGAGAATGCCGATCGCTCGCAATAAAGGTAAAGGATTATCCGCGAGAGTGGGACTTTCTAATTTGAGTTCATCCAAACAGCGATCGCTAAATTTAGCCAAGTAATCTCGATATCGCGATCGAAACTCTGGCATTGTCTCTATTGCCTCTAAAATCGCCTCTAGGCTACCCTGACAGAGAACTTTGACAAATGATTCGTTTGGAGAAGCGATCGCTGCCATTTTCCGCATTCTCCTTGCAGGTTCCGCACTAATAATCTTACCCTGTCCCGCCAGTAAATCATGTTGCATCGTCCCCGTTTCATCCTCGCACCATTTTGTCGTTAATTGACGCAATACCCCATAAAAAATCATGGCAAAAAAATCATTAATTAAAGGTGCATCCCAATGGGTTAATAATTCCCCTTCAATCCGGCGATAATAGGCAACCAGTTCATTAGCATTGTTGTGGGTTGCTTGCACTGAGCGAAGCCGAAGTGTGGGTTGTGGGTTATTTGTTGTTGGCTGTCGATCTTTTCCCCCCTTACCAAGGGGGGATTCACTGATGATTGTTACATCCAGTCTTTTGTAAAACCTGCGAATCTTATAAGGAAGAAGAACATAATTTTTAATCAACCCGATCGCGGTGATGAAAATTCGCCAGCTATCTTGCAAGCGATCGCGCCAACTGCTTTGCTGTAATTCTCGTACAATCTCCTCGGGTAGAGATTCTTTCACCCCCATCATCTGTTCCATAAACTGGCGATTGAGGCGAAATCCGGGCAGTAAAGCGAGAACGCGATACCAATTCAATAAATTATAATAAATTCTCCCTTGAATAAAACCCAACATATTCCGAAAAACGCGCTCGTTTTGCGCTATGATTTGAGGAGAAACCCCCAATAAAAAACAAAATTGCTGATAAACTTCCGTATAAGCGCGACGAGCAAAAGAAAAGGTAAGCGGTGTCGTCACGCCATTGTAACTTTCGGCAATATTGCTATTATCCCAAAGATTATAAGTTCCTGTCGGTCGAGCGATTTGTGGGAGGGCGGTAATGGGACGAGATTGGAGGATATATAAGCGATCGCCAATAATTGCCCATTCAATATCTTGAGGACTGCCAAAGGTTTGATTGCAGCGTAGAACCAACTTGGCAATTTCTCGAATCTGTTCGGTCGTTAAACTGGATTTTTTGCTTAAAGTTGCTGGAATTTCTGCGATTGCGATTCCTGTTTCCAAGCTAGATTTAAGTTGGTGTTTCTTCTCTTTTTTAGCAATTTGACGCTGAACGATTTTACCCTGACGATCTAAATAAAAAGTATCGGCATTACTTTCTCCCGATACCAAAGAAGTTCCCAAACCATACACGGAACTAATAACAATTATATTTCGCCGTCCCGTCACCGGATCTGCTCCGAAAGCAACTCCCGAAATCGCAGGATCGATCGCTTGCTGAATTAATATTGCAGGAGGAGAAGAAATGGGCAACAATCCTCGATTTTTGCGATAATCGATCGCATTTTCGCTAAAAGCAGAACGCCAAACCCGAATGATATTGTCCCCCAAATCTTCCACGGGAACGCCTAAAATGGTCTTTAATTGCCCTGCAAAAGAAGCATTCGGACTATCTTCCTCTACAGCAGAAGATCTAACGGCAAATCGTCCCCCGTAAGGAAAGCGATCGGCTAAATTTTGCAATAATTCTAGTTGCACTCGTTCGCTGAGTTGCAAATTATTTAAAAGTGCTACAATATCGCTAAATCCTGCATTTCTATCTTGACATAAATCTCGATAGAGGCGATAGCCTGGCGACGATAAACTCTCTGTAAATGCTTCGGGGGTGAGGATAAAACCGGGTGGGGTAAGAAAACTTTTTTGTTGGAGATGAGCGATCGCGCATCCCTTACTCCCCATCGTGGATTTTTGGGGTTTATCCTGCAAGGAAACGATATACCTCATAGTGGAGGAAAAAAGGAACGACACCCAAACTCAAATAGATCGATAATGTCCATAATCCAGACATTGCATCGATTAATTTTGCGCCTTTGCGGGTGGGACGGTTAAAGAAAACATATGCAATCAAACTCACTCCCATTCCCAAGACAAACAGTAAAAATCCAAAAGGACGAGAAAAACCAATTTGTTCTGCGGCAAAATAAGAAGTAATCGAACTTAACAGAACGACAAAACACCAAACTAAAACGGCATTATCTCGCCCCCATAAAACGCTATAGGTTTCTACTCCTACTTCTTCATCTTGAGGAGCGCGAATTTTTCGCCCGATTTCAATCACCAAACCCGTACTGCTACTGGCAACAAGCAACCAAAATATTTCTACCGGCATCGATTCCCCAGCAACTAACCAATCGCAGGCACTTCCATATAAACAAATAAGGGGTATAATTAAATTGTGGCTGACTAAGTACAAAACGGGTTGAGTTTTGAGTAAAGATTTCAGAAAAAACTCTTGACTCATTAACAGCATATAAATCCAAACAAATCCCAAGACAATTGCTAAATCGATACTTAAAGAATAAGCAAGATATAATTGTACTACTGCGCTGAAGATACCGACAATCCCCAATTCTTTGAGATCGATTAACCCTCGAGGAACCGGACGATAAGGACGATAGCGGCGATCGTCGTCATAATCTTTAAATTCATCAATAATTCTCAGTTGTAAAAAGAATAAAAATAAAGTCAAAAAAGCAACGAGAATCGATCTCGAATTGGGTGCGCGATCGCGTAACAACGCCGAATAAAAAACCGTTGCGCTACTAAAAACAAGAATCAACATCCCATGCTGAAGAATGGGAAAGCGCTCTTGTTGATAAATCCACCATCGTTTTAGCATCATGTGTCAGGTTATCCCGCATTCTCGCTGGCGACTTGTCGTGCGTCTGCAATTTCTGCATCGCTCCATCCTTCAACTCGCAAGCGAGTGCTAATTTGACTGTCGCTGAATCCTTTACTCTTAGCTAGTTTAATATAATTTAGCAATGCTTGTTGATTTGGGTCTTTGGTTGGCGCGGACGTATCCCCAGAGGAGTTAGAATCGGTTGGAGATTTGACGATCGCCCGAAAAATAGCGAAGGTTATCCAGCCCACCAGCCACCAGAGGGGAATCCACATTACCAGACTAACACCTGCGGTGCAAAGAATCGAGAAAATGAGAATCGACATCGCATTATTAATGCCGTTAACGCACAAAAATCCGAAGGTGACGATAAAACCGACGGCAACTTTGGGTAAGAAAGTCATAAGCGATTATCCAAAATAATTTCCCAATAGCGAATAAAAGTAATAATTAATGCCATATAGCAAGGAATGGCAAAAGCAATCTCGATGGGAACTCCCGTAACGGGCATTTCTATTCCAATAAAACTATGTAAGGCACTTTCCCCATAAACCCGATAGCCATTGACAATTAACCACGATTCTAACGGCAAAGCGATCGCGCCAGTAATCCCCAAGACAATTAAAAAGCGATAGAAAAGAGGCAAATGTAAAAAGAATTTTTCCCCAATAATGGCAGCAATACCAATAATGAATACCCAGAGTCCCGTGAGGAGAAAGCTAATATCAAAGAATAAATACGACCATTCGGGGAAATTTTCGTTATTCACCATCGGCTGTATCATTACCTCGAACATAAACACGGCAATAAAGGCGATCGATAAACTTCGCAACCATTTGCGCTGCTTGCTGGGAATTAAAGGTTCTTCATCGAGGGCAAATTCCCAGTATTTATAAAAGCTAATAACTAACCCCGTAAAAACTGGCGTATAGTAAAAAACTTCAATAATAGGAACGCCAAAAATAAAAATTCCTGTCATATCTGCCAAAACTTCTGGGGCATAACTGCGAATGCCTAAATTAACGACGATCGCTTCTAAGAAAGTCACGGAAACTGTCAGAATTCCCAAATAAACAAGAAATCTTTGACCTGCTTTCCATTCTACCAGCAGGCGATCGATGAGAAGGGTAACGGCTAAAATTAATCCCGTCCAACCTACCGTTAAAATCCAACTGACATCGAGATATAAATAAGCCCATCTACCCAAACGATAATTGTGCCACATAGGAGCGGTAAAGAGTTCAAAAATCAGAACTCCGATCGCCATAATCAAAAATCGAGGTAAAATCTTATCTTTGATTTTGCTAAGAAAAAAAATAGCTATTCCCGAACCGACAAGTATCGCGATTTCAAACAGAATAATCGAGACCGTCGGCGATTTATCAAACGTACAATGTGCTAGAACTGGATAGAACATTTTTTGTATTTTTTATTTGTTGTTTGTCTATTCTTAATTCTTCACTAAAAACTCAGAACTTTTCACCTTACATCCTCCCCATTTGGCTTGACAAAATTCGGGTAATGTTGTTAGCCTTTCCCAAATTTTCCAGAGAGGTTCTTCTAAAATATTGCCAAATTTACGGTGATTGAAATCGCAAGACATAATATCGCCATAAGGAGAAACATAAAAATAACTGGTGCCGCAAGAACAACCGACGCTGCGATGACTGGTAAAGTAAGCAAAGAAAACAATGCCGGGATACTTGTCATTTTGATTGTATCGTTTTACCGATCGCATCATTTCTTCAACCCATTCGGGATTATCGACAAGATCCATCCGGTTTTGATATCTTCCTGTTGGCAAAGCATCAAAAACTAAGACTTCGTGTGCGCCAATTTCTTTAGCAAGTCGGGTAATATTTTGTAATTCCCCTGCTTGATAGGATTCGGGGGTCATTGTTGTAGAAATGCCTACAGAAAAGCCAAGGCGCTTTGCTTTTTCTATACCAGCGATTGCGCGCTCGAAAAGTCCTTGTTTTTGGCGAAAATCATCGTGTTTTTCGCGATCGCTAGAATCAAGGCTAACATAAATACTATCCAAATGAGATTGCTTTAATTCTTTAGCACGATCTTGTAAATGCCAGCCATTGGTAAACAAAACCGTAGTTGAGAGATCTTTATCAACACCATTTAATATATCGCCTAAGTCTTCTCGTTGTAAGGGTTCGCCCCCTACAATATTAACAACAGAAACGCCAAGTTCTTGAGCATCTTGAATGAGTTTTTTTGCTTGCGGTAAGGTTAAGATTTCTCGTCCTTGTTCATCTACTCCCTCAAAAAAACTGCAATGTTGACAAGTGGCATTGCAAACATCATTAATGGCAAAACTCATTAAGTTAGGGAGATTTTTATTTTGGATGGTACGATATAAGGCACGGGCGATAAAATGGGCGGCAGGTTTACTAAATAAGGCAGGAGTAGAGAGAGAATAGACAGGATAACCATTGCGAAAATGAATAATTTTATTGTGATTGAGATAAATTTTATAAAGTGTTTCTACAAAATCTGCACTGTAGTCTAAGGCTCTCGTAGCGAGAAACCATTTTAAGCGAAGTGAATTAAACAAGGAGTGCATAAAAAGATTGAGAAAAAAGTTAATCTATTGTTTTATTTCGTTCTTGATATTAGCGAAATTCTCTCATCCTGAGATTAATTTTTATTGCGTTTTGTAAGATTTTGTTACAGGAAAAATGTATCTTAAGAAATTTTTGCGATCTCATTAATGTATAACAAAACAAACCCCCGAGCAGATTAAGGAAAATCTGGAGGTAGAGATAAGGCATTCCTTGTCTCTACCAAGCTTCAGAATCGGGTGAATGTAGTTTGTCATAATTGGATGACGATCGCTCAGTCTTTACCCAATTCCGTTAAAATTTGCTGACAATAGCCAATTAAACGCTCGATTTTTGCCAAACAGTTAGCCTTACGCTGTTGTCGGGTTGCCGCTTGACGAGAAGATTGTAAAAAAATAATATCGGTTTGCAACAAACGGAGCATTTTATGAGTCTCTGTCTGCAACGATCTCCAGAGATAAGAACCATCGAGGTCATTTTTCTCGTCATTCTCTGCTTCTAAAGTTAGAATTTTTTCTCGATACATTTGTTCTATTTTAGCAAATTTTTCCGAGATTTCCCTGCCGAAATCAGCAGAAGATTCGATCGCTGCTTGAAAATCCAGAAGACTCTCGAGCAAAATTCCATAATAAGAATCAAGGGATTGCACTTCCATATACAGTTACGGTAAGATAAACTTCTCTTAAATAAAAAACAACTTCAGGGTACTCTTTGGGATTAGCCGTTTGCGATTGCTCTTCTCTTGAAAACTCAATCTGCAAATATCTCTTTATCTTCATTTTCTTCTTAGATTTCGCGCTAGCAAGTGACCGACTTGCAATTTGTTTGCATTCCATTTCCCCCTCTAACCCTTAAAATCTTATGAATTTACCTACCGTTACTCATCCAAACTCAGTTAATTCTACTGCATTGGCAGGGGAAATCTCCAAAATTAGAGATTCTGCCCCTAAGGATATTACCATTCCCGCTTGGCTGAACGAATGCCTTCTAACTTACGCTCATCCTCCAGAGGAAGAAGAGCCAAATCGCGATCGCGATATTTCCCTGATCTGCCGCGCTTTTAATTTTGCCTATGCCTTGCACGAAGGTCAATATCGCAAATCCGGAGAACCTTATATCGCCCATCCCATCGCCGTTGCCGGCCTATTATACGACTTGGGCGGCGATAGCGTCACCATCGCGGCAGGATTCTTACACGATGTGGTAGAAGATACAGAAGTCACCCCCGAAGAAATCGAAGAACGCTTCGGATTCCAAGTGCGTCAATTGGTAGAAGGCGTAACCAAATTATCCAGCTTTAATTTTTCCAGCAAAACCGAACGTCAAGCAGAAAACTTCCGACGGATGTTTTTGGCAATGGCAGAAGATATTCGCGTCATCGTCGTGAAACTGGCCGATCGCCTGCACAATATGCGAACGCTAGAATATCTCAAACCGGAAAAACAACAAAGAATCGCCCAGGAAACCCGAGATATTTTTGCCCCCCTTGCCAATCGTTTGGGTATCGGTCGCTTGAAGTGGGAATTAGAAGATTTATGCTTTAAATATCTCGAACCGCCAGAATATCGAGAGATACAAAAATTAGTAGCAGAACGGCGCAGCGATCGCGAAAATCGCATCGAGCAAACCATCGAACTCGTCCGCAAAAGTATCGAAAAATTGGGAATTTCCGTGCGAGAAGTGACGGGCAGACCCAAACATCTCTACGGTATTTATCGCAAAATGAAGCAGCAGCAAAAAGCCTTTGAAGAGATTTACGATATTGCTGCTATTCGCATTATTACCGATACTAAAGACAGTTGCTATCGTTCGTTAGCCGTCGTTCACGATCTGTTTAAACCCATTCCGGGACGCTTTAAAGACTATATCGGCTTACCCAAGCCCAATCGCTATCAATCCTTGCATACCACGGTTTTTGGTTCTACGGGTCGCCCTTTAGAAGTGCAAATTCGCACCCTAGAAATGCACCATATTGCCGAATACGGAATTGCTGCTCATTGGAAGTATAAAGAAAGCGGCAGTTCGGAACAACTTTCTACCGATGATGAAAAATTTACTTGGTTGCGGCAACTATTAGAATGGCAAAAAGATCTAAAAGATGCTCAAGAATATGTAGAAAATTTAAAATCGAATTTATTTGAAGATGATGTTTATGTTTTTACACCAAATGGAGATGTGATTTCCTTAGCACGAGGGGCAACTCCCGTTGATTTTGCCTATCGCATTCATACAGAAGTCGGCAATCATATGAAAGGAGCAAGAATTAACGGGCATTGGTCGGTGGTCAATACGCCTTTACAAAATGGCGATATCGTAGAAATTATTACCAATAAAAATAGCCATCCTACCTTAGATTGGTTGAACTTTACCGTCACTCCCAGCGCTCGCAATCGCATTCGTCAATGGTATAAGCGATCGCACAGGGAAGAAAATGTCACCCGAGGGCGAGAGTTATTAGAAAAAGAATTGGGCAAAAACGGGTTTGAGGCGTTATTAAAATCCGAACCCATGCAAATGGTTGCAGAACGCTGCAACTATCAAGGGGTAGAAGATCTTTTAGCTGCTTTGGGATATGGGGAAGCAACCCTCAATTTAGTGGTCAATCGCTTGCGAGATGCCGTTAAAGCCACGCAACCCATTGAAGCAGATTCCCTCCCCCAATCGACAGAGACCATTGATGCGAATGCAATTCGCAACGTTTCTCGCGAAAGTTGTCCGACTTCTCCCATTGCTGGCGTAGAAGGACTCATGCACCATATTGCCGGTTGTTGCAACCCCATTCCGGGAGAAGCAATTATTGGAGTCGTCACCCGCATGAAGGGGATTTCCATTCATCGCCAAGGTTGTGTCAATGTGGAAAAAATGACGGGCGATCGCCTGATTCCCGTGAGTTGGAATCCTCTCGATCGCAAAGGTTGCCTTCTAACCTATCGCGTTAAGATTCAGGTAGAGACAATCGATCGCGTTGGGGTCATGCGAGATGTTCTCGGACGCTTAAGCGATGACGAGATTAACGTTTGTCAGGCGGAGGTTCATACCAGCCCCGGAAAACCGGCTTTAATAACCTTGGGAATCGAAATCCGCGATCGCGATCAATTCGATCGCAGCGTCAATAAAATTCGCCAAATGAGCGATGTTTTAACTGTACGCCGGATCGAACAATGAATAGTTGAGAGTTGACAGTTGAGAGTTGACAGTTGATAGTTGATAGCGAACAACCCGCAACCCACCTCTAACCCCTCCCAAAAGGGGAAAAGCTAATAACAAATGTGGCAAAGATTTATTGTTTTGGTTTGTTTGAGTTTTTGCGCGATCGCATTGCGTCCGGCGATCGTCTCGTCCCAAACTCTTTCTCATTTTCCCACGGATATACAGGGATATTGGGCGCAACAATGCGTGCGACAAATTGTGCGACAAGAAATCATGGATACCTTTCCCGATAATACTTTTCGCCCAAATTTGCCAGTTACCCGAGGGCAATTTGCCGATATTTTGGTGACGGCATTTCCCGACGTTCCCGAGGTGCGAAGATATTTAGAAGGGGCATTTAATGATATTCCAGCAGGATATTGGGCAACCAGTGCGATTCGACAATCTTTTGCAACTAATTTCCTTTCCGGATATCCCGATCGCATTTTTGCCCCTTTACAATACATCCCCCGTTCCCAAGTCGTCGTAGCGATCGCTTCGGGTTTCAATCTTTATCAGCCCACGCTCCCTGCCGATTTTATCTTAGCGGGGTATTTTAACGATATTGACGCAATTCCGGGATATGCCAAAGATATTATCGCCGCGGCAGCAGAAAATGAATTAGTGGTAAACTTTCCCCAAATTCGCGAACTCAGACCCAATGCCCTCGCGACTCGCGGAGAAATTGCTGCTTTTTTATGCAAAACTATGGATGCTTCCGGGTTAATTCCCCCTCAATATGTCGTTGAAGAAAGTAAGTTTATCCCACCTCCCGATGAATTTTTAGACGAGCTATCGGAAGTAGAGAATCAAGAAAACAATTTGAATGCCGGCAAGCAATTTGAGGACAGAAAAAAAAACGCCAATTTTTCAGTAATGCGATCGCTTAAATCGAGTTCTTTTCTACCTATTTCTTTTTTCAAGCAACCCGATCGCAATTCCGATTCAGAATTACGAGGTGTTTGGTTAACGAATATTGATAGCGATGTTTTGTTTTCTCGTCAAAATCTCGAAACAGCCATTTCTCGCTTGCAAGAATTAAATTTTAATACCCTATACCCCACGGTTTGGAATGGTGGCTATACCTTATATCCCAGCCAAATTATGGAGTCAGAAATCGGCAGCGATCGCGATCCCGAACCGGGTTTGCAAGAAAGGGATATGCTGGCAGAGGCGATCGCGATCGCTCATGCTAAAAATATGAGAGCAATTCCTTGGTTTGAATTTGGATTTATGTTACCCGCAGATTCGGAAATTGCTCAGAAACATCCCGACTGGTTAACCGAACGCATCAACGGCGATAAAATTTGGTTGGAAGGAGGAGTAAGGGAAAGAGTTTGGTTAAATCCTTTGCATCCAGAAGTGCAGAAATTTATTACCCGTTTAATCGTAGAAATTGTTGAAAATTACGATATTGATGGTATCCAAATGGACGATCATTTTGGCTATCCTTCCGATTTTGGTTATGACGATTATACCGTAAAATTATATCGACAGGAACATGACGGTTATTTTCCTGCCAATGATTACAAAAATTTCGAATGGATTCGCTGGCGTGCGGATAAGATTACTGAATATATGAAGAGCCTGTTTTTTGCGATTAAAGCATCCAAAAATAATGTGCTTGTTTCTTTATCGCCAAACCCGCAAGAATTCTCTTTAGAATCTTATTTACTCGATTGGCAGACATGGGAAAGAATGGGTTTAATTGAAGAGTTAGTCGTGCAACTTTATCGCACCGATTTCAACAAATTTCGTCAAGATTTATCCCATACTTCCATTCAACAGGCTAAAACTCATATTCCCGTCGGGATTGGTGTTTTAACGGGGTTAAGGCGGCGTTTCGTCCCTTTCGATCGCATCCAAAAGCAAGTGAATGAAGTGCGAAAGAATAACCTCGCTGGCGTTTCTTTCTTCTTTTACGAGAGTTTATGGAATTATACCGATGAACCGCGATCGCGCAGACAAGAAGGTTTTAAGCGTTTATTCAATCGCCCCAAAAATGCACCCAATTTAGACAATTTTAAGGTCTTATCTTTAATCTAAAATTAGAGAGGAGAAAAATGAATTTTTAGTTTTGCTGTGGATCGCTATTTTGTTCTGTAACGGTTTCAAAAATAACCTCCTCGTAAAGAGATACCATTGTTCCTTCAAAATCAATACTTTTTAATTGAAAATTGCTATTTTCTCCTGCATAAGATTGCAATATCCACAGTCCATTATCACCGCGACGAAAACACTCAACTCGATGACGACTCATATTAATTAAAACATATTCTTGCAAACTTTCAAGGGTTTGATAATCGGCAAATTTATCACCTCTATCGAAGGCTTCGGTAGAGGGAGATAAGACTTCGACAATTAAGCAAGGAAATCTTTTGGATTTTGGTGTTTCGCGATCGCGCAAATCGCAAGTGACCATGACATCAGGATAATAAAAGCGATTTTTTGATTCGATCTGTGCTTTCATATCAGAAATATAAACGCGACAGCCTCGATCGCGTAGGTGTCCGAGGAGTTGACTGGCAAGATTGAGCGAAATAGTAACATGAGGATCGGAGGCTCCAGCCATTGCATAAACCTCTCCATCAATATATTCATGTTTGATCGCGCTCTCTTCCTCAAACTTTAAATATTCTTCTGGAGTTAAATAAGGTGTTCGTTGGGGGAAGGCAATCATCGGACTATCAAATATTGTTTATTTTATATTAGCACGATCGCCTTGACAAAAACAATGAAAATTGTTAGGAGAAGAGCAGGGATTCTCCAATTCTCAGGAGATCGCCCGCAGAAACTCAAAGTAGGCTCTTATCGCCCTTGTACTGTATCATTGGATTTTTAGATTTTAATACGAGCGATCGCTCCTCAGAAATCATGATTAAACCCATAGAAAAAGGTGATTCTATGTTTGTACAAAAACTCTCGATATTAAGCGCATTCTTGCTCATTTTTGGTGGCAGTACTGCTTTAGCAAATGCGCCGGATCTGGCAAGCGCTAATCGAGAAAACCCAATTTCTACCAAGGATATCCAACTGGCTCAAAATCGACCCGGAAGAGGTCAGCGAGGAGAACAACTCGCAGAGATGCTCGACTTAACAGAAGATCAACAACAAGAAATCCAAGAAATTCGTCAAAGTTATCGCTCTCAAATTCAGCAAAATCGACAAACCGTACAAACTATTCGTCAAGAAATTAGCGATCTTTTTGCAACAAATGCCTCTGCGGAACAACTCCGAGATAAACAGCGAGAACTCAATCAAATACAAATGGAAATTAACACTTTAAATTTTGAAAGTATGTTAGAAGTTCGCGAAATTTTAACCCTCGAACAACGGGAGAAATTCAGTGAGGTGCTGGAACAACGAGGAAATAATCGCCCTCGACGTTCTGGCAGCAACCGCTAAAATTATCCGACTCTTTTTTCTCCCAAATTTTTATACTTTTGTCTGCACTGGTATTAGCGAGAAAGCGGCGATCGCATGACTTAACTTTTTTGTTTTGCGATCGCCATCGGATAAAATTCTCCATAGTCCAGAGAATGCCTAAATTGCTCGATGAGTCAGTCTCCTCAAAAACCACCACCTCAAACCCCTTCTCCTCAAAAACCGCAGACTATCAAAACAACATGGGGAAAACGCACGGAAAAGGTTTTAGAGAATATTTTTGAGCCCCTCGATCTGATTGGAGAGCGTATAATGGGGGAACTGTGGCGAACGCTTTATCTGACCGTTCAAGATGCGATCGCCCTTAGTTTCATTCTCCAGATTCCCAGTGCGATCGGTCAATGGGTTTTAGGGAAAGATTTTTCCGGGTTTGATGTTTGCCTGCAAGAAAATGTACTAAGTCCCAACCGCTATGCTTGTTTTGTTATTGTGAGTTCAAATTTTTTACTTTGGATTGTTCTCGCAGGTCGAATTCTGGGGCGATTTTTAGCAGATATTAGCGGATTGCGGCAAAAAAAAGGGGGTGGTAAAAGTGGCTCGAAACAACCATAAACGTAGTTTATATCAAGAAGCAAAATCTAGTTTGGTTTCTCTTGTTAGACAAATAGTTTTTGTAGGTATTGGATTACTGATTTTCTTATTCTTAACAGAAGGAAATCCATCTAGTTTAGTTCTTACAATAAGTTTTGGAAGTGGGATTATTTTTGTTGCATGGAATGAAAGTCAACGATTATGATATTTTTAAGAGGTTTGATTTTTACCTTCGCAATCGGATTATTTGGCGATTTGGACATGGTTTGCATGCTTCAAAACGATTTTCCGGACGCTATGAAACGATTTTATGGCTGACAAAAAGTAAAGATTATACTTTTAATTTAGATAATGTTAGAGTGCCTTCAAAATATCCGGGGAAACGCTATTACAAAGGAATTAATAAAAACAAGCCATCGGAAAATCCAAAAGGTAAAAATCCTTCGGATTATTGGGAAATTATTTGGCAAGATTGGGAACAAGAAGTTTGGGACATTCCCAATGTGAAAGCAAAACATCCCGAAAAAACCATTCATCCCTGTCAGTATCCAGTTGAGTTAGTAGAACGCTGTATTCTCGCATTAACAAATGAAGGAGATTGGATTTTCGATCCTTATATGGGGGTTGGCTCTTCTATTATTGCCGCTTTAATACACGATCGCAAAGCTGTGGGATGCGAACGAGAAGGAAAATATGTGGATGAAGCAATCGCTCGCCTTTACGCTTATTTTAATGGTACGCTGAAGGTCAGATCTTTAGAGAAAACCATCCATGTTCCCACGGGTCGAGAACGAGTCGCAAAAATTCCCGATGAATGGAAGGAAAAATAATGCCTCATTCTGGAGTTTTGATCTGTTTTGATGTATTTCGAAAAATTGAGAAGCATTTTGCATATTTATGCCACATCTGTAGTCTGAGTATCGTGAAGTGGATGAACTTTTTGTTGAGTTTTAGAAGAATCGCGATCGCTAAAATCGAGAACTTTTACGGTATCGGATAGCGCTTTAATCGTCGCCTGAAAAATGGGGCGATCGTGAACGACAATAACCAAATCGCAACCCAAAACCGCATCATCGAGCGATCGCGAATAAATTTTCCCCAGTTGAGGTAAATTGCGGGTAATATAATCGCGATTATTTCCTGAAAGCGTACTGAGGTGAAGGTCGGGATCGAAAACGCGCAATTCTAAATTTTCTTGGCATAATTGTTGCAATAAGGGAATCACGGGAGTTTCTGAAAAATCCTGCATTTTAGGTTGCTTGGTTAACCCTAAAACCGTTACACTTTTAACACCCAACTGTCGAACTTTAGCAACAATATAATTAATTTGTTCCCGATTGCTCGGTAAAATAGAATTTAAAATCGGTAAATTCAGGTTGAATTTTTCAGTTTGAGAGAGCAGCGATCGCAAATTTTTCCCTTGATAAGATTCCCCAAAGGCGAAACCGGGTTGTAACGGAGTGGATAATTGACTATTCTCCCACAGCAAATCCATGACTTGATTCGCGTTGATATTTGAACGATCGCAGAAGCGTCCGATCTCGTTAGTAAAGCCGATTTTAAGCGTTTCAAACGCATTCGCGGACATTTTTAAGGTCTCTGCGGTTTCGATGTCCGTGCGGTAAATTTTCGCGGGAATATCGCGATACAATCGTTCGAGAATATTTCCCGATCGCTTGTCTTCTTCGCCAATAACAATATAAGGTGGAGCGAAAAAGTCCGCGATCGCCGTCGTTTCTCGTAGAAAGAGAGGATTTACCGCTACGCCAAAATCTCGCCCGACTTTTTTTTGCGAGTATTTTTCCAACAGAGGAATGAGCGTATTGCGAGTAATACCGGGTAGAACCGCACTTTGCAGAACGACAACGTGATATTTTTCCGACTCCCGCAACCCTCGAGAAATTTCCGCTGCCATGCCTTCAACATATTTGAGGAGGGGTTGTCCTTTACGATTGATGGGAATTTCCGCACAAATTAAGGAAATATCGGCATCTTTGACATCATCTTTGCCTTCTACCCTACCCCACAAAAAACCTGCTTGTACGGTCTTTTGAACCATTTTATCCAATCCGGGTTCTTTGATAGGACTTTTATGATTATTGATTGCCTTGATTTTGGGAGGCGTTTTATCAATGGCGATAACATCGTGTCCCAACTCGGCCAAACCCGCAGCAACGGTGATACCGATATAATCCAATCCCCAAACGATCGCTTTCATAAATTTTCCTTTTGTGATTTCCTGTTGGACGATACAGAAACACACCCCCATATAAGCACCATAGGGACGTAGCATGCTACGTCCGTACTCGAGAGAATAGTGTATTTTTTACCCACTTTTGCAAGCGATCGCGACTCCCCTAAAAATTCCCCTTGTAGATGCGCTTGGGAATTCAGCGCGATCGGCTAACAGTAGCCAACATTTCCCCGAAAGAATAAACCCTGAAACTAGAATACTGGTTTGCAACTCGAAATAGTTTGCAACACAATTGCACTCTAATATACTCAATCGCCGACCCAAATCAGCGATCGCGATCGCAAGTTGGCATTATTTCTCTTGACTCTCCCACCAAAGAGAAATCCGGAAAATCATAAACTTCCAACCCATCACCCGCGATCGCGACCTAATCTCTCGTTTGCGATTCTACAATCTCATAAATAACAACGTAACGTCCGACTCGACTTTGTGGCAACTGACCGCGCTCGTCATAACATATCCACAATCCCTCTCTTATTGCCACCTAATCTTCCATTTGCGATTCTATAATTCTATGAATAATAACGTACTGTCCGTATCTAGTTTGTCGTGGTTCCAAAAAGTCCACTCGGGTAAAGAGTCCTTCAGATATACTCTGTAATATTTGAGTGTGGCATATATCTAGCGCTCCATCGTGTATTTCTACTTCGAGGGTTATTTCATTATCTTCCATTGGATCTGATACAGCCGGAAAATCAACATGGCGTTCCAACTCATCCCGACTCACATTGCTGTCGCAGAATTTGATTAAATAATCTTCCCCTGCAATCTGGAAATGCAATTCGGTCCAACCCAAGTTCCGTAAGCCTTTGTCAGGAAAGTCCTTTTTGATAATTGTACCTCTAACAATTGTTGTATTGCTGTGGATTATTTCACCATTCTCAGATACGGTAGGCATGGACTTGACTGGTTTTCGTCCGTACCATGAGGCATTGAGGAGCAGGATTCCTGTCATTAAAACTAGCGTTTTCATGATTAATATTCTGTTTTTTGCACGATCGGTAAAATCTTAAATCGACTGGGCTATTTGTGTAACAATGCCTCAACCTTTACGCCAAATTCCTCCTCAAAAACTTCTTTTTTGTAGTCCAAATTCCATAACTCCAACTCGCAATTATCTCCAGTAAAGGCGGGAGTAAGATGCAATTCCAAACGTTGGCGATCGCTGTAATATTGAGATTCTACCTTGGCAACCGCCCCAATTTGCCGGCGATCGAGAGCAATGGCCAAGCGTAAAATCGCGCTTAACTGACTGACAATTTGGCGATCGTGCTTATCGGCTAAATTTTGATAATTGGCGTGTTTCTTTTTCGGCTTGCTTTTGCGATGGTAGCGAGCAATATTGGCAATAATTTCTAACTCTGCTTCCGTATAGCCCAAGAGTTCTCCGTTGCGAATGAGATAATAGGAATGCTTGTGATGAGAGGCATGGGAAACATAAATACCGCTATTATGTAGCATTGTCGCCGCCCATAATAATTCCCGTTCCATCTCCGTCCAAAAATGTAACTTTCCCTGCAATTGGTCGAATAGACTCAAGGAAAAATTTGCCGTTCGTTCGCTATAAGGAATATTCACTTGATATTTGCGAGCGAGCTTGCGAACGCAGCGCTCGCGGACTTCACTTTGATAGCGAAAAGGATTGGCAATAAAACCCTGTTGCAGCATCCAATCGACTATCATCCCTTCTCGTAAAGCTCGCTCGCACAAAACGATCGCATCCATCTCCAACATCTTCATCGCTTCTACAAGCACGATCGCTCCCGGAACGATGATTTCCGCACGTTTTTCCGCCAGTCCGTCCACCTGCAAGCGTTCTTCATAATTCATGCCGGCCAAGCGTTCTGTCAATTTGTCCAATGCCGATAAACTTACTCGATATCCCGTTAGGGGATTGGGTTCCACCTCTAAGGTTTCCCGGGCTAGCAGAATGGCAAGAGTTTCAATCGTTCCCGAGGTTCCCACCATTTTTGCTCGTTCCCTCTCAGTTAGGCGATCGCGAATATTCTCCACCGGACGCTCTAACATTCCCCGTACGTAAGCCCGCAAATAAGTTAACTCTGCCGGGTCGATAGGATCGCTCGTCACAAAACTTCGAGTCAAGCGAACCGCCCCCACCTTAGTACTGCTTAAAAAGCGCGCTTCTTGGCGATCGGCGAGGATCAGTTCTGTAGAACCGCCGCCGATATCGATAATGATGTGAGGGTGGCGATCGAACTCCATCCCCGATAAAACCCCGAGATAAATGCGCCGCGCTTCCTCTTGTCCGGAAATCAAATTAACGTGCAATCCCAATTCATCGTAAATTTGTTTGAGAAATGCCGAGCCATTGGGCGCTTCTCGCACAGCACTGGTGGCGACCGCAAAAAGATGGTGAACATTGAAGCTCTCAGATAGCACCAAACACCTCTGTAGCGCTCCTAGAGCGCGAGCAATGGCCTCTGGGGTCAATTTCCCCGTTTGGCGATCGCTTTCCCCCAAACGCACGGTATCTTTCTCTTTGGCAATAATGGTAAAAGTTGCCAGTTGGGGATCGATTTCGACAATGACCATGTGAATTGAGTTCGTGCCGATATCGATCGCCCCCAAAGTAATCTTGTCTGACGGGTTTGCCCGAAACAATCCCATCCGATTTTGCACTGCAGCAATTGCGTTCGTCATAACCTTTTCAATGACTTTCAAACTGAAAATTCCTACCCCGATCCCGTCGATCCGGAAATCGCGTTAAATTCAAAAAAAGACCTATCTAGCTATCTAAACACGGATGACAACCCCCTCTCAATCTGTCGGCGAACCGACCATTAAAACCATTCTGCGTCTCTTGCGGTGGGATAAACCCGCAGGACGGCTCATTCTTATGATTCCCGCACTTTGGGCTGTTTTTCTGGCGGCCCGGGGATTGCCGCCGATTCCCCTCGTGCTGGTTATTATTTTAGGCAGTTTGGCGACCAGTGGGGCGGGATGCGTTATTAACGATCTCTGGGATCGCGATATCGATCCCCAAGTCGAACGCACGAGCGATCGCCCCCTTGCATCCCGCGCTCTCTCGGTGAAAACGGGAATTATCGTGAGTCTCGTCGCCCTCGGATGCGCGGCTGTCTTGGCGTTTTATCTCAATCCCTTCACTTTTGCCCTTTGCGTGGCAGCCGTTCCCGTTATTATTGCCTATCCTCTCGCCAAGCGTTTTTTTCCAGTTCCCCAATTGGTTCTCGCCCTAGCTTGGGGCTTTGCCGTTCTCATCAGTTGGAGTGCGGTGACGGGAACGGTAGAAACACCAACATTATTTTTGTGGACGGCCGTGGTGTTGTGGACCTTGGGATTCGATACCGTCTACGCTATGAGCGATCGCGAGGATGATGCCAAAATTGGCGTGAACTCTTCGGCTTTATTTTTTGGTTCTCGTACTCCTCTTGCAGTGGGATTGTTTTTCCTCGGGACTGCCGGATTTTTAGCGGATCTCGGTCTCATCCTCAATCTCAAAACGGGATTTTGGCTGGCGTGGCTGGTGGCGATCGCGGGTTGGTTGTGGCAGTATCTTCAACTCTGTCGGGAAAATTTACCCAAACCTATCTATGGTTTAATTTTTCGGCAAAATGTCGTTTTTGGGTTTATTCTGTTACTGGGTATGATTGTTGGATTGTGATTATTTAAGTCTGATACGGGCAGGATGCCCGTTCCACAACAGATATCCGTTTCACGACAAACAAATGAGTCGAACTATTATTGGGGTGATGGGGCCTGGAGAAAATGCGACTCCAACAGAGTGCGATCGCGCCTATGAATTGGGATGGCGAATTGCCCGATCGGGTTGGGTTCTCTTAACGGGAGGACGCAATCGAGGGGTGATGGAAGCCGCCAGCCAAGGGGCACAGTCTGGGAATGGTTTAACCATTGGCATTTTACCCGGACGCGATCGCCAAGGGATATCGGCAGCCGTCGATCTCGCGATCGTGACAGATATGGGAAATGCCCGCAATAATATTAATATCCTTTCCAGCCATGTCATTATTGCTTGCGGGATGGGATTGGGAACGGCGTCCGAGGTTGCCCTCGCTCTCAAAAGTCAGACACCGACGATTTTATTGAGCGATCGAAGAAGTCGCCATTTTTTTACCGATTTGGCTGGCGATCGTCTGATGTTCGCTGTTTCTCCTGAAGAAGCAATTGCCAAAACCCGTGCTGCTATTGCACGCTTAGCGCAGGCCAAATAAGTCCGAAAAGCGATCTCCCTCTGCATCTAAAATTTGTTTTCTAATTAAAGTTAGATTGATTGCCAAGTACAATGAAGAAGCTCGAACGAGAAAATATTCTCGTTATTGACGATCGCCCCCAGAATTTAAAACTCCTCAGAAATTTGTTAACAAAAGAGGGTTTTAAAGTTAGACTTTCTACAAATGGAGAAGTTGCCATTAAAACAGCGGAGTATTCTCCTCCCGATTTGATTCTTTTAGATGTCATGTTACCGGGAATTGATGGTTTTGAAACTTGTCGTCGCATCAAGCAAAATCCTTTGCTTATCGAAATCCCTGTTATCTTTATGACGGGTCTTAATTCTATTGAAGATAAGATTAAAGGTTTTGAAGTGGGTGGCATTGATTATATTACCAAACCCTTTCAGTTAGACGAAGCACTCATTCGCATTAAAACTCATTTAAAAATCCAAAATTTACAACAACAATTAAGCGAACAAAATCAAAAACTGCAAACCGAAATTCACTATCGTCAAACTGTTGAAATCACTTTACGAGAAACCCAAAGTAATCTCGAAAAAACTGTCGAAGAACGTACCGCACAACTCAAAGCGACAAATGCTTTATTAGAGCAAAAAATTTTCGATCTCCAAGAAACAGAAGCCGTACTACAGCAAGCCTTACACTCAGCCGAATCAGCAGCTCGAACGAAAAGCGAATTTCTTGCTAAAATGAGCCACGAATTGCGAACGCCCCTCAATGCAATTTTAGGATTTACGCAAATATTATACGGCGATCGCTCCTCGAGTGCCGATCTCCAAGAAAAGTTAAAAATTATTCATGAAAATAGCGAACATTTATTAGATTTAATCAATAATATCCTCTCAATTGCTCAACTGGATAACAGTCAAGCGATCCTGCGAAAAAATTGGTTCGATCTAAATTATTTTCTCCCAACAATAATCAATCTATTTCGTCCGAAAGCCGCTCAAAAAGGATTAACTCTAGAGCTTGCATTAACAGAAGAGATACCCCAAGCCATTCAAACTGACGAACGCAAATTACGACAAGTTTTAATCAATTTACTCGATAATGCTATCTCTTTTACCGATCGCGGTTACGTTCGCTTGCAAGTTGCTCCTGTATCTCCTTCACATTCCAAGGACGATCGCGAACCTTCGTTGCGAATATCTTTTTCTATAGAAGATACGGGTCAAGGAATATCAACCCATAAAATAGAATCTTTATTTCAATTATTTTCTCAAAAAAAATATTCTCGATTTCCAGAAAAAGGGACGGGATTGGGTTTATTTCTTTGCCAAGAATTTGTTCGTTTACTGGGGGGAGAAATCAAAGTTACGAGTACCTTAAACAAAGGAACGATTTTTTCCTTTGAGATTCCTGTTTGTTTGCAGTCCTCGAAAGTTATCTACCTTGACAACGATACAAGAATAAAAGAACTATTTCCTCTCGATCCTATTGAATATCGCTTATTAATAGCAGATCGGAGATCGGAAAATTGTCAATCTTTATTAGAAATACTCGAGCCTTTGGGGTTTAGTGTTGAAAGTACGAATGAAGGGCAAAAATGCTTGCAGTTGTGGCATTACTGGCAACCCCATCTTATTTTACTCGATCTGCATCTTCCCAAGCTCGATCGCATGGGATTGCTCGAAACAATCAAAACAGCAACCATGAATCAAACCACGATCGCCATCGCTCTCACTGGTAGTGCTTCTGAGGAAGAATGGCAAGAAGCAATGGCAATCGGCTGTCAAGATTTTATCAGCAAACCTTTTCGAGAAGAGGTCGTTTTAGAAAAATTGGCACATCATCTCGGGGTATTGTCTCGCGATCGCTCTGGAATTTCTTTAGAAGAAGTAGAACCTTTATTAGACGATCTCACCCGAGAAGAATTAGCAATCATGTCAGCTCAATGGCTGCAACAGTTTAGCGATGCAACTCGCAAAATCGATCGATCGAGATTGCGAAAACTCCTTCAAGAAATCCCCAGCACAGACGATATTTTACGTCAAAAAATTGCCAGTTTGCTCGATAATTTTCGGTTTGATATTCTCAATCAACTCATTGATTGATTTTAGGGACGTAAAATTTTACGTCCCTAAAAGATTTATTCATTGCGATCGCCGGCAGGTCCTTCTTCTTTATCTTTATTGCCTGCACTGGAATCCAATTGTTGCAGGTGAACTTGATTGACGGCAACAATAAAATTTTCAATGGCGACTTTGACTTTTCTGAGTCTTGCCGTATCATCTTCAACCAAATTAAAAGCTCGATAGGGTTCCGTCACTCCCAGTACAAATTTTTCTTGTTCGGCCTCTAATTTTTCAACCGTACGATTGGCATTAACCCAACGTTCTTGAAAGGGAAAAGAAGTCGCAATACTGGTGACGATCGCCGCGAGAGCGGGAAAAATCACGGGCAACCAACGCAAATACGGAATCGATTCTTGCTTGTCTACCAAGACGAGAATGGGAGTCACGCCCGATAAAATAATTGTGGAAATTTGGAAGATATAGTAGTAGTTTCGGGAAGTTTTGCGAACTTTTTTGTAGTCGTCGATTAACTCTTGACAGTATTCCAAGGCTTTTTCTCGAGACTCCATACAATCTTTAAACGCATCAGACGCGACCCCAGTATCTTTTTGAGGGAGTAATTTAGCGTAAATTCCTGCTTTGCGTTTGAGATCGGCTTTAATTCCCTTGGCAAAATTGTCCAGTTGACCGTTGAGGAGAAATAAGAAGATTAAACCGGCAAATAAAGCAGCATCATAAACAAGAAAGCGCTGAAATTGTCCCGGCATGACAAAAGCAGCGATACTGCAAAATACTAAAGCCGATACGCCTAAAGATTGAAACGTTTTAAGCAGCAGTAGAAAGATGGGGAAACTCGATTGATTTTCAGTTTGAGGGGACGATGTAGTGGTTAGGGAACTGGTCATTATTCACTCCAAACAAAATATTGAGCTAAAAGTGCGAGGAGAAATTGCCTCTCGAAACTGTAGTGAGGTGGAGAAAAAAAATTATCCATCCGAGAAAATTGATGAGAGGGCATTTGATGGCTAAAAGTTTAACACCCGTTAGATCTTTTGAGAATCGAATTTCATTTTTATTTTAATTTAACCCCTAAAAAGCGATCTAATAATTTTTGCCGCCATAAATAACGCAAGCTCAAACACCATCCCAAGGCAATTAAACCGAGAAGACAATAATCGAGCCAACTCAACAACGATAGTTCAAAAAAGTGGCGCGTGACGGGAATGGCGAGCAAGCAACAATATAAACCGATGAGGGCGATCGCTACTCCGGTATAGCGCCAATCTCGGGAGAGGGGTTCTCCTCCCACCCATGCCGTTGTTGGCGGTTTGAGAAAGGGAACTAATAATAATCCGCACCAAACTAAAATCGTCACCAAAGCACTGCGAGGAATGGCGAGGAGGCGATCGCTCAACAAGGCACCTTGCAAACTGACGATGGCGTTACACAAACTCAAGCTCGACGATCCCGACAACCCCAACGCTAAAGAAGTCATCACCTCGCTATCGGTTGCTTCCCAGAGACTTTTGACCAAGTAGCCCAAATAGACTCCCAATCCCGTTAAAGTCATGCTTAAAGTCGCGGGAAGGGTAAAATGCAATAACGATCGCACGATACTACCTTGGGGAAATTGTCCTGTTTTCGCCCAAATTGGGATAAATCCCGTGGGCAATCCGACGGCGATAATCGTCACGACAGCACTATGTTTATTGAGCATGGGAAACGTCCCTAAAACCTGTCCCGTGGCAAAAATAATTAAAGTGACGACGAACACTCGCACCATAAATAATTTCAACACGTCTTGGATGCCGTTGCGAATGCGCTGACCTTCGAGAAAAGTATGGGGAAGAGAAGCAAAAGAATCTTTTAAGAGAACGATATCGGCTGCATTTCTGGTTGCCTTACTGCCGCTTTCCATCGCAATTCCTAAATTTGCTTTTTTTAATGCCAAAACATCATTGACTCCATCTCCCATTGCGGCAACATAACGATCGTCCTGTCGCAGACTTTCCACTAATTTTGCTTTTTGTTCTGGTGTGATGCGACCAAAAATTTTGTATTCTTTAGCAGCACGAGCAAATTCAGAATCGTCCATTTTTGCTAATTCTACCCCTGAAATAATGGGGATTTCTTCTCCTAATCCCACCTGTATCGCAAGGGCGGCAACCGTATCGGGATTATCGCCAGAAATAATTTTTAAATGAATGCCGGCATTGGCAAAACCCGTAAGAGTTTCTTTGGCATCATGGCGCAATTCGTCACTAAAACTGATGATTCCGAGGGGTGTAAATTTGGGCAGTCCGGATGGAGAAACCAGAAGATTTGAGATTGTTTCCTTGGGAAAAATATCGGGGTGATGAATGAGAAGAAGTACGCGCAATCCTTGTTTGGTTAAGGTGTTAATCGTTTCTCGATTGGCTTCATTTAAAGCAATGCGATCGCTCAACATTTCCGGTGCGCCAAAAAGATAAGTTCCCGCTCTTAACTCGTTTGCAAAAGCGATCGCGCTCCATTTTCGGGTTGAAGAAAAGGAAATTTCCCAAGTTACGGGTTGTTTTGTTCCGGGATAAACTTCTGCGATCGCTTCGCTGGTTTTATTTTGTGTCGTACTATTAAAAACATAATCCCCTAAAATTTCTGCCAATTCTTTTTCAGAGCGATCGATAGGATGAAGCGCATTTAAATGAATGCGATTTGTGGTTAAAGTTCCCGTTTTATCCAAGCAAAGAACATCGACGTTACTCAAAGATTCGACAGCATTTGCTTGTTGAATGAGAACCTCTTGACCGACCATTCGCACGGCTCCCAAAGCATAGGCAAGGGTAATGGATAAATATAAACCGCTCGGCACTAATCCGGCAATGACTGCGGCTCTTTGCACCCCATCTCGAAAGGTTAAAAACCCCGTCCAAACCGAAACCCCGACTAAGATCCATAAGAAAGTTGCCAGTAAGAGAAAGATACGAATAACTAAGTTAATTTCTAATTGCAGAGGCGTGTAAATTTTACGAAATTCTCTGGCTTTTGCAGTAATTTGATAGGCAAAACTCGCTTTGCCAACTTGGGTGACTCGATAATAAGTACGCCCGCTCGTACAAATGCTGCCCGAGTAAACTATATCGCCTTTTTCTTTGGCGATCGCATCAGATTCTCCTGTCAATAAAGACTCATCGACCTCAACATTAGCTTCGCCGATAATTTTCCCATCGACGACAATTTGATCGCCGGTTTCTAAAACGAGAATATCGCCTAAAACAATCTCTTTCGGATCGATATTTCGTTCCTTTCCTTCGCGAATTACTGTCGCTCGCGGTCGGGTTAATAAGGCAATGCGATCGAGTTTTCGTTTTGCCCAAACTTCTTGTAAAACATTAACAATTACGCCACCTAAAATAACAACACCCACCAGCAAAGCATCGCCAACTCGTCCGAGAAAGATCAAGAAAATACTGAGGGTAAAAAAGACAGTATTAATAAAAGTAAAAAGATTTTCTTGTAGAATTTGTAAATAAGAGCGACTGGTGGTGAGGGAAATATTATTTCCTCGGCCTGCTTTGCGAAGGGCGATCGCTTCGGCTTCACTTAAACCGGTATGGATAGACATATTGATTCAATAAAGAATTTGCGTGAAAGACTGTTGATAAAATAACAATTAAGTTTGTAGTTTGTAGGGCGATCGCTTTTATCATATCTGTGTTTTGGTGATTTCGTTGAGTTTTCCGGTTTTGAGTTGATAGCGATCGCCAAATTCCTGCCCCATTCGCTGCATGCACCAAGCAAAAATTGTTCTTAAAGATGCACAAGTTTCGGGATTTGATAATATTTTCTCAACATTTAGAAGTTCTAATATTTTTCCTCCATCTTCTTTTTCTTTGAACTTCCGATTTTTATCTAATTCCTTGACTTTTTTATTTAAGTCATTTTTGGGATGTCGAATTTCTTCTACATCTCCCTCATAATCCTCGAGAGAAGTTCCTAATACTCCGTTCGTTGCTGTAGTATCGGCAAAATAATACGCTTCTAACATATTCACTAGAAAATGGACAGAAGCACGATCTTTATCTTGTTTTAGTATTTCATCCAATATCTTTCGATATAGTTGAAAAACTTGCTCTATTTTTTCCTTGCGATCGTCTTCTAAATCATCAATTAACAGCACAAAAGAGCAGGGTTTTTGCAAATATTGTCTCGCTGGAAATCCAATTCGTTGTGCATCGCGATCTGGAATACCTTTTCCATTTTCTTTACGTCGAAGTTTCTTGGGGCTTGAAATTGGATCGAGTTGTTCTATTTTTCTAATGGTTTGAAATGTGCAAATTCCTAATCTCATTAGAGATAGAAAAAGATTAGGGAGATAACTTTCTTCACTCTTTCCAGTTACGAGTAAACCAAAATAGAAAAAAGGACAAGATTCATTATTCATTCAATGACCTCATAAATAGGTGATTCTCCTTGAGGAGCAACCATTTCAGACATATAAAGTGCCCCTGTTTCATATTGTTCTAACAAATCTTGTATATCTTTTATATCGCTAACTCTCATTAGTTTGGTTTTTCCTTCGTCATCACGTGAAGTGCTAATGATATCCTTATTTTCAAATTCGCTGATTAACGCAGGAGAATGTGTTGCAATAAAAACTTGATGATTCCATTTTTGTATTGCTAGTTTTACTGCTTTCGCAAGAACATTTAATGCCCAAGGATGTAAAGAAATATCTGGCTCATCTAACAAAATGATGGAAGAACTATCATCGTCGAGTTGTTCGGAAAACAAAGCAGTCAAATTAATCAGCATTTGTAAATGGCCATCTGAAATCCCGGAAATAGGAATTGGTTTGTTGATTTTTTTGTCAATTAAATAAGCATAAACGCTACTAGGGCTTGTTTGCTCAAAAAAGATATTTTCAAAAGAAGGAAATGTTTCTCGCATGAACTGTATAATTGTATTATATCGATGGTCGATCGCTTGGCGATCGTGTAAATTTCTTAAAACTGACCACAGATTTTCACAGTTTTCATTAAGTTCAAAAGTTGAGCTAGACTCAGAACCTCGTTTCTTGAGTCTATTCAAATTGATTTCTCGAGCGCTATAAAACCTTAATAAGCGAAGGCATTTATATATTTCATAAGATATTTCATCAAGACCTTCAATACTAATATGTGTTATCAAGGCTAGTTTTTCAGGATCGAAAAGATCGATTTCCTCATAATTATTCTCTTTGAAATTCCAAATTTTAGCTTGTATACTGCTAACTGTACGGGAAATCAGATTAAGCTGATTGGTGTTGATAGTATATAAATTTTCACCGACAAAAGGGTCGATTCTTCCTGAAGAATATCCTAAAGAAAGATCGTATTTTGCTTGTAGCATTTCTAACGAAATAGATGTTTTGTCTCCTTTCTCTGCACCATTCCACAGTAAACCGACACCGCGATCGCGTTGAGATGCAGCATAATCAACACTCCTTACCGCACAATCTTTCAGAAATCGCAGCACGTCAAGAATGGCAGATTTTCCCGATCCATTAGGTCCGAAAAAAACATTAATCGCACCGACTTCAAAAGATAGATCGGCAAGAGAACGATAATTTTTAACCTGCAAGCGCACTAATTTAGACATGATAGAAAAGAGTGTATTTTACTTACCCAAAACAAAATTAACCAATTTACCGGGAACGACGATCGCTTTCTTAATTTCCTTCCCTTCTAAATAAGGTTTCACTTTATCCGAGTCTTTAGCAAAGGCTTCTAATTCTGCTTTTGTTGCACCCGCAGGCACTTGAATTACTGCCCGTTTTTTGCCCATGACTTGCACCACTAAGGCAATTTCATCGACTTCTAAAGCTGCCGGATCGTGTTGTTTCCATGCTTGTTGGTGAATGGAATCTTTACCGTCGATTTTCTGCCATAATTCCTCAGCCATGTGGGGGGAAAAGGGAGCGAGTAAAATGAGTAAAGTTTCGATTCCTTCTCGATAAATGGGAGAATCTTTGCACTTGGCATCATTTAAGGCATTACTGAGTTTCATCAACTCAGAAACCGCCGTGTTAAATTGATAGTCTCCCTCTAAATCTTCCGAGATTTCTTTAATTGCCGTATGAATGGCACGGCGCAAATCTTTCTCGGCTTTAGAAAGTTCCTTTTTCTTTTGAGAACTCGCTTTCTTCGTAGCAGATTCATCCACCAAACGCCAAACGCGATTTAAGAAGCGATATTGTCCTTCAACATCCGCATCATCCCATTCTAAATCTTTTTCGGGTGGGGCTTTAAATAAAATAAACATCCGCGCCGTATCCGCACCGTATTTGTCTAAAACATCCTTGGGATCGACCCCGTTATATTTTGATTTAGACATCTTCTCAAAGAAGACTTTTAACGGTTCTCCCGTATCGGGATCGGGGAACATTTGTAAAGATTCTCCGGTTTGCGGATCTTTGGGATCTTTGAGATCGATTTTTTCTTTGTCGGCTTTTTTCCCAGATGTTTTCGGGGGGACGTATTGAATATATTGCCCCGTATTGGGGTTTTGGAATGTGATTTCTTCGATCGCATTTTCTCCCACCATGCGATGATATGCTGTCGTGAGATTATTCGCTTTAACATGGGCAGAAGGGACGTATTTATCAGTTTTAGGATTCTTATAGGTAATCCCTTGCACCATCCCTTGCGTTAACAGTTTTTGGAAAGGTTCGTCAAAGTTTAATAAACCGCGATCGCGCAACACTTTAGTAAAGAAACGAGAATACAGTAAATGTAAGATTGCGTGTTCGATCCCACCGACGTATTGATCCACTGCCATCCAATCATTTACCTTCTCTTGTTTGAATGCTTCACCCTCATTTTTTGCGTCCGTGTAGCGCAAGAAATACCACGAAGAATCGATAAACGTATCCATCGTATCGGTTTCTCGTTTCGCATCTTCGTTACAACTGGGACATTTAACATTGACCCAATTGTCCATCTTTGCTAAAGGCGAAGGACCGCGTCCGCTAAAGGCAACATCATCGGGTAATTTAACGGGTAAATCTGCATCGGGAACCGGAACTGCGCCGCAACTGGGACAATGAATAATTGGGATGGGAACTCCCCAATAACGCTGACGGGAAATCAACCAATCTCGGAGACGATAATTTTCCTGTGCGGTGCCGATTTTTTTCTCTTCTAAATATTCGATAACTCGCTTTTTAGCATCGGGTACGGTTAACCCATTCAAGATATCGGAATTGTTGAGAATTCCCGTTTGATTATCTGCGAAGGCTTCTGTTAATGGTTCTATATTATTCTCGATCCCCTCGCCTTCGGCTTCCTCCTTAATAAGGGGAGTAAGGGAGGGATCGTCGGCTGAAAATACAACTTGTTTAATGTCTAAATTAAACCGAGTCGCAAACTCAAAATCTCGCTGGTCGTGGGCGGGAACTGCCATAATTGCCCCGGTTCCATAACCCATTAAAACATAGTCGGCAATCCAAATCGGGATTTTAGCATTATTAACTGGATTGATGGCATAACTACCTGTAAACACTCCCGTTTTTTCTTTCGTGTCGTCCGTGCGATCGATTTCGCTTTTATTGGCAGCTTCTTTTTGATAGGTTTCTACGGCTTCTTTTTGCGCGGATGTCGTTAATTTAGAGACGAGAGAATGCTCCGGAGAAAGCACCATAAATGTTGCGCCCCAAAGGGTATCCGGTCGCGTGGTAAATACGGGAATGCTGTCCCCTTCTTCTGTTGTAAATTCTACTCGCGCGCCGACGGATTTTCCAATCCAATTGGTTTGTAAGGTTTTAACTTTGTCCGGCCAGCCTTTTAATTGACTCAAATCGGCGAGTAATTCATCCGCGTATTCAGTAATTTTTAAGAACCACTGACGCAACATTTTACGTTCGACTTTTGCCCCCGATCGCCACGATCGCCCTTCACTATCTACCTGTTCGTTGGCTAATACAGTTTGGTCAACCGGATCCCAATTCACCGCCGCTTCTCTTTGATAGGCCAAACCCGCTTCGTAGAATTGCAAAAAGATCCATTGCGTCCACTTGTAATAGTCCGGGGAACAAGTCGTCACTTCTCGATCCCAGTCGAGGGAAAGCCCGAGGGTTTTGAGTTGTTCCCGCATTTGGGCGATATTCTCATACGTCCATTTACTGGGGGGAATACCGCGATCGATCGCTGCATTTTCCGCCGGGAGTCCGAAGGCATCCCAACCCATCGGATGCAATACCCGATAGCCCTGCATGCGCTTGAGACGGGCAATTACATCGGTAATGACATAGTTGCGGACGTGACCCATGTGCAGGTTGCCCGAGGGATAGGGGAACATGGACAATGCGTAAAATTTGGGCTTATCGGAGTCTTCGGGGGTGCGATCGATCCCCTTCTCCGCCCAAGTTTGCTGCCACTTTTGCTCTATCTCTGCTGCGTTGTATCGGGACTCCACGACTGTTTCTCCTGCTGGGTTGGAAAAGTTGCATTTTATATTGTAAGGGAATTGGTAATCGTGGTGTTACTTCATAATCCCAGCCAACCTTGCAGGGCGCGATCGAGTTGTTCTGCATTACTATTAGCGAGTTTGCCAATTATTCGGATAACCAAACTCTCATGAATTGTATATACACCTCGTTTAACTGCTGTTGTCACGTTTAATCCTGCTGCTAACCACTCAGATAGAACAAATTCACCTTCTAGCAAAGATGTTGTTTTGCTTGTTAAAGGTACGATTAAAATGTCTAAAGAAATATGCGGCGCATTCACAACAACAGCAGGACGCACTTTAGAACTCGATAGGTCAGAGAATGGATAGCGAACTAAAATAATTTCATTCTTGGAGTAGCTCGGCATATACGTCATCCTCAACATTATTCCACACCGAATCTAGCGATGTTTGGCTTGCCTGCAACCAAAATTCGGTTTCATTTTCTGGGAGAATCGTCACCAGCACTTTTGTTCCTTCTGGAATTTCCTCAGATTCCAAGAGTTCTATTTTTCCTTGTCGAACTGTGGCCCAAAGTGTTTTTAACATTATTCCTTATTGCGATCGCTCATTCTTTAATGTTAGGCTTTAATGTAAAATTTGACAATTGACTCATCTCTATAAGACCGACAATAGACTATCCTACAGCAGCGATCGCTATAAATATTGGAGGGATATTATGGCATTGCATAAATTTGAGTTTTTGGAGAGGTCTAAGAGATTGTTCGTAAAGCAAATATTAAATGAAAGGAGTAAGGTGTGTTAGGGTAATGACATGGAGCGTAACGCACCGCAAGTCCAAAAATTGGTGCGTTACGCTGTTGCTTTACCGCAGCCATGCCGGAGACTATACAGCACCCTACTGGCTGAAAAACTTGAGAGAGAGAAGTTTGGTTAGAACAAATGCTTGAGGTTGCGGGCGATCGAGAAGTGTACGAGCCGATTTTGCAAAGATTAGTCGGGCAAGTTTGTCATCGAACCCTTGCCTGTAACTCATTCAAATTAAGGTTTGAAACAATAACAAAAACAGCCGATCGAGGTTATATTTGGATCGATCCGCCTTGGTCGTTGATGTATCGCGAACAACTGATTACGGATTCATTCCTTTGCCCTCATTACGAAGAAGCTAACTATTCGCAAAAATTTCGGCAATGGTGCAATCTATTTTCCCCATTAAATCAAACTGTAATGACCCGATATGAATTTACAGATGGCGGAGACTTGAACTTATTTTTTCTTCATTCTTACTGGCTTCATATTCCAGCGATCGCAGAAGAGTTACAAGATGAAGATTCCGATTGGTATTTGCACTGGTATGCACGAATAATTAAAGAATCTAGTTAAGTTTTATAGCGAAGAAAGAAAAGATAAAGGATTGCTCATATTTTCAGCAAAACCCAGAATACCCCGATCGCGATATTCATAAATTAATTCTCCTCCAGCATCGAAGAGAAAAGTACCGCCTCGTTGCGTTAAATAAGATGAATCGGGGACATAAATTTTCCAATTGCTCAAAACTTCGGTCATATTTCGCAAGCGTAGAGTTGCCAATTCAAAAGGACGCTGAAAGCCATTTCCTCCAGCAGCTTTAAAAAATGAACCTTTCATCGGCGGTAACGGCGTGCCTTCAATAACTTCTTCATCGGCAATTAATTGAGGCGCTTTTTTATCTCCCGTATAACCGCGAAACACTTCTTTTAACGTCCCCGGACTGGCAATTCCCGCACACATGAGCATCAAATTCAACCACGATTTTTGCGATGCTGACAAGAGAGGAAAATTGATATTTAGACCCCGATAAAGTTGTAAGGAAGCGTGAATTTCTGCTGTTGGATCGACAAATAAACATTCGGGAGGAAAGCCCGTATATTCGCAAAATTTGACCCCCGAATCGCGATCGCCAATGCCAATTGCACGCAGGTTTATTGCTTTTGCTTGGAGGGTTTCTCGTTCTCTTTGCAACCACCAAGCATATTCTAAACTATCAAAATCTCCCAATTGCGACCAAATGAGTACGAGCAATGGCGAACCGTGCAAACAACTCTCTAAAATGGGTTCGATTCTGCCATTACCCACTCGCAAACATTGAGTTTGCTCCAAAATCGAGTAAATGTCTGTAGGCTTTATGGGTTGAGATTGCATTGCTCAAAAATTCTCTAACTTATTGGGAAGGGAAAACCGTGGGGGAATTCAAAGAAAAAGGTGGAATGAGAAACTCTTCCTCTTCGTTAACAATACCGCCGATTTTTTCGCCTCGTGCCAAGCGCAACATTAGAGCATCTGCCCTTTCTTCTCGCCAATACTTGCTCTCAAATGTAGAAAACCGACGGGCGATCGCGAGAGACTGCTGCCAATTTCCAGATTTCAAGGCGAGATCGAACTCGTGCGTTAATTCTTCCCCTTTTGCCCACTCTTCTTCCCAAGCGGCGATCGCGCTGCGGGCGCGGGCGTGATAAGAACTGCGTGGAGAGACCAAACTCGCAAGGCGCAAGGCTTCCGATAAATTTCCGAGGTGAATTTGCTCCTCTGCTTGCTGCCAAAATTGATCCGACCAACCATCCAAAAACTTTTGTACCTCCCAATAAAGCGGGCGATCGCTATCCCAAGATTCGACGAGGGCGATCGCTGCGATTAGATCGTCCTCCCGTCCTGACTGTGCTGCCAATTGAGCGCAATAGAATCTTTCGCTATCGGAAGCCATCGGCGCGAGATTTTGACAATTTTGCCACGGCAAGCGCTGCAAGAGCCACAAGGCGCTAATTCCCGCCCCTGCTACCACGATAATCGCAGCAATGGGAACGAAAAGAGAGAGCCTCCAACCGCCATAATTGCTCCGTTTTGGGGGTGTTGGCGATCGCGAATTAACTCTGCGAGAGGTTAAACGGATAATTTGCCGATTTCCCTGATGTTGGGTAACGAGGGACTCTTGGGGTGTCAATCGTTTTTGACGAGGGAGTCTTTTGGTATCTAGCACGCTGAAGGCGATCGGTTTTATTCTCGGTGAACAAATATTAACCCATTTTGTTCAATTAAAGGAGGCGATCGCTTTTTGAATTTCCTCTAGCTTGCGAGCGACTTTGCCTGAAGCGAACAAAGATTCTACTTCTGCCAATCCTGCGTTGACATCGGCACAAATCCCGCAACGCCAAAGATAAAATCCTCCATTCCAAAGGGCAGTTTTCCATAGATCGGGGGTTTTTCCGTGGAGAATCTCCTGCATTTGCTTGATGAGTTGCCCTTTCGACTCCAAAGGAACTTCTTTGCCTCCGAGATCGTAATCCTTGGCATTGAGTTTTAAACGCTGAATTTCCGGATTGTCGGATCGCGAATAGGAAATAATGGCCGTGCGATCGCGAGGAAGATCGCAACTTCCTTCTAACCCCTTCACCAAGGTGTAATTTTTCGCCCGTCGCAATGCGAGCGCCCCTTGCATAAATTTCTCCGTGGGAGGATGAACGAATCCGGCAACGAGGTGAAATTCCCCGTCATAGGGCGGCCAAATCAGTTCTACCGTTGCTAAAGGGGGACGCTTGCCAATTTGATCGCGATAGGTTGTTAGCTCGTGGGCGAGGGGAAAATGTTGGGGAAGATAAATAAAACCCATTCCCGTTTTTTCTAAGAGAATTTGGGAATTTTCGCGGGAAAGTTTGGCAAAATTCACCCCCAACCCCTGCCAAATTTCGACTAGGGGAATGCCGTATTTTGTGGGCATGACTTCCCCGCCGTGTTGGATGATAGAGATTCCTGCGGCGGTTAAAATCAGGGCGGTGAGGACGGTAACGGGGGCAAGGCGCGATCGCCCGTCGTAAGGGATTCCCATAATCGTAACGGCGGGAGCGTTTCCCCGAGATTTTAAGCGGGATCCCAAGCGATCGTAGGTGTCGAGCATTCCCGCTAACTCTTCGCTGGTGGGGCGTTTGATGCGATGGGCGATTAAAAATGCACCGATTTGGGCGGGCGTTGCCTCTCGGGTTAACATCGCCCGCATTGCTTCTGCCGCCTCTTGTCGGCTTAAATTTTTACTGGTATGGGGACCGCTACCAATTTTTTTCAGCAGTTCTCGAAAAGCATTACTCATAGGGGAACGGATAACGGAAATTCTTTCTTATTGTCCCCTTCTTTTTACGATGAAATAGAGCTAAGCAATATATTCTTCTTCTTTTCTTTGCTGTTTTTGCAAGGTTTGCCGCACTAAATTGCAAAAATGTTGAATGGGAGGAATGAGGAGGCGATCGCAAGTGGTGACGAGAACGACTTGGCGGGTTAAATTGCTGTCTTCAATTCCTCCGGCGATCGCCTGAGTCGAGGCAATACTGCGGATGGCCAAACTGGGATCGTTTTGAGCCTCTACGAGGGCGCCTTGGGGCAACAGGGCGATCGCGTTACCCTGTCGGACGACTCCGCGAAAGGCATCGAGGGTATTGAGTTCCATCACGGCGTTCAAGGTTGCCCCAAACTTTTCAAAACGTTCTTGCACCAAGCGCTGCATGCCGTATCCGTCCTTAAAAACGACCTGCGGATAGCTCACTAATTCCGACCAAGGAACGCGATCGTGTTGGGTGAGGGGATGATTGGCAGCCATTAAAATCTGTACGGGTTCGTTATAAAGATGTTCGACAATGGTTTCGGGAGAGGCGGTTAAAAATTGATTGTTCATGACAATCGCCACATCCACCAAATTATCCCGCAAGACTTTTAAGGCGCGATCGCTACCCAAGGCAGTCACCCGCAATTGTACTTCTGGATAATCCCGGCAAAACTGTTGCAAAATGGGCGGTAGGTAATGGGCGCAGGCAGAATGAATGGCAGCAACGCAAAGTTCGGGTTGTTTGCCGTCCCGCAGTTCTGCTAATTCCCGCGTGGCGTTATCCCATTCTAAACAAATGCGCTTGGCTCTCGAGAGCAATTGCTCTCCGGCTACAGTTAATTTAACGCGAGCGGTACGATGAAACAAGGGCAAGCCCAATTCGCCTTCCAATGCCTGAATTTGGCGGCTGATGGTGGATTGCGTAATTCCGCACTGCTTGGCCGCCTGTCCGAAGTTTCCCGCATCCGCTACCGCTAAAAATGCCTGTAACTGCTCGATCCGCATAGAGTGTATTCTCGATCGCACTATCACATTATCCCAAGACTCTAGCGGATCTCGGCGATCGGTTAGGTTATCAGCGAACAATATATTTATCAGTCACCGTCGAGATGAGAATCAAGCAAAATATTTCATAATCTTTTCTTATCTAAAAAGCTATTCAGTATAATACCTTGAGTGGAAGTGCGACTCTTGTAGGTTGAAGATGAGTGTAGGTTAAAGACGAGAATTCAATTAATAGAAAAACAATTGTTTTCACAAAAAATAACTTTAATACTTCTTTACATAAAGTTCAATTAAATTAAAGGACACAAAAATACCTACTTTTTACAAGCAGGTAAAATCAAAATATATCGTTCGATCGATAACTTCTCTAAAAATCCACTATTCTAGAGGAGTCTATTCGACAGTCGAAAAATAGGCTAACGCTGGATTGTCTGTTTCGATGGAGGGCATTTTTTACGAAGTAAACCTTTGAGCGTTCCTACACTTCCCAAAATGACAAGTCCCAAAATTGTAGGGGGTTCTGGCACGGTCTCTGTCGTATCAATTCCCGATATTGTCAAGGTCATAGAACCGTTAGACCCACTCTGATTGATACCATTAACATCGTCTGCATAAACTTGAAACTGCAATAATCCCGCAGACAAACTCGCCAAATTTATAGTTGTACTTTCCGTTCTGCTAGAATCAAAGGCACCGGTAATGGGAACGTTGATTTCATCAAAGATTTTAATGATATTGCCCGATTGATCCACTAAATCCACATCCAGCCTTTCTGGAGCGCCTGCGGAAATATCCAAATTTTCCCACTCAAATGTAAAGTTAAGGGTATTGCTTGCAAGGCTATTGATGTTGAAGGTAAAAGTATTCAGAGGAAAAGCAGATGCCCCGGCAAACAGGTCATCTTCAGTTCTGGTCTCTGAGAGGGTAAAATTGGCAGCTTTGACAGGGGAGGACAGAAAGAGAGTAGCAACGACGCAAATACCGGTGGCTGTAACAGTCAAGAATCTTTTCATGGATCTTACCTAGATAACTTAAACGCTTGCCTCAATCACGATTATCACAAATTTATCGGCAAAAAACAGATTTCTTTATGAACTCTTTATTGAAATCCATTCGCTTTACAGAAAATTCATATTCCTCAAATGACTTATTGTTTGAATCCCCAATGTCCTAAGCCGCAAAATCCCAATAATTATCAATTTTGTTCGAGTTGTGGCTCGAAACTTCTTCTCGGCGATCGCTATCGCGCTTTAGAACCAATGGTGAGAGGAGGAGGTGGGCGTACTTTTTTAGGGATTGACCTTCATCAATCCCATTGTATTATCAAACAAATTGCCGGTAAAAATGGGAAAGAAAGTCTTGCCAATTTTCGCAATGAAGCGCAGCAATTACAAACATTAGGACTGCATCCCAACATTCCCGAACTCATCGCTTATTTTGAAACGGCTTCTCATATTCATAATTTTTCTCCCGTCCTCGTGCAAGAGTTTATCGAAGGTCAAAATATTGCCAAAGAAATCTATGATGAAACGACGATTCAAAATTTAATTGAAGAAGTTTTACCGATTTTGCAATTCATCCACGATTGTCATATCGTACATCGAGATATCAATCCACAAAATTTCATTCGTACCCCCGCAGGAACGTTATTTTTAGTCGATTTTAGTACGGCAAAAGTGACGGCAAAAACGGCCCTTGCCAAAACGGGAACGATGGTCGGTTCTGCTGCCTACGTCGCGCCGGAACAATTGCGAGGAAAAGCCGTTTATGCCAGCGATCTGTACAGTTTGGGGGTGATTTGCATTCATCTGCTGACGGGTTTTCATCCATTCGATTTGTTTGACAGTCACGAAGGACGATGGCTCTGGGAAGATTATTTAGCAAATCCCGTCAAACCGGTTTTAAGCGATGTTTTCAAGAAAATGCTGGCGGATGCCGTCGGCGATCGCTACCAATCGGCCGATGAAATTTACCGCGACTTACATGCCGGACAAACGTTGATTCCCACTATCATCCAATCGCGATCGCCCTCGCAAACTGCCTTTTCTTCGCTGAAGACCTTACAACCCGTTTGGTCTTGTTTTCGCACCTTAAAAGGGCATACAAGCTCTGTTTGCGCCCTTGCTTTTCATCCTAACGGTAAAATATTGGCCAGTGGGGGAGCCGATCGTGTCATCCGCTTTTGGGATGCAGACACGGGGACTTCCCAATTTAAAGTTCTTAAGGGACATTCTAGCATTATTACGGCAATTGTCTTTCAACCGCAAACAAATTTAATCATTAGTTGTAGCTGGGATTACCGAATTTGCTTCTGGAATTATGAGGAGGAACTAGCAGAAATCGAAGCGCATGCGGGTTGGATTAAAACTTTGGCGATTACTCGATCCAGTCAGCTTTTGGCCAGTGGTAGTGCGGATAAAACGGTTAAATTATGGGATGTTAATACTCGAAAATTAAAGCAAACATTATGGGGATGCGAAGGAGAAATCCGCAGTTTAGTTTTCAATCCAAAAGGCAATTTATTAATGGGAAGCGGTACGGATCGCGTAATTAGAATTTGGGAGATCGATCGATCGCGAACTCGACAAATTCTTCAAGGTCATACCGGTGCGGTGAATGCTTTAGTCACGAGTCCGAGCGGTCGTATTTTGTTTAGTAGTGGGGAAGATCGAACGATTAAAATTTGGGATTTACAACAAGGAAAACTACAACGAGAATTACAAGGTCATACAGATTCTATCGAGACTTTAGCCATGAATTCAGAGGGTAATCTATTGGTTAGCGGTGGTAGCGATCGCATCGTTCGAATTTGGCATCCCGGTACGGGTCAATTATTACACGAACTTGCAGATCACGAAGCAGGAATCGAAGCCATTGCGATCGCTCCCGATAATCGAACAATTGCTACAGCTTCGCGAGATAAAACCATTAAACTCTGGAAATATCAATAATTAAAGCCAAAGAACCAATCTCTAATGTTAAAATAATGTTAAAATACTGAAAATTTTTTCTATATTGATGTTTTTTCAGCATTTTAATATTGCTTATCGTCAGTTTGTGGATTTGCCAGCAGTAACCCCTCAGTGGTGGGTGAGGTTTGGCCAGCCGATAACTTTCAATAATGACATGACGTGGCAGGACGATCTTTGTACGGCTTATGAAATAGAACCCAAAGTTAGTTTAGATCGGAGATTTTGTGTAATCGGCGAAAGTCCTTCCCTCGTAGAGTCTCAACATGAGAAAAGCGATCGCCTTAGCAAATTATTGAATCGTTACGGAGATATTCCTCAAGCGATCGCTCAATTGCAAGGGACATTCGCTTTAGTTGTTTGGGATCGCGAAAATCGAGAATTGTGGCTGGCACGAGATCCGGTTGGAGAAAGAACGCTTTACTATACCTTTATCGGTTCGACTCTCTGGGTTGCACCTCGCTTAAAAACCCTTGCACCCTTTCACCCTCGGGAATTGGATCTCGTAGCATTGCGAGACTATCTCTGCTGTGCATTCGTCCCGGGAGAGCAAACCCTCTGGCGTAATGTGCGGGAAGTTCGTCCCGGAACAATACACCGATGGTCTGAAGGAAAAAACAGTCCTGAAATTCAAGTGTATTGGCAACTGGAAGAGAAGACTGGAGATCGCGATCGATCTTTAGAATGGTACGCTCAACAATTGCGATCGCTCCTCGATCGGGTCGTACAAGAATCCTTACCCAAAGGAGAACCCGTTGGGGCTTATTTGTCTGGGGGATTGGATTCGAGTTCGATTACTGCCTTAGCCTGTCAATTTCACGATCGTCCCGTTCATACCTATTCCATTCATTTTGGTGCGGACTATCCCAATGAGTTAGAATTTGCCAATTTAGTTGCCGAATATTGTGGCACGCAACATCATATTCTCGAAATTAAACCGCGAGAAGTCTGGAAAAATCTTCCTGTTACTCTGGCTCATTTAGACGATCCCATCGGCGATCCCCTCACTGTTCCTAACTATTTATTGGGACAAGCAGCCAAACAAGAGGTTGGCGTTATTTTAAATGGAGAAGGAGGCGATCCTTGTTTTGGCGGACCGAAAAATAAGCCAATGTTATTATACGAACTTTATGATAATTTAAATGCTCATTCTCGCGATCGCCTGACTGCTTATTTAGATTCTTTTAAAAAATGTTTTCCTCATCTATCCCAATTATTAAAACCGGAAATTTGGCAAGCCGTTAAAGATACTCCTTATGTTTTCGCAACGGATTTAGATTCGCAAAATCAATATTTAAATCGGCTCATGCTACTCAATATCAAGTTTAAAGGAGCCGATCATATTTTAACCAAGGTTAATAATCTCACGCGGGCGGCAGGAATAGAAGGGAGATCGCCATTATTCGATCGCCGAATAGTAGAGCTGAGTTTGCAAATTCCTCCAGAGTATAAACTCTCTGAAGCAAACGAAAAAGCCGTTTTAAAAGCGGCTGTTACCGATATTTTACCGGACTCAATTATCTATCGGCCTAAAAGTGGAATGCGAGTCCCCGTTCGCTGGTGGTTTTCCCGGTATTGGCAGCGCCGAACGAAAGCATTACTTTTGAATAAAAATGCTGCGATCGCTCCCTATGTAAATCAACAACTTATTCGTGAATTTTTTAATCCTCAAAGTCCCTGTTATCGTCGATTTGGGATTAAACTCTGGTTGTTAGTCAGTTTAGAAATTTGGCTGCAAACCTATCGTTCCCTTTAACCAAAGGTGTCAGAACTGTAAAAGATTACCTCTGTTGAGCCATCGCTGTAATCCGAGCTGCTACTTTCATTTTTCCATTGGTTTTGATTAGAATCGAGCGTTTTTGCAAGAATTTTTAACAGTTTTTGCGGAGTAAATGATTCCAATTCCACGAAATTTCCTTGTTCTAACCATGCCAGTTCTTTTGCGGAAAGGATTTGTCGAATTTCTGTCGAAATTTCTCGCGCTTGTTGCTGAGATGCGCTAGAATTCTGAACGAATAAATTTTTACCATTCAATACATGACTCGGACGCAAACCCGCGTCATAAACCGCAACATCGAGATCGCCAAACCATTGAGGAGTGTTTTGCACGCGGTAAGTTAAATCTATCCCTCGGGGACTGGCATCGTGGAGGGTATAAACAGTTAAATTAGGGTTGCGTTTGAGCATTTCTAATAGAGAATCGAAAATCGCTTGTGGATATCCAGTAACGCTCAAAATCGCACAATGATAGTCAAAGTGAAAATTATTCGCAATTAAAAATTGGGCGATCTCGTCGCGATCGCAAATGACAACGCGATCGAAACTATAAGAACTGATTTCTGGACTAACCGGAGTTGTTGCACTCTCTTCTCTTGAATGTGGTAATAATTTTTCCAATCGACCATTGACTTGACTCCAGCGATCTAACCAATGATTGAAGTCTCTGGACTGGAGAGGAAATACAGTAGATATCTTATCTTGATTTCGCAAATTCTGACCTGCTATATAGATAACAAAACAACCTATTCCAGCGATAATGAGAGAAAAAATAAAACTAATTCTAAAAAAGCAGTATATTGCAAATAAAACGGCTATTATGCCGAGAGCTCTGACAAGTTTAGCATATTTTTTTCGAGTTTTTGATAGTTGTTCTTCCGAATTACTTTTAATCGTAGAAAAGCGAAACCAAGATAGCCAATATACACAAAAGAAAATGATGGTAAATTTTTCAAAATCAACATCAATATTTCCAAAATTTTTAACGATAATGGTATAAATAAGAAGATCGAGGGCTACAAATACCATAAAAAAGTTGTCAATAGAGCGATCGCGTTTGTTACTTGATTTTTGTGAAATTTCATTTTCTAGAAAATAAAAAAACTGCTTGCGAGTAAAGAAATAATTATTTTTGGTAGAGAGTAGAGCAAGAGTATTTTTAAAGAACAAATCTGAAAAAGCAGGTTTTATTTTAGAATCGAATACAAATTGATGACCGCATCGTTTGCATCTTCCTTGATTTTGGGTGCGTTCCTTCAAATTATTATCGATACCGCAGTTGATACATTTCATAATTGACCCCGAGTTAAATTGATAAATTCAATAATAGTTTAACTAAACAATTGATTGTTTAAAAGAATGTTATAATCTTCTCGTTTTCGAATTGCTTGATGTCCGCCATTTGCGAGTAAAACTTCCGCCGGTCGAGGACGATGAAGAAAGTGGGAAGACATAGCATAACCGTAGGCTCCACAATCTAAAATTGCCAGTATATCTCCCCGTTTTAATGAGGGAAGTTGGCGATTTGTTCCCAAATAATCGCGGGAATAAGTGGTATTGCCACAAATATCGGTCAAATAATCGGTTTCAGAATCAGAAAACGAGACAATTTCTCTGTAGTTGCCGTACACCGAAGGAACGGATAAATTAGCAATGGTTGTATCAACACCAATGACTTGTTTTTCTTCTTGCCATTTTGTAGAAACCACCCGCGTCAGTAACGTTCCGCATCCCGCGATCGCGGCTCGTCCCGGTTCGATAATCAACGCGATTGTTTTGGGGTAATTTTGCAATGCGGCGGTAATTTCTCGTCCGAAAACCTGCCAATCAAAGGCAACTTTACCGCGATGATAAGGATAGCCAAAACCGCCACCAAAATCGAGATACCTCCAATCGGGCAATTGCTCCCCTGCCGCTAAAATTGGTTCGATAACCCGCGTAAATGCGTCAGTGGCATTTGTCCCCGTGCCTCGATAAAAGTGGAGTCCAGAAATCTTTAAATCCAGCGATCGCGAAATTTTTACTGCTTCTCGCAATTCGTGGGGACGAACTCCAATGCGACTTTTTCCGGTTAGTTCGGGAAGGTTGAGGCGAAATCCCAAACGCGGGGAAAATGGAGGTTTCTCAGCTTGAAAAACCTCCCCAAATCGATGCAATTGATCGAGACTATCTAGATTATATGTTTGGATTCCCCACGTTAATAATAATTCAATTTCTTGAGAATTAAGATTGCTGCCGCTATACACAATTTTGGCGGGATCGAATCCTGCTTTTAATCCTAAAAATGCGTCTCCCGGTGTATTGGCGTGCAGTCCCCAACCCGATTGTTTAAATATTTTCAGTAATTCGATATTCCCGTTCGTCACGCTGGCAAATTGAAACTGAGTTTTGGGATAAGGAATTGAGGACGTAATGCGAGCAATCATTTCAGTCAGGCGATCGCTATGATAAACATACAATGGAGAACCATAGGTTGCTAATAATTCCGTTGCTAATTCCGCAGAAAACGGCAACATTTCTACACTTCGCATTGTTGTAGGTTCGGATGTCCCGATATTCATCGTTTGATTGTTTCTATTTAACGGTAAATTCAGTTTGACTCAAAATGCGATCGCCGAGAAACATTTCCACTTGCCAAGTTCCCAATGAGGAAGTCGTTCCGAACTGATGACGACAACGGGTACTCCAAGCATTTTTTTCAATGGTGCGGGTTTGATAGCGATTTTGATGAGCGAGTTGTCCTTCAGGAGTCGTCCAATTGCATCCTAACTGCAAGCGTCTACCGATGGGCGTTTGTTGTAACTTAACTTGATAATAGATTGTGGGACTTTTCTGGCGATCGACAAAGGAGAGATTATTAACGCTATCGTATCGTTCTAAAGTCAAGCGACTACTCGCCGGATCGGCAGAAACTCGCGCGATCGCCTGTCGGTGTTGGAAAAACTGCCACGAACCCCAACCGATTAAACTCAGTAATGCCAGTCCAAATCCCAATATTAACAAGCGCTTTTGCTGTTGTTCTGACGCTAATGCTTCCCGACGGCGAATTTGCATGAGTGCCTCGTCAATATTATCCGTCGGTAGATTGAGTTCTGCTAAGATTTGTTTGACCTGTTCTCGATCCAAATCATTTTCTCGAGCCTGCGATAGACGCTCGACCTCAGCAATCAGTTGATTTAATTGTTTTGGAGTCAGTTTATCATTCATGAGATTGAGGTTTTAGATAATTGAATCCTAGCGATAAGCTCGATATATTTTTTGTGACTCATTATTGGCATCGATCACGGTCCGGAAAAAACCGCCGCTTCAACATCGGAACGACTGAGAGAATATTTAAAAGATCGCACGATATCTCGCATTCCTTCTCCGGCTTTGAGATAGCGTACCGATAATTCTTCAACGTCCAAACAGAGTTCTGCTTGCCATGTCGGATTTTCGATACTCCAGCAATTTAATTGTTCTCGATTTTGCTGGCATCCTAGCTCGAGCAGCCAATTTTCGATTTCGGGGAGGGGATGATTGTAGAGGGGAGTATCGGGATTTGGAAGTACCATAAATGATTTCAAAATTAGTATGCGAGTTAGGGAGAAAAAAGCAAAGCTACGGGAATTTGTAAAGCTGTTTCCCCTCGAGTTAAGCCTACTGCGATCGCCAACAGAATGCAACCGAGAAACGTGACGCCCAAAATAAATAACGCGAATAATTCGCCAGCCGAAAGGGGGCGATCGCTCGGATCGAGATAGGCAGAATTTTTCCATTCTTCTTCATCTTCTTCCCAAGAAAACGGCGATCGCGGTTGCACGACATAAACCCGAGAATAGCCAATTTGAGTGTCGTAGCGGGAACGACGCTCGCGATCGCACAGGGTTGCATAAGCCTCATTGAGCTTTTGAAATTTGACCTTAGCTACTTCTGGCGGTAATTCTGTCGTATCGGGATGAAAACGCTTACTTAAACGCCAATACGCCTGTCTGATTTCGATGGCAGAAGCAGAAGGATGCAGACCCAAACGGGTGTAATAACTATTGGCAATACGCGTTTGTGCGGATGCGGGGCGATCGCTCGTTTTGGGATTAAATCCACTCTCACTCATGGAAAGGCACTGGGGAAAATCCGAACTTAGCCTTCTATTGTACCCGCGAACTGGGCATCTTGCCCATTTTCCATAATAAAGATATCCGTTTCCTATAATAAAAATACCTGTTTACAAAAATTAAATATCTCCAATTTCCGGAACTAAAAATGCACTAAATTTGGTTATGAAAAGCGATCGCAAAATGCCTGATAAGTCTTTTTCCCTCGGGAAGAATCCAAAACCGAAAACAAAACGGTTTGAAATCGTCCCCAAAATTTTCCCCCAACGCCGAGATGCTGAAAAAATATCTCCGCAACCCTTTGAGGATCGTTTCTAAATACGCCACATCCCCAAGCCCCTAATACTAAAGCATCGCAATTGTAGGACGCGGCAAGGGCTAATAATTTTTGACTTCGCTCGTGTAAAGTAGCGGGAATTTTAGCAATTTCTCGCGGAGAATTGCGAGCGATCGCGCCAGCATTAGGAGCGGGACTGGTAATAAAATCAACACAATAAGGCTGCTCTAAAAATGTGCCGTCATCTTTGCGAAAAACCGGACATTGAGGGGAATAAATCATCCAATCCGAATACAAACAGGTGTGCTGCTGTCGGTGATATTCGTAATATTGGGGTGCTTTTAATAAACTGCGATATAAACCCGAACTCCTTGCCAAACTTTCCTCTTGTGCGTGTGCGCCTTTCAAAAACCCGCCTCCTGGGTTTTTGGCAGACGCAAAGTTCAATACGCCAATTTTGGTTATCGCTTCATTTTGACTTAAACGCGCAGCTCCTTGTAAAGTGGTTTCATTGACGACGCTAAAAGTCGTTTGCTGATATTGAGGAGGTTGTTCGAGAATGCGATCGCTTATCTTTTCCAAGCGATCGGGAGCGTAAAATTGCGTTTTTGTCAGACATTGTTGTAGTTCGTCGGTAATATTGACAATACGATCGTTGGGGGTTTGATAATAGCCTTGTTGCAAGACTTGCACGGTTTCGCTGGCAATTTGTTTTCGTTTCATCGTTCCGATTTTTGGAACTGCTTAACTGAGTTTTCTATTGTAGCGGGAGAATGAGGATAAGGGGGAAATTGGTGCGAGTTGAAATTAAATTTCGGCGATATGGACATCACCGCCCCCACCCTCTCTCTCCGACGCGATCGCATTTCCTCAGAAACCGAACATCTCCCAGCAAGTTTTACTTGTCAATAAAAACAAGGGAAAGCGATCGCCAGCAAAATTTACCCTTGACAAATTTGTAGCATAATTGTAGCATAAAGAAAATTGTTTTGTAAGGAGTAAGATGATGAAAATTAGATGGTGGTTGGGTCTGTTAGGAGCGATCGTCGCGATCGCAATAATCGCGATCGCGACTCCGGTTCGTTCTTCTGTCGATAGCAGTTGCAGTTATAACGGCAAATTTTTGCATGGGAAAGTCCAATTTGTTGATAGTTTTCCCGATATTAAAGTCGAGTTTGTCAGTTCTTTTCCCGATATTAAAGTGAAATGGGTAACGAGTTTCCCTGACGATTGCGGTGAATGGCAAGAGGTCGATTCCTTCCCGGATTTTAAGATTCAAGAAGTTTCTTCTTTTCCCGATGTGAAGGTGCAAATTGTAGATTCTTTCCCCGGTTTGCCGTAACGAAAGCAGGCGATCGCTTATTCTCTCCGTGAAGAACGCGATCGGCTCGGTCAATGGAAAACATGCGATTTCTTAATGGTTTCAAATGGTATTATCTGCACTAAAATCCAAGTCAGAATCGGAGTTTGGATGTAATCTATAATACAAGGGCCGGGTTTTATTTTAGCGATGGGTTTGGCGTTGATTCATGGGTTTGTCTCAAAACGAAATATCGTTGCTTTAAAACCCCTGACGATCGTTATGGACGTTGGCTGTTAACGGGAGCGATTCTGGTAGGAGCGATCGCGGGACAAACCATTCGCTTTAATGCCTTGACCATTGCTCTCATTTGGTCGTTTTTGGCAGGAAGTATTATCCTCAATGTGTTAACGCGAGAATTACCGGGTAAGAGTTGTTTCCTCTCGTTTTTAAGTGGAATGCTACTCTATACCGTGTTAATTTTGATAGTGTAAGTCTGCCTATTTCTTTCAGATGCGATCGCTCGTTTCTCAGTTTATAATTTGGCGCGAATTTCTTCTACTCGCTTGCGATTAACGCCTAAATCTGATTTTCCCAAACGGGAGGCAGAACGAACGTGAATAACATTCGCATTGGTATCGCGATAAAACTCTACATCATCGATAAAACCCATTAATTTACTTTTGAATTCTGCATAAAGATAATTATCGGTTTCTTTGACGATCTTTGTCAGTTCCATCCCTTCTACAACTTGGCGTAATTTTGCGATTGAGACCATGGGTAAGGGGGTAACTTTTTCTTGAGATTTAGTGCTTTGAGATGAGGCGCAATTGGGAGTCCCCGGACAAGGAGCCAGTTTCCCATCTTTTACCCCGAGATTGGTAGGTCGTTTTCCAGCAAACACGAGCTTTTCCTCAATAAATTTTATTCGAAATTATTATATCAGTTAATTTTTCCAATAATGTATAGAAAGAATATTCTGTTCGATATCGAGTATTTTTGCAAAACTGAGGTATACCCCCCAATACTTTTCTCAGCAAACTATTTTTGCGTCTCCCACACTGTTTCTAAATAATCGATTGCGGCTTCTATTTTATTGGGATAATGTTCGGCAAATTCGGAAAACCACAACCCTTCACCAGAATAGGGATCTAATTGTTTCAACCACTCCTCTGCTTTATGTTTCAAGGCTTTGCGTCGCTGTTTTCGCGCCCACTCTCGTTCTCGTTTTTCTCGCAGTTCCTTTTCTTGTCGTTGCAAGCGGTCTTCTACGTCTTCTTTATGAAATTCACTTTTGAGATCGGCTAAGAGATCGTCGGTTTTGGGATCGGTTTGGACATCTTGGCGATGTTGAGAGGGGGGGGGTTGGGTCGCTTGCTTTTGTTGAAAATCGGCTTTTATATCTGCCAGAAAGCGATCGGTTTCCGCAGAAACTCGGGGTTGTCGCGATCGCTGTTTTTCTTCCTTCCGATCGAATTCTCCCCGCACTTCCGACAGCATTTCATCAATTTGAGGCGATCGCGGTGCAGTTTCCTTTTCTGGCATTTTCTCGGCAAATTCCCCCGCAACATCGGACAAGAGCTCGTCGATCGCATTGTTTTCCGAGGGTTGCGGTTGTTGTTTTTCGCCAAATTCAGCCTGCATTTGCGCTAACAAATCGTCTGTAGAGGGTTGTTGGGGTTGAGGAGACATGGAAGAAGTTTCGCGGGTCTTACTTCTATTTTGAAACTCTCCTTGCAATTGTGCCAGCAATCCGTCGATTTTCCCCGATTCTCCGGAGCGATCGCGAGACGGAATCTTCTTCTCGTTACGTTTCTCTGCAAATTCCGATTGCATCTCGGCCAATAAATCATCGATAGAATCCATTTTTCCTCCTTCAGCAACAATCCCAACTCACTCCTCAGTATCGAGCCCCCTCTGGGTGGAATAGGAGGGAAGAGAAGAAGTATCGCTAATCTAAAATGGCATTCACCAATACTTCTGTTAATGCCATCGTTTCCATGCGATCGAGGGTTACGGTATCGACAATATCGAACTTTGCTCCCACTTGCGGCAAACCGTCATCCAACCATTGTAAAAAACAACTGACTTCGCGATCGCTTCCCACCTGAATAAAAGAGATCCCCAACTCTTCATCTTTCTCAATCTGCTGAGAGGCATTAATAATTACTCGCATCACTGCTTCGCGATCGCGAAAAGTTCCATCTGTCACTACTAAAAAGATTTCCCCATTGGGTTGCGCGATCCCTTGAGATTTGCGCTCGAAATAGTTGTGCAGCGCATCTTCTAAAACCCCTGACAGTCCCGTGCGACCCGAGGGGTGATTTTCTAAAAAAATGCGATCGACGAGATCGGCGGTGACGTTATCGTAACGCCGAAACCGTCCGGAAAATACATAAACGGTAATCCCGTCAGGATCGAATTCCTCACATTTTTGTGCGAGAGCTAACGTCGATTCCCGCACGATCTCCCAGCGAGTTTTCCCATCAGCGCGATCGCATTGCGACATACTGGAACTTTTATCGATAATTAAGGTATAGTCGCGAGCTTCCAGCATGAGACCCCCTCTCGGTAGATTTTAAAGTGCGATCGCGCTGTAGCTCTGGGATAGCTCCCGGGAACTTCACCTCAAGCAGCAGCAAGAATGTCTTGGAGGGGAGAATATCGAAAATAGCGTTCTCCGCCTAACTCCAAAACTACCTTAACTCTGGGTTCTTCCTTGGGTAAGTTTATCAAATATTCAATTTCTTGCCGCGAAAGTACGATTCCTTCAATAATCCAAAGAACCAAACCCTTAGAAGTAGAGGGAATTGCTTCGAGTTGCGTCGAGATAATAGGGGGGACAAAATAAATCGGTCCGACCATTGCCGCTTGTCCGATATTCTTTTTGCCGAGGTGGGGGGGACGCACGCCATGCACTCGGGTTAAATAGGCGGCAACGTCTCCCAAACCCCTTGCGGTAATGTGTAAGGTATTATAGCCATTTGCCCGCAAGCGTCGTTGGTAGCGTCCTTCAAATCCGCCCTCTAGGGGAGCATAAACCCCTAATGCCCCGGTTTCTTCCAAGGCGCGAATAAATTTTTTGCCAGTGGTCAGCAGTGCCATGCGCGTTAATGTGTAAATATTCCTCGAATTGATTATAAGATAACGCGAGGAGGATTCTTCGTTCTTGTTTGGCGATCGCCTCGATTTTCAATCTCCACTGAGGACGAGATGATTGCGATGCCAGCAGAAATATGTTTGTGTATTACACAGCAATGCACGAGTTCGCAATCGAGATTTTCACGGTTCCAATGTTGAGCGATCGCTCTAGTAATTGAGTTCTCTTGCCAGAAGAGGGCGCCGAACGAGAATGTCTGGCAATGGCAAATCAGGCAATCCTGAAGAATACATACAAGTGAGAGGGCGATCGAGAATACTTTCTCACCTTAAAAAGATTGAGAAATTCGCGACGAACGCGCTCGGCAAGAGAGATGGTATAAGGAGAAGCAATCTTAGCGTAAACCTTGGCACCGGGTTGCAACTGTCCCCCTTGCTCGATAACGGCAATGACCTGTAAAATGGACTTATCCAACTGTTCGTCCTTAGCCAACACCGAAACAATCTCGCGAATTTGGGTCTCAAAAGAAGGTAAACCGGGTTCGGGGGGGGAAAACTTCACCGTCGCCCCCTCCTTGACTAAATCGCGATCCTCCTGACGAACCTCGATAATCGCTACTAACTTAGAAGTCTGAGCAATTTCTAAAACCGCATCTCCGGGCTGCATCATTTTACCCTTGAGAGCGTATAAATCCTGTGTTGTCACCGTTCCCGCCAACGGCGCGAGCAAAACCTCATTCTCGTTGGATTTGGTCTGTCGTTTTTCTAGGCGCTTTTCTAACTGTTTTTGTACGGGGATTTGAGAGAGAGCAAAAGTTTTGGCGGCTTCGTATTCCCGCTCTGCCGTAGCACTGACGCGAGAAAGGCGATTGAGTTCGTCTTGTCTTGTATCAAACTCATCGCGCAACTGTCGCTTGGCTGCCTCCATCTTGGCGCGATGCTCCCCCAGCAGGGCTTCAATGGCATCGACTTCCCGATAGAGGGCATCAATCTGTTCGCGAGAATAAACCCCTTCTGTCACGAGAGACTCATGACGGGCAACCGAGGCTTTCATTTTCTGCAAGCGACTTTGCAGAGATTGCAATTGAAACTCGTAGGGGGCGATATGTTCGGGAGCAATGCCTGCATCCATGCGATGGACTTCTCGCCGTAACTTCTCAGAGCGCAAGCGTGCCATACTTTCCACGGCTTTAGCCTGTTCCCAACGCGATCGCGCTGCCAGCATTTGCTGTCGGGCGAAATGGAGTTCGGCGTTATTTTGCAATAAATTCAATTGGGTGTCTTCGATCTCTTCTTCTAACGATTCGCTTTCAACGAGGGCTAAAGGTTGACCTTCTCGTACGGTTTGATTGGGCAGGACTAAAACCTGACGAATCGTACCGGGAATTTCCATATGAACGACGCGACGGGCATTGGGGTCGGGTTCGAGCCAAGCTTCGGCGCGCACGGAAGGACGAAGGCGAATCTGGGAAATCGCCCCCAAAGTGACGAGAATGGCAACGGCGATCCAGAAGCCGCGTTTTTTGAGGAAGGTTTGGGAGGAAGGGGGAGCGTCGGGAGCATCGGGAGCGGGGGGAGATGGGGAGGAGGTGGAGCGATCGCTCGTTACTGTTTCCTCGCGAGCAACTGGTGACGGGTTTCGATGCGCGTTCTCTCCCCCCTGTGTCTTCCCAGTGAGAGGATTTAGAGAGGTCGCCGGAGTCGTATCGCTGATGACTGGTGACTGAGAATTGGTGACCGATTTCGGCGGTGCGACGCGAAAGCGACGAGTAGGTTCGCCTTTTGTTTTCGCCGAAGAGTTGGGATCGGGAACGGGTGATGGGTTTTGATGCGCGTTCCCTCCCCCCTGCGTCGCATCCCTGGTGACTGGTGACTGACTCATGATGCCTCGCGATTGCTAAAATGAGGAAAGAAATAATAAATTGCCCATGCCACGAGCAAAAACAGTACGGTGATGGGGATATTATCTAAAATCCAATAGAACAGCCAACGGAAAAGACCTCCGAAAACCAAGAAGAGGTAGAGCAAGCAAAAAGGGGCGTAGATTGCTAATATCTCCCGTTTGCCTTTCTCTTCCCCACTCGATTTTCCTCGCAGCCAATTCCCCCAGAGCAAGAAAGAACGCCCGCGCAGGTTATTAATTCCCGTCGCGGCAACTGCTAGATAGTAACCGTCAAACTTAGCCATAGGGTTCAAATTAATGGTGATGGTAAATAGGGAAGCGACTAATAATAAGAAACTCAAACCCTTCAGGGAACTGTTATCCGTTGCTAAATACCATAGCCAAAAAGCGATCGCGCCCACCAGCAATTGGCAGACAATCCCCGCACCAATGACCGAGACCCGTTGACGGCGCTTGACCAAGCAATAAGAATCGCTGGTATTGGTATAAGCAGCGGGCATTAAGCACATAAACAACAAGCCCGCGTCCGGTACGATACCGCCATATTGCTTTAAAGTAAGGGCGTGAGCGAATTCGTGTAGGGTAACGACGAGCATCGCTAAGAGGGCAAAAGGCACAATTAAAGCCATGCCTTTGCTTTGCCAAAATAGCACGCCCATTTGCAATAATTCTCCTTTCTGGTGAATGCCCAACACAAACGAACCGGTTAAAAAGGTAAGCAGCAAGAAGAACGACGGTTTCGTCCAAATCCAAGCCAGTCCGCGAGCGGGAGCGTTCAGCCAAGGATCTGGATTAAATAAAGGGACTTTAAAAAAGAGTAATTGCAGGGGAGTAAATTTCTTTTTAGGAGGTTTTTGAGGAGTCGTTCCTTCTAGCATCCCGGTAGCGGCAAGTAATTGCAGAAGAGAGCGCAGTTGATGCAAGGGAATGCCGCAGCGATCGCAAATTTGGTCGGGAGGTAGGGTATTGAGAAGGGAGATCGCTTCAAAGGAGCGGCGATCGATTTGCAAATAGGTGATATCGATAGGATTGCGAAGAATCCAATGACCGTGAGGATGGGCGATCCATTCTACTCCCTCCTTCAACTGAGGCAAACCGCTCCCGACACTCCTCACTTCCTCAGACTGAGCGACTTGTGCCGAGCAATGCTGAAGTAAGTCGAAGTCTTCTTCAATAACGCCCCAAACCAAGAGTTTTTCCAACAACCCCGCTACAAAATTCGGGGCAATCGCCGCACCGAACTGGTTTTGGCACGACTGTTGCAATTCCCCGACACTCAAATCGCCATCGAAGTGTTGCAGGGCATAACTTTCAATCTCGTTAATGTAATAACGGGGCGTACCGGTCGTTGCCGTTAAAATCCACTGTTGGGCTGCGGGTAAGTAACCCGTTCTCCAGTAGTCAGTGAGGTCGGGACACTTTATATCATCTTGTTCTCGAACGGAAAATGTCGCCATTATTTTTTAAGTTTTTCTTTAGTTTCTCTGTTATTAACTGTTTTAATCCCTTCTTAAACTTTGGACGGAAAGCCAACATTTTATGACGAATTATGACAAAATCTGGCTCTCAGTGGTTGAAAATTGGCGGATTTACAAGGGAATTAACGGATAAGTTAATTGTTAATGGACTCTTACTCACCCTAGCATACTTTTCCAAGGTTGGATTTTTTCCGCTTGGGAAGTCAGAAGACGATCGCACCTTTGCACTCGTTCTTCAGATCTCGATGAATTTCTTGCCCTCTTTCTTCCGCAAAAAGTCAAAAAAAACTCCGAAAACAGATTTGTTATCTAAACACAAATACAATATTAGGAGACGCTGAGAACAAGTTATTTATTCCGTTCTTCGGCTGCGCTGCTGCTGGCGATCGCGTTACTTACCAAAGGATAATTCATTCTAAATGTAAAGTTTAGTAACGCTTTTATGAAAGCTGCATAAAATCCCATTAGTTCTTCAGAGATAGATATGAAGGCGATCGAAACTTTGTTTTTCGGTGCATCCAACAGGCGAATACATTGGTTCTGGAGGTTAAGTCATGCAAAAATGGTTCGCAGACAGTTTGGCGATCGGTATTTTCACCCTTGCGATCGGTGGAGGAATTTCCGCACTGATACCCCAAAACCCCGGAGCGATCGCGATTGGTGGCGGTTTGGGTGCGGCGACAAGTTCTGCTATCCTCACTAAACGTCACGATCGCCCCTCAAATCAGGAGAGAGAGTCAGAAAAAGAAGAATGTAAGGAAGTAAGCGTACCTCTAAGGATTTGCCCTACTTCTGCGGATCTGGGTTCGGAAAAAGTTATCGCTTGTTTAGCAAGTCGGCAAATTGTCATAGAAAGCAGTCGTTCTGCCAAGCCCGAGACGGATGCAACGTTTGACAAACACGCCACGCATCTCGGCGAAAATCTCACTCACAAGAGCGGGATGTTGCTGTTGGCTCCGTTGTTAAAAAATATCAAGTGGGCAATTGCCAAAAATCGCGCCGTTAGCTATCAATTCCGCAAGAATCCGACCCAATTGCAAATTCAAACTCTAACGCGATTTTGTAATGGTTTGTATCGGGATACTTTATTAGCTTCTTATAAGTATGATAAGATTAATAAAACCATTAAAGCCAAAATTCAAGAGCGTTCCGATGTCCGTCATTTTTTCATGGGGGAATGGTTCGAGCGCTTTATTCGCGATCGTATTTGCAGACTATTTAACGAGCTCCAGTTACCTTATTCCTATTTGATGAATCCGATTGTCAAGTTTACCAATGGCGATCGCTTCGAATTAGATTTTGTCTTTTGGATTGCTGGGGAATTACTGTTAATTGAATGTAAAACGGGAGGGGATGCCAATGCTCATTTTAATAAGTTTTCCCAGCATTGCAAGCAGCTTTCGATCGCACCATCTCGCGGTTTTTTGGTTATTTTAGATCGCGAGAGCAAGCAATGTCAGCGCGATAGTCAGTTCTGGAAATTTCACGTAACCAATCAGGATAATCTTCTCGTTCGTTTACAAAACATTTTTACTCAAGCGATTGAAGCCGCTTGAGTGTTTTGGAGTTAAATCCAAGGCTAAGAATAAAAACCCGTATACCCGCTAAAAGTCAATCCACCAACCTTTCGAGTGCTTGTCGGTCTGCGATCGCGAGGGCAAAATAATTCATGGAACTCCTTCAATTTCGCAACAATCGGTTAGCGGTTCAGTGGATATCTTTTCTAAGTTGACGGAGCGCAATAAATTGCGCCAAGCCTCGGGAGATTCTGCCAGTAGGGTTAGGGCGGTTTGCAAAAATCCTGCCTTTGCATATATTTGTGCTTGCCGTTGAATGTCCCCGACTTTCACGATATCGGGATCTGAGGTTTCCCATTTTATCCAGCCGCCCGTCGCGTCGGTTTGAGCAGCGCTATCGGGAGTACAGAAGACATCGAGGAATAAAGACCAGCGATACCATTGGCCTCGTTCTAAAGTTGGGGGAATTTGCACGCGCACGATACCGGGAGTTTCTGCGATTTCGACGTCGGTTTTGTAGACCATTTCCGCGTCTTCCCGTCGCAAGGACAATTTAGCTGAGGTGATGTTTTCGGCAGCATAGGGAATGTAAGCCCAAAAGGTCGGATCGGGGCGGTTGGCAAAGCTCCAAGCCAGTTCGCGATCGCCTTCTCGAGGGTGTTTGAAAACGAGGGGGATTAATGGTTGCTCTGCATCGCAAAGACCGCGATCGGCGCTGGTACTCGTGCCTTGCGGCGCGCCCTGTTCGGCGGGTTCGGTTTCGGAGGCTCGAACGATGCTCCCATCGATCGCGAGGGCGATCGCCAATCCCAAAGTTACTGTTTTCCAAACACCCACGCTTCGACTCCTCCTGCCGCTAAATTGTATTTTCCCTACCCTAACAAAGATAGGAGCGAATACCGGTTTTAACGATCGGGCGTTCTTCTTGAGTTTCCGCAGGAAGAAGGGGGTGGAGGATAATCGCAAGGCGATCGCGTTTGAGTTTGGGGAACGGGGAGAACGGTTTCAAGCTCCGCCAAGAGGGTTCAAACCCCCGTCTCATAACAAGAACCCGTTAAAACGGGTTGAGAAATCAAGAGAATGGGATGTTGTTCTTAGCCTGCTTTAGCTTGAAGTCTGGATTTGAATCTAAGGCATTAAAATGCCTCGCCAATCAATGTAAACGCCGCCCAGTTCTTCGGTGTGGGATGGGTTTGCAGGGTCATTAACATGGCTTGACGGAGTGCTTGTGCTTTGTCGGGATTTTTCTCCAGTTGTTGGTAAAACTCGCTCATCAATTCTGCGGTGGGTGCGTCGGGAACTTGCCAGAGAGAGACGAGAACGCTAGGAATCCCGGCAGAGATCAGCGATCGCGACAGTCCCACCACCCCATCCCCGGTAATGCGTCCCCGTCCCGTATCGCAGGCACTCAGCACCACGAGATCCGCTTGCAAGTCGAGGTCGAAGATTTCGTCGGCGGTGAGGAGGCCGTTGGTTTCGCCGATTTTGGGGGTAAAGTCGCGATCGGGGGCGAGGGCGATGCTGCTGCCTATACCTCGGATGTCGTCGAGGAGGCTGTGGGTCGCGAGGTGGATGAGGCTGGCGTTTTGCATCCGTGCGAGAACTTCAGATTTGGTAGCATCCTCGCCGATGAGGGGTTGCGCGTCGAGTAAGTTTGCAATGGCTTTGGCTTCTCGTTCGGCACCGGGAAGAGAAGCGAGGGGGGAAGGTTCTGCGCCAAAGTTTTTGGGAATGCTTGGCATGGTAGGATTGCCAACGATGAGGGGTTTATCTTGCCACGTTTGACGGGGGTGTTTTTGGTCGCGGGTGAGTTGTAGGGTTTGGATGGAGGGGGCGGTGAGAATAGTATGTTTTTCGATGAGATACTTGCCGTTTTTGTCTTTGAGGGCAGGGAAAGGGGCAAGGAAGAGAGAGCGTTGGGGAATGAAAATAACGCGCTCTTCGGGGTTGGTAGGGAGGAGGTCTGCAATGGGTTCGATGAGGAGTTGGTGGAGTTTTTGCAGGGATTCTTCTTCGCTGAGGCGACTGGCGTTGCTGGCGAGGCGAACGTTGAGGGTGCGACGATCGAAACCGCGAACGCCAATGGAATTGCGGGTGGTTTGGACGAGTTGCCAGAGGGTGAGATTTTCATTTTTCCAAAGAGAAGTGAGATCCACCGATTGGAAGGTAACTTCACCCGTGGGGGAAACAACCCAGATGTAGAGAGCCGATTCTTTGGTGGATTCTTTACCGGGCTTGTCATCGAGGTCGAATGAGTCAACAACAATGGAGTATTCAACGAGAGTAGCGTTTTGTTCTTTGGCAATTTGTTGAATTTGAGCAAGGTTAGGAGAGTCAATCTGAGGATTGGGATTGTCAGGGTTAAGACGACGGTACAAGAGTTCGATAAAAGCACGAGCGCGACCGCGTTCCGAGGCTTCGAGAGCTCGAGCTGTTTTGTTTTGAGCGATTAGGGCTTTTTGAAGCAATTGGTATGTTGTGGCTTGCTGCTCAAAGATAGAGATTTTATTGACATCATTATCACCGAGATCGGCGCGAATGGACTCGTAGACTTCGGCAGCAGCAAGGAGTTGTTGTTCTGCTTCGGCAAAGTAATCGAGGTCTAGGAGAGTTACACCCAAGTTACCCAGAGTTTTTCCTTCACCGGAGCGATCGCCAATTTCTCTGCGAATTGCCAAAGATTGTTGTTGATAATCAATTGCTTTCTCGTATTCTCCTATCAATTGGTAAATATTCCCCAAATTATTAAGAGAAATGCCTTCTCCCGAGGGATCGCCGATTTCTCGTTGTATCGCTAAAGATTGTTGTTGATAATCAATCGCTTTCTCGTATTCTCCTATCAATTGGTAAATATTCCCCAAATTATTAAGAGAAGCGCTTTCTCCCGAGGGATTGCCGATTTTTCGTTTTATCGCTAAAGATTGTTGTTGATAATCAATCGCTTTCTCGTATTCTCCTATCAATTGGTAAATATTCCCCAAATTATTAAGAGAAGTGCCTTCTCCCGAGGGATCGCCGATTTCTTGTGCAATTGCCAAAGATTGTTGTTGATAGTCTATCGCTTTCTCGTATTCTCCTATCGCGCGGTAAATAACACCCAAATTTCCCAGAGAAGTGCCTTCACCCGAGGGATCGCCGATTTCTCGTCTTATCGCCAAAGATTGTTGTTGATAGTCTATCGCTTTCTCGTATTCTCCTATCAATTGGTAAATATTCCCCAAATTTCCCAGAGAAGCGCTTTCTCCCGAGGGATCGCCGATTTCTCGTTTTATCGCTAAAGATTGTTGTTGATAGTCTATCGCTTTCTCGTATTCTCCTATCAATTGGTAAATACTACCCAAGTTTCCCAGAGAAGCGCTTTCTCCCGAGGGATCGCCGATTTCTTGTGCAATTGCCAAAGATTGTTGTTGATAGTCTATCGCTTTCTCGTATTCTCCTATCGCGCGGTAAATACTACCCAAGTTTCCCAGAGAAGTGCCTTCACCCGAGCGATCGCCGATTTCTTGTGCAATTGCCAAAGATTGTTGTTGATAGTCTATCGCTTTCTCGTATTCTCCTATCGCGCGGTAAATACTACCCAAGTTTCCCAGAGAAGTGCTTTCACCCGAGGGATCGCCGATTTCTTGTGCAATTGCCAAAGATTGTTGTTGATAGTCTATCGCTTTCTCGTATTCTCCTATCAATTGGTAAATACTACCCAAGTTTCCTAGAGAAGTGCCTTCACCCGAGCGATCGCCGATTTCTTGTGCAATTGCCAAAGATTGTTGTTGATAGTCTATCGCTTTCTCGTATTCTCCTATCGCGCGGTAAATAATACCCAAATTATGGAGAGAAGTACCTTCACCCGAGGGATCGCCGATTTCTTGTGCAATTGCCAAAGATTGTTGTTGATAGTCTATCGCTTTCTCGTATTCTCCTATCGCGCGGTAAATAACACCCAAATTCCCTAGAGAAGTCCCTTCACGGGAGCGATCGCCGATTTCTCGTTGTATCGCTAAAGATTGTTGTTGATATTCAATCGCTTTCTCGTATTCTCCTATCAATCCGTAAATACTCCCCAAATTATTAAGAGAATTCCCCTCACCCGAGGGATCGCCGATTTCTTGTGCAATTGCCAAAGATTGTTGTTGATAGTCTATCGCTTTCTCGTATTCTCCTATCGATCCGTAAATAATACCCAAATTTCCTAGAACTTTCCCTTCACGGGAGCGATCGCCAATGGCTCGATAAATTTCTAAAGCATTCTCACAAGACTGCAATGCCTCATGAAATTGATTCCTTTTATACTGTTGAGTTCCTTGCTGAAGTAAGCGATCCGCTTCAGCCTTCCTCTCCTCTATCGACTGCGCCCGAGCAATTCCCGATATGTTGGGTTTACCCCATAAAGTCCCGGTATTTATCCCCAGTATTGCGATCGTCGTTACTGCCAATACAATACTCACTCGTCGCATCAGAACCCTCCTGAAATAGCATCTGCCTTGAACTCACAATTGAGCTATGAATGTCTCATGCGATCGAGGCAAAAATTATGCAGTATCGCAGGTTTTATAAATAAAGAAAATACAAGATAGACAAAAAATAACTTAAGCTAATAATACGAGCAATTTGACTACTGAAAATTTAGATCGGCGCGAAAAACTATCTCGATCGCCAGACTCATGCTTTATCCCGCAAAATATAACAAATTGTAAAAAAATTCTATTATTGCATAAAACCGCCAAGCTATCGCCGAGATACCCATAACAAAACCATTTGGGAACTGCACCGATATCAAACCATGCAGGAATTGGACGATCGCTTAAAACGCTTGGCTCTCCAAGCCCAAAACCACCCGCCAAAGAGCCCTCAACGGCAAAAAACCGTCGATCGCCTATTGCGGGAAATTCAAGCATCCGGTTGCCTTTGCCGTCCTTCCGTCCCCGGCCATCTCCGAGGCGCTTATGAAGAAATCTACGCGATCGCCGTACAGAATATTTTTCGCTATCTTTACGAAAATATCGATCGCTACGATCCCGAAAAGGAGGTACTGCAATGGGCAAACTTTTTACTGCGCAAGCGATTTCCCGATGCCATTCGCGAGATAACCAAACTCTATCGGGGAGTCAGACCCACGCAATTGCAACGGTTGACCCTAGAGGACTGGGATCGTATCATTCTCCCGGAAAGCGAGAATGTCACCTCTCCCGAAATTCAAGAGATTTGCCAATATCTTCAAGAAGATCCAGAAAACATCTTCCGCTCTACCTGCATCGGCAAAAACCCCGCAGCCAGCTTTCAATATATTGCCTTGCAAGTCTTAGCCGGTCGCTCGTGGCGGGAAATTTCAACGGAATTGGGTCTCAAGATTCCCACCTTAAGCGGTTTTTATCAACGCTCCCTGAAAAAATTTGCTCCTAAATTCAAAGAATATTTATCGTGAAATACTCCCAACCATAAAACTATGAAACCTCTAGATTTTAAGTTACCTTTTACCGTCCCGCTAACCCTTCGAGATCGCCAAATCGCGTTCTCATTTTCTCAAAAGCATTCTAACGGGAAAAAAGCCCAACGCGTTTATCTCAATACTCTCGCCATCCTTGCCAGTCGCGTCTATTTCGAAACCTTCGGCATGACCACCGATCTCGATGCGAGCGAGAGTTGGGATCCCCTCATGCAGGCATTTTCAGAAAGTGCCGATTTAGAAATTATCGGGCGAGGAAAAATCGAATGTCGTCCCGTTTTACCCGATACGGAAACCCTTTTCATTCCCGCCGAAACATGGGAATCGCGATCGGGTTACGTCGCCGTTGGTTTGAATGCCGAACTCAACGAGGCCCGCCTCCTCGGTTTTTTGCCACCCCTTACTTTTGCCAGCGAAGAAATTCCCCTCGAACGACTCGAACCCCTCGCAAATTTGCTCGATCGCTTTGCTACCCAATCAACGCGTCAAACCGTTCATTTGAGTCGCTGGTTCGATCGTACGATCGAGGCAGGTTGGGAAACCTTAGAAACCCTCTTCGGTTCGCAGCAATTTGCATTTAGAAACACTTTACCTCCGGATGCGCGTACAATAAAACGGGGGAAAAGGTTAGAATTCGAAACAGTAGGAGAACAAATTGCTTTGCTTGTAGATATCGTACAAAAGCAGGGAGAAGCAATGGATATTGCTACGACGGTGATGCCCTTTGGCGAAACGCGATCGCTTCCCAAAAATTTGCAGTTGATTTTACTGGATGAAACCGGAGAATCTATCTTACACGCCAAACCGGGGTCTCATCACAGCAATGGGATTGAATTGCAATTTAGCGGCGAAATTGGCGAATCTTTTCGCATTGAAATTATCTTGCTCGATTGTAAACTGACGGAAGAGTTTACAATATGAGGCGCTCGTATAGAGATATCTCTCAATCCCTCTTAATAAGGGGGACTTTCGAATTCTCCCCACTGATTAAGGTAGGGCAGGGGAGGATCGCAAAACCATTGGTAGAGCAAGTATGAGTATTATGACTAAAACTGTTATTTTAGAATTAGAAGGAGATTTTGAATCCGGTTTTCGCGTCAAATCGGAAATTCCGAGAGAGTCCTTTCTCATTAGAGCCAACTTACCCGCTAATCCTTTGCTTGCCAGACAATTGGAGGAGCATTGGCAGGAAAAATATCGCAATTTAGAGGCGTCCTATCGCATTACCTTAAAACGAGTCTCACAAGTTCAACCCCTCGAAAAGCGAATCGAAAGTTGTCGAAATTCAGCACGAGAATTGAGCGATCGCTTTCAAGATTGGCTCGATGAAAAATCGTTTCAGGAGTTAGAAAAACAACTGAGATCGCGTTTGGGACTCGATGAGGAAGTGCGCTTTGCCATCCGCACCGACGATCGGCACTTGCAAAAGTTACCGTGGCAGGAATGGTCGCTATTGCGGGATTTGGTACGAGGAGAGGTGGCATTGAGTCCGGTCGAGTCTCGTTCTCTCCTTGCGGATTTCGTTCCGACTCGCGGCGATCGCGTCCGCATTCTGGCGATTTTCGGCTTTGACGATGCGATCGATGTGACGGCAGATCGGCAGCAAATCGAAGCCTTACCCAATGCGATCGCAACTTGTTTGCTCCATCCTTCCCGTCAGGCAGTGCTCGAGAAGATTCGCAGAGAAACTTGGGACATCATCATTTTCTCCGGACACGGACAAACCGAAGGAGAGCAAGGCTTTTTGCAGATTAATCGAGAAGAGCGCTTGTTATTGGACGAGTTGTGGTGGAGCTTGCGGGATGCGGTGAAGCGGGGGTTACAACTGGCGATTTTTAACTCTTGCGATGGGTTGGGGCTGTCCCGACGCTTGGACGATATACAAATTCCCCAAGCGATCGTCATGCGGGAATTGGTGCCCGATCGCGTGGCGCAGCGATTTCTCATCCATTTCCTCGAGGCATTTGCTGGGGGTCGCTCTCTCTACGAGTCGGTACGGGAGGCGAGACAGCTTTTACAGGAGGAATTGGAAGGGGAGTTTCCTTGTGCGAGTTGGCTGCCGATCGTTTGCCAGCATCCGGCATTCGAGCCGCCCCTGTGGGAAGAGTTATACGATTCGTCGCAACCCGCGAGAGACCCGCCGAAGGAGAAGATTTTGCGGGGGTTGGGTGCGGGCTTCATGGTTGCGATCGCGATGGTTGCGTTGCATTGGTCGGGAGTATTACAACCGTTGGAATTGCAAGTATACGATCGCTTTTTGCGAATGCGACCGGATGAGGGGCCGGATTCGCGCCTATTGGTGATAGAGGTGACGGAAAGGGATTTGCAACTATCCGAACAGAGCGATCGCAAGGGTTCCCTTTCCGATGCGGCATTGGAGCGACTGTTACGGGAGTTGGAACTGGCCGAACCTCGGGCGATCGCCTTGAATATCATCCGCGATTTTCCCGTTGCGCCTGAGTTTCAACGGTTGCGAGAACGGTTGCAATCCCTCGATCGCTTCTTTGCGGTTTGCAATACGGGGGTACCGGGGGAGGAGGAGAAGGATATCGCACCGCCGCCAGAGGTGGAGAAGGAGCGTTTGGGGTTTGCTAATGTTTTGCCGGATGACGATGGGGTGGTGCGCCGCCATCTGCTGTCGATGGATGAGTTTGCGACCTCTGCTTGTCCGAGTCGTCATGGGTTTAGCCTGCGTTTGGCGTTGTTTTATTTACAAAAAGAGGGCATTGTGCCGGAATGGGATAAGGGCAATTTAAAACTCGGAAATGTCGTGTTTCAGCGCTTGCGATCGCCAGTAGGAATGTATCGCAAGGCGGATACTTGGGGGACTCAAGTGCTGCTCAATTATCGCGCTTATCGATCGCCGGGGGAGTTTGTGGAAAAGGTGACGCTAGAGGAGGTATTGCGGGGGAAGATTCGGCGGGAGGTATTGCGCGATCGCTTGATTTTAATCGGGACGAATCACGTTCATTCGCGGCGTTTTTCTACGCCCTACGGTGAGGAAATAACGAGTACGATGTTACAAGCGCAAAGCACGAGTCAAGTATTGAGTGCGGTTTTGGAGGGGCGATCTCTTTTGCGCTTCGTGCCTTGGTGGGGGGAGTTTTTGTGGTTATTGGGGTGGACGATTTTGGTAGCGGTTTTAATGGAGGTTTTGCGATCTCGCCTCTATCGTTTTGGGGTTGCGGGAGTCGCGATCGCTTTGACGGGGATGGGGAGTTATTGGTTATTATTAGGGGGGTATTGGCTGTCTTGGGTATTACCTGTTTTGGCGATCGCTTTGACGATTTTGGTGAAGAGACTGTTTATCAAAAAATATTAAACTTGTGGGGTTAAGATTCGTTCTCCTCATTGCGAACGGTTTTTTGTACTTCCGTAATGTCCAAATCTAACGCGATGGATATTTGTTCTACTGTCAAACCGATGGCGAATAATTTGGGATAGGGCAATAGCACGCCAATCTTGTTGGGGTTGGTACTGTCCCAAATAGACGAAAATCTCAGCAAAGAAACGCCAATAAAAATCTTCACTTCGGCTTCGCTCAGCGACCACTTTGCTTTGAATTTGTACTTCGACGAAATAGATGGGGTCTTCTTGGGAGTCTGATGGGGGAAGAAATAAGCCGTCAAAGCGTCGCGAGAGTTCTTTGACTTCTTGGGACAGAAAGCGATACTCGTTCCCCCGTTTGGTGGTCTCTCCTATCAGTTCAAAAAGCAGGTTGGGAAAGGTTTGAAAGAGTTGGTAAAAGATGCTATCGGTTTTCATTGTTCATTTTGGAGGTTTTTTGGCGTTGGCAAAGCGTGTCCGGAGGACGTATCGCAAGCGATCGCAGCATTAGATTACTTCTCCTAGTTCAAGAATACCATATCGGGCGAGGTCAGGCGATCGCATGGGTGGATTGTTCTTAGCATCAGTTTCAATTATTTTTTATCTTCATTGCATTCTTTTTATTTATAAAACCCGCAATACTGCATAATTGTGGCATGAGTTGCATGAGATATTAATAGCTCAATTGAATTCAAGGCGAATGTTATTTTAGGAGGGTTCTGATGCGACAAGTGGGTATTGTATTGGCAGCAGCGATAATGGCAATGCTGGGGATGAATGCTGGGACTTTATTAGGTAAACCCAGTATATCGAGAATTGCTTGGGCGCAGTCGGTGGAAGAGAGAAAGACTGAGGACGATCGCTTTGAAAAGTCCCTCACAAGCCGTGTTCTTAAAATGGATTCCTCCCAACTCATAGCGATCGCTTCAAGTGAAAGAGAAGGTAAGTTGGATCGAAATAGCAATGTACTTGAAGATAAAAGTTACTATAATTCTTATACTTTTGAAGGGAGAGCAGGAGAAATTGTTACAATTGAACTGATTAGTACAGAGTTTGATGCGTATTTGATTTTGCTCGATTCTGAAGGCAACAAAATTGCCGAAGATGATGACAGTGGAGAAGATAACAATGCTAAAGTAACGATCGAGCTTCCCGTTACCGGAACTTATCAAATTATTGTCAACACCTACGAAGCAGAACAAGTTGGAAGTTATCGCTTAACTTGGGGAGCAGGAAATATATTTGATTTTTGGGAAACACAAGCCGAGCGAGAATTTCAGCAAGGAATACAACAAGCTAGAACCAGTCAATTTCCCGAGGCGTTACAGTCTTGGGAGAGTGCCTTACATCTCTATCAACTTATCGGAGACCGAGGGGGTGAAGGGGATTCTCTTAATAATTTAGGTAATATTTACTCTGAAATAAGAGAATACGAGAAAGCAATTAACTATTACGAACAATCATTGGTGATAAAACGAGAACTTGGCGATCGCTCTGGTGAAGGAATGACTTTGGGTAATTTGGGTACAATTTTCTATTCAAGAGGAGAATACGAAAAAGCGATTGACTATTACGAACAATCATTGATAATCGCAAGAGAAACTGGCGATCGCTATACTGAGGGGAATTCTCTGGGAGGCTTGGGTTTTATTTACGACTCAAGAGGAGAATATGATAAAGCGATCGCGTATCAACAACAAGCATTAGCGATAAGGAAAGAGATGGGAGATCGCCTGGGTGAAGCGAATTCTTTCATTAATTTAGGTAATATTTACCAATCGATAGGAGAATATAAAAAAGCGATTGAGTATCACGAACAGTCATTGACAATAACCAGAGAAATTGGCAACCGCTCTCAGGAAGCACAATCTCTCATTAATTTGGGTAATATCGCCTCTTTGACAGGAGAATACGAGAAAGCGATTGAGTATCACGAACAGTCATTGATAATAACAAGAGAAATCGGCGATCCCTCTAGTGAAGAGAAAGCTCTGGGTAGCTTAGGTGGTATTTACAGCTCGATAGGAGAATATGCAAAAGCAATTGAGTATCACGAACAATCATTGGAAATAGCAAGAGAAATTGGCGATCGCTCTAGCGAAGCAAAATCTTGGGCTAACTTAGGCGCTGTCGCCGTTTTAATAGAAGAGTATGTGAAAGCAATATTTTATTATGAGAAATCATTGGCAATAACAAGAGAAATTGGAGAGCGCCCTGATGAAGTCAGTTATTTGACAGGTTTGGGTGCGGTTTACGATTCAATAGGAGAATACGAGGAAGCTATGGACTATCACGAACAGTCATTGACAATAACAAGAGAAATTGGCGATCGTGCTGGTGAAGCGACTTCTCTTAATAATTTGGGTAATATCGCCTCTTTGACAGGAAAATATGAGAAAGCGATTGAGTATTACGAACAGTCATTGACAATAACAAGAGAAATTGGCGATCGTGTTGGTGAGGCGGATTCTCTCAATAATTTGGGTGTCACTCTCCAGAATCTCGATCGCTTTGCCGAAGCAGAACAACAACTCCTTGCTGCTGTTGAAATATGGGAATCCATCCGCGCCGATCTGGGTGACAATGATGCTAATAAAGTCTCGATCTTCGAGCAGCAAGCCAGCACTTACCAATCGCTTCAAAAAGTCCTCATCGCTCAAAACAACACCACTCAAGCCCTCGAAGCGTCCGAACGCGGTCGCACCCGCACCTTCGTCGAACTCCTCTATCGTCGCCTCAACCCTGACGATCGCGATCCTCAAATTGCGCCTCCCAACCTTGCCCAAATTCAACAAATTGCGAAGGAACAAAAAGCAACTCTTGTTGAATACTCCCTGATTTTTGACCTCTTCGACCTTGACGACAAACCCGGCAAAGAATCTGCCAAAGAATTTGCTCTTTATATCTGGGTTGTGTCCCCCACTGGCGAAGTCACTTTCCGCCAAGCCGATCTAACACCCCTCTGGAAAGATGAAAATCTCTCCCTCTGGGAACTCGTCCAAACCACTCGCGATTCTATCGGCGTTCGCGGCTTCGATAACCGCACTCTCAACGTTCGCCTCGCCAGCAATGCCAGTCGCCTCACCGAAGAAGAAGCCTTGCAACGACTCCACCAACTCCTCATCGAACCGATCGCGGATATCCTCCCCCAAAATCCCGCAGATCGAGTTATTTTCATGCCCCAAAGTTCCCTCTTTCTCACTCCTTTCCCCGCCCTCAAAGACCAAAACGGGACTTATCTCATCGAAAAACATACCATTCTCACCGCCCCATCTATCCAAACCCTCGATCTTACCCGCCAGCAGAAACGGGAAAATAATCGCAAAGATCGCGTTCTCATTGTTGGCAATCCTACCATGCCCAGCGTTCCCAAAGACTTCGGCGAAGAGCCTTCTCCCCTCGCTTCCCTTCCCGGTGCCGAACGAGAAGCTAAAGCCATTGCAGACTTACTCGATACTCAACCCCTCATCGGTGACAATGCCCGTAAATCCGCGATCGTCGCCCAAATGGAGAACGCAGACATCATCCATCTCGCCACCCACGGACTCCTCGACGATATCCGAGGCATGGGAAGCGCGATCGCCCTCGCCCCCGATCGCAACTTTACCCCCAAAATCGGTCAAACTAACGGTCTCCTCACCGCCGAAGAAATCTTCGACATGAACCTCAAAGCCGATCTCGTGGTGCTGAGTGCCTGCGATACGGGACGGGGACGCATTACTGGGGATGGGGTCATCGGTTTGTCTCGCTCTTTCGTTTCGGCGGGGGTTCCCAGCATCCTCGTCTCTCTCTGGCAAGTTCCCGACGCACCCACGGCAGAATTAATGAGCGAATTTTATCGCCAGTGGGAGGAGAATCCGGATAAAGCGCAGGCATTGCGACAGGCGATGTTAAAAATCATGAAAACCCATCCCGCACCGCGAAACTGGGCTGCGTTTACGTTGATTGGGGAGGCATTTTGATATCTTGGATTCAATGCCTTGGATTCAAATCCAAGGCTTAAAGCTCAAGCCAGCTAAAGCAGGCTAGAATTAATTACCCCAACTTTCTTTCAAAATTTATCATTATGTCATTTTGGCGTACCTACTATCATCTGGTTTGGGCCACTCAAAATCGTCAACCTCTCATTACCGCCGAGCGAGAATCGGAATTATATGGGTATATTACCGGTAAAGCTGATGGCTTGGGCTGTATTCTTCATGCGATTGGAGGAATTGAAAATCACATTCATTTGGTTGTTTCTATTCCGCCCAAGCTGTCCGTTGCCGAATTTATTAGAAAGATAAAAGGAAGCAGTTCTTATCATATCAACCATGTGCCTTCAAAAATTGACTTACCTTTAAAATGGCAACGTGGTTATGGGGTTTTTACATTGGGTGGCAAACAACTAGACACGGCCAAAGGATATGTTAATCGACACAAAGAACATCATGCAGAAGGAACGACAATCGCCTCTTTGGAACGCGATCGCGATGAAGAGGATTAATAGATGAGAATCCCGAAAAAACAAAAATTCCAAGAATGCCAAAGATACCAAGAATTCAAATGCTTGGTTCAAAGCTGAAGCCAGCTAAAGCAGGCGAGAATCAATGTCCCTAACCCGTTTTAACGGGTTTTCGCTGTCAGCCTTGGATTTGAATCCAAGGATAGAATCATTCAAAAATAAAACCCCAATGTCTAAGATTCATCGCCGTCACTTCTTACAATTCAGTGCTGCAACTCTGGCGAGTATCGTCGCGAGCCAAAGTCAAACCGCACGCTACAGTCAAGTATTAGCACAAAGAACTTCCCGCAAACTCGCCCTCTTGACGGGCATCAACAAATATCCGAAGACAGGCGGCTATAACAATCTCTATGGTTGCGTTACCGATGTAGAATTGCAACGCTATCTTTTAATCCACCGCTTCGGATTCAAGGAAAGCGATATTCTCGTTCTCACCGATGCAGAAGCCAGTCGAGACAATATTTTGCAAGCCTTTGAAGACCATTTAATCGGTCAGGCCAAATCCGGCGATGTCGTCGTCTTTCACTTTTCCGGTCACGGTTCGCGCATCATCGATCGCAGTCCGATCGATCTCGATACGCCCTTAAATAGCACCCTCGTCCCGGCAGATGCGGCAACCTCGCGAGAGGGCAAAGTGAACGATATTATGGGACAAACCCTATTTTTACTGACCTACGCCCTGCAACAAAAAACCGAGAATAGCACCATCGTGCTCGATAGCTGTTATTCCGGCGGCGGTACGCGAGGCGATACTGTCATTCGCGCGGCTCGGGCGGGTCGTCAAGTTGGCGATGCCGAGATCGCCTACCAAGAATCTCTTTTAAGTCATCTGAATCTCACTCCGGGGAAATTTCAAGAACTGCGCCGCCAAGGACCCTCCTCCGGAGTCGCGATCGCCTCGGCGCAACACAACCAAGTGGCCGCCGATTATAACTTTGGCGACTTTCACGCCGGAGCTTTCACCTTTTTACTCACCCAGAGCCTTTGGCAGCAAGGGATGAAGGTCAACGAGGCGATGGATGTCGTCACCCATCGCCTGAAAGCGCTTTCCTCACAAATTCCCTTCTACGAAGTGAAAGCTAACAGCCGCAACGCAAGCCAACCCATCTATCTCCTCAATCGCGGTGGTGCAACGGCAGATGCGGTGGTTTTGGACGCTCGAGGCGATCGCGCAACCCTTTGGCTGGGTGGGTTATCTCGCAAGAGTTTGGATGCTTTTGGCGAAGGCGCGATCTTTATTTCCTCGGAACGGGGGGAGGCAACGCAGGTGGAGATCGTCGATCGCGACGGCTTGCAGGGCAAGGCAACGGTTAAAGGTGCGTTGAAACCCGGGGATTTATTGCAGGAATACGCCCGCGCCATTCCCGAAGATTGGAAGTTAAGCATCGGTCTCGATCCTTCCCTCGGCAGGTTGGCAAAGACTGCGGCTCATGCGTTGAATCAACCGCGCATGGAAGCGATCGCCTCGCAAAATGCCGGGAAACCCTACGCCAAAAACGTTCATTATATTTTGAGCTATCTCACGGAAGACTACCGCAATACTTTGCAAGCAGAAGGCACGAACAATTTACCGCCCCTCGGCAGTTTGGGCTTATTTTCTCCCGCCCTCGAACCCATTCCCGACTCCTTCGGGACTGCGGGGGAATCCATCGAGAATGCGATCGCTCGCCTCCGAAATAAGTTACGGGGGTTGCTGGCCGTGCGGATCGTCGGCATGACCTTAAATGCCCAATCTTCTCGTTTAAATGTGGGAGTCAGGATGATTTTGGAGCGATCGCAAACTCAACTCATCGCCCAAGCCTTTACCTTTCGCGGGGAATGCGAGGCAAGTTCCGAATGTATCGGCAGGAGTCGGGGTGAGGGGGAAACCGAGGCGATCGCAAAAATGCCTTTGGGGGAAACTTTTCGGCTGGAGTTGCAAAATGGCGAACCCGAGCCGCTTTATATTGGCGTGCTGACGGTGGATCGAGCCGGGAAGGTGACGGTGCTGTTTCCCAATAATTTTCTCGACGAGACGGAAGAAGAACGCGATCGGGCAACTCGCATCGAGCCGAGAGCAATACTGAAAATTCCCGATCGCCATCGAGGGGACGGTTTTGAATTGTTTAGCGAGAAATTGGGAGCGGGGGAAGTATTTGTTATTGCTAGCAAACAGCCGATGACAGAGGCATTTTTGCGCCTGCAACGTTTGGCAGGAGACAGCCGCGATCCTCAAACTTTAGAAGAACCTATTGCTGTTATCGAAGATTTTGTCTCGGGAGTAGGGCGAACAATTGGCGTGCGGCGGCGAATTTCCACGGTAGATATGGCAGCTTTGAGCATTTCTTATGAAGTCGTTTGAGAAACAGGCGAGGTTGGCGATCTCTCCATCAAAGAAATTGAGTGAGATCGAATTCTCCTGTAGGAATATCCTCCGAAAAACGTTCCGCATTGAGAAGTAATAATAAACGTTCCGTATAGTCTACCGCCCCGCGCAATTCCTCTTGCAACACTTCCAACCCGCCATTGGCATATTCTTCAAAAATGGTCATTCTCTCATCCTCGCTGTGGGGATTGTAAGCCGAAAGAATTGCCGGATCGCCAGTTTGGACGATCGCGACCAACTTAATCGCGCGATCGTAACCGCGAGAAATAAAAATATCCAGTCCCACAGGTGCGGGTTCTTTCGAGACAATCTCAACAGGAACGCGTTTTTCTGCCTTAATCCCCAACATCGCCGCAAAAACCAACAAATCCGCGTAAGTCTGAAACATCCCATCGCGATCGCGCCCCGAAACCAAAGACTGTACGAACTCGGATTTATCTCTCGCCACGCGGATTCTCCCCACCATTCTTCAATTATCCATTCTCAACTATCCATTATCAACTATCCATTATCAACTATCAAGACAAATCTGTTACACTAAAAAATTACGATTTCTAGAGAAAAATTCGGGAAATCACATCGCCGTTTCTGTAACCCCTGCCTCGATATTGACAAATCTTATCGAAAAATACACTTATGAAACATACTATTTCTGTTTTAGTTGAAGACGAAGCCGGAGTGCTCGCCCGTATTGCCGGATTGTTTGCCCGTCGCGGCTTTAATATTGAAAGTCTCGCCGTTGGATCCGCCGAAAAAATAGGATCCTCTCGCATTACGATGGTGGTATCGGGAGACGATCGCGTAATCGAACAAATCGTCAAACAACTTTACAAGCTCATTAGCGTTCTCAAAGTTAACGATATTACCCAAACCCCTTGCGTCGAGCGGGAATTGATGCTTGTCAAAATTAACGCGACTGCTTCCAATCGCGCCGAAGCCATCGAAATCGTACAAGTGTTCCGCGCTCGCATCGTCGATATTTCCGAAGATACTTTAACGATTGAAGTCGTCGGCGATCCCGGTAAAATGGTGGCGATCGTACAAATGCTCAACAAATTCGGCATTCGCGAAATTGCCCGCACGGGTAAAATTGCCCTGACGCGAGAATCGGGTGTCAATACCGAATATCTCAAGTCTTTAGAAGCTAAAGCGGGTTAGCGATCGCAAACATCCAAAATTTTGAATTTTGAATTGAAATGGAGATTTTGTTCAATTCAGTCGCGGGAATTTTCGTCTTTATCTTTGGCACGGCGATCGGGAGTTTTTTAAATGTTGTTGTTTATCGCATTCCCGCAAAACTCTCTATTCTCTCCCCTCCCTCTCGCTGTCCGAGTTGTTTGACTCCATTGGGAAAAAGCGAAAATATCCCCATTTTGGGTTGGTTGCTTCTCAAAGGTAAATGCAAGCATTGCCATGTCCCTATTTCCCTCCGCTATCCCCTTGTAGAAGCGGCAACGGGGGCATTATTTTTACTGGTTTTTTGGCAATTTGAGACGAGTGGGGAAATCCTCGGATATTGGGCATTTTTCAGTTGGTTGCTGGCACTCTCTCTCATCGATATCGATACTTTTACCCTTCCTAATGTTCTCACGCAATCCGGTCTCGTTGTCGGCTTGGGATTTATGTTGCTTTGGGGATGGCAAGAAACCGGGTCAATTTCTGGCAGTCTCGTGAGTTTAACGGTAGGGATGAGCGGTGCAGTTGTAGGATTGTGGCTTTTTGAGGCGATCGCATTTCTCAGTTCCATCGCCTACGGACGAACGGCAATGGGGGCAGGAGATGCTAAATTGGCGGCCATGCTGGGGACGTGGTTGGGTTGGAAACTCCTACTCATAGCAGGGTTTCTCGCTTGCGGGTTGGGAGCGATCGCGGGGGTGGCAGGTATTGCAACGGGTTGGTTAAAACGCGATCGTCCCATGCCTTTCGGTCCTTTTTTAGCCCTCGGTGCATTTTTAGCCGTTTTTTGGGGAAATGCGCTCGTTTCAACCTATTTCAACCTCTTTTTTCCAGCGAGTTAGAGAATGCGATCGCGTTTGATAATCGTAACGATCGGCTTCATTTCGCCAATTTCTAGCGGGGGTAAAGTGTTCTCAATTTCTCCTTTGATGAGATCGGCTAAAATTGCGTTAATTTTTTGCTGTTGGGGATTATCTCGTTCGTCAAAGTATTGTAGAACCTCGTAAGTTTTTTGTTTTTTCTCCCTTTTGGTTTTCGGATCGGGAATCGATCGCTCTTTCCGTTGAACGGCGATCGAAGGTTCTTTTTTATTCAACCAATAGGCTCGATAAGCATAACTTCTTGTACTTTTAGAAATCTTGAGTTTCGGTAAACTGGGAATGCAAAGAACGTAATCTTGATTTTCTTGTTTGACTTGAAAATAGCCCCATTTTCTTTCCTCTCGTTTTAAGAGATTGAGCAAAGCACTTTCTAGGAGAGGAAAAGGAGAATCCTGCTGAAATTGTATCGGAGAAGGTGTCATCGTAGTTAATGGTAAATGTTGAATCGGGGATAGCAACACGAGTGGCTACTTACAAGCGACGCAAAACGACAATCGATCGCTCGGTTACGGGAAGTTCGTCATCTTTTTGATAAATCTTCCCATCATGGATAAAATGAGCTTTCGTGGTATCGATTAAAACTTGCCATTGCCACTGTTGTAAATCTTCAGGCAACAAAAAATCGATGGGTTCGTGATAAGTATTAAAACACAAGAAAAAACTATTGCCAATAATGCGCTTTCCCGTTTCGCTGGGAGCATCGAGTTCTTCCCCATTGAGAAAGATAGAAATGGTTTTGATGTATTCCTGTTGCCATTGTTCTTCCGTCATTTCTTCCCCATTGGAAGCAAACCAAGCTAGATCTCGCACCCCCGATCCGTGAATTTGACGACCTTGGAACCAATTGCGCCGACGAAAGACGGGATTTTGATGGTGAAAGGCAATTAAATGACGGGTAAATTCGAGGAATTCGCGATTTTTATCCACTAAACTCCAATCGATCCAAGAAATTTCGCTATCTTGGCAATAGGCGTTATTATTGCCCTGTTGCGTGCGTCCGAATTCATCTCCTCCTAACAGCATGGGAACGCCTTCGGAAAGCATTAAAGTCACGAGAAAATTACGCTGCTGGCGCGATCGCAGTGCTAAAATTTCCGGATCGTCGGTGTCTCCTTCTTCCCCGCAATTCCACGATCGGTTATCATCGTGACCGTCTTGATTATTTTCCCCATTGGCTTCATTATGGCGATCGTTATAACTGACCAAATCGCTGAGGGGATAGCCATCGTGAGCGGTGATAAAATTAATACTGGCACTGGGTTTGCGTCCGCTTGTTTCGTATAGGTCGGAACTGCCCGTAAAACGCAGGGCAAATTCGGATAAAGTGCTATCTTGTCCCCGCCAAAAATCCCGCAGGGTATCGCGATATTTGCCGTTCCATTCCGACCACAATAAGGGGAAATTCCCAATTTGATAACCCCCTTCTCCCACATCCCAAGGTTCGGCGATGAGTTTTACCGTAGAAAGAATCGGATCTTGGTGAATAATATTAAAAAATGCTGCCAAATTATTGACTTCATAAAGTTCTCGTGCTAGAGCAGAAGCGAGATCGAAGCGAAACCCATCGATGTGCATTTCTTGCACCCAATAGCGCAAACTATCGGTAATGAGTTTGAGAACTTGGGGATGGCGAACGTTTAAAGAGTTTCCGCAGCCAGTAAAGTCCATATAATAGCGTTCTTGGTCTTCCACTAAGCGATAGTAGGAGCGATTATCAATGCCTCGAAAAGAAAGGGTCGGACCGAACTGATTTCCTTCTCCGGTATGGTTGTAAACCACATCTAAAATGACTTCAATTCCGGCTTTATGCAGTGCTTTAACCATTTCCTTGAATTCCTGCACTTGCTCGCCACCAACACCCCTCGAACTATAATTACAATGAGGGGAAAAATAGTTAATAGAATCATAACCCCAATAATTACTCAATCCCTTGCTTTCTAAATGACCGGGTTTGGCTAAAAATTGATGAATGGGGAGCAATTCAACAGCAGTAATTCCGAGGGATTTGAGGTGAGAAATAGCGGCGGGATGAGCCAGTCCGGCATAAGTTCCCCGCAAGGGTTCGGGAATATCGGGATGGCGTTTGGTAAAGCCGCGAATGTGCAATTCGTAGATAATGGTTTTGTACATGGGAATGCGTAAAAGTTCGTCTCCTTCCCAATCAAAAGACTCATCGACGACAACGCATTTCGGCATATAAGCGACATTATCTAACTCGGAAAACCCCATATCTTCCGCTTCGGTTTCCCAAGGATAACCATAAATTGCTTCGGCATTGACCACATCCCCGGCGATCGCTTTAGCATAGGGATCGATGAGGAGTTTGTTAGCATTGAAGCGATCGCCGGAATGAGGCATAAAATTGCCGTAGACGCGATAGCCGTAACGCTGTCCGGGTTTAATGCCGGGGATATAAGCGTGCCAAACAAAATGATTGACCTCTGTGAGGCGCAGGCGGGTTTCTTGCTCTTCCTCGTCAAACAAGCATAAATCTACCGCCGTGGCATTTTCGCTAAAGAGGGCAAAATTCGTGCCGCGTCCATCCCATGTAGCACCTAGGGGGTAAGATTTGCCGGGCCAAACTTGTAAATCCATAGTGACTCAAACGCGCGATCGCATCCTTCATTTTCCATTGTTTGCGATCCTATCAAGAAATGAACCACATCAGACACAGAGAAGCGATAAGGAGACAGGTGCGATCGAGATGAGGTCTTGCTTATCCTTTGGCAAGATGTCATTAAATTATAGGTGCGATCGCTTTTCTTGTTTGCTCTTTTGGCAAAACTATGATTTGAAAACTCAAAGAAATTGTTCTGGTAATCCATTTGAGATCCATTGAATTGTTTCAGAAGGCGGCGGAATTTCTAAACCTTCACTAATAGCGGCAAGAATCAATTGAGCTTGCTGTTCTACTGGAAAATTTTTGGATTCTAATAAACGTTCGTTTGTTGTTTGAGGAGAATAAAATTGAAACATTACTTTTTCGAGTGATGTTTTCCAATAGTCATAAAGATAAGGCAAAACAATCTGGCGATAAATAGCCGAGCTTGGTTTAAACCAATCATAGACACGAGGCATCATACCAAAATGTGTTTTCAAAGTATCTTTAAGTGTTGTATTTGCTTGTAATGTAGCTGATAAATAACCAATTACTTGAAGTGTTTCAATTTTTATTTTCTTGCAGTAGCGAGCCATCTCTTTAAATGAGCTATTTTGAGAATGTATTTTTTCCATTAAATTCCCTGCAATTTCCCAAGAGTCACAATGATTTTCAGAATCTTTGCTTATTGCATAACATAGTTTTGATACGTCTAATGCGTGCGATCTGGCTAAACTAGGTTGATGAATCGCTAGAGTAGCAATCCGAAAAGTAATAGGGAGCAATCCAGTAGAAAACACAAAATTAATATTATAATTTTCTTGGGTAAATGTATTCAATGGAGTTGCAAGAAAATCGCGAAAATTTTCTGGCGTGGCAAGAAGTTCTTGATTTTGATTTACATCGGATACAAAACCCATCAAAATCCCTTCTACCTCTTGAGCTATTTCAAGTATTTGTTCATAAAGATTTTGCCTTAATAAATTAGGAATAGTACGAAGTAGCAATTCAGGTAATAATGGCAAATAATGATTTTTTCGTGCTATGTTAATACCTTCTAAAGCCCATTTTAAAGCACGTTCAGAATTGTTGATAGATTCGGCAAACTCAGATAGAAAAGATAAGATCAAAAGTTCTAGTGAATTTTTATAGTGCTTTTCTAAACCTATATGATCGAAAAATTTTCCCATTTTAGGAGAGTCTATTATTTTCCCATTTGATGGATCTATAGGAGGATTTTTGGTACGTGAAAACTCTGTAAAATACCATAGTATATTACTATAAAGAACAGTCAACGATTGCCAGTATTCGTTTTTGTCTTTACAATTTAAAAGTTTGTCTCCTGCTCGCTCTAAAGGCTCGAATGCAGCAGATAAATCACCTGAAAGCCATTTTGCGATCGCTAGTTCTCCCAAGGCTTTTACTAGCCCTGTATCGGGAATTTCTTCAGACTGCTCTGCTAGATTCACTGCTTGTTGAGCATATTGAATAGCTAAGTATGGTTCTTGGATGCTGAGAACACGACTTTTCTTAAGTAGAGCATATATAAGCTGTAGTGAATAGTCTGAAATTCGTTGTTTTAATGCTTCGTCTAACCAAGCTAGAGCGTCTTTATTATGATTGGTATATACATATTGACTCCCCATCTCCTCTCGAATTAAAAACTGTACATGAGGATCGTCTGATGCTTTTTTGAGTGCTTCATTAGCAATAGTTAATGCTCTATCGAGATTGTGACAGTATTCAGCTTGTACGCTAATTTTAGCGCGAACTGCACACGCCCACAAAATCTCTACATCAAGCCTTTCTCCTAACGATTCTAATTCAGTAAGTAAATTTAAAATTTCATTCCAATTTTGCTCATTCTTTGATTTGTTTACTTCACGAACCAAAAAGTGATTTGACAATACTAAAGACATCTCAGATGATTTATAATTAAAAACCTGTTCTCTCTGTTGAGTTGTTAATTTTTCTAAAGTTTTCATCCAGTTTCGTAAATCTTCTTTCGTCTGGATTTTTTCAATAATGAACCACATGAATAATTCAAATGGTTCTTTTCTAAGAAATTCAAACTCTTCCTCATTTGGTAGTTTTGCATAAGGTAATAATTGTAATACAGTTTGCAAATAAGTGTTTGCACGAGTAAAACCAATCGCATCAAAGTATTTATTAATAAGCATAGCAATGGTAGCACAGGCATATATGACTTCTTGTTCTGATATACTTTCAATTAATAAATCTAAATCTTCAACAAGAAAATTTATTGATTTTCCGTATTTATATCGGCAACTAATTTGCAATCCTCGTAAAATAACTTTAAGTTCAAAATCCATTTGTTGAGGTAAAGGTTGTTCACACCACATGAACAGAAAAATTTCATTAGAATTAATTTTTTCGCTTTCATACTCTTCTAGATTTTGAAGAGCTAGCATTAGTATGATTCCGGCTTGATTAAAATTATCAGCACTGAAAAAATAAAGAATTGCATCTTGAGCATCATATTGATCTATTGAAGATTGACTAATAATCTCTTCGCCCAGTTTTTGATAACAACGTTTAGATACTGTTTCAATTAACTCACTCTTTCCCAACTGTTTTATCAATGGAGATACTCTAAATCTATTCTCAGTATCTTTTTGAATCCATAGTCCTGTTAAATCTTTAAAATGTTGTCTCGGTCGTAATATACTTGGTTCAACAGATGCGATTGTTTGCACATCATCAAAGGAAAAATCACCAATAATTAGACTTAGACGATATAAAAGTTCTTGACTCTGCGGGTTTTGAATACTCTCAAGTATTCTATCGAATGTTTCATCATCAAGTCCAAAAGTATGTTTGCTTTTGAATAATTGTTCCAGCGTATCTATCGTAAATTTCCAATTTTTCTGATGCAAATATCGAGCTATTGCAACCAGTAATGATGGATTTTGCTGGGCAATAGAATTTAAAGGTTTAACTTGTTCAATGGTCAAAGAAATTGGAGCATCATACGCATTGAAAATTTCTTGTGCCTCAATAGGTTTCAAAAGAGGTACTGCTATAGCCTGAACTAGATTATCACCTAGGTTTGATTTTATTCTAGGGAGAAGTTCATAAGGACTGGTTGATAATAGACGAACACCTGTTAACTGACACACTTTCGTAAATTGGATAAGACGCTCTGAAAAATCATTTTCTGTTGAGAATTTGGGAAGATCGTCAAGGATAACGATTGAACGATCTCCTAATTTTTGACATATCTGTAAATACCATGATTTGTCGATTTTGCTTGTTGGCAATTTGGCGATTGTTTGAAAAGTAGAATCTAATCTTATACAAGATTGTTCAAGTGTTAGATCTCGGAAACGAATCCAGATAGAATGATCGATAAAATCTTGTTCGAGAAGCGCTCGAGCAAGCAAAATAGCTAATTGTGTTTTTCCCGATCCCGAACTCCCATGAATAGCAGTCCAAGTGCGATCGAGAACAATTTCAATTAAAGAATTAACAGTTTCTTGTCTTGGACTATAACGGTCTACTTGTGGAGGGATATCTAAAATTGGCTGAGCTACAGTATATTGAATTGCTGCATCAATATTGTACTGTTTGGCTAAATTGCGGACTTCTTCACCGATTTGTGATAAACCTTGCTCTACGCGATCGACACGAGACTCAATTGCTTGAATCAAAATCCCCAGATCATCTAATTTTTTGCGATCGCCTTCGCTTAGTGTGGGTAAGTTAAGCTGCTTTTTAAGTTCTGTAGTGGTAAGTCGCTTGATATCAGATTGGCATAATTTTTTAAATACGTGCAAAAATAAGCGTTGATACTTCTCGTGAGCCTCGTTAGAATTATCAGCATATTTTTTCTTTATCAGAATTTCTCGAATCGTTGGACTAAAACATTTGCTTTCAGTTGCTCCTGTACTCCATTCAATTCTTTGGATCAAATTGAGAATCTCAATATCCTTTGATTCTTCAAGAAAAGATTTAAAATCATCCCAACTCTCTTGTGGGAGCTTCTGTGGTTTTGTAGTGTTTTTTAGAGTCTCGCGAATTGCTATGATAACTTCATTTTCTGGAAATTCTTGCTCTAAACAACCTTGACGGATTTTTTCCCATGCTTGGAGACCCGGTATTTTATTGGGTAATTTTGATTTTTGTTCCTTACCTATTTTATTATTGGTGGTGAATCGTAAAAGTAAGTTAGCATCTGGATTTGCCTGAAAATGTTCTAGAAAATTTGCAATTGCAATTATTACTTCAGGTGTTTTGAGCGTGATTGACTGCTCTCGATGCTTCACTTGTTCAAGGATTCGTTCTCTTTCTTCTGAAGGATTATCCAAAGAGTGAGATATAATATCGATATCCTCTCCACGCTCTAGCTCTAATATCTGATCGGGCTGCAAATCCAACCATCGTTTGATAGTTTGGTCAACTTGATAAACATATCCTCGGATAGTTGACCAAGCATCTCGATTTCTGGGTGGAGCAAAATTAGACATAAGATAGTTGACCAAGCATCTCAATTCCTTGGAGAAATAAAATTAAATCTATTCTTTGACTTATTATACATTAAAGTTGATTTTAAAATCATTAAGATCGTATAATTCTCATATCTTAGCGTCATTCTCTCCTCACAATACTGCGATCGCATCCAAAACGCCATGAATAATCCACCCAATTAAAAGTGCGATCACTCTTAATTTTGTCATCTTTAAATTTGATTATTTTGCTCTTGTAGAGACTGCCAAAATTTTCCTAAAGAACTTTGAACAATTAGCGATTGATAATATTCAATCTGCTCTTGATAGGTAAGAGAATGAATTTCTTTGTATATCTTCTCTTGAAGATCCGCTCGATGAACTGTAAAATCAAAATCTAACTCAGTTTTTTTCACGTTAGTACTGTCAAACCGATAAATTATTCAGAGAATCACGCACTCTCTTTAATCGTTGCTGTTGGCGATCGCTTTCCAATTTCGCAATCATTTCAGCCAGTTCTAAATTTAACTCTTCCATTGCTAAATGAGTGCGACGTAAATTCGCCAAAAGGCGCTGTCGGGTTGCTAAATCTGGAATGCGTGCATGAGAATTTGTCATTATACGTTCCACTCCAGTTTAACTTCTTGAATGCTGCGTTCCCAAGCTGGAATCCGATTTTGGGTACGGGTTATCGTTTGCATTAGCATTTCTATCATACCAGATGTTGCCATTGGTTGAGATTCAGCAATACGAAGTTGTAACGTATTGAATCGGGAAAATGAAGCTGAAGCATCTTCCGATATTGTTTTGAGTTCCTCCAAAAATAATAATGTCTCTTCTGTCTCGCCAAAGCGATCGAATCAAATAAATTCAGTCGCTGTTGCTAATTCAACAATCTCTAATGCTTGCTGTTTTAAACGATTAATGGTTTGCGTAACTTCATCCGAAAGTTTTGCCATTTTTATTGATGTTTTCGATATTTTAAATTAATACGCTCTAAAGAAAAATCGTCTTGGCAGTACGATCGCCCATATTCCAATGCCTGTAAAAAAGCCGACTCATCCGAAATAGACCCCACAAGGCGATCGTACCAATTATTAGCGATGGGGGATTGTTCGATCGCACCTTGGTTGAGTTGTTGCTGAAGCTCTGCAAGCGCTTTTTCGAGAACGCTTAAACGCTATTCGACTGTTGGATGTGACATGATTTTTTTGCGCGCGCGATCGCCAAAATCATTATAAGCCCAACAAAGCGATCGCACTCCTCGCCTCAGAATTGCCGATCGCGCCCTAAAATCCTAGAATTGCAAAGAAATCCCCCAAACCTTCGAGCAAAAATTGGCAATGGAATTAAAAATCGGCTGGTTGTATCCCAAACTCATGAGTACCTATGGCGATCGCGGTAATGTCATTTGCCTGCAACAGCGATGTCAGTGGCGAGGGATCGATGCGGAGATCGTCCCGATCGATCGCCAAACCGATGCAACTCAATTCGATCTCGTCGATATTATTGTCGGGGGAGGGGCGCAAGATCGCCAACAAGAAATTGTCATGCGAGATTTGCAAGGGGCAAAAGCCGAGAAATTTCGCGCCAAGATCGACGGAGGTACTCCTGGAGTATTTACCTGTGGTTCCCCGCAACTATTGGGCAAATATTACGAACCCGCCCTCGGGCAGCGTATTGATGGGTTGGGTGTTTTCGATCTCGTCACCAAGCACCCCGGCATCAACGCCCCTCGTTGTATTGGCAATGTGGTGTTAGAAATTACAGCCTCGCCCCTTGCCGAAGAGTTGCGGGAAATATTAGGGGAAACCCCCATCGCGATTGGCTTTGAGAATCACGGCGGGCGCACTTATTTGGGCAAAGTTGCCCCCTTGGGCAAAGTCATTAAAGGCTATGGCAACAATGGCGAGGATGGCTGGGAAGGGGCATTTTACCGCAACGCGATCGCAACCTATTCCCACGGTCCCTTGCTGCCAAAAAACCCCTTTATTGCCGATTGGTTAATTCAAACGTCCTTACAGAAAAAGTATCAGGAGGAGACTATTTTAACAAAACTTGATGATTCTCTTGCCTTGCAAGCCAGAAAATCAATGTTTGCCCGTCTCGACTGTTCCAGTCTGGTCAAAACCCCTTAAACTATTGGTATGAGGTCAAAGTTGCCTCAGTTGCCGATCGCAAATTGCACAAAGATCATGACCGGACAAGTCTTAGAAAAAAGTGCCGCAAGTCTATTAATTTTAATCTTGCCTTTTGCCTTAATTGTTGTTTTTATTTATTCTGCTTGGCCTTTACTGGTTGCTGCAATAATATTAGGAATTATTTGGCAAATTTGGCAAACCCGTCATTGGAAACAATGGAGTCAGCAAGTTACTCCTTTTTTCAACGAATTGTTAGAAGAAAAGCAAGGTTGTATTACCCCTACCGATCTATCTGTCAAAGCAAATTTGAAGGTAGAAGCCGCCCAACGTTTCTTAGAGAAAAAAGCCGTTGAATATGGCGCGCAACGTAAGAGTTACGACGAAGGGAGTCCCGTTTATTATTTCTTGACGGCGAGTGCTTTGGGGCGTATTTTTGAAGAAAGCGAACCCGATCGCGATCGCGATGCCGAAGCCCTGAGTCGTGAGGAAGTTTCCCAACTAACCAACCCCCTCAAACCCACAGAAAGCGATCGCTCAAAAAGTGCATTAATTCAAGCAGAACTAGCCAAACGCCTTGACGTTCATTCGGGAACCATTAGCAAGCGCAAAAGCGATCCGAGTTTCACCGAATGGAGTAAAAGCAAAGATCCTGAAGGTATTGCTTGGAAATATTCCCGCAAGCGGAGACTTTTCCTACCTATAAAACCCGATCTCGCAACTTAGTTATAGCGCGATCGCTTCTCTACTCGAATAAACATTGTGCCAACAATGTAAAGAGTTTTCCTAACTCCTATTCCTTAATTGTCAAAATAAGCGGGATAAACAAAAGCAAAAGCCGTCGTACTGGGAATAATACGACCGTCCATTTCTTCAAAACGCGCGGTTTTCATGGCTGTATCCCAAATAACACGAATTTCTCGACCGTTAAAAGGAACGACTTTTTCGCCAATTTGTTCTAAATCTCGGTGAGAAAATTGCAAGCTCGCTCCCGAAAAACGATTGTGCGGAGTGTCTTCATTGGCTTCCCAAATGTAGCTTACAATCGTTTTGGGGTGCATGGGTTGTTTGTCTTGATTGCGAACGGGAAAGATAATATTGTCGTCCGTGTAGTAGCTGCCGTAAGGATAGGTTTGATAATTGCGAAAATGTCCGGTATCGGTAGAAAGAACTTTGCTATCGGGATGTTCTCCCAACCATGCCCCTAATGTTGTTTTGATAGCGGGAATGCGATGGAGATTTTGGTTGACATTTGTCCCAATAATTCCCATTGCCCAAGGTTGAGAATATAGGGTATCGTCAGTGCGATCGTACATCACCAAACAACTCTGATAGAGTTTGCCAGAAACGCCAAAGGTGGTTTTGTCGCGATCGAAAACCACGATAGTATCGCACAAGGGGCAATACGTCACTGTAATATTTTCACCGCCAACGGTATCGTTAACAATTTCATGCCAGTTCATAATTCCAAAAGGATAAGCCTTTGCTTCCCCATTGATAACGACTCCAATGACCATTTCTTCGGCTTTAAAAGGCGTTGTTTTAACTGTCTCGAACTGGGGGTCGTCTATACTGGGAATGCCGTCTTTAGGCGGTCCTCCGTTGAGAAGTTCGCTTAAGGCAATGCGACTGGACTCTTCTAGAGAGATCGCTTGCTTGCGGATGTCGTTAAATTCTTTGTTTTGGTCGTGCAGGTGACTGGTTAAATGAAAATAGCGCAATTTAAAGTTGTCCCACCCTCCTGCATGGACGACGAGACCCCCACAGCAGATCGCGATCGCGCTTCCCGCACCGAGTACGATCTTGGTAATCTTATTCATCGCAACTTCTGGATAATTCCCTCGAGCTGCCCTTACCTTCTCGTTTCCAGTTGAGAAAAACCTGAATTTAAACTGAGGAAATTGCTAAGAAACTCCGTTATTGCGATCGCATTGCTAAACATAGAAATTTGGAGCGCTCCCGATATAGAAAACTAGTGCGCCAATGCTAGACTGGCGAATAAAAGCACTGCCATTCCAGCCATGAAAAAAATTCTCCTCATTTCGGGCATTGTGGCGATCGCCTTTGCCGGATTGACCTTATGGGTCTATCAAGCCAATAGCGCCCCCCTCCCCGAAGATTTCCCCCCTCCCACCCCCGATGGCACGATCGAAGTCAAGGAATATCCTCCCTATCGCGCTGCCAGCTATCGCGATCGCGGACGACTCTCCCAAGCAGCCAGTCGCGCTTTTTCCCCCCTTTTCCAACATATCAGCGCCAATAATATTTCTATGACTGCCCCCGTCGAAGCACGTTATCCTAGCAGCACGCTAGATGCGACGACACCGGAGGACATTGGCGAAACCGAGGTGTTTTTCCTCTATCGCAATACCGAGACAAACCCCGAAAATGTCACCTCGGATATTCAAATTCGCGATATTCCTCCGATGACTGTAGTGAGTTTGGGATTTCGCGGCGGTTACGACTACGAAAATTATGCCGGACGGTTGGCACGATTGAAAGAATGGCTCGAAAGTCATCCGGAGTATGAAATCGCTGGAGAACCGAGACGCTTTTTCTACGACGGACCTTTTATTCCCGATGCCCTCAAACGCGGCGAAGTTCAGATTCCCATTCGGCTGCGGGACAATAACTAATATCAAAGGCCGCCGAGGTGCTGGCCCGATAATTCAATCTCGATTATTGTGAACTTTGCCGAAGATGCTCGACGATCGCGTATAATCCCCAGCGATAACTATTTGCACCAAAACCGCTAATCTGACCGATCGCTACCGGAGCAATATAAGAATGATGGCGAAATTCTTCCCGTTGATAGATATTGCTTAAATGGACTTCTACCGTGGGAACTTTGACTCCCGCAATTGCATCTCGTAAGGCAATGCTTGTATGGGTATAAGCTCCGGCATTGATTATCAAACCCTGTTTCTCCTCTCCCGCCCTATGGATGGCATCCACGAGCGCCCCTTCATGATTGGATTGATAGCATTCTACTGTTGCGTTTAACCTCTCTGCTTCGCGCTGAAGCATGGCATTAATTTCAGCCAGAGTCGCCAAACCATAAAAACTTGGTTCTCGCTTGCCCAAAAGATTGAGATTTGGACCGTGCAGAACCAAGATATTAAAGATATCTAAAATTTCAGAACGCATTTTCCCTACGCTATTGCAGTCAATAGTGCTGAGTCGATAATGCTGAAAACACAAAAGCAGAAAATTATCTAACGATTTTCAACAATATCCTCAAGGCTGAAATCTTCTAGAATTGGATAATCGAGTTAATTTATCCAAATTATCTTATCTAGTCGATCTTCTCGGGGGATCGTTCGTAGGAATTGGAATTAATTCGGGCTCGGGCTCGACCTCCGGCCCCAAAAGTGCTTCAATGAGACGACGCCCCCATTCTTTGAGCTTTTCCAAAACCTTGTCTAAATAGTCCATCGAACAGAATGCTCCTGTGAGACTGAACTGAATATTCTTTAACTGATATTTTTAGGTAAAATTGGCAACTTTATAGAAGTAGAAAGTTCGACTTTATAATGTTTGCTCGTTTTACCATTTTGTTTGCTAGATCTGGCTTAATTCTTTAGACCTAACTCCTAGATTATCACAGAAATTTACAAATCGGCAACCCCATCTCTCGCCAAGATGCTGGTAAAGCTAGCGATCGCTCCTAGTGTTGCGGTTTTGAGCGCGATCGGGTAATGCTTTCTGGCGATTGCCTTGACGATCTCGCCGGCTGATGGTAGTGGCGATTCTATCGGGGTGTCGGGGAAAAATGCAGCGATTGCCCTTTCAATAAGGAGTAGCCGATTTGCGGGTAGCGATCGGATTATAATCAGGAAAATGAAGAAGTAAAAAATGAGCGGAAACATCGAAAAATTCTTGAAAAGTAGGGAAAATTGAACTAATTTACTCTTGCCCTTAACCATTCATTACAACCCGTCCGTACAAATCGTAAACATCAGCATCGGTAATTTCTACCGGAACGATCGCGCCTAAATGAGCCTCTCCTTCAACATAAACCAAGCCGTCAACCTCTGGAGAAAAACGCGGCGATCGCCCGATTAATTCCCTCGTACCGGGATTTTCTTGCTCGATGAGGACATCGACAATTTTGCCAATTTCTTGTTGATTTTTTCTCGCCGCGATCGGCTGTTGAATTTCCATCAAAATATTGCGACGTTCGTTCATAATTTCTTGAGGCATTTGGTCGGGTAGAGAATAAGCGGGTGTTTCTTCTTCCGGGGAAAATGTAAAAACGCCAACATGATCGAATTCGTGACGCTGAATAAAATCTGCCAAATGTTGGAAATGCGCCTCGGTTTCCCCCGGAAAACCGACAATTAAAGTCGTTCTGAGAACCGCATCGGGAATTTTTGCTTTTAACCTTTCGATAATGTCATCATTCACCCTACCCTGCCAAGGTCGATTCATCGATCGCAAAATTTCCGAGTGAGAATGCTGCAACGGTAAATCTAAATAGGGCAAAACATTCGGCGTTTCTTGAATGGCTGAAATAACTTGTGGCGTTAGACCCGTAGGATAGGCATAGTGCATGCGAATCCAAGGAATATCGACCTTTCCTAATTCTCGCAATAATTCCGCTAATCTCGGTTCGCCGTAAATATCTTTTCCGTAATTGGTGGTAATTTGAGAGATGAGAATTAACTCTTTAACGCCTTGATCTGCCAGTATTTTGGCTTCCGCGATAATGGATTCGATAGAACGCGATCGCTGATTGCCCCGTAAGTGGGGAATAATACAAAAGGCACAGCGATAGTCGCATCCTTCTGCAATTCTTAAATAAGCAACCCCTTCCGTTGTCGTGCGATAGCGAGGCATATTTTCATCGGCAATATAAGTCGGTTCTGGGGAAATTTCTTTGACTCGTTCGCCCTTTTCAACGCGATCGACAACCTCAACAATTTTTTGATAATCTCCACTCCCTACAACCGCAACTGCTTCCGGTAATTCTTCTAATAATTGCTCTTGAAAATGCTGCGCCATACAGCCAGCAATAATAATCTTTTTATCGGCTTCGGCGAGTGCCACCAAAGTTCGCACGGATTCCTCCCGTGCGGCTTGAATAAAGCTACAAGTATTAACGACAACATAATCCGCTAATTCTTCATTAGAATCCACCTCATAACCCGCTTCAACCAACAAGCCGAGCATGTGTTCGGAGTCAATGCGATTTTTTTCGCAACCGAGGTGAGAAATAGCGATACTGGGTTTGGGCATGGCGATTGAGGAACTGCTAACTATTCACTATCCGCTCTAGTTTAACAGGATAAGAATCTTCCCTGTTAAATGGGGAAAAGAAAATAATAGCGGCGATTATACTCGCAATATTGCTGGGTTTTCTGAAAAAACGCCGCGCCGCGATCGCCAAAGCATAACCGACACCGCAGCGATCGCTTGGTTAACCGACGACCCTCTAAAAGCTCCCTGAAAAGGCTTTCCTCCGAATCATCCCAATTTCATCTCTACCCTTGAAACAGGGTTAGAAGAGATTTGTTTCATAACAGAGGAAGTTCAATCGAGAATTGCGTTTCGCCCTCTCGAGAAGTACACGATAATTTACCCCGATGTTGTTCTACAATAATCTGATAGCTAATGGAAAGTCCCAAGCCCGTTCCTTGCCCGACGGGTTTGGTGGTAAAGAAAGGATCGAAAATTCGCTCCCTGGTTTCTTCACTCATCCCCATGCCATTATCGGCGATCGCGATCTTCACCGTTTCTTCTCCAAGTTGAGTGCGAATGCGAATAGTAGGAATGTATTCTGTGTCTGGGGGAATATTGTCAAGGGATTCTTCTATGGCATCGATCGCATTATTCAGAATTGCCAGAAAAACTTGATTGAGTTGTCCGGCATAACATTCAACTAAAAACGGGAACTGGCCGTATTCTTCGATCGTTTGGATATTTTTGTGCGTTTTGTTTGAGCGCAGGCGAGATTGCAGAATAAATAAGGCACTTTTAATACTTGCGTTTAAGTCTATGGCTTTAAATTCTGATTCATCAAGACGAGAAAAAGTTCGCAACGAGGTGACAATCTCTTTAATCCGCTGGCTGCCACTTTGCATGGATGCTAAAATCTTGGGGAAATCCTCTTGTAAAAAAGGAAGATCGATCGCTGCGATCGCGCGATCGAGTTCTGGGTAGGATTGGGGATAACAATGTCGATAGAGTTCGAGCAAATTTAGCACGTCTTCCATGTATATATTGGCATGAGCGATATTTCCAGAGATGAAGTTAATCGGATTATTGATTTCATGGGCGATTCCGGCTACCATTTGCCCCAAACTATACATTTTCTCGCTTTGAATTAATTGCAGTTGGGTGCGTTGTAGGTCGTGCAGTTCTGTTTCCAATTTCAGCGCCTGTTGTGCTTGTTGGTAAAGCCAAGCATTTTCAAGGGCAATTGCGGCTTGGGCGCAAAGCAAAGCGAGAACTTCAACGCGCGCCTCGGTAAATGCCTTCGTACATTGATTATTTTCGAGATAGAGAATGCCAAGGGAGCGACCGCGATCTTGCAATGGCAGGCATAAAATAGAATGGGGTTGATATTGTTGAATGTAAGCATCTCCCAAATATGCGGGATCGTTGCTGGCATCATCTAGGATGAGGGCAATGTGGGTTCGCTTAACCGTATTGACGATCGCCAGAGGCACGGCTTGACTCTCTTCGACACGAAGTGCTTCCAAAAATTCGGTTTGTCCGTCGATCGCCTTGGCTTCTAACATCAGTGTTTCATCGCGAAATAGCATTAAGGCAACGGTTTCAGCTCCAGCATTTTCCAGAAGCACCTGCATTAAATTGGCAATGGCCCGATCGCTTTCGATTTCCCGCGATAAGGTGCGAGAGGCTTTCATTAACGAGGCTAAATCCAGAATTTCGCCATTTTCGGTGGTGGTTTGCGAGACCGTTGTCGTCTGGAAGCGATTGGCGCTCCAAGCCGGTGGCTGCCGGTTCAAAATGGGAGAGAGGAGTTGGGGATAGCGCTGTTCGAGGTCGTCGGTTTTCGCTTTCGCATCCCAGCGCGCGTAACAGTAATAGGCCTCTTGCATATATAGGGCGGCAAATCTGTCTCGGCCTGCTTTGAGGTAAAATCCGGCGGCGAGTTCGTTAGCGAGTCCTTCATCTTGCAGATATTCGTTTTCTTTGGCTCGGGCGATGGCGCGATCGTACCAGTCTCCTGCGGCATAATCGTGTCCGAGAACTCGCTGTCTTTCTGCTTCCACCAAATCGACTTTATGTTGGTGATTCATCGGTGCGGAATCGGCCCACTGTTGCAGTCTCCCTTGATTGGTGACAATCTGCTCTAATACGGTCTCTGTTGCCCCAGAATTTCTCTCAAATTGGGCGAGGAGAATGAGAGAATCGTAAAAGTGAAGGGTCGAGTCATTGATGAGACCCGCTCCCCCTAAGAAATATTGTCGAGTTTCGGCAATATTCGTTTTTGCGCCTTCCAGGTCGCCAAAGAGAAAGCAGAGAACGGCTTTATGGATGTAAAATTGGTAGGGAATGCCGGGTTCGTTAGCCAAGAGTCGCGGCGGGAGAAATGTTTCTTCCTGTAAGGCTTCTCCCGATAGCAGGGTGGGGGAGTCGCTCGCTCCGAGTAAATTTAATACCGACTGCCAGACAATCCAACAGTAATCGGCGGCAATTTGATTGATCTTGGGCAATCCGCGAGCGTATTTGCGAATTTCCCGTTCGAGAGCTTGTAGGGGACGACCGCCCACAAAGGCCTTGTTACAGAGAAGAATAATACCATAGCCGGCATGCTCTAAATTCCCTACCTCCATCCCGGAGGTATATCCTTCTATTGTCAAGGATAGCAGTTCTTTGAGATGGGTTTTGCGGTGGAGGGCAAAGGCGACGGCAGGGGCGATCGCTTCGGCTTTAGCGGCTTTCAGTTCTGGGCGATCGGTCATTTGTACCGAGACCCGACCGAACTCAAATCCTGCATCCACATTGCCCAGCAGATTGCACGAGAGAGCGCCATAGAAGGCGTAACTCCCTGGAGAAGCTAGGGTATTGCCGTATTTAATCGACACTTTGACGCAGAGAAAGACGAGCAATGGATACAAGGGAGAACCGGAAAGATAGGCCGAAACCAAAATACTGCTGGCAACTTGGATGGTTGCCAGCCGAGTCCGATCGCTCATCAGGGGGAGGTCGGCAAGGGTCTCGATCGGGCGATCGCCGATGAGAGTCTCGATTTCCCGAACGTCTGCCTGTATATCTTCCGGACCGGGGTTTTCGGGAAAACTCACCCCCAATTTTTGCAATAGGTCGCAACCGAGAACGACGGCTTCGGTGAGTCGATTGTGGCGAACGACGGTGAGGATTTGAATGCGGCGCACGCCAATGGTGTCTAACAAAGTTCTCCCATTCTCGATAACCCTAGCGGCCAATCGTTCCATCTTCTCCTCGTCACCGGACAAAACGGCGGTATCAGCGGCCAATTCGTGGAGTTCGAGGGATAAGTCGTATTGAGTCTGCCAAGGGCTGTCTCCGAGCAAGGAGATGCCGATGGTGGCATAATCTAAGGCGGCTTGATAGGCGATCGCCTGTCTGGCTTTCCGTCCGGCTGCGAGATTGAGGCGAGCCAATTCGATGCGATCGCTTTGTTGGGAAATTAAGTCCGTCCCGTAGTTTAAATGATTGACCAGCTCAAAAATTCGCTCCTCGCGATCGCGTTCGGAAATATGCGCCAGCAATAGCGTGCCGATGCGGTAATGGGTCGCTTGTTTTTCTGCTTTGGGAATGAGGGAGTAAGCGGCTTGTTGGACGCGGTCGTGCAAAAATTGATAGCTGACCGAAATGTTATCAATGGTTGGACCTTCCCCCTGAAAAAACTTGTAGGTTTGACTTAAAGGTAAAATAAACCCGTCTTTTAGGGATTGGCACAGATCCGTCGCCACTTCGAGTTGTGGCTTTCGGCTCGCGACAGCTAAGGTATTCAAATCAAATTGATTGCCGATACAAGCGGCTAATTTCAAAATCTCGCGGGTACTCGGGAGCAATTTATTCAGCCGCGTTGTCATAAACTCGACCACATCATGAGTTAGCGTTAACTGACGGATTTGCGCCATGTCACATTCCCAATACCCTGCGTTAATGTTAAACGAAATCCATCCATCCTCGTGCAATCCTTCTAGCAATTGAGTGACAAAAAATGGATTTCCTTTTGTTATTCGATAAACCAATTTTGTCAGGGGCAAAGCAAGTTTTAAGCTGCAACTGAGGGTGTCTGCAACAAGTTGATTGAGATCGCCTGCGTTCAAAGGATTCAGTACGATTGTCTCGATCGCGGCATCGGATTCGCCTATTTTATCCAATGTCAGCATCAAGGGATGAGCGGGGGAGACTTCATTATCTCGATAAGCACCCAATAAGAGTAAATAACTCGTTTCTTCATCTCCCATCAACAGTTCTATTAACTTAAGAGATGCCGAATCGGCCCATTGCAGATCGTCTACAAAAATGACGAGGGGATGTTCGGGAGCGGTAAAAATGCAAATAAACTTTTGCAATAAGAGCTTAAAGCGATTTTCTGTGGCACTTCCCGATAATTCCGGGACGGGAGGTTGCGGCCCGATAATCTGCTCTAATTCGGGAATCACGTCAATAATCACCTGCCCGTTTTCTCCCAACGCTTGCAGGATTTTGTGTTTCCATCTTGTGGCGCGATCGTCGCTTTCTCCAAGCAATTGTCCCATTAAATCTCGAAAGGCTTGTACGAAAGCACTAAAGGGAATATTGCGTTGAAATTGGTCGAATTTCCCTTTAATAAAATAGCCGTGCTGTCGCGCGATAGGTTTGTGAACTTCATTGATAACCGCTGTTTTACCAATACCGGAAAAGCCAGCGACTAGGAGAAGTTCGGCGGAGGGAGTGGGGGAAGATGGGGAAGCGGGGGAAGAGGGTAAATTACTTGCTCCCGACGCTCCCGATGCTTCCGACGCTCCCGACGCTTCCCCACCCGAAACCCGTTCAAAAGCATCGAGCAATGCTCGTACCTCTTCCTCTCGTCCGTAGAGTTTTTCGGGAATGAGAAAGCGATCGCAAATATCCCTCTCCCCTAATTCAAAAGCCTTAATCGTTCCGGTTTCCTGCCATTGCTGCCGACATTTTTCGAGATCGTACTTCAATCCCAACGCACTCTGGTAGCGATCTTCGGCATTTTTTGCCATTAACTTCATTACGATATCTGCAATGGGTTGAGGAATTGATAACTCGTGACTGAATAAAGATGGGGGTTGGGCAATATGACAGTGAATTAATTCGAGGGGATCGAGTCCTTCACAAGGTAATGTTCCATTCAAGAGTTCGTAGAAGGTGATGCCGAGGGAATAGAAATCGCTGCGATAATCAATCCCTCGATTCATGCGTCCGGTTTGTTCTGGAGAAATATAAGCTAAAGTTCCTTCTAAAACATCAGGTGCCTGAATCGTTTGCGTTTCTTTAGGCAAGAGAGAAGAAATACTAAAGTCAATCAGTTTAACTGCTCGAGTTTCGGGATGAATGAGAATATTAGCGGGTTTAATATCTTTATGAATAATGCGATTTTTATGCAGCTGATGTAAAATTGCCGCGAGTTGAATGGCAATATCGAGAAATTTAGCGATTGTATCGCCTTCATTTGTTGTGCTTTTCCAGCGCTCGGATAAAACGACTCCACCACAGTCTTCCATGACTAAGGCATAACGATTTTCATAACGCTCTAGGGCGATCGGTCGAACGATCCCGTTAATGTTTAAATTTTTAACGATCGCGTATTGATTGCGAAATCGAACTAATTCTTCAAAGGACGGATATTCATTGCGCATGAGTTTGACAATAACGGGGCGATCTCCCTCCTCAGTTTTGCCGCGATAAATAAAAGTGCGATCGCTAGAATGGACGATTTCGATAGCTTTATAGTGAGATAACTCTATGGTTCTGGCATTCATCATCTTGATAAATTGATATATATAGACAAATAATAAACTGAATAGAAAGTAATTTTAGAATAGAATTGTGAAAATTTAATGAAGATCCTTGCGATTTTCGTAAATTTTCATGACTTATTTGAATCAGTAGCGATCTAAAATCCGATTATGGGTATAACCAGTAATTCCCCTCTCTGAGGGGAATTGGGGGGTTGGGGAATTGATTGTGAAAACCCTTGTATCAAGGCTGAGCGGGAGTGTTTCGCTCCCTAGATTTTTAATTATGGTATTTATGCAAATTTGATATTGTATCAAGTTGTGTAACAAGCCCGACTGCTATTCTCAGACAACTGGAAAGGAGATCTCGAATTCTGTCCCTTTTCCCACTTCCGATCTACAGATGATTGCACCCCCATGTTTTTCCTCGATAATAGACTTCGCGATCGCCATGCCTAAACCCGTTCCTTTGCTTACTTCTTTGGTCGTAAATCCTTGCTCGAATATTTTGGCCTTGACCTCCTCGCTCATTCCTTTTCCATTATCGGCAATTTTCACGACAATAGTCTTTCGATCTTTGCTCAATTCTGTAGTAATAATAATGCGATTTGAGGCTTTTTCTATTTCTGCAAAGGTTTTGCTTTCATTACTTTCATCGATCGCATCGATCGCATTGGCCAATAAGTTCATAAACACTTGATTGAGTTGTCCGGGATAACATTTGACTTCGGGAATATCGCTATAATGGTTGACAATTTTAATGGCAGGGCGTTGTTTGTTGGCTTTGAGGCGATATTTTAAAATTAATAAGGTACTATCAAGACCTTCGTGCAAATTAAATTCGGTTTTTTGGTCGGCATCCGTGCGAGAAAAGGTTCGCAGAGAGGTGCTGATGTTGGCAATGCGATCGCATCCTTCTTGCATGGATGCGATTATTTTGGGGAAATCTTCCAGCAGAAAATCCAAGTCGAGTTCTTCAATATTTTCTGCAAGTTGAGGGCTGGGTTGGGGGAGTTCTTCTCGATAGCCTTCAATCAGGGTATATAAATCGTTCAAATAGTCTTGAATCACAGCGATATTGCCACTGATGAAACCGAGGGGATTGTTGATTTCGCGAGCGACTCCGGCGACAAGATTTCCTAAAGTTGCCATTTTTTCATTCTGCACTAATTGCAACTGTGCGTTTTGTAAATCTTTGAGCGCCTGCTGTGCTTGTTGGTAAAGCCGTGCATTATTCAAGGAAATCGTTGCTTGCACGCAGAGGATATCTAATAATTTTACGCGGTCGCTAGTAAAGGCATCCGCACTTAAATAATTCTCTAAATAAAGGACGCCTATTAAGTTCCCTCCCTCGAGTAATGGCAAACAGAGCAAACTTTGAGGGGAAAAATGCAGAAAATAGCGATCGGCAGCAAATTGCGCTTGGGCGGTTTTGGCATCGAAAAGGGCAGTTTCGGCCGTACGTCGGACCGTGTTAATCAATCCGACGGGTAAATCGGGATAATCTTCTAAGGGAATGGAGCGGGACGGGGAATCGAGTTGCAATGGCTTATCTGGATGGGTGCGGGTGGCGATCGCTTCTACCGTCAATCCCGTTTCGCCAGTTAATAATAATGCTCCTTTGGTCGCTCCGGCATTTTCGAGAATAATCTTCATGAGGGTAGAGATCGGGTGTTCCAATTCGATTTCTTGCGAGGGAATTTGGGAGGTTTTTAAGAGGGAAGAAAAATCGAGAGCAGAGGAAATGTGAGAAATTTTTGCCATTTGAGTATGAGCGCGACTGGTAGTTTTTGAAGATGGGGTGATGCGTTCGCATTGTAAAATCGGCTTTAATAGTTGAGGATAGCGTTCTTCGAGGTCGTTTGTTTTCGCTTCTGCACCCCATTGAGCGTAGCAATAATAAGATTCTCGCATATGAAGGGCAGCAAATTTTTCTTTGCCCTTGGACTGAGCCGAGCCGAAGTCCCAGTCGAGGTAGAATTTAGCAGCGAGTTCATTAGCGAGTGCTTCTTCTTGGATATAGTCATTTTCTTTGGCTCCGGCAATGGCGCGATCGTAGAGATTTATGGCTTCTATTTTTCGATCGAGAAGACGACAGCATTCGGCTTGCACGAGGTCGTATTTATGTTGATAGGTAAATGGTGCATTCTCGATCCAGAATTCAAGTTGTTTTTGCTGAGAATTGACGCGATCGATAATTATTTCTCGTTCCCGAGTATTGGCACTTAAATATGTTGCTAATAATGCTAGAGAGTGATAAAATAAGTAAGTAGGATAATAGATAAAGCCTCTCGATCCTGCTTTAACTTTTTCTGCCTCCACTCCATTTTTAACCGCAGTTTCATAATCAGAAAATAGATAGTTGAGATAGAGCTTTATAAAGAAAATTGGAAAGAGAGAAATATTATCATTATCTTGTTGAAGTTTGGCAATCCTCTCTCGCTCATCAAAAAACTCTCCATTCAGAGAAATAGATGTTTGCAACCGATCTAAAGAATTGGTCAGTAAATTCGAGACGAGTTGCAACCAAGGACTGGTAAAATGAAATGAAAATTCTTGCTGTTTTTGCTGAATTAAGTCTAAGTATTTTTTTTGTTTTTCCAAAGATAATCTCAGATTCTGTCCGAGAAAAAATTGCACGATACAATAGTCTTGCGCTGAATAACAAGCATATTCAATATCGCCTGTTTCTAGACCGCTTTGTACTGCTTCCACCAATGCAGTCATATTTTTCAGAGGTTCTTTATAGTGACGAACAAAAACATTAAATTGTTGATAAACTTTACATTTAATAATCTTTGTATCAAATTTATCGAGTAACTGCATGGCTAATTTTCCAAACCGATACCCCCGGTCGATTTCTTCTAAAAAACTGCATAGCATCCACGCATAAAATCCATAAGCATAAGGAGATAAATAAGAATTTCCAAAGCGAATACAAATACCAACCATTGTAAAAGCGATCGAGATTAACAAATCGGGAGCGGCAATCACTGCCGCTGATACTGTAGCTATTAAAATCCGCAAAGCTATAATTTGGGAAGGCTCTATCATTTCCGGCAAATTGACTAGAGCTTCAATGTCTGATATATTAGGGGCAGTGCGATTGAGTTGAATATTGAGTAATTCTAACGAATTAAGTCCCAAATCGACAGCTTCTTTTCTTTCATTTTTGGTAATATAGTATTGAATTTGTAATTCATTAATTTTCAATCGGTCTAAAGTCGATCGAACGCATTCTAAGGCAATATCTGCTAATGCTTTAGAACGTTCAAAATTGGTATTGATATATTCTGACTCAATCAATTCTAAGTAAAGAGAGAATATCAAATCATATTTGTATTCCCAGTTATTATCCAAAAGTTCGATACCCAATTCTAAATAATTAACTGAAGCCAAGTATGCAGTTGATATTTTGGCTCTCCGCCCAGCCAGAAGATTTAAACGAGCCAGTTCATCTTTTTCCTGACGATCTTCGATTAAAAAATGTCCGAGATTGAGTTGATTGATAACCTCAAAAATATTTTCTTCGATTGCGCGATCCGAGAGTTCTTTTAACAATAAGCGTCCGAGTTTGAGATGAGTTTCGGGTTTTAGCGTTTCGTCAATCAGAGAATAAGCTGCTTGTTGGACGCGATCGTGTAAGAAGCGATAACTGACGGAGATTTCCTCCTCTTGACCATTCTCTCGTTTCCATTCTTGGAAAAATTTGTAGGCTTGACTCTGAGGTAAAATTAAACCTTCTCGCAGGGTACTCCACAGATTGGCGGCGACTTTCTCAGTGGGAATTTCGCAGATAATGGCTAAGGTTTCTAAATCGAATTGATTGCCAATACAGGCTGCGAATTTTAAGATTTGTTGGGTCGCTTCGGGTAACCCGGACAAATATCGGGACATAAATTCAACGACATCATCAGTGAGGGCGGCATCTCGGACTTTTGTCAAATCGCATTCCCAATATCCCAAATTTCGCTTAAATGCAATAAACCCATCTCGATACAGTCCTTTTAAAAATTGAGTGGTAAAAAAAGGATTGCCTTTTGTCTTTTGATAGACTAAATCCGTTAAAGGTGTTGCTAAGTCTACAGTACAACTGAGAGTTTCCGCAACCAATTGATTGATATGAGCGACGGATAAGGGGGTTAGAGTAATGGTTGAAATCGTCGTATTTTGTTCTCTTGATTCGCGTTCCGATCCCTCCTGCGATCCCCCTGTTGATAAAGGAGGGACGCTCTGCACGAGGGGAGTGCTAGGGTTGCACTGCTTCTCCAACTCTGCCAAAGATAGCATTAACGGATGAGTGGGGAAGACTTCATTATCTCGATAAGCTCCCAATAAGAGTAAATATTCCCTGCGAGCATCCCCCATTAGTACTTTCATGAGGTTGAGCGATGCTGAGTCCGCCCATTGCAAGTCATCGATAAAGAGAGTTAAAGGGTGTTCTTGGGTGGTAAAAACAGCAATAAATTTCTCAAAGAGAAGGTTAAAGCGATTTTGGATGGCACTGCCGGAAAGTTCGGGAACGGGAGGCTGGACTCCGATGATGCGTTGGAGTTCGGGAATGACATCAATAAGAACTTGCCCGTTTTCTCCCACGGCTTCTAAAATTTTCGCTTTCCAACGGGAAAGTTTGGCATCGGATTCTCCGAGTAACTGTCCCATTAAGTCTCGGAAGGCTTGTATAAAGCCACTGAAGGGAATATTGCGATTGAATTGGTCGAATTTTCCTTTGATAAAGTAGCCCCTCTGCCGCGCGATGGGTTTGTGTACTTCATTGATGATGGCAGTTTTACCAATACCGGAAAATCCGGCCACGAGGAGAAGTTCGGCGGAGGGAGGTGGGGGAGCAGGGGAAGCGAGGGAAGATGGAGGAGTTGGCAAACAACTTTCTTCCAATGCTCCCGACGCTCCCGATGCTCCCGATACTCGCTCGAAAGCAGCTAAGAGTGTTTTAACCTCTTCTTCTCGTCCGTAGAGTTTTTCGGGAATGAGAAAGCGATCGCAGATATCCCGCTCTCCCAAGACAAACGGTTCGATTTTTTGGGTTTCTCGATATTGGATCCGGCATCGTTCTAAGTCATACTTGAGTCCGAGAGCGCTTTGATAGCGATTTTCAGCATTTTTTGCCATTAACTTTAAGACAATATTCGAGAGAAGTTCGGGACATAACTTTCCTTCCAAACCCACCCATCGACTAACCGGCTCGGGATTTTGGGCAATATGAGCGTAAATCAACTCTAAAGGGTCATCGCTGCTAAAAGGTACATTTCCCACCAGTAATTCGTAAAATGTTACCCCCAAGGAATAAAAATCGCTGCGATAATCAATTCCCCGATTCATTCTTCCGGTTTGTTCTGGAGATAAGTAAGCTAAGGTTCCTTCTAAAACATTGGGGGTTTGCAGGCATTGAGTTTCCTTCGGCAATCGGGTAGAAATACTGAAGTCAATTAATTTGATTTGTTGAGTGTCCGGGCGAACCAGTATATTGGCCGGTTTGATATCTTTATGAATAATATGATTTTGATGCAGTTGGTGCAGAATATCTGCCAGTTGAATAGCAATATCGAGAAATTGCCCGAGAGAAAGAGGGTATTTGTACTTGTATTCTGCTAGAGATATGCTTCCTGCATCTTCCATTATCAGAGCATAGCGATTCTTGTAGCGTTCTAGGGCGTAGGGTTTAACAATGCCTTCGATCTCCAGATTTTTACCGATCGCATATTGATTTCTAAACTGCACTAATTCCTGAAAGGAAGGATATTCGTTACGCATCAATTTGATAATGACCGATTGCCCATTTTCCTCATAGCGCGCGCGATAGACAACAGTGCGATCGCTTTCGTAGATGAGTTCGCTTTCTCGATATTTGTCGATCTGAAAATCCAATCCATTCATAGCAATTGCCGTTCGCGATCGGGATTTGCTAAATATTATTCCATTTTAGAAGAGTATTGTAAAAAATTCGTGAAGGGTCTCGCCCAAAATATTCCTTCACTAAGAGCAAGATATAATATCGTACTACGGGAAAGATCGTGGAAAACACGTCAGAAAAATTACTGAGTGTTGGTTAATTTAAAGGGAGGCAAATCGTAAACTCCGTACCTTTTCCGAGTTCCGATTCGCAGGCGATCGCGCCGCCATGGGTTTCTTCTATGATTTGTTTGGTGATTGCCATGCCCAAACCCGTTCCTTTTCTGACTCCTTTAGTGGTAAATCCTTGCTCGAATATGCGTGTTTTTACTTTTTTCATCATCCCTATCCCATTATCAGTAATGATCACAAAAACATCCTTTTTGTCTTCGCTTATTTCTGTTGTAATAGCAATACAATTCGGAGCTGTTTCTATTTCCTGAAAAGTTTTCCCTTCATTGCGTTCATCAAGAGCGTCGATCGCATTGGCGAATAAGTTCATAAACACTTGGTTGAGTTGCCCTGGATAGCATTTAACTTCAGGAATTTCTCCATAGTTTTTGACAATTTCAATCGCGGGTCTTTGCTCATTGGCTTTGAGGCGATATTTGAGGATTAATAGCGTACTATCGAGACCTTCGTGCAAATTAAATTCGGTTTTCCTATCCGCATCCGTGCGAGAGAAGGTTCGCAGAGATGCACTGATATTGCGAATGCGATCGCATCCTTTTTGCATGGATGCAATTAGATTCGGAAAGTCTTCGGCTATAAATTCGGGATCGAGGTCTTCGATCTCTTCGACGATGGATTCGGGGATGGAGGCATTTTCTTGATAGAGAGAAAGGATGTCCAGCAAATCTTGCAAATATCCTTGTGCTGCATCCACATTTCCATCGATAAAACCTATGGGGTTGTTGATTTCGTGAGCGACTCCAGCGACCAGATTTCCCAAGGTTGCCATTTTTTCATTTTGCACGAGTTGCAACTGCGTTTGTTGTAAATCGGTTAAGGCTTGTCTTGCTTGTTGGTAAAGTCGTGCATTGGTGAGGGAGATTGCTGCTTGAGCGCAAAGAGCATCTAACACGTCAATGCGATCGCGAGGAAAGGCATCAGAGGTTAAACGATTTTCTAAATAGAGAACGCCAATTAAGTTGCCTCGTTCGAGTAAAGGCAAACATAATAAACTTTGGGGAGAAAAACGCAATAAATAGCGATCGGCAGCAAATTGCGTTTGTGCGGCCTTCGCATCTAGAAGAGCGGTTTCTGTCGTGCGTCGAACGGTATTAATCAATCCTGCGGGTAAATCGGGATAATTATCGAGGGGAATCGATTGATGAACCCAATCAAGTTTTAACTCATTTTCTGCCTCGGCGCGCGTGGCGATCGCTTCTACGGTCAACCCCGTTTCGTCGGTTAATAATAATACACCTTTGGTGGCTCCGGCATTTTCGAGAATAATTTTCATGAGAGTGGAGAGCAGGCGATCCCATTCAATTTCTCCCGAGAGCGTCTGCGACGCTTTTAAAAGAGAAGAAAAATCGAGAATTGAGGAAATATTAGCAACTGTTGAAGTTTGAGTATGAGAAGTGCTGGTAATTTTAGAAATGCCGGGATTGGAAGATTCGCGTTGTAAAATCGGTTTTAAGAGTTTGGAATAGCGTTGCTCGAGATCGTTTGTTTTTGCTTTTGCTCCCCATTGAGCATAGCAATAGTAGGCTTCCTGCATATATAACGCAGCCTCTTTTTCTCGTCCTTTGGATTGAGCGGAGTCGAAGTCGTTCGGCTGAGCGAAGTCGAAGTCCCAGTCAAGGTAAAATTTAGCAAAGAGTTCGTTGGCGAGTGCTTCCTCTTGAATGTAGCCATTTTCTTTTGCCCCAGCGATCGCGCGATCGTATTGCTCCATTGCTTCAATTTTTTCGCCAAACACCCGATGTTTTTCTGCTTCAACCAAATGCCATTTGTGCAAATAATTGGTGGGAGCATGAATTGCCGCATTCTTCAATATTTTCTGATTGGCCGTGATTGTGTCGAGCCTCTCTTGACATTCGCTTTCCGGTTGCGAGGCGAATTCAACTAACAACATCAGAGATTGGTAAAAATAAAAAAGAATCACCAATGGTGTCCCTGCAGCACCTCCCAAGTAGTTCTCTGCATGTTCAAGACTTTCAGATGCACCCTGCCAATCTTGAAATAGATAGCAAAGAAAGACCCGAGGAACGTAAAAATAACCTTGTGTTGTCAAATCGTTGGCTTGCTTGCGAAGCGGCAGCATTTCTTCTTCATTATAGGCCTCACCGACGATCGCGCAAGGATTTAGAGAGCGACCCAACAAATTCTCAACCATCTGACGATACATATCAATCCAATTCTTAGAAGTTTCCTTGTTGATGCGCTCTAATGCTTTACTATTAACTGACATTTCTCGGGTCAACTCGGATAATTCTTTGCCGCTGAGATAGCTATAAGATGAGTAAAAAGCAAGGGCGTAGCCTGCATATTCAAGATCTCCAACTTCCAAACAAATTGTATAGGCTTCTTTAAGATTTTTGATGCTATTTCGCAAATGCTCTTTGTAATGCTGGATATGCGTCGTCATCACGTAAAAAGCGCGACCATAAGCAACGGCATTGCTCTGAGGTTCGAGTTGAAGTGCGAGTTTACCGAATTGATATCCTTGTTCGATCTCGCCAAAAGTATTGCATAAAACCAGACCTTGAACGGAATATCCGTAAGCAGACATCGGCGAGTTGCCATACCGGAGGGATAAATTAACTTCTTCAAAAGTAATTAAGACCATCAACGCGGGCTTGTATTTATAAGCAGTCGGAGTAACATAGAATAGAAGTCTCATAGCTGCCAGTATCTTCGGATCGCTCATATCGGGGAGTTTTGCTAGGGTAGTTGGATGGCGATCGCTCAAATTTGTTTGAACGTCATTTAACCAAAGCTCGATATCCGAGGAATCCGGTTCTTTCGGAAACTGACGAATGCCCAGCTTTTCCAAAACAATTGCGGCAGTATCGAGAGCTTCCTGAAATTGCGCGCGAGCTTCGAGTGCCTGAATTTTGACCTCATAAAGTTTAATGGTGTCAAGTAAGGTGCGTGCATTGTTCAATCCCACCTCAGCCAGCCACTCCATTTTTTCAAAGTCACCCTCGAGATAGGCAGATTCGGTAGCAGACTCGTACAGTGCTAAGGTCAATTCATAATCGCACTGCCAACTATTTTCGGTTAATAATTCGATTCCCAATAATAAATATTCTAAGGCTGCTTTGTAAGCGGTTGCATTTTTAGCTTTGCATCCGGCTTGTAAATTTAACTGACAAAGTTGTTTTATTTCTTCATTTTTAATGATTAAATCCGCCCCTATATTGAGGTGATTGACAATATCAAAAATTTTATCTTCTAAGTTTTTCTCTGATGTATGTCCGAGTAGCAATTGACCAATAGTGAGATGGGTTTGCCATTTTTGCTCTTCGGGAATTAAAGAGTAAGCAGCTTGTTGGACGCGATCGTGCAAAAAGCGATAACCTACGGTAATGCCATCCGCTTTTTTTTCGTCTTTTTCCCATCCTTGGAAAAACTTGTAGGCTTCGCTCTGGGGCAAAATCAACCCTTCTCGCAGGGCGCTCCACAAATCGGCGGCAATTTCCTCCGATTGGGTTTCGCAGATAATGGCTAAGGTTTCTAAATCAAATTGATTGCCAATACAAGCAGCTAATTTTAGAACGTTTTGAGTCGCTTCCGACAACTTGTGCAACCGTCCCGCCATGAATTCCACCACATCATCGGTGAGAGCAGCATCTCGTACCTTGACTAAATCGCATTCCCAATATCCCAAATTTCGATTAAAGGCAATTAACCCATCCTCATGCAATCCCTTTAAAAATTGGGTGGTAAAAAAGGGATTTCCTTTTGTCTTTTGATAGATTAAATCCGTTAAAGGTGCAGCCAATGTTACCGTACAACTGAGGGTTTCTGCCACCAATTGATTGATATGACCGACTGATAGGGGAGCGAGGGTAATGGTCGCATTCTCCAACCCTGCCAAGGTTAACATCAAGGGATGGGCGGGAAAGACTTCGTTATCTCGATAAGCTCCCAACAAGAGTAGATATTTCGTCTGACTATCTCCCATCAGAACTTTCAGCAGGTTTAACGATGCCGAGTCCGCCCATTGCAAGTCATCGATGAAAAGCGTTAAAGGATGCTCTTTTGTGGTGAAGACGGCGATAAACTTCTGTAATAATAAATTAAAGCGATTTTGAGCGGCACTACCGGAGAGTTCGGGGACGGGGCTCTGTTCTCCAATGATGCGTTGGAGTTCGGGAATAACATCAATGAGAACCTGTCCGTTTTCTCCAACTGCTTCGAGGATGTTCTCTTTCCATGCGTGCAATTCACTATCACTTTCTCCGAGTAATTGTCCCATCAAGTCTCGGAAGGCTTGTACAAAAGCACTGAAGGGAATGTTGCGATTGAATTGGTCGAATTTCCCTTTGATAAAATAGCCTCGTGCTTCGACGATAGGTTTGTGAACTTCGTTGATAACAGCAGTTTTCCCGATGCCAGAAAATCCGGCTACGAGGAGAAGTCCAGAGGGGGAAGCAGGGGAAGCGAGGGAAGATGGGAGAGTTTGTAAACGACTTTCTCCCGACGCTCCGACGCTCCGACGCTCCGACGCTCCCCTACCCGAAACCCGCTCGAAAGCAGCTAAGAGTATTTTGACCTCTTCTTCTCGTCCGTAGAGTTTTTCTGGGATATTGAAGCGATCGCACAAATCCCGCTCTCCCAATTCAAATGGCTCGATTTCTTGGGTTTCTCGATATTGCACCCAGCATCGTTCCAAGTCGTGTTTGAGTCCGAGGGCGCTCTGATAGCGATCCTCGGCATTTTTTGCCATTAATTTAGAGACGATATCCGAGAGAGGGACGGGACAGAATTTTCCTTCTAAACCAATCCATTTACTAATCGGCTCGGGATTTTGGGCGATATGCGCGTGAATCAGCTCTAATGGATCGCCGTAGCTAAAGGGAACATTACCCGCGAGGATTTCGTAAAATGTCACCCCTAGAGAATAAAAGTCGCTGCGATAATCGAGCCCTCGATTCATCCGTCCGGTTTGTTCTGGAGATAAATAAGCTAAAGTTCCTTCTAAAACATTGGGAGTTTGCGGGCTTTGAGTTTCTTTCGACAAGAGGGTAGAAATACTGAAATCAATTAATTTAACTTGTTGTGTTTCTGGGTGAATCAGTATATTTGCAGGTTTAATATCTTTATGAATAATCCGATTTTGATGCAGATAATGCAGAATGTTTGAGAGTTGGATGGCGATTTCGAGAAATTGTTGAAGGTTGAGGGCGTTTTGATTCTTGTATGTTGCTAGGGATGTACCCCCTGCATCTTCCATAATCAGGGCGTAGCGATTTTTGTAGCGTTCTAGAGCATAGGGAGCGATAATTCCTTGCATCTCCAGATTTTTGGCGATCGCGTATTGATTGCGAAATCGAACTAATTCGTTAAAGGAAGGATATTTGTTTCGCATCAATTTGATGACGATGGATTGATTGTTTTCTTCATCGCGACCGCGATAGACGAGGGTACGATCGCTGCTGTAAATGAGTTCGATCGCTTGATAATTGAGAATTTTGGGAAGGTCAATTGCGATGGTGCTCATTGCTACTTCTCATTCTGGAGATGGATATCTCAATTTAAACAAAGATTGTGAAAAACTCGTGAAAGGTCGTGGGGGTTTGCAGGGTTTCAGTCAGATTGGATGAAATTTAGCGTATTGGTAGAAAAATAGTAAATTCTGTACCTTTACCGAGTTCCGATTGGCAAGAGATCGCGCCGCCATGCTTTTCTGCTATGATTTGACGAGCGATCGCCATGCCCAATCCCGTTCCTTTGCCAACTTCTTTAGTGGTAAATCCCTGCTCGAAAATTCGTGCTTTTACTTTGTCTGGCATTCCCATCCCATTGTCAGTAATTTTCGCAATAATACTCTTGCGATCTTCGCTTAATTCTGTTTTAACGATAATGCGATTGGGTGCTTTTTCTATCTCTTCAAATGTTTTTCCTTGATTGCTTTCATCGAGAGCATCGATCGCATTGGCTAATAAATTCATAAATACCTGATTGAGTTGCCCTGGATAGCATTTGACTGGGGGGATATTGCCGTAATTTTTAACAATTTCAATAACGGGGCGTTCTGCGTTGGCTTTGAGGCGATATTTTAGGATTAATAAGGTACTATCGAGACCTTCGTGCAAATTAAACTCGGTTTTCCAATCTGCATCCGTGCGAGAAAAAGTTCGTAGAGATGTACTGATATTGGCAATGCGATCGCATCCCGATCGCATCGATGCAATGATTTGGGGGAAATCCTCAATGAGAAAATCGAGCTCGATTTCCTCGAGAATCTCGACGAGTTTGGAACTCGGAGTGAGAAGTTCTTGGCGATACATCTCAAAGACGGTGCTTATATCGGCAAAATTTTCTTGAAGTAATGCAAGATTGCCGTTGATGAAACCGAGAGGGTTATTAATTTCGTGGGCGACTCCTGCGACGAGATTGCCTAAAGTTGCCATTTTTTCGTGCTGAACCAATTGTATTTGCGAAGACTGCAACTGTTGTAGCGCTTCTGTTAAATCGGCGGTGCGCTGCTCGATTTGTCGCTCCAAGTTTTTAGTCAAACCTCGTAATTTTAAGTGAGTTTTTACTCGAGCGAGAACTTCAACTTCTCGAAAAGGTTTGGTAATGTAATCTACTGCTCCCAAGGAAAATCCTCGAGTGATGCTGTCGCTATCCGATAAGGCCGTAATAAAAATGATAGGAATGTCGGCGGTATCGGCGTTAGCCTTAATTTGTCGGCAGGTCTCAAATCCATCGATTCCGGGCATCTGGATATCGAGCAGAATGAGATCGGGAATATAAGTTTTCAGTTGTTTGAGAGTGCGTTCGCCACTGGTCACGGCAGAAATCGTATAACCAACAGAGGATAGCGTTTCCGTCAGTACTTCTAAATTGGCAGGCATATCGTCAACGACCAAAACTTCGATCCTGTCACTCATTGCATCCTCCTTCTGTTAGATATTGTTGCAGGCGCTCTTCAATTTCTTCAGTCTGAAATTGTTTGGTCAGCTTGAGTAAAGGTTCGATAAAAGAGGCATAAGCGGGGTTTGTTTGAACGAGGCGTTCCAATCGTTTGCGCAAGACCATAACATTATTGCGTCGGGCCAAATCGAATAAGGCTTCTAGCTCTGGGGTCGGCGGCACGATCTCCTCCGTTGGCTCTAATTCCGAGTGAGGGGGAATATTTTCGTCACTGTCGTAAACCCACTCCAAATCCAAGCACTCCGATAATGCGATGAATAACTCTCGGGCATCGACGGGTTTGCTTAAAAAGCGATCGCCGCCGCTTTCGAGGGCTTGTCGTCGGTCGGTGGCAGATACGGAGGCAGAGGAAACAATGATTTTATAATTCTTGAAGTCCTCAGCGTTGCGAATTTTTTGAATGAGTTCAAAACCGTCCATCACTGGCATGGCGAGATCGGTAACGAGCAAATCCGGTTGCAAGGTTTGTAGTTTCTCAAATCCCTCCCGACCATTTTCAGCCTCTATAATTTTAAAACCGAGGGGCTGGAGGAGATTGGCGAGCACTGCTCGATTTTCCCAAAGATCGTCAACAATGAGGATTTTCAGATTGTCTTTCGAGGATTCTGTTTGATAACCGACAATGCGATCTCCACCTCCGATAACGCTTTGTTTTTGCACCCAGTCTGCAACGAAAGGTAGGGTAATGGCGAAGGAAAATTCGCTGCCTCGATTCAGTTGGCTGTCAACTTCGATCGTTCCTCCCATCAGTTGCACGATCCGTTGAGAAATCGCCAGTCCCAGTCCGGTTCCTTCGGATTGTTTTTGGCGATCTCCTACCTGCTCGAAGGCTTCAAAGAGTTTGTTAAGATCTTCTTCAGCAATACCAATTCCCGTATCGACGATCCGAAACAGCAGGTGCGCGTGAGTTCCCGATTTCTCCAACACGTCTACTGTGAGGGCGACCGAACCGCGATCGGTAAATTTAATCGCATTCCCCAATAAATTAATTAACACCTGTCGCAAGCGCTTTTCATCGGCTTCTACACCTTCTGGCAGGCGATCGCCGGACTGGTAAATAAAATCGATGCCTTTCTGTACGGCTTTAATCCGGCACATTTCCACCACGCTTTGCAATAAAGACGGCAAGTAAAGTACAGTTGGGACGAGTTCGAGTTTCCTCGCTTCAATTTTAGAGAGATCCAAAATATCATTAATCAGGGTTAGGAGGTGAGTGCCGCACTGATAGATAATGTCGATTCCGTGCCGTTCTTTTTCCGATAACGTTTTGACTCGTCCCAAAATTTGAGCATAGCCGAGAATGCCATTGAGAGGAGTTCGTAGTTCGTGGCTCATATTGGCTAAAAATTCGCTCTTGGCTCGATCCGCACTTTCTGCGACTTCTTTAGCTTTTTGCAGTTCGATGGTTCGTTCCTTTACTTTTTGCTCGAGTTGATTCAGCAAAGTCCGGTTCTGGCTGAAAGTTTGCGAAACGGTTTTAAACCAAGGCCGCCAATTCTTTGCGACTTTGGGAATTGGCGATTGTTCTCCTTGACTTTCTCGTTCGATATGTTGGATCAGTCGCTCTGCCGGAGAGATAAATTCTTTATGAATCAAGGCCGTAATCCCTATAATCAGGGCGGCTGCGGGGACAAATAAGTCTAACACCCCGAGGGAGTTCTTCTGAGATTGCTTAAAAATTTTTTCTTCTGCGGGGACAAATAAGTCTAACACCCCGATGGAGTCGTTCAGAGATTGCCTAAAAATTTTTTCTTCGGGAATAAAAAATACGATTTTCCATGGAGCATAATTAAGTTCTTGATAGATAAAAAGATGAGAACCAATTTTATGAAAAGTGTCGGGTGTTTTTTGAAATAACTCTTCTGGATTCGTATCTTGCGGGAAGGCTGCCGATGCAATTTTGATATTGCGATCGGAGGATTTTATTAATGTGGGATGAGCCAAAAGATTTCCATAGGCATCAACCACAAATAGGCTTGTACGATCGCTGAGTTGCTCGGCGATAAGAGCATTCAACTCATCAAGAACCAAATCGAGAGAGAGCGTTCCCAAAAATTCATTGTTATCGTAAACCGACACGGCCAGAGTAACCTGCAAATTACGATCGCTTTCATCGATATACGGTTTCGTCCAAAAGCGATCGCGGGTCGGGTTATTTTCCGACGGTTTCAAAACAGACAAATCTGGCAGTGCAATCTCCTCGGGAATGTCAAGGGCTTCGGATTCAATCCAAGGCGAGACTACTTTAAAATTATGCTTGGAAGTATAGTATAGTCCCGTAGCATTGGGTAAAGTCCTCAGAACAGCCTCAAATTCGGGCTGAAAACGCCATGCCATTTCTAAGTCGCGATAGAAATTTGGCGAACGATTGGCCATCGAACCCATCCCCACGATATTACCGATCTCTTTGTTATCTTCTTGCGGTTGTAGGGTATCGAGGTGAAAAATATTGTCTGTTTCTGTAAATCGAGCCAATAACGGCAGAGTATCTGAAGAATTGGGGCGATCCTCTAAAAAATTGCGCGCGTGCATTTGCAATCGATCGATTCGATCTGTGGACAATCTCAGCCAATAGTCTAACTCGATCGCCTGCTTTTCAACTCCATCTCTCAATTGAGCGGTATAGTCTCTATATTGAGCGTTAAATTTGCTCTGCAATAACCACGAACAAGCAATCGCAACCAAGAAGAAGGAGGAAAAAACGATTTGGTTATATTGTCTAATAAAAGTCATAATAATTTTACTGCTAAAAAAGAAAGTTAGCAGTTGTAGAAACGGTAATTTTTTCTCTGAAGGAAAACACCTATTTCGTCTCTTGACGAAGGCTTATTGAGAAAGATTATCATAAAGCCAGAAAAATGACAAGTTCCTTAACTCGAAATCATTTCAACTGACAAGCGATCGTGCTGCTCTATAAAAACTCTTCCTTTTCTGATTTATTTCGCAGTTAATTTCTACTCGAAAATTTTCTCTTTTATGACTTCTTATATTTTATTTTTATTCTCGATAGTTGTAATAAAAATATTATTTTTTTCGCTTGATATCGTAATCGTTATCAGGTAATCGGCTGATTTTTCTGGCTTTATAATAGTTTGTCTGCATTACTTTCATCTCGATTTAAGGATTAATTGCGTGCTATCGAGATCGTTATGCAAATTAAACTCGGTTTTCCGATCGACGTGCGAGAAAAGATTTGCAGAGATATATTAATGTTGCCAACGCGATCGCTTCTCATTGGCATTGATGTAATAATGGAGAAATCTTCGGCGATTGAATCGCGATCGCCAAAAAAATCGGTTGTTAAATTGCTGTATCCCTTGCTTCGTCAAATGTTGAAAATGTTTGAATTCTTTATGAGAACCCGTGAAATGCAGGTTTTGTCGTGACGGACAACCATTTTTTTAGCATTTGTGCGAGAATTGCCGAGCGAACGGGTTTGGCGAGATAGTCGCTCATGCCGGCTGCCAAACATTTTTCTCGATCGCCCTTCATCGCATTGGCCGTCACGGCAATAATGGGAATGTGGCGGTAGCGATCGCCGGCCTTACCGGCGCGAATCTGGCGACTGGCTTCATAACCATTCATTTCCGGCATCTGGCAATCCATAAAGACTACCGTATAGGGATGGCGCTCGGGCGTTGCTTGGAGAGTGCGGAGGGCTTCAAGACCATTGATTGCCCATTCAACTTCCAAGCCCAAGATTTTGCAGGCGTTTTTGAAGACGATCCAATTAACCCGATTGTCTTCGGCGAGTAATAACCGCGTATTCTCCGGCCAAGATGGCATGGGTGGAAACTTGCAATCGCTCCCCTCGAGATCCCTCGACTTCTCCAGACTCGATGAAGGTAAGGGGGTTTCCTCAAACAAGGGGTCTGTTGCGAAATTTGTCCCCAGTCCGAGAAGATTCCATAACTCCAAGGGAGCGATCGGTTTAGAAAGATAACCGCTTGCAGCGAATTTTTCTAAATCTTCTTTTTGATGGGCAATGGAGGTCATGAGAAACAAGGATGCGCCCTGAAGGAAAGGCTCGGCTTGGAAGCGCTTTCCCAGTTCGATACCGTCGAGTTCGGGCATAGGCAGGGCAACCAAAATGAAATCGAAAGCGGGGAGAACATTTTGGCGCCCTCGAGTTTGACAGAGTTCCCAAGCAGCAAGCGAATCCGTGACGGCGTGGGCGTCAATTCCCCATTTTTGTAACTGGCCGCTCAGAATGCAACCGCTCGTCGCGCTGCGATCGACAATCAAGCAAGCGGGGGGTTTTCTGTAATCCTTGAGAGAGAAGGGCCTTTGCCATTTTCCCGGTTGCAAGGGAAGGGTAAACTCAAACTCGCTGCCCCGACCGAGTTCGCTCGCTACGCGAATACTGCCGCCCATTAATTCGCAGAGTTTGCGAGCAATAGCCAATCCCAAACCCGTACCGCCATAGCGACGGGTAGTACCGCTATCGGCTTGCGTAAAAACGTCGAATAAATCGGCTATTTTATCTCGGGCGATACCAATTCCCGTATCCCTGACAAAGCCAATAAATTGCAATCCATCACCCACAGTTTTCAGACTGCCCCCAATCGCAATTTCTCCTCGTTCGGTAAACTTAATGGCATTACTGGCGAGATGGGCGAAGATTTGCTGCAAGCGCTGGGCATCTCCTTTGACAATCGCGGTATCGAGATCGATACCGCGCAAATCCAAGATGAGTTCGAGTCCTTTTTCTTGTGCTTTAAAAGCAATGGTTTTGGTAAAATCGCTCAAGCATTGGGACAAATCGAAATCGTAGCAGTCGAGTTCTAACTGGCCGGCATCGGCTTTGGAGAAATCGAGGATATCGTTAATTAAGGAGAGTAGGGATTCGGCACTCGTGCGGGCAATATCGAGGTACGATCGTTGCTCTTCGTCTAACTTCGTATCTTCTAGCAGTCCCAACATGCCGAGAACGCCATTCATGGGGGTACGAATCTCATGGCTCATGCAAGCGAGAAAGTCACTTTTGATCTTAGCTGCAGTTTCAGCAGCATTTTTAGCTTGAATGAGTTCTTTTTCGGCTTGCTTGCGATCGCTGATATCTCGCAAAATCTCTTGCACGACGATCTCGCCGCGGATTTCGATCGCCGCCGCCGAAATATCCACGGGAAACGCGGGACTGTTTTTGGGGGAAAAATCGATATCTAACAATTGCGTCAGGCGACCGTTGGCAATTTGCTCGAAAGCTGACATGACTTTTGGCAGATCTTCGAGGCGGTGGAGGTGGCTTAAGTGCATTGCTGTGAGTTCGGCGCGATCGTAGCCCAAGAGTTCGATTGCTTTTTCGTTAACTTCAATGAGATTGCCTTGGTGGTCTATCAACAAAATCCCATCTCCGGCTCCATCCATGAGAGCGCGATAGCGAGCCTCTCGCTCTTGCAGGGCAAGGGTTCGCTCTTCGACTTTGGCTTCGAGTTTGCGAGTGAGTTCTTGCAGTTGCTGTTGTTGTCTTCGTAAAAAATCAACGCGATCGAGGGTTTTATGAATGGTAATTTCCAAGTCAGCAAAATCAAGGGGCTTGATCAAAAAATCAAAAGCCCCTCGATTCATGGCGGTGCGAATATTCTGCATATCGCCGCAGGCTGACATAACAACTTTTAAGGGGAGTTCGACTTCTGCCAAGTTGGTAAGGAAGGTTAAACCATCCATTTCCGGCATCTGGATATCCAAGAGAATCATATCGATATCGCGATTGGCTTGCAGGATTTGCAAGGCTTTTACTCCATTTTCGGCAAACTGAAAGTTCAGATTTCCAGAGCGAATTTGCTGGCGAAATTTTTGTTGTATGAGGGACTGAATATCGTTCTCATCATCGACGACTAAAATCTGATGGGTTTTGTTTTTCATTACTCGCAATACTCCTCGATCGCAGCCGGGAATATTATTATTTTAGCGTCGATTGGAAATCCACAAAAGCGATTGCATTTTTTTGCCAACACAATCTAATCCCCGTCCGAGTGGGAGCGGCAATGATAAGAATATAAGTTCGTGTTTGTTGATAAAGGAGGTTTTTCTGTTGCTTTTCTTAGGTATTGATACTCTGAGGGATTTGAGAAGGCAGTGAGTATTCGTAAGGAAAATCGGGATTTTGGCGATTTCGTTATTTTCTAATTTTTTATAAAGAACCCGAAAGGGATGTTTCCGCATCTGCGGCAAACGTAAAGAATTATTTAAGTGTATCGGGCATTGGAAGCAAATCGGGCTGTATTGTAATGTTGCATTTTATGAATTAACGAAAAATGAGAGAGAACGGAGAATTAAAATTGTGGCGATCGCCACGATAGGCGTTTAGTCCCTTCAAAATCTTATTTTTCCTTTAGCAGCGACATCCTCGAGTTTGTCGAGCGATCGCTTTCTCTCTCCCGTATTGCCGATCTGTCTTCGTTTCCTCCTCTCTCCCCACTCCCGATCGCTTGCCTAAATTCCCGGAATATCGCGAAAATTCTCATTAATCTGCTCTTCAACAGTGAAGCCTGTCGCTTGCTTCCATTCTTCTACAGTAAATTGATATCCCAATAAATTTGCCCAATGCACAAAAGTTTCCTCATCGGGGGCTTTGTTCATCTCCTCTCTGAGCTCTGGGTTCGCTCGAGCGGCTTGAAATAAACGTCTAACCTCGCTCATGGCCATAATCGGGATACTCCTGCGTGCTTTTTTCCTATACCATACCAATTCAGGGAATTCTTTCCCCATCCCCCTAAAATGAAGTAGAGATTCACAGAGACCCAAGGAAGGATCGACTCGTCCTTATGAAGTTACTTTGCCTGAGCAACGGTCACGGAGAAGATGGGATTGCCGTTCGCATTCTCGAAGAATTGCGGAAACTTCCCAACGCACCGGAAATTGCTGCCCTTCCCATCGTTGGCGAAGGAGGCGCTTATACCAAGGCCGACATTCCCATTATCGGCCCGGTGAAAAAAATGCCCTCGGGCGGTTTTATCTACATGGATGGGCAACAGTTGTGGAAAGACGTGCGAGGAGGCTTGGTCGGGCTGACTTGCGCTCAATATCGCCTCGTGCGTCGCTGGTTCAAGCGAGGGGGAGTCGTGTTGGCAGTCGGCGATATCGTGCCTTTGTTATTGGCTTGGTCGAGTGGCGCGAATTACGCATTTGTCGGCACGGCAAAATCGGAATATTACGTGCGGGACGAGTCCGGTTGGCTGCGATCGCGCCGGTGGGAAGGCTGGTCGGGTGCGGTATATTTGCCTTGGGAGCGATGGTTGATGGGTCGCAGTCGCTGCAAAGCCGTATTTCCCCGCGATAGCTTGACCGCAAGCGTTCTCAGGCGTTTTTCCCTCCCGGTTTTCGATCTGGGCAATCCCATGATGGACGGGATTTTACCCGAGTCTCCCGAACCGATTTTCTACGAAAAAGATGCGGAGGAAAAAGAAAAAATCAGGCCGTTAAAAGTCTTGTTATTGCCGGGATCGCGATCGCCAGAAGCCTACAATAATTGGAAATTGATTCTGCGCGCCGTTACGAATATCCTGCAAGAATTTCAAGGTCGTTCTGTCTTATTTTTGGCCGCGATCGCCCCGACGTTAGACATTGACGCATTTCGAGAAGGTTTGGTGGAATGGAAAGAGGAAAATTCCTTGCCGGAAGATGCCCCCATTAACGATATTTCCGCTCTCGTTTTTTCTCGCGGCGAAGGGCAATTAGTTTTGACGCAAAATGCTTATAATGCTGGCTTGTTAGCCTCGGATTTCGCGATCGCCATGGCAGGGACGGCAACGGAACAGTTTGTCGGTTTGGGTAAGCCCGTTATTACCTTCCCCGGAGAGGGTCCTCAATTTATCTACCGCTTTGCGGAAGCTCAAACTCGCTTGTTAGGACAGTCGGTACTTTTGGTCGAAAAGCCCGAAGATACGGCGAAAACCATTCAGGGGGTTTTCGCAAAACCCGATCGCCTGCAACTCATTGCTCAAAACGGCATCAAGCGCATGGGAACACCGGGAGCGGCTGCTAGAATTGCCCAATGTTTATTAGAAAAAATGAAGGATAAAGAATGAAGAATGAAAGGGAAAAAATTAGAAAGAATTACGGTGTTTTGAAGAGATGAATGTAAAAATGTCAATAACTAAAAACCAACAACCAACAACTCAAATGAAATTAAGCCTCTGTATCATTGTTAAAGACGAAGAAAAATCTTTACCGCAATGTTTGGATAGCGTCAAAGATGTTGTAGATGAAATCGTCGTTCTCGATACGGGATCGAGCGATCGCACGCCGGAAATTGCGGCGGAATATGGCGCAAAGGTTCATTATTTTGAATGGTGCAATGATTTTGCCGCAGCACGCAATGAAGCACTCAAATACGTCACGGGAGATTGGGTGTTAATTTTGGATGCGGACGAACGGCTAAACCGCGAAATTGCGCCGCAAATCAAGGTGGCAATATTAGAAGAACGAGTATTGGTGATTAATTTGATTCGCAAAGAAATCGGGGCGGCACAAAGCCCTTATTCTTTAACTTCTCGTCTCTTTCGCAGGCATCCGGAAATTGAATTTTCCAGACCCTATCATGCTTTAATTGACGATAGCGTTGTCAGTTTAGTCAAGAAAGAACCTCATTGGCAAATTGCTTCTTTGCCTAGTATTGCCGTCTTTCATTACGGTTACGATCCTAATGAAATTGCTGCCAAAGAAAAAGGCGATCGCGCTAAGGCAGTCATGGAAAGCCATATTCAAGAATATCCCGATGATTCCTATGCTTGTAATAAGTTAGGAGCCCTTTATTTAGATGAAGGAAAAATCGAAGCCGGTATTGAATTATTAAAGCGCGGTTTAAAAGATATTAATGCGGGAGAAATGGTGATTTACGAGCTCAATTATCACCTTGCTAATGCTTACAATCGCCAAAATGATGTCAATCAAGCCGTGATTTACTATCAAGCCGCTTTAGCGCAAAACATTCTTCCCGCATTAAAATTAGGTGCATATAATAATCTCGGCACCCTGTTATTTGCCGCCGGAGAATATAAAATGGCAGAACGAACTTTTTCTGCCAGTATTATTGCCGATCGCAGTTTTGCGTTTGGTTACTATAATCTAGGTATGGCTTTGAAAGCACAGGGAAATTTTGATAAAGCCATTCAAGCCTATAGCAAAGCCATCGAACTCAAACCCGATTACGCTCAAGCCTATCAGAATTTAGGGGTTGCTTGGTTAAAATGCGGGAGCGTTAAAATGGGATTGCAGTGCATGGGACGAGCGATCGCCTTACTGGAAGTCCAAAATCTCCTCGAAGCACAACGCCTGCGGCAGGAATTGAAAGACATGGGATTTGAAGTTCCGAAAGTCAAATTAGAATCGATACCCGGGCAAGGATGAAAATAAGGATGAAAATAAGGATGAAAATTAAGAATTGAAGAGTAGCAAATAACACCCAACAACCAACAACCAACAACCAACAACCAACAATATGAATCCTCTTTTAATCGGCCAAGGACTCCCACCATTTGATAAAATCGAATCCGCCCATATCGTTCCGGCGGTAAAACAGTTATTAGAAGATTTAAACACCATACAAATCGAACTAGAAGCCTCCGCGACACCGACATGGAACGGTTTAGTCGAACCCCTGACAGAAATTGGAGAGCACTTAACATGGACGTGGGGAATTATCGGACATTTAATGGGGGTCAAAAACAGTCCCGAATTGCGAGAAACCTACGAAACCGTACAGCCAGATCTCGTTAAGTTTAGCAATCAACTCAATCAAAGCAAAATTATTTATAAAACGTTTAAAGCGATTCGAGAAAGTGAAGGGTTCGATGAGTTAGAACCCGCTCAAAAACGAATTGTCGAGGCAGCAATTCGCGATGCCGTTCTTTCTGGTGTTGCTTTGGAAGGAGAAAGACAAGCACGTTTTAATACGATTGAGCTTGAATTGGCAGAATTATCTACAAAATTCTCTAATAATCTTCTCGATGCCACCAAGACATTTAAACTTAAATTAACGAGTCGAGAGGAGGTAGAAGGTTTACCGGAAAGCTGGCTATCTTTGGCAGCAAATACCGCTCGGGAAGAGGGAGACGAAAATGCTAATCCTGAAGAGGGTCCTTGGATCGTTACCCTCGATATTCCTTCTTTTTCTCCCTTTATGAAATATGGGAAGCGTCAAGATTTGCGGGAAAAACTTTATCGAGCCAGAATTACCCGCGCTTCTGAGGGCAAATGGGATAATAGTCCCCTCATCGATCGCATTTTAGCCTTACGAAAAGAACAAGCAGAAATTCTCGGATATACCAGTTATGCCGAGGTAAGTTTGGCACAAAAAATGGCACCCGATGTAGCATCTGTAGAAAAATTATTAGAAGAGTTGCGATCGCCAGCTTACGAAGCCGGCAAAAAAGAATTAGAACAGGTCAAAGAATTTGCCCAAACCAAAGATTTAAAACTTTGGGATTTAGCCTTTTGGTCGGAACGGCAAAGAGAAGAAAAATACGCCCTCAATGCAGAAGAATTGCGCCCTTATTTTCCTTTACCGCAGGTATTGGACGGTTTATTCGGCCTCATTCAGCGTCTTTTTGGCGTAACGATTGCTCCTGCGGATGGCAAGACTGCGATTTGGCACGAAGACGTTCGTTATTTTCAAGTTAGCGACGAAACTGGAGAAGCGATCGCTTATTTCTTTCTCGATCCCTATAGTCGTCCTGCCGAAAAACGGGGCGGAGCCTGGATGGATGACTGCATCGGTCGGGGAAAAATTAAAGATAATGGCACGGTTAAAAATCGCCTTCCCGTGGCTTATATGATTTGCAATCAAACGCCTCCCGTAGATGGAAAACCGAGTTTAATGACCTTTGATGAAGTAGAAACTCTCTTTCACGAATTTGGTCACGGATTGCAACACATGCTCACGAAAATTGATTTTCCCCAAGCAGCAGGAATTAATAATATTGAATGGGATGCAGTAGAACTGCCCAGTCAGTTTATGGAGAATTGGTGTTACGATCGCGCTACGTTGATGGGGATGGCCAAACACTACAAAACCGGAGAAACTCTACCGGAACATTACTACCAAAAACTTTTAGCAGCCCGTCACTATCAAAGCGGTTTATCGACCCTGCGCCAGCTACATTTCGGGTTGTTGGATATCGAATTGCACCATCGCTATCAACCCGGAGGAACAGAAAAGCCCCGCGAAGTGCGCGATCGCATTGCTCAAACCACGACAGTGATTCCACCCTTACCGGAAGATTCTTTCTTGTGTTCCTTCGGACATATTTTTGCGGGAGGTTATGCGGCAGGGTATTATAGCTATCATTGGGCGGAAGTGTTGAGTGCCGATGCCTTTGCTGCCTTTGAAGAAGTGGGATTGGAGAATGAAGCGGCAATTGTCGAAACGGGCCGGCGTTTCCGCAATACCGTCTTAGCGTTAGGAGGCAGTTTATCCCCGATGGAAGTATTTAAATCTTTCCGCGATCGCGAACCCAAAACCGAACCCTTATTGCGCCATAAAGGTTTAGTATCGGCTGATTAAAATAATGCGATCGCTATCTATTTTCTCGGCTTTCTCGGCATCTTGACCGGATTTTGTATAATAAATGCCCAACAATACTATCGCCAAGGCAATCCAGTTTGTAAAACTTAGAAGAAGGGAAGAGTTTCGGTTCGGGTAAATCTTTAGCGAGATCGCCCTCAAACTCAGTTTCTAGCTTGTTTTATGGTAAAATCCGAAAACACCAAGGGACTAAATTGGGAAGCCCTTGACTCAATAAGGATACAGCAGGAGTTTTGCAGATCGTGAGTAAAGTTGTCATTATTTCCGATGCCAATTTCGAGCAGGAAGTCTTTCAAGCAGAAACCCCAGTACTCGCTTATTTTTGGGCGACTTGGTGCGGCCCCTGTCGACTGGTGGCCCCTTCGGTAGAAAAGATTTCCGAACAGTATGGCGATCGCCTCAAAGTCGTCAAAATGGAAATCGATCCCAACCCCAATGCAGTAAAACGCTGTCAAGTTGAAGGCGTACCCGCCCTAAGACTCATTCAGGGGGATCAAATCGTTAAGTCTCACGAAGGTGCAATTACCAAAGCTGCTTTAATAGAAATGATAGACGAATGTTTAAATGCTTCTCCCTTGAATTAATTCCTTTCGATTGACCCCAAAATCATGCAATTCGCTCAGCGCATCTCTCCCCTGCAAACTAATGTTTTTGCCGATATGGACGAGGCAAAAGCCAAAGCGATCGCGTCAGGGCAAGAGATTATCGATTTATCTTTGGGGTCTTCGGATCTGCCGGTCGCCAAGCCGATTCTAGATGCGATCGCCTCAGCCCTACAAGACCCGACCACTCACGGCTATACTTTATTTCACAGTACCCAACCTTTTCGAGAAGCCGTTGCCCGTTCCTATAGGCAAAAATACCATATTCCCATCGATCCCGAAACGGAAGTATTGCCCCTCATCGGCTGTCAGGAAGGAACCGCGCACTTGCCTTTAACCGTTCTCGATCCTGGGGATGTGGCATTGCTTTGCGATCCCGGCTATCCTTCCCATGCAGGGGGCGTGCATTTGGCAGGGGGAGAAATTCATTGGATGCCCTTGCGGGAAGAAGGGCAATTCTTGCCCGTTTTTGCCGAGATTCCCCAAGAGATAGTCAAGCGATCGCGGCTGATGGTTCTCAGCTATCCCCACAATCCCACCACGGCGATCGCCTCCTTAGAGTTTTTTCAAGAAGCCGTAATGTTTTGTCGAGACAATAATATTATTCTCGCCCACGATTTTCCCTACGCCGATTTTATCTTTACCGGAACGCCGACTCCCCCCTCAGTGTTGCAAGCCGATCCCGAGAAAACCCATTCTATTGAATTCTTTACATTTTCCAAGTCCTACAATATGGGCGGTTTTCGCATTGCCCATGCTGTCGGGAATGCCGAACTCATCGGGGCATTGCGTCGGGTGAAAGCCGTTATCGACTTCAATCAATATCGGGGGATTATGCGAGGAGCGATCGCGGCTTTATCAACAGAGCAGACTCTTGTGAAAGAAACGGTTTCGATATTCCAACAGCGTCGCGATATTTTTATAAATGCCTTAAGCGAGAAGGGATGGAGCGTTCCTACACCTCCCGGTACTCTTTACATTTGGGGGAAATTGCCCCCCGCATGGAAGGGAAACTCCCTGCAATTTTGCTTGCAACTGGTAGAACAAACAGGGGTTGCACTTTCTCCGGGTTCCGGCTTCGGTCAAAGTGGAGAAGGTTACGTGCGGTTCGCTTTAGTGCATCCTCCCGAGGTTTTGCAAGTTGCCGTGACGCGGATTGCCGAATTTTTGGGACAAATTGGACGATTTCAGTAAAGAGCGTTACCGAAATTGGGCGATCGCGATCGCAGAAAATGACCCCTTTTTCGCTTATATTAAGTCATGGGTAAAGGAAACAGCATCGTTTCAAACGGCTTTCTCCTGCGGTAGAAAAAAACGTAAAAATTTTATCGAAAACCGAGAAAACTTTACAGAAACTTCACCCAATTTAGGAAAATATCCTTTTTAATAAGGATAGGAAAAGGGATAAATTAACGGCTTCCACTCAAGCCTATAAGAACTCACTCGCACATCCAGAGGAAAATTACTATGAAAGGGTTCGCTCAAAAACTTTTAATTGGTACTTCTGCCTTCATCGGCATGACAGCAATGGCAAGCGCACCAGCTTTAGCTGGAAGTTTAACAGGAGCTAGCATTAGCCCCACTGAGCCTCATTTAATTTACGACACGGTCGCTTGTGGAATCTCGACATCGGGAACCTGTACCGAACTTTCCAATACGGCCACCGCACAAGAGGTATTGGATAACCTGGGAAACGTCGAACTGAGCGGTAGTACCTCAACTTCTGGCGCTGCCGATTTTACTAATGCTACCACTTTGAGCGGAACTGTTGATGGTAGTGCCATTACCTTCATGAGCTTGACTGCTAAAGATTGGTTTGGGGCAGATGAAGCGACCGCTTATGGTAACGATGACTTCGCTAACACGTGGTTTGATGCAGCCTTGGATGCCTACAGCATTACCAATGCCGGCTTGGCAAACGCTGTATACAATGCAACCTTAGCAGCCACTGGAGGAGATACCACAGCCGCCACAATCGCAGCAGCCAGCGCACCGACAAGCGAATCTCTCTTCAATCGCTTCCTCGCCGATGGTGGCTTCGAACGCTTCAGCGATCCCAACATTGCCTCAGTTGAAGGAGATGGAAATGGCGGTTTAGAAGTTGTTTTAGCCGGACATTTCGATGGAACGGAACAGTTCTTTAGCTATCTCACATCTGAGGAAATGGCTGTCGTCAGTACTATTTTAAGCGGACAACCGCTGCAAATCAGTGAAGTCGTGAAAGTTACCTACAATGGTGAAGTTTCCTACCAATATGGATTCTCTGCAACCTCTTCCGATGTCGTTGAAATCAGCGACGAAGTTTCTCATGATGGCAATTACACCCTGAGTCAAGTTTATAGCGTTGACGAACCCGAAGGCGTTCCCGAACCCTCCACTATTTTGGGTTTAATGGCAATAGGTGGTTTGGTTGCCGCTTCCAAGCGCAAGTCAGAAAAAGCATAATTTAAGCAAGATTGCTACTGCATACAGCACTCACAATCTCAGTTAGGAAGCAGGATTTTGCTTCCTTTTTTTTGTTCCTATCACGAGACTCGCGATCGCTCGAACTTTAACCCCTGAAGGGGTGACTAGGATTCTAGAGGTCTTGAGGAACACGGGCTTTAACCATCATCCCCGACCAATATACAGACGGTAAATCGCCCTCAAAACTGACAACATTGACAAAGAAATAAGATTTTCCAGCTATGCGATGGTGCCCTCAGCACACCCAAGACTCATTAGGATGGTCGATCTTGGTTCGGGTGACTTCACTCAAACGCAAATACCACAAGGCTTTCAGCTTGGTTATCACCCCTTCGGCTTTGACCCTCTCTTCGCTATTTTCAAAAATAGCGAGTGAGCTAATTTTTATAAATGGGGACTTGCAACCATTGACTGATTTGGTCTGCCAACCAATCTTTCTCTTCAGCATTGATATCGGGAATATCGAAGATTTGGTCCGAGGTGGTTAGGAGCAATCTCGGGCGAGAAAGTACGCCATCTTCAGAACGCAATGCCAAAAAATTACGTCTGGCAGCTTTTTTGTGATTAATTCTGACAATTAAGCTATTGTACATCAAAATATTGACTGAATCGATTTTGAGATGAGTTTCCCAGAGGAAACACTTCAAGAAAGGAAACATAAATGCCAAACCAATCCCAGCTGAAATCAATGTAAATGGAATTGATATTAACGCTGCAAACTCTCCAGCAAGAGCGGCTAGAATTGCAAAAAGAATCGACATGGGTAACGGGGAAAACAGATGTAAACCAATGATAAAAAGAATAATATTGCCAATTTTACTGGCGAGATTAATTTTGCCGAATCCAGAAGCAGGAATCATAATATGCAAAGTATCTTGTTTTTGACGCAGGATAATTTTACTATCGTTGGGCTTGACAATTGTCGGGGAATCGATCTGCAATGGCTTGGGGGGCAAACAGGGATTTTCTAATGTTTGTAATGCCTCATTAGCGGAAGATAAACGCAAATCGAGATCTGGTTCTATCAACCATCTTAACCAGTGGGTAAAATCGGCACTGAGACTGGTTTCTCTTTCAAAGTCAATTTTTAAGTTTTTTTGCGGTAAATCTGCGGGTTGTTTTCCCGTGGCGATCGCGATTAAAGTCGCACCCAAACTATACAAATCCGATGCGGGATAGGCTTTTCCACCAAACTGTTCCGGGGGC
>JAGHZQ010000100.1 GCA_017746715.1 Cyanobacteria bacterium SBLK
GCGAAGAACAACGAGCCGATCGCGAAGAACAACGAGCCGATCGCGAAGAACAACGAGCCGATCGCGAAGAACAACGAGCCGATCGCGAAGAACAACGAGCCGATCGCGAAGAACAACGAGCCGATCGCGAAAGACAAGAAAAAGAACTCGCACGACAAAGGATCGAACATCTCGAACGCTTGCTGCGAGAAAATGATATCGACCCTAATTAGGGATTAGGGATTAGGAAATTGGGTTTTGGCTTTTGCTATCCAACGATATAAGGAGAAGAAAGGGCGCTTAATTTCTCCTGATGTACTAATACCTGATGAATAGCTGCTGCCGCTTCTGCACGGGTGGCGTTTTGTTTGGGGAGAAGCCGATCGCGATCGGGATAGTTCGTTATCAAACGGGCTCGCGTCGCCGCAGCAACGGCACCGCGAGCATAAGCGGGAATTTCGTCACGATCGCGATAGCGATTTAAAAGACTGTCATCTCCCCCCGATAAGTTCAATCCCCCCGCCAAAGAGACCCAAATATGCAAGCGCTGTAACGGTTGGTCGGGGTGAAAAGTGCGATCGGGAAAACCGGAGATAAATCCCCCCTGATAAGCGCGATTAATGGCATCCAAGCCCCAAAAATTCGCCCCCACATCGAGGAATTGGCTTGCCGGACGAATCGCAGGAGGATTGAGGGATTTCACTAAAAGGGCGGCATATTGGGCGCGGTTGATGGGAGCATCGGGCTTAAAACTGCCGTCCCCAAAGCCGCTAATTAACTCTGCACTGGCAAGACGGCGAATAAAATCTCGCGCCCAATGCTCCCGCGTATCGGTAAAGGAGGGCAAATAAGGATCCGGGTTGACGATATACGGAGAAATTACAGGGGTTGCCCGTCCCGTCGTGACCAAGGCTTGATAGAGAACCGCCGCCAACTCCCCCCGAGAAATCGCCCGTAAGGGATTTAAACGCCCCAGATCGGGAAAATTCGTCACTAAGCGCTTTTCCGTCGCGATCGCCACCGCCGTCAGAGCATAGCTGGGAATTTGAGCGCGATCGCGATACAATCCCAACACGTCCAAATTTCCCCCCGTCAATCCCAGTCCACTCACTAAAGATACAAGAGCCTGCACCCGCGTGAGATAAGAATTCGGGCGAAACGTCCCATCCCCAAACCCGGAAATAAAGCCCATTTCCGTCGCCTTGCGAATGGCCGCCGCCCCCCAGTAATTGGCCGGGACATCCCGAAAACTGCGCCGCGTCCCCAACTGTCGGGGCAAATTAAAGGCATTGGCGATCGCCGCAGCATAGGCCGCGCGAGCGAGCTTTCCCTCCGGTTGAAAGCTGCCATCGGGAAACCCCCGCAAAATTTCTCGTTGTACCAACCCATCGATAAAATCCGTTGCCCAATGACCCTCTACATCTCGAAATTGATTGGGTCCGGGGGCTTTCCCTTCCGTTTCCAATTCGGCAAATACCACGTTGCCCACCACCCGTCGCGCATTGAGTTCGTTACCCGCCGAAATTAACTCGTATTTGCTTTCATTTTGCAGATCGACCCGAGCGTTATTGCGAATGCGGTTGAGTGCCGGATCTTGAGCGCTTCCTAAGTCCGGTTGCGATTCATCCTTGACGACAACGCCAGCAATGGTATTTTTTTCAATGGCATTGCGGCGCAAAACGGGTTTGGCATTGTGAGATAGGTATACTCCCGCTCGATTGTTCCCGAAGCGATTATCGGCAATTAAAGGAGCGCTATCATCGCTAATGGTAATTCCGTAGCCCGTTTGATCGCAATCATTGCGCCGAACTTCTCCTTTGGCATTGCGACGCAGAAAAATTCCCGTCGAGGTGTTGCGAATGATGCGATTGTCTCGCAAGATGGGCTTACCGTTACCCGTAACGACTACTCCCGCCAAGGCACAATTAGTGAGGGTACTGCTGGCGAGGAGGGGAGAAGTCGATTCGATCCATACGCCAATCCCCTTATTGCCAGAATTGCTAACAGTGACTCCTCGCAACTGCGATCGCTCTTCTAATAAAACTGTCACATTTTGTCGTCGAAAGGTACGGCTGTTATATTCTCCACCTCCGAGTAAAATAATATTTTCTCCTTTATCTGCTTCCTGTCCGATAACCGTAACGCCCTCAGAAACAACGAGGGGAAATTTTTCTCCCGTGGTGGTGCTGTAGGTCGCCGGAGAGAGGTAAATCGTTGTTTTGGGTAAGGCGCGATCGAGGGCGCGAGTTAGGGTTTTGAACGGCGAAGTCCGACTGCCATTGCCGCGATCGCTGCCCGTTACCGGATTAACATAAAAGGTTGTCATAGTGGTTGCGATGTCATTCCCGCTCAATTTTACCCCGATTGGCGATCGCTCGCTCTCGACCCCCTCGATTGTTGTTTTTGCTCGGAGTTCATGGAAACTTTGCAAAGTGTTAAGTATTTGTACGAGGGCGATCGCAATCGCCGCCTCAAATTTCCGTATAACAACGATGGCAAGGTCAAGATAGAATGAGCACAATGAACACGATAGCCTCAGCACTTTGTCTCAAAAACCCGCGCTATTCTAGGGCAAAAGAGCGCAACCCATGCACTCGGGATCTGACAAATAAGTGCTTGTACTTACTCCCCGTAGTTGAATTAATGACCGATCTCCAACCCGAGCCCGAGGTCATTGATAACTGTTCATTGATAATTGTTCATTGAAATGACACATTCCGCTCTGCGAACCCGCGATATGGAACTATTGGTCGCCTATTCCCGCGATCGCTCCCTCAAACTGCGAAACGAATTGATCGAGTTGAATAGCGGTCTCGTCCGCAAAGTTGCCCATCAACTTTGCCGTCAGTGTCGCGAACCCTACGAAGATTTAGAACAAACGGGATATTTGGGATTAATCCGGGCGATCGAGCGCTTCGATCCCAAACAAGGACGGGCATTTAGTTCTTTTGCACTGCCTTACATTCGCGGGGAAATCTTGCATTATTTGCGAGATAAGGGGACGACTATTAAAATTCCCCGTCGCTGGCAAGAACTCCACGGGCGATCTCAGAAGGTGTGCAAGCAACTCAGGAGTGAATTGGGGCGCATTCCTCGAGATGGCGAAATTGCACGGGCCCTTGGGGTTTCTTATCGAGAGTGGCGCGAGTGTAGAATAGCCGTGAAAAATCGATCCCTACTCAGTTTGGATGCAACGGTAACGCAACAACTGGATACAACCATTACCCTTGCCGATACTCTCCCCGACGTTCGTATTGCTACCCATCGAGACCAACAGGAGGAATGCTCGCAACTCCACGATGCGATCGGACAGTTGGAAGAAAAGACCCAAACTGCTCTCGAACTCGTCTTTCTGGAAAATTTAACCCGCAAGGAAGCAGCCAAGCAAATTGGCATCAGTCCCATGACGGTAACGCGTTATGTGGATCGCGGCATCCAACAATTGGAAACATTATTGCAAGTTGCTTAAATGTGTGGAAAAGGTATTTTGCTAATTTTGAATTACCCGATAAACAAGCAGGATACCCGTTCCACAAGCATTTCCATCTTACGTCATGTTGTTATCTTAAACCTTGACAAGTTCGCCATCAATGAAAACCCACAGATCGTCGTCACCTGTAAAGGAGAATGTTTCTCCACTTAATATTTTTCAAAATAACAGTCAAGACTAAAAGTGGCTAGTGTACTGTTTTTCAGTGAGGGTAATACGAACATAACCTTGTATCGAAGCAATTTCGATCTAGGTTGACAATATTCTTAATTAGTAATATAGTTAAGCAAAGAGATAGATTGAATAGATAACAGGGAGAAAAATGCTATTTCGTCAACTCTTTGACTCGGAAACTCACACTTATACTTATCTCATCGCCGATCGCCGAACGGGAGATGCCACCCTCATCGATCCCGTTCTCGAACGAGTCGATCGCGATCTCAAACTCATCCAAGACTTAAACCTGATTCTCCGCTATTGTTTGGAAACTCACATTCACGCCGACCATATCACCGGAACGGGACAATTACGAGAACTGACGGGTTGTTTGGGGATTGTCCCGGACAATGCGAAGGCTACTTGTGCGGATCGACACATTCAAGATAGAGAAATTCTCCAACTAGGGGAAATCGAGATCGAAGCGATCGCCACCCCCGGACATACCGACAGTCATATGGCCTATCTCGTCAATCGCGATCGGGTGTTAACGGGGGATTCTCTGTTGATTCGCGGTTGCGGACGAACCGATTTCCAAAGCGGCGATGCAGGGATGCTGTACGATGCCATTACTCAACGCCTATTTACTTTACCCGACGACACCTTCGTTTATCCCGGTCACGACTATCGCGGTCATACCATATCTGCAATTGGAGAAGAAAAGCGATTGAATCCGCGTTTTGTCCGACGCGATCGCGCTGATTTTATTGTCCTGATGAAGAATTTAAACCTTCCCAATCCCAAAAAAATGATGGAAGCCGTTCCAGCTAATGAACATTGCGGCAAAGTTAATTTTGCGGCTTAAATTTACCTGAATTTTTAGCTTTTTGGACTGCAAACTTAAGGAGATTGAAACCATGATTGCAATCAACCCAGAATCAACCCCACAAATCAAAGCAATTTCGCCTCTTGTTCTGGACGAATGGTCAGAACAAGCAAGCGTTACGCTAATTGATGTCCGCGAACCTTCTGAATATGCTGGAGAACATATTCCCGGAGCCAAACGAGTCTCATTATCCAATTTCGATCTAACCAAAATTCCTCGAGAACAAGAAGAAACTCTTGTTTTATACTGTCAGAACCAAAATCGTTCCCAACAAGCAGCAAAACGTTTAGTAAAAGAAGGATGGACAGATATTTATTATCTTGAAGGCGGGATTAATGCTTGGAAAGAGACTAATTATCCTGTAGAAATTAATGAAAATGCTCCCATTAGTCTTATGCGTCAAGTGCAGATTGTTACTGGATCTTTGGTACTTGCAGGAACAATTTTGAGTGCATTAGTTTCTCCTTGGTTTTTACTGCTCAGTGGTTTGGTCGGAGCGGGTTTGGTTATTGCAGGTACGACGAACACCTGTGCAATGGCAATATTACTGGCGAAACTTCCCTACAACCAACGCGCTTAATTTGACTAAAATCCAATTTTATCGAGGATGGCGTTGGGTTCGATCGCATGCGCCCCAACCTACAATCTTTAGGTTAATTCTATCATGTTTATTCTGATTTTTGGTTATTTTCTAGCAGTCGCGATCGGCTTGAGTTTGGGATTAATTGGCGGTGGCGGTTCGATTCTTGCGGTTCCTATTTTAGTTTATGTGATGGGAGTCGGCATCAAAGAAGCGATCGCCATGAGTTTATTTATTGTCGGAACGGTCAGTTTAATTGGGGTGATTCCTCATTGGTTTCACGGTAATGTTAATTTAAAAATTGCCGCATTATTTGCCCCTGCTGCAATGCTGGGAGCTTACTCGGGGGCTCGTTTTTCTGCGTTACCCTTTCTCTCGGAAACCATTCAACTCATTTGTTTTGGGATTGTGACGATCGCCGCCAGTATTTTGATGATTCGTCAGGGTCAAAAATTGCCCGACAACAAAAGCCAAAAACAGCCCGTACAATCTCATTCCGGACTTAAGAAGTGGTTGAGCATTCCCTTAGAAGGATTTGGCGTTGGCATATTAACTGGATTTGTGGGGGTTGGAGGGGGATTTGCCATTATTCCTGCCTTGGTATTGTTAGGAAATATTCCCATGAAAGAAGCGATCGGAACATCTCTCATTATCATTGCCCTAAAATCCGTAACGGGTTTTCTGGGATATGTCGATCGCATTGCACTCGATTGGACATTGATGCTATTCTTTACGATTGCTGCAAGTCTGGGAACGATCGCCGGAGCTTATTTAACCCCAAACATTGAAGCAAAACATTTACAAAAAGGGTTTGGTTACTTCGTCCTTGCCGTTGCGGTTCTTGTTTTAGTTAAGCATTAATTTGTTGTTGGTTGCTTGCACTGCTTGCCTTGAGCGAAGTCGAAGGGAGCGAAGCTGAAGTGTTAGTTGTTGGGTATTTATGAAAAAAATCGGTTGCTTAAGGAAGCAGGAACTTCTAAACTATTTTCGTCCATGAGAGTCCGATCGCTCAAAATATCTTTGGGTTTTCCATCGGCGAGGATTGTTCCTTGATTGAGGAGAAAAATGCGATCGCATACTTCGAGAAGTAGTTCGAGATCGTGGGAAGAAATGAGACTCGTTGCTCGAGATTGCTTGAGAAAGTTTATCAAGCGACGGCGCGCTTTTAAATCGAGATTGGCACTGGGTTCGTCGTAGAGAATGAGTTGGGGACGCATGGCGAGGATAGAAGCGATCGCAACCATACATTTTTCCCCTCCCGATAATTCGTAAGAGGTGCGATCGCCGAGTTGAGAAGTTCCCGTTATTTGTAAGGCTTCTTTGACCCGCATTTCGATTTCTCGGGGAGAAAACCCCATATTTTCTACCCCAAAAGCCACATCATCCCAGACGGAAGTACAAAAAAGCTGATCGTCCGGATTTTGGAAAACAAAGCCAATTTCTGGGCGAAATTCTTTGGGTTTAACGGGTTTGCCAAAGAGTTCGATTTGGCCGTTCTGGGGAGATAAAATCCCGCAAATTGATAAAAATAGTGTTGTTTTTCCCGCACCATTGGGACCGATCGCACCGACTCGTTCTCCCGATTGAATTTTCAGGTTTAAATTTTTCCACGTTGGCGGGCGATCGGGATAATTAAAGGTAAGATTGTTAAGGATAAGTGCCGGATTGCGAATCATTCAAAAAAAAGTAATAAGATAGATAAAATTTTTACACTATAGTTTTTACAATGGGAGTCAAGAGAATTCTGAAAATTTATGGTGGTTCTCTTGCGATCGCCTACGTCATTATCGGTGCTGTCCTGTGGATTTGGCAAGAGCGATTTAGGTTTCATCCTGCTTCGGTTTTGGAACATACACCAGAAAGTTTGTATCGATTAGAATATTGCGATCTATGGATTCCCGTTATCGGCGAAACTAAAGAAATTGAAAAAATTCATGGCTGGTCGGATTGAAAGCGATCGCGAAAATACGCCTATTTGACTCTACTTTAAGGTATAATGAGAAGATCTACTGAAGAACGAGGAAGAACAAGACTTGATGAAAGCCAAGACGATCGCCTTCCCCATTACAAAAGCCCAACAAAACCCAAACTTAAGGATACAGAAAAATTGGTGCGATCGCGATCGCTTTTCTTGGCACGCGGAACTGGAAAATCTCGCTCAAACGAATAATACTTTTGTTCGAGCAGCAATTTCTAACACTCGAGAGCATCATCCCGAAAGATATACGACGATTGCTGAAAGAAGCGCTTATTATGCAGCGATCGACGCTTTAGCCGCAACAGGAGTTTTACCCGGAAAAATTAGATTTTTTGGTGCTGCATCTCAAGTGACCAACCTTCGTAATGTGGGCTGTATTGAAAGACAAATCGGTAAAATTCTCCATTCCCGAGCCGCGATCGCTCTTCTACACAATATCAATAAAGTCCTTTTTGAGGCTAACATGAAAATGGCCGGCAGACTGTTAGCAGCTAGCGCAATTATAGATCCGAAAAACTCGGTAACAATTGAGTCAATATCGGCCATTCATTTTGACTTAAATATGATAGAGTTCGAGCAAAGTATTCTCGATAAGTATTTACAGGAAACTCTTGATAAACTGCCTCCAGAAGAAGGAAAAAGAGCCATTAAAGACCTCAATCGAGATCTCAATTTCGCTGGCGCGATCGGTACTATTTTACAATTTATTGTCGATACTCAGCCGATGCAATGGGCAAAAGAGGCTTTAGCAGCAGACAAGCTAAATTTTCTGGATCGGAAGCACCGAGAAGCTATTGGCAAAGCGATCGTGTTATCTTTACATCAAACACCGTTCCAAGAATACAAAGCCCATATTATGCAGGGGATTATCCCTCCAGAAAGATTACCCGAATTCTATCGCACTAAGCGCGTTTAACGTCTTGTTGCTGATAGAGGGCAAAATAACGACCTTGCAGTGTCATTAATTCTCCATGAGTTCCTTGTTCTACCACCGCCCCAGAATCCATCATTAAAATAATATCGGAATGCTTGATCGTTCCGAGGCGGTGGGTGATAAAAAAGACCGTGCGATCGCCGAATTCATTCGCTAAATTGGCACAAACTTGCTGTTCCGTCGGATAATCTAAAGCGCTAGTGGCTTCGTCTAGTATGAGTAAAGACGGACGTTGCAATACCGTTCTCGCGATCGCGATTCTCTGTCGCTGTCCCCCAGAAAGAGAAGCACCTTTTTCCCCCACTCTCGTATTGTAACCGCTCGATAATCCCATAATAAAATCGTGAGCGGCGGCCACTTTTGCGGCTTCGATAATCTCTTCGCTAGAGGCTTCGGGATTATTCATGGCAATATTTTCTTGGATAGTGCCATCAAATAACAAAGGATCTTGAGGAACGACACCAATTTGTCGCCGAACAGAATACAATTCTACTTTAGCTACATCATAATTATCGATAAAAATGCGCCCGGATTCAACTTCATACAGTCGCACTAATAGCTTGGTTAACGTACTCTTCCCGGCACCGCTTTTCCCGACAATTCCGACAAATTTTCCGGCAGGAATTTCTATACTAACATTCACTAATTGTAATGGGGTATTGGGTTTAAAACGGAAAGACACATTTTCATATTTAACATGACCTACAATAGGGGGCATGGGAATATTGCCTTTGTCTTCTTCCGCTTCTTGCGGCGTGTCAATAATGTCTCCCAACCGTTCTAAAGAAAGCCCAACTTCTTGGAAATTTTGCCACAATTGTGCAAGGCGAAGCAAAGGGCTGGTGACATAACTGGCGATAATTCGGAAGGCGATTAATTGCCCCAGAGTTAAGTCTTGTTGCAGAACCAAATAAGCCCCCACCCACAACACTAATAAACCAGAAAACTTATTTAAAAAATTACTGCTGGAGTTTGCTAGCGTCGAAGTCTGTACTGTTTTAAACCCTGCGGAGACATAACGGGCGTATAATTCTTGCCAGCGCCAGCGCGATCGCAGTTCGATATTTTGCGCTTTTACCGTTTGAATTCCCGACATCACCTCAACTAAATGGGATTGCGTTTGGGCGTTGCGTTCGGCTTTGGTTCGCAACTGCTGACGGACGATAGGAGAAAATAGTAAAGTTAGAAGAATAAAAACGGGAATTACCGCCAAAGTAACGAGGGTTAATTGCCAGCTATAAATTACCATCACCACGATATAAACCACGGAGAAAACCGCATCTAAAACTACGGTTAAAGCCGTTCCCGTAAGAAACGAACGAATATTTTCCAGCTCATTCACTCGGCTGGAGAGTTCCCCGACAGGACGGCGATCGAAATAACGCAAAGGCAAACGCAATAAATGATCGATAATCTCCGATCCGAGGGTCATATCGATGCGATTGGTGGTATCGACAAACAGATAGGTGCGAACGGTACTGAGAATGGCTTCAAAAATTGCGACGGCGAGGAGAAATATCCCCAAGATTTGTAAAGTATCGGCGCTATTTTGTACGATAACTTTATCGATAATAATTTGAATAATGAGGGGATTGGCCAAACCAAAAAGCTGTACGAGGAAAGATGCAACGAGAACCTCAATTAAAACCCCTTTATAACGCCAGAGTGCGGGAACGAACCAAGAGAGACCAAACCGTTTTTTCGGGGTTTCTTTGGTGGGTTGAACGAGGAGAACTTGCCCGAATTTTTCCCAAGATTCGATAAAATCGGCGGGTTTGCGGCGAAGAATCCCTATTTCGGGGGAACCGATGACAAGTTGGCGATCGCTAATTTCGTACAAAATCGCCCAACTCTCCTGCCAGCGTACCAACACTGGAGGATCTAAGCGCGTAATGGTTGTAGCGGGAATATTCACCATTTGAGCATTCAGTCCCAAAAGTTCGGTTACGGCTCCCAAATGGTATAGAGATAAGCTCCCTTGACTCTGGACTTGTTGAGTGAGAACTCGGCGAATCACGTCTCTGCGAAAAGGGACTTTGTAATACTGACAGATCATTTGGAAGCAAGCCACCGTCCCGTCAATTTCTCCACTACCACGAAAGTAAGGATATTTAAGACGTCGCTTTTGAGGTTGCGTTTCTAAGGCAAAGTCTCCCTCGCGAACTTCCGGTGCGTAAGGGATAACGGTAGAGAGGGTTTCGGAGGGATCGGTCTCGCTATTGACAGAAGTTTTCGTTACGCTTGGCTTCCGTTCCGATTGAGGCTGGCTGGTTAAATCGGCGCGGAAAAAACCGAGTAAGCGAGCGGGAAATTTTCCCTTCACCTGCAAAGCGCGTTGATTTTCTGCAAGTTGCAGGGGTTCTCCCGCAGGGGCATTGTCGAGCGCTCCGCCACCACTCACTAACCAGACCCAATCGGGATCGGTTAGAGGTTTTAAAAGAGGATTGGCAAGGGATGTTCGTCCTGGAGGGAGATTGCACAGTTGTACTTGTTCGCTGGCATTTGTGGCGAGGCGCTTGAGATCGCGAGTCCCTTGAACTTGAATAAAATCTTGTTTGGTGAGGAGATCGAAGATTTCCGCTAGAGAAACGTTTTGTTCGAAGTATTCGGCAAACTGGCGGTATTCTTTGAGGAGGAGTAAAAATTGCTTGGCATCGAGGGTGAGACAGATGGTTTCCGTCGAGGCGATCGCGGTTTCGCAAGGCTGTCCTCGCAAAATTCCCACCCAACCGACGAGAGCGCCCACTTCTAGCAATTTTAGGGTAAGGGGCATTTTTGTTGTAGGATCGTACCCCAATAACCGCGCTTGTCCTTCGTAGAGCAAAACGACGTTTTGAGGGAGTTTATCCCGTAACAGAATAGTTTGTCCCATGCGATAGCGTAGGAAGCGCATTCCCCCTGCTAATTCTGCCAAAGCCACATCGGGAAGGCGATCGAAGGGAGTTTGTTGCTTGAGAAAAGCATTGATATCCGTGACAGTGTAGCTCATGCAGAAGCCCCGCAATACCGATCCATCTCAGGATACAGAATCGGGACGGGAAAATCTAGTAAGAAGCGATCGCATTCGCGATCGGATAGCTTATTGTGGATTGCACCGTACTTTGTTAAATTGTGAGAATGTTGCATTATTAAACAGTGGGTTTCGGGTAGTCAAGTGGGTTTGCTTATCGTTCCTTTCTGGAAGCCAAAAACTATTATTTACCTTCAGAATAATTTGATTGAGGATTAAAATGGATGCAAGAGAATTATTACAACGTTATGCTCATGGCGATCGTGATTTTTCCGGTTTGGATCTCAAAGGGCTCGATCTTCATTCTCAAGATTTAAGAGGAGCTAATTTCGATCGCGCTAACTTGGCTGAAGCAGATATCAATAACTCTCTTTTAACAGGCGCTAGTTTGGTAGAAACTAATTTACATCGTGCCTATCTTTGGCAATGTTGTTTCGATCGAGCCAATTTGACTCGAGCCAATCTCAGCCATACTTTTCTCGGTGAAACCGATTTGAGTTTTGCCAATTGCAGCTATGCTAATTTAGAATTTGCTTCGATCTATGGCGTTGATTTTCACAATGCCATTTTACGCAATGCTCGGTTTTCAGGTCCGGAGATATGGGCTGAAGTCGATTTGAGTTACGCCGATTTGACAGGGGCATCAATTGTTAATATAGAGTTCTCCGACGATGTAAATTTACAAAATACCAACCTCAAAAATGTCAACTTTCAAGGAATAAATTTTAAAGGGAGTAATCTGAATGAAGCGAGTGGAGTCAAAGAAAAATGGTTGCGAATCGATCGGTTACAGCAAGCAGGAAAGAACAATGAAAATTTGCGCGGTATTGACTTGAGTGGTGCTTATTTAGCAGGTATCGATCTGAGTGATACAAACCTCAGCGATGCAGATCTAAGCTATACCAATTTGCAGAATGCTAATTTAGAAAATACTAATTTTACTCATACTAATTTAAGCCACGCTTACTTACAAGGTGCGAATTGCGATCGCGCCAACTTTACGGAAGCAATTTTGCAACATTCATGGATCGACGACTCAACAAAATTAGATAACATCGGGAGAAATTTATGGAAAAGCGTTAATGGTCAGTCTATTTTAGAGCGAAATTTCGATCGCATTTATCTACAAAACTATTCTTTCAAAGGAAAAGATTTACAAGGATTAAATTTTAGTCATTCTATTTTGCAAAATATTGATTTTGAAGGCGCAAACTTATTCGGTGCGAATTTTGAAAATGTGTATTTTTCTAATGTTAAATTTACAGCAGCAAATCTTGAAAATTCGAGTTTCAAAAATGTTAACGGTCTTGATTGGACTTCTTTCGAGCGAGCTAATTTAAGAAAAGCAAACTTAGAATCTGCAAATCTTCATTGTACTCGATTTAATCATGCAATTTTAGATGGTGCTAATCTTAATTTTATCTTTGCTAGGGGAATCAGTCTCGAACGGGCTTCGTTAATAGGAGCTAGTTTACACAAAGCGGATTTGAGAGAATCTGATAGTCAAGGCGCAGATTCCGATTATTCTAGTCTTTGGTTTTCGGATTTCAGGCATGCAGATTTAGGAGAAGCAAACCTCAAAGGAGTCTTTTTTAGAGATGCGTGCTTGCAAAATGCTAATCTAGAAAAAGCTAACCTAGAAAATGCAAATATTGAAAACTGTAATTTAAAAAATGTTAATCTAAAAAATTCTACTTTGAAAGATTCTTATATGATAAGTGTCGATTTGAAAAATGGGATTTTAGAGAATTCTAACTTGGAAAATGCAAATTTTAGAGATAGCAATCTTAAGAAAATTAATCTAGCAAAAGCAATCTTAAAACGAACTAAATTTTACGATATTAATTTACAACAAGCTGACTTGACAAAAGTACGTTTTTCAGAAACAATAATGCTTCACAATGTCGATCTCAGAGGTGCAAATTTAACCAATAGTAGGATTAGAGAAGCAACAAGAAATGATTCAACTTTGTTTTCGGAATAGTCACAAATAATGATCGATCGCAATCAAAAAATTTATAAAATGTCTCATATCGTGGGTTATTATAGCCAAATTGGTTTGTTACAACCCGCAGAACAAGCAATAAGCAATCGCTTAAAAGATTGCTTATCCAATCTAAAAATGTTGGATATTGGCATTGGAGGAGGGCGAACGACACAACATTTCTCCTCTTTGGTTAAAGAGTATACAGGAATCGATTATTCTGAAGAGATGATTGCAGCTTGTCAAAAAAAATTCGCCTATTCTTCTCAATTTATAACCCTAGAAGTTGGCGATGCTAGAAAGATGAGATTTTCCGATAATTCCTTTGACTTTATTTTGTTTAGTTTTAACGGAATTGACTATGTTTCTCATGGCGATCGCTTGCAAATTTTACAAGAAATACGAAGAGTCGGAAAACCGGGATGTTATGTTTTCTTTTCCAGTCACAATCTTAAAGCGATGGAAAAAATGTTCGCAATTAAAACACAGTTTAGTCTGAATCCTTTTAAGACTTATGTTAATTTAGTCATGCTTGCACTGCTGAGACTATTTAATTTTGGAATCGATCGCGATCGCATCAAAAATTCAAGCCATATTATTCTCAGAGATGAATCCCATAATTTTTGCCTCCAAACTTACTATATTCGACCCAAAGAACAAATCAAACAATTAGAAGCTAATTTTAAGGATATTGAAATTTATTCATGGCAAAATGGTCGAAAAATATTAAGTGAGGGCGATCGCGCTTTAGATGTCGATATGTGGCTCTATTATTTTTGCACTCTTGATTCACAAAAGTGAAAAAAGAGCTGCAAAATCGGATCTTGACATCGTGTAAACAAGACACTATACTTGGTGTAGAAACTACACGAAAAGGCAGTATGCCCATCGCTTTGAATTATGCAAACTATTACTCAACTTCCCCTTCCTTCTTTTTTCGATTCCACTATCATCGGCGAAGTCTGGCGAGTTCCCTATCAAGATCGCGCCCGAGAAGCTAAAGATTGGTCAAAACGCTGGCATCTGCAACCCGCAGCTAAGGATAAAACTCGGATTTGTTTGATGGCGATCGACGTACAAAATACCTTTTGTATTCCCCAATTTGAACTATTTGTGGGAGGGAGATCGGGAACCGGGGCGATCGATGACAATCGACGTTTGTGCGAGTTTATCTATCACAATCTAGGAATCATTACGGAAATTGCACCCACGATGGATACCCATACCACCATGCAAATTTTCCATCCTTTCTTTTGGATTAATGATGCAGGAGAGCACCCTATTCCAGCTGCAACAACGATTACATTGGACGAGGTACAAGGAGGACTTTGGAAGGTCAATCCTGCCGTCGCTTACAGTCTCGTTAACGGGAATTATTTGGCACTGCAAAAACATGCCTTTCATTATGTCAAAAAATTAAGCGATGATGGCAAATATCCCCTCACAATTTGGCCATATCATTCTATGTTAGGAGGCATCGGCCATGCGTTGGTTTCCGCTGTAGAAGAAGCCCTATTCGTCCACAATATCGCCCGCAATAGTCAGACGAGATTTGAAATCAAAGGCGGCAATCCTTTAACGGAAAATTATTCCGTGCTGCGTCCGGAAGTGTTGGAAAGTGCCGATGGTCGCCCGATCGCGCAAAAGAATGCTCGCTTTATCCAAAAACTCTTGGACTTTGATGCTGTGATTATTGCCGGGCAAGCGAAGAGTCATTGTGTCGCTTGGACGATTGACGATCTCTTAACAGAAATTCAGGTAAAAGATCCCGATCTCGCGCAAAAAGTTTACTTGTTAGAAGATTGTACTTCTCCCGTAGTCGTCCCTGGAATCGTAGATTTTACCGACCAAGCGAATGCTGCTTTCGATCGCTTTGCCAGAGCAGGAATGCACTTGGTTAAATCTACCGATGCGATGGAAACTTGGCCGGGTTTGAGCATGTAAGATTGCCAAAACAGGTTATAGACCGGATAAAATTATTTTAGAGAAAACATCATTGAATGACGAACCACTCTGGAAAAAACGTTCTACTGTTTCTAATGGGACAACAGTTAAATTATTGGTTGAAGTCGCGAGTACCAATTGGCGAGATGACTATCTCATGAAACTTCAAGATTATGAGGAGATGGGCATTCAAGAATATTGGATCGTCGATTATTTGGGATTGGCAGCAACGCGATATATTGGTTCTCCTAAATCACCAACTCTTTCAATTTACTCGTTAGTCAATGGAGAATATCAAGTTAGCCAATTTCGAGGCGAAGAAAAAATAATTTCTCCAACCTTTCCCGAACTGCAATTAATAGCCCGGCAAATTTTTAACGCGGCGAATTAAAGCGATCGCAAAACCCATGCAAAAAGCAGTCATTCATACAACTAAACGACAAAATTACAGCGATCGCATATGCCAGCAGGATCGCATAAACGCTAAGGACGCTCGACAATCCCAAAAATTGACCCAAGCGATAGAGAAATTTGTCTGATTCTGCTTTGTTTCTCACCGTTAATCCAATCAAAATCGCCGAAAAACAGAGACATAAAACTGCACCTACAGACACGATCGCACAATCGATCGTCAAAAAACTATATCTATTTCTTCCGAGTACAAACAATTCGTACCCCATTCGTAACATTTCAAGGAGATTATCATGAGTCAAAACACCCCCGATCTCAACAATCTTTTTCAATCCGCACAAGATGACGGCTTGCTCTCCAACGCATCCATGCAAGCCTTGAATATCATTGACATCGGTGCAGAAATTCAGGCAGGTTTGGGAATCAATGCGGATGATGTCACCGCAAGCGAGGTCATTCTCGTGACGATTATGCCAGATGATTCTGGCTCGATTCGCTTCGGTGGCAATTCCCAAGCCGTGCGAGGGGGGCATAATTCGGTATTGGATGCCCTCAGCAGCACCAAACAACAAGATAGCATTCTCATTCATACCCGTTATTTGAATGGGTTCGTTCTTTATCCCTATTGTCCTCTCTCCCAAGCGGTGCGAATGAATCCCAAAAATTACAATCCGAACCAAGGTACGCCTCTCTACGACCAAACCGTGGTGTTATTGGGAACGGTGCTGGCAAAAGCGCAGGAGTTCGAGGATAATGGCGTTCCCGTGCGAACCATTACCCTGATTATTACCGATGGAGCCGACGAACACTCCCGACGATCGCGAGCCAAGGACGTGAAGGCGATCGCTAAAGATATGTTACGGGCAGAAAATCACATTATTGCCGCCATGGGAATTGATGACGAACAGACGGATTTTCGCAAGGTTTTTCAAAATATGGGCATTCGCGATGAGTGGATTTTAACCCCCGGCAAGAGGGAAAACGAGATTCGCCAAGCCTTCCAAGTCTTCTCCCAATCGGCAGTAAGGGCGAGTCAAGGAGTCGGCAACTTTTCTCAGTCCTCTTTAGGCGGTTTTGGAGGTTAAAAGAGATGGCCTGTAGGGACGTAGCATTCTACGTCCCTACAATTCACCCTTCTTTTTGTTCGTCTTCCGGGACTTCCGTAGTCTGCGCCCCGAGTAACTTATTGGATAAATTAACCCCGACCGCAGAACCGCCAGCAAATAGAGTCCCCGTCACCCCATTACTCAAACGAGTGCGAACTTTTTCCAAGAGATCTCCCGTAACTGGAACGTAACCGAAGCGAGCGATCGCGGGTTGATTTTCCGGATCGACGAAGAATTTTGCCAATTCCTTCACTGCGGGATTCTCTTCTAAGGCTTGCTTGCTGACATAGAAAAAGAGCGGGCGAGCGAGGGGGCTGTAAGTCCCATTATCAATGGTTTTCCGATTCGGGGCGACGCATTTGCCGGCCTCGTTTTCAATCTGAAGGACTTTAAGAACCTCCTTGTTTTCCTCATACGTCGAGATACTGACAATCCCCAAACCCCCTTCCTCTGCCGTCACGCTTTGCACGATGAGGGTTTCGTCCTCTTGAACGTCATAATCCGCCCGTCCTTCAGCATCTCCCCCCAAAATCGCTTCGAGGAAATACTCCAACGTGCCCGAGTCGATGGGAGGTCCCGAGAGAACTAAAGGAGAATCGGCAAAATCTTCGCGCACCTTGTTCCAATTATCCACCGTTCCCGTAGCCTCCGCTTCCCAGATTTTTTGCAACTCGCTGCGTTTGAGGCAGGTTGCCCGAGTATTCTTCGGATTGACCACCACGGCGATCCCATCAAAAGCAAAGGGCAATTCAACATAACGAAGCCGCTTTTTGCGACAGAGTTGCATCTCTTCCTCATTGATGGGACGCGCTGCGGGGACAATATCGATTTCCCCATTGCATAATTGCTCGAATCCCTTGGTAATTCCCGTCCCGCCAACGCCCACGCGAACGCCTTTATTCACCTCTTCGAATGTTTCCGCCAAAGCGAGGGTTACGGGTAAAACCGAACTCGAACCATCCGCGATCGCCAAATAGCCGCTTAAAAAGGATTCTTCTTCCGTTTCTGTTTCCTCTTCTTGCGGTTGTGCGGCGATGGCTAATTGTGCCAATTCCATCCGCTCTTTAACATAATCTGTCGGGGGAATATTCCATTCTTTTTCTTTGGCGACGATAAAGCCCTCGGCTTCCATTTGCAAAATGGCTAAGTTGACGGCCTCCAGAAATGACTCGCTTTCCGGACTGCGCCGCATTCCCATCCCCCAAGGGGTGGGAAAAAGCGTTGGTAACTTGCTATTTTTATAATCCCGCCACCAATCCGAATCTAGCAGCAGTCCGGCAATAGCAGCCTCTTCCAAGGCACCGCCCGCGCATTTTCGATTCCCTAGGGCAGCAGACATGGCATCAAAATCTTCAGTTTCCAAGATTTCCATGCCCAATTTCTCTAACTCTTCCCGATAAACCGAGGACCCCACCACGCAAACAGTTTGTTCTTTGAGATCTCCCCAAGCCTTAAAATCGCTTTCTTTGGGAACGAGCAATCCCACCCCCGAAGAATAGTAAGCCTCGCTAAAAGCAATTTGTTGCTTGCGCTCTTCAGTTTGGCTCAAAGTGGCAATAAGGATATCCACTTCACCGCTTTCGAGTTTTTCAAGACGTTCTGCCTGTGTTATCGGCACGAATTCAATCGAGGCCTCTTCACCGATTAATTCCAATGCCAAGTAACGGGCAATATCAATTTCTAAGCCTTGATTGGCACTGTCCTCGTCTCCTCCCTCGGGAAAACTAAAGGGGGGATAATTTTCGCTAATGCCGACGATGAGCTTGCTTTCTTCTTTAATCCGATCCAGTGTATTTTTGACCTCTGCTTCTCCCTCTGCCGTCGAGGTATCGCCTTGAGCGATAGGGCTTCCCGATTGGGTTTTCGATTTTCCGCAAGCCGTCAGGGTCGCGATCGCGGCAATTAAAACAACAGCTTTCAAAAATTTGGGAATCATAACAAAAATTTCTCCAAAGCAATCGACAAGGCAGAATCCCGATGAGAGGGAAGAAAAAAATTTACAGAGCAAAGCACTTTTTCCCTCCGATCCGACTTTAGAATAAAAAAGCGCTATCTTGTTTGCTCGATCCTATCAAAACTCCCGTCCATGAATGTCTTTCAACGATTATTCGGCGATCGCCCCAATCCTCAACTCCCTTTATTATCACCGCAAACCCCGCAGATTTCCAGTAAGGCCAAATCTTGGTACGACTGGGGCAATACCCTCTATCGCTTGGGGCATTGGGAAAGGGCGATCGCCAGCTACGACCAAGCCTTGAGCGTACAGCCGGATTACGGGCGGGCGTGGCAGGAAAAAGGTTTGGCGTTAATCCAATTGCAGCGCTACGACGAGGCGATCGCGGCATGGGACGAGGCCGATCGCTATCAAACCAATTCCGTCCAAGCTCTCTACGAACGAGGGCGGGTATTGGCTGCTGCCAACCGCAGCGAAGAGGCCCTCGCCAGTTACGATCGCGCTTTGGAGATGCGACCGGGAGACGAAACGGGATGGTTGCGAAAGGGGGATTTGCTCTGCGAACTCCAACGCTATGACGAGAGCTTGGACAGTTACGAACGAGCGATCGCCATTAAGGAAGATTGGGCGTTGGCTTGGAGCAAGCGGGGTATTGTTTTAATGCGCTTGAATCGCCAAGCAGAAGCCTTAGATAGCTACGATCGCGTCATTGCTAACGACGAAAATTCTCCCGAGAATTGGCGCAATCGCGGCTGGTTGCTCTCCCAACTGGGACGGCACGAGGAAGCCCTGCAAAGTTACGATCGCGTCCTCGAACGTCAGCCCAATCGTGCCGATCTCTGGCACGATCGCGGGCAAACCCTCATGGAGTTGCAACGTTACGGAGAAGCGATCGCCGCTTTCGATCGCGCCCTTGCCCTGCATCCCAACGATAGCGAGATTTGGGGAGAAAAAGGCAATGCCCTTTTACACCTGCAACGCTACGACGAAGCGATCGCCGCTTTCGATCGCCTCCTCGCAACCGATGGCGACAATGAAAGGGCATGGGGAGGTAAAGGCAGTGCGTTTAATGGCTTAGAACGATATGCCGACGCGATCCTCGCTTGCGATAAAGCTTTAACTTTAAATCCCCAAAATTGGCGAATTTGGTTGCAGCGTAGCAATGCCGCCTTTCATTCCTCGAAGATTCTCTTGACGATCCTCGCCGATCGCTTTGGCAACCCGGATTTAGAACGAAGCGGAGATCGCGGTGCTCTGGCTGCCCTCGAAGAAGGCTTAAAGCAGTGCGATCGTGCGGAAGATCTCGAAGGTTGGGGAAAATTGCAGCAAGCGATCGGCCACCTTTATATCGAACGGGGCAACCAGAGCCAAGATCCCCTCGCCGATTGGTGTAATGCCATTCTCCGCTATAACGACGCGATCTCCGCCCTCGATCGCGAAATCTTCCCCGATGCCCATCGCGCCGCCGTTAAAGATTTTATCGAAGTCTGTCGCGCCCTCAGCGAAAGCGATGCGGCAAAAAAACTCCTAGGAGAGCGATCGGATTTGCTGGATCGCCTTTTGGATGCCGTCCCCTCGGGGGAACAAACTCGCAGCCTTTCCCAACAATTGGCGATGGTGGTTCGAGGCAGGATTGCCGGAGAAGAAACGAGCGATCGCGAGACTTCAGAAGAGGAGTTTGCCGATACGAATTTAGCCGAAATCGATCCGAATCCTGCCTCTGAGGATGAAACCATCGAAGCTCAGATTTTACCCCCCAAAAAATCGCCGGAGAATGAGGGCAATTCTTGGATTTTCTATAGCGCCCTCGGATTGGCAACCGCGAGTTTGTGCGTGGGAGTTGTCGTCAATCTCTTCTTTTGGAACGAGCGTCGGGAAAAGTTACAAGAGGGACAATTGAAAGCCAAGCGAGAAGCGCTTTGGGCTTCTTTTGAAATCGAGCAGGAATTACGCCTCGCCCAAAAAAATACCCTCGAATTATCTGCCTTGCTCTCCTCCGGTCAAATCGCGGATCCCGACTTGCCGGAGTTGTTGCGACAAGACTTGCAAAAAATCCCCAATCTCGCCCGTTTGGGGGCAGCCTACAAGCCCTTTGCCTATTCTCCCGATGTCCGTCTCTTTGCCCCGACTGCCCTGCGCGTGGATGAGGAAATCGATATCTTGCAGGCGGAAGAGTTGGATTTTAACTATATATTGCCTCAATATGCCTGGTATCGAAACACGATTAACGAGGGACCCAACTGGGGGGATCCTTATCCAGGACCCGAGGAAACGCCTTTTAGCGAACTGGCGATCGGCTTCTATACGCCCTTTTCTCGCATTGTTGCGGGACAGGCGCAACCGAGAGGAGTTATTTTTGCCGAATACTCCCTCAATCAACTCAAAGCTGTGGTGAATAGCCTCAATATCGGTAAAACCGGTTATGGTTTTTTGGTGTCCGGTAGCGGTATTTTTCTCTCTCATCCCGACGGAGATCTCGTCGATGGCAAAACCAATCTCCTCGATCTCGCTCGCGCTCAAGATAATGCGGAATTTTTGGCGTTAGTGGAAAAAGCACTGACGGGAGAACAAGTTGAGGGGAATTTTACCGATGAAATTACCGGACAGCGAGCTTGGTTGCTCCTTCAACCCATTGCCCTGAATGGTTGGGCGGTTGGGGTGGTTTTTCTCGAGGAAGAGTTGCTTCCCGATAGCAGCACCGTGCGACGCAAAACCATAACCATTGCCCTCGCTTACGCCCTCTTTTTGATTTTTGGAGTGATTGTTACCTTGCGAGTCGATCGCGGCAAGCGTCCTAATCTCTGGGTCTCGTCCGTTTTTACCAGTTTGGTTTTAATTGCCAAGATCGGCTTGATCTGGAATCTAGCTTTAGCCAGCCGCAACTACGTTTCTACGCGTAATTTGTTACTGTCCCCAACAGATGTTACCAAAGCCGTTGCCGGACCGATTCAAACCGCCCAACAAGCCGGTAAAGAGGCACCGATACAAATTCCTACAGGGATCTTTATCCAATCGATGGACTTTCGCAGTGCCAATGAAGTTTTTGTGACGGGTTATCTTTGGCAAAAATACAGTAAGGATGTCGATACGGAAATCGCCAGGGGCTTTCTCTTTCCCGATGCGATCGACTCCAATGATGTGGAGGTGCGGGAGGAATATCGCTATGAAGAAGACGACCAAGAGGTGATTGGTTGGTATTTTGAAACCAGTTTGCACCAAAATTTCCGCTTTGATAGCTATCCGTTTGACGAGAAAAATATCTCTTTGCGGATTTGGCCGGCAGAGTGGGAGCGGACGGTCATTTTGACTCCGGATTTAGCGGGATACGAGGTGATCAATCCGCGATCGAAGCCGGGTTTGGATGCGGATCTCGATCTGTTGGGCTGGAATATTCAAGATAGTTTCTTTGAATATCGCTTGCGAACGTATAATGCCAATTTCGGTCACGAGGGGGTCAATATTGGGTCGGGGATTCCGGAACTTTATTTTACCGTGGTGTCGAAACGCGCTTTTATCGGTCCGTTTATCTCGAAAATCGGCCCGCAATTTGTGGTGTTATCGTTGCTTTTTGCCATGTTGCTGATTAGCGATCGCGATAAGGCAATGGAGGTGATCGCGGCTTGCTCTGCTTTCATTTTCATTGTGATTTTAGATCAAATTTCCATTCGGGAGCAGGTGGTGAGTAAGGGTCTCATTTATTTTGAGTATTTTTACCTAATTATTTATCTCTATATTTTCCTTGTGGCGATTAATGCAATTCTCTTGTTGGTTCAACCGGATTTTTCGTTAGTTCGCTATAAGGACAATCTAATCTCGAAGGTGTCTTTCTGGCCGTCTTTACTGGCTCTGTTACTGCTAGTCACCATCTTCGTGTTTTATTAAGCGCGGGGCGGAAAGGCGATCGCTAAGATTGGAAAAAATTTCCTTACCCGTCGTGGGAATTATTTTGGCAAGATATGTATTTGCTGCTACAATACTTCTCAGTAAAGAAATATTACAAGTCCCGCCGTTGAGAACGGGAGGCTTGGATTTTCTCTATTTCAAACGACAGACTACGAACTTGATGAACCAGCAGTGGGTTTCTGCTGGTTTTTTATTTTTTTGGGAAAAATCCTTGCACAATTGGCGATCGTTCGTTAGACTAGAAAAGCGTCATTTGAAAACGACGTGCCGGGATAGCTCAGTTGGTAGAGCAGAGGACTGAAAATCCTTGTGTCGGGAGTTCAAATCTCCCTCCTGGCATTTCCCAAGCCCTTACACGCCAAGGCTTTCACCCTGTAACACATTCGGTGACGAGACCCCCATTTTTACCCCATTTTTACCCTATTTTGACTATTTTTGACTATCATTTGACTATCACGACTTTCTAGGGATTACAAGGGTTTTAACCGTTTTTGGGAGAATTTTGACTATCAGATTACGGGGCGATCTCGAAATTTGGCGGAGACTATACTACAACTTCAACCATTCCATGACTTTTTTAAAGTCCTCACCTTTTCGATTCTTTTCGTCCTTCCGATCCAGTAACTGTTCCCCAGTACGACGGCTCCATCGCCTGCATCGGCAATGAGTAAAACCGTCGCTAATAAGCGCCGTTCAATGACAGACACACCACCACACCCCGACCCTCCAGAAACCTCCAAAATACTTCAACCCAGCGACATCTTCCGGCAAAATGCTCTCAATGCCCGTTTTGGACAGGAGAAACTCGATCGCCCCATGCACCTCGTCCGCCCTCGGGATTGGCTGACTCTTTCCGGCTTGGGTACTTTTGCGATCCTAGGCATTCTCTGGGGCATCTTCGGCAAAATTCCCGTCACGGTGACGGGTCGCGGCGTATTGATGCGTCCCGGGCAAATCGTTGAATTTCAAGCACCCATCGCAGGACAAGTGCGATCGATCGCCGTCCGCAACGGGCAATGCGTCGAAGAAAATGAAGTCTTATTGGCGATCGCACCCTTCGCAACCCCATCCGAAGAGCGCCCCATTCGCGCCCTGAAAGCCGGTTGTATCGTGGAAATGAAAACGGCGATCGGTCAGCAAGTGAGAACGGGTACGAGTTTGGGGACGATCGAACGCACCGATGGGACCGAAGCAGCGATCGCTCTCACCTATCTGGATCTCGCCAACGGCAACCGCGTCAAACCGGGCATGAGCGTGCAAATTACCCCCGAAACCATCAGCCGAGAGCAATTTGGCGGTATTGTGGGAACTGTCGTTTCTGTTTCTAAATTTCCCATTAGTCGGGAAGGGGCGAGTATCGCCATTGGAAACGCCGCGATCGCGCAAAATATTATCGGTCAAGCGGGGGGAAAAATTGAGGTTGCGATTGAACTGCAACGCGACCCCACCACCGCCACGGGTTATCGGTGGTCTTCTTCATCGGGACCCACAAAGGAAATCTCCACAGGCACTCTAACCACTGCAAGGATCGTTTTAGAAGAGCGATCGCCTTTCTCTTTTTTACTTTCGCAATGAACGATCTTGGGAAAAATGGAGAAAAGAACGGCGATCGCCTCTTTTGTGAAAGCAATTCATTAAAACCGATGGCCGATACCAAAGTGAAGGCGACTGTCACCGCGATCGTTCAAGCCAAAATCGGCGCGAATCACTCCCACGGGGGAATTAATGCGAAGTCCGGCACCATACCCGAAACCCGTTCCGCGATTCGTTTCTTCTACCCCTCCTTCACCCAAGGTTGCACTGGTCGAACCCAAATCCGAACCAAAATCGGCAAATAGCACCCCCGTTACGGGAGAAGCAAACAAGGGAACGCGATATTCAGCAGAAGCGAGGAAATAACTGCGACCCCCTCCCAATTCGGCAAAATCGTAACCGCGAATGGAGTTGGTGCCGCCTAAATTGAAGCCTCGGTAAGGCGGGAGATCGCCGATGGTCGTTCCCCCTTGCACATTTAGGGCGATCGTTTCGGGATTTTCCGGATCGAATAACTGAGTGGGGGTAAAGTGAGAGGCGCTGGCTTCGAGGCGATTGGATAAAATATTACCTTGACCGATGGGTAGGGATTGTTCCGTGGAGAAGCTCAAAAGCGAACCCGAGGTGGGGTTAACGGGATTATCTCGCATATCCCGGGCAATGCCTGCTTGTACCGTCACGAGGTCGTCAATGCCTTTTTCCGTGACCGAGAGTTGATTGCCGTAGCGATCGCTCGGGGATAAGTTGCCGTCGCTATCGCGAATGCTCACTTGTGCGTAGTTCAATCCCGCCGAAGCCTGCCATTCTCCCACGGGGGCATTAACGTTTAAGCCGCCGCCAAAACGTCCTTCTCGAGGGCGATCGCCGTTTTCCAAGAGCACTTCCTCATTAAAGTTTGTGGAAATACCGCGATTGCGGAAAGCATTTAGATTATATCCCGGCATATCGGGGTTGGTGGCGCGGTAGGGACTGCCAAAATTGCCTTGAAATTGCAAATCTCGCGTTCCGGCGGTAATTTGCAGGCCGAGGGTTTGACCGATACCGCCAATATTGCGATCGTTGTAACTCACAGTACCAAAAATTCCACTCGATTCGCTATAGCCACCTCCCGCACTCACCCCTCGCGTCGCATCTTCGCTGAGTTGATAGATTACATCCAATTGAGACGCATCTCCTTCAAGGGCAACATTGGCGTTTTTAAAGAGTCCCAGTTGGTAGAGTTTGCGTAAATCTTCCCGTGCGGTGGCAACTTGAAAGGCTTCTCCCGGTTTAACTCGCAAATGTTCTTTAATAAAATCTTCGCTGGTGCGCCCGTCGGTTATGAGTCCTTCTTTATCGAGGAAAGTTATATTCACCGATCGCACGATTCCTTCGGCGACATCTACCCTTAAAATGCCATTTCCTTCGGTGCGAACGTCTTGCACTTGAGCGATCGCATAGCCGTTTTCTTCATACCATTGATTCAATGCAGCGATACTGGCGTTAATTTTACTGGGGCTGATGGGTTGGTTCAATTGACTGGCGAAGAGGCGATCGGCGGTTGCTTTATCTAGGGCTTTGGCATTTTTTAAATCGAGCGATCGCACGATTTCGGGTTCGACTTCATAAACGATCTCCCAACCATTTTGATTTTCCTTGTGACTGACTTTTGCCGTTGTAAAAAGTCCTGTACTTAAAATTGCTCTGCGATCGCTCTCTAAAAGGCTCTCGCTCGTTGCATTTCCTAATTGTGTTGCAATGGTATTCAAAACAATCGCTTGTAATTCTGCCTCCACCCCCCTCACTTGGATATCTGTGGCGGTGATAGCGAGATCGTCAAAGCTGGGTTGGGACGTGGAAGAATTTACGGAAGCGGTTTCCGTGAAATCTGGTAAGGCTTCCACCCTTAGATCGGGGGTTTGCGCGATCGCACCGGGAATGCCGATCCCAAAACTAATCAGAGTATAGAGAAGGAGGTGTGAGAAACGCATGATTAATTGCTCCCTTTTTCCAATGAAGTTATGCTCTTTTGCTCTTTGACTGGGATAAGGGGAGGGAGTTTCGGGAAATGTGGCGATCGTTTCGGTGTCACAGGCATATATCGAGAAAATACTGAGCTACTGAGAGTAAAAGTCAAAAAATATTTTTGAATACTTTTAAAAGTGGATATTTTTTTCTTAACACTAAGATTAGAGAAAAATCTTATTTTTGATGCTATGATTTGACTATCAAGCATCTACAGGAGTAAAAGTCTATTGAGGAAAATTGGAAATGAATGCGCTAAAATACTGGTTTTCTCTGCCAATATGTGCGATCGTGGGAGCAATGAGTCTTTTTGCGGGAGAGGCGATCGCTGGAACGCTCATTACAGCGACAGCAACAAATGATGGAACGAATATAATCGTTAACGGTATTCAGTTGCAGGATGGAGATTTTTCGATTGCGGCAAATATAGGAGACCCCTCTTTTACCAGTTTAGGAGATGGTTGGGACGAAACCATTAGATGGGATTTTGATTTTAACGACGCTCCGCATCTGAATAATTTTATAGCAGATGTTCGAGCTGGAGCGGATTTACAACAAGCGCGATTAACTTTTAACCTCCAGCCTACCAATACTTTAATTACAACAGATAGTACGGGAATTCAAAATGGTCAAGGAATTCTCATTCCTAATATTCCCGATGTTGTCAACAGCATTTACCAAGAGATAACGTTTACCCTCGATCTCTTACAATATGGGTTTACTAACGATTCCCTTTTAACGGCTTTTAATTCGGGAATTCAAAATAGCATTCCTTGGTATTGGCAAGATGATGTGGTGATGTATTCTGCGGTACTAACTTTAGAAACTGAAGATGTTTCCTCTGTTCCCGAACCCGCAACAATTTTAGGGTTATTAACATTAGGGACAGTGGGTGCTTACACGATAAAACGTAAAAAAGCATAATTTAACGAGAGAGAAAGAGCGATCGCTTTTCTCCAGAGATGATAGGGGTGCATCTCTGTTTTTCTAAAACTAATTAAAATTCAGAAAGGAAGGTGAGATAAATATCTCATACCAAATCCAGTTACCATAGACTATATTCACGCAAACGCCTGAAAACCTGTAGGGACGTTGCATGCAACGTCCCTACTTTACACGATCTTCATAAAAATCAGATAAATTTTACAACCTCTTTATCGTCCATATCTCCTTATCCTTCCAGTTGGTGTTATCTTCTAAGTTAAGAATCTCAGACAACGAAACTATCGATTGGTATTAGCAAGATGATGTAATTGTACACTCTGCAACACTAACTCTAGAGACAGTTCCCGAACCCGCGACAATTTTAGGGTTGTTAGCATTAGGGACTGTTGGTGCAACTACAATTAAGCGCAGGAAAGAATCAGCATAGATCGATCCTAAAAACACTTAATTCTCAACTCTTAGCTAGCGATCGCTTTTCCCATCTGCTTTTGAAGGGACTGCGATCGCTCTCAAAGTTATTACTTTATTCCCAATAATTTTCCCAATCCTCTTTAAATGCCTGTTTCAAGCGTTCCATATAGGCATTGGTTTTAATCTTCACCATCCAAACGCGATCGCCGCTACTTCCCTTACAAACAACGCCCTCATTAACATTATATTTGCCTTTGCGAACATCGTCAGTAAATTTCCCGGTCAGCTTGCCGCGATAAACAACGCGAGCAATTTTTAAGGAACTAAAATCCTCGATAAATTGTTCTGGTGGAATCATCTCATTTTCTGTTTCCACATCAAATAAAATCAGTCGTTTGGGATCGTCTGCCTTATGCAATCCTGCAAAAGAGCGATCGCCAAAATATTCAGTAAATACTGTAATTTCTGGTGAATTATAAGCAGGATTCTCACGAAATATTGTTTCGAGGGGTTCTGCAAAATCGCGTTTGAATATTTCTGGTGCGTCATCATAACCGGGATGATTGCGATTAAACTCAGCAATCCCTAATTCATCCAGATCGAAGCGATTTCGACGCATTCCAAACCCATACCAACCTAATTCGCGTTCCCAAACCCAATGGAGATTAGTCCCGTCATATTTCTCGAATGCAATACAGCGACTAGAGGGAGAGTTTGTACTACCGGGAATTTTGGGATAAGCGAGTTTAATCCGTACCATTGCTTATTTTAAAACTGAATTATAGCTTGTTTCGGGATAAAATTCGGCAATAACTTCAATTTTGCCAATAATATTCTGATTGAACTCTACTAACTCTTCAGCAGGAATCCATAACTCTTGGTGAATTGAACCGCCAACGGTTTGAACGGGATATTTGCTAATATATTCGGAGTCAATAGAAAATCGCGTCACAAAGCCAGAACCGCTCGCTTTCACATTCCAATCGCGGGCAATTTTTCTGGCATATTCTTCGTTTAAAACTGGATAAAAAATGGGTTGTTCTGGCAATCTTGGAGGAAAAGCAGTCCATTGCGATCGCTCAATTAATTTTAATTCTTTTTCTCCTACAGGTCGGTAAAGTGTTGTTATTTTTCTTGACAAATCAACCTCCTTCTTTTTGCTGTTCGATACATCGTATTTTGGCTTCTCCCTTACCAAGGGGGACGGGAGGGGGATAAAAAACTGAGATACATCCCGTATTGTTCATTTTTGTGCTGTAATAATTGTAACGGGATTGAGCGGTGAAAAGCGTGTCAGTTGACCAATGGGAACAGAACGAGAAATGTGCAGTTGTAGGAGTCGATGATGCCATTCCCATTCTTGCAACCAACTGATACTCAAATTCAAATGTTCGATCGTTGCAAAGGCAAGAACAATTAATCCTTTATCTCGCAATTTTTCTTGACAAACATCCAAAATTTGGGTTATATTTCCGCCACTTCCACCGATAAAAATGCGATCGCATGGGGGTAAATCTCGCAAACTCTCCGGTGCAGTTCCTTCAATAACCGTAACATTATCCACTTGCAAGCGCTGGCAATTTTTGCGAATTAAATGAGCACCCATTGCTGTCTTTTCCACCGCATAGATGCGAGAATCGGGACGCAAGCGTGCCATTTCAATCGCCACGGAACCCGTCCCCGCACCGATATCCCAAATAATTTGCTCGGGTTGTAACGATAACTCCCCTAAAATGGCAATGCGTATCTCTCGTTTGGTCATTAAACCGGGACGATCGCGAAAACTTAAAAAAACTTCATCGGGTAAACCAAAAAGCGGTAATTCTTCCAAGTTTAAGGCGTTCTCTTCCTCGCGCAATAAAATTAGAACATTAAGGGGAGAAATGGCGCGATCGCGCAACAATTCCGCAGTATAACACTGCACGTTTTCTGCCTCTCCTCCCAAATTTTCGCAGACCCAAAATTGATAGCGAGTCGGGATATCCAAAGCAAGATAGAGAGCGGCGATCGCCTTGGGAGAATTGATTCTATCGGTTAAAACGGCAATTTTGTCAACCCCTTGTTGTAGCGATCGCGTTAATTCCTCCAAAGAACGTCCATGAACGCTGATAATTTTCGCATCTTGCCAAGGGACTTTCACTCGTGCAAAAGCAAGCTGTATCGAACTAACATGGGGATAAAATTGCAAGCATTCAACGGGAAAAGATTCTAATAGCAACCGTCCTAACCCGAAAAAGAGAGGATCTCCGGAAACCAAAATAACGATGCGATCGCCGTGCTGCCAAAATTTCTGGATCTGTGCGATCGCTTCCCCAAACTTTCCCAAAATCAAACATTTGGCGGTAGACTCGGGAAAATAGTCCAAATGACGGCGACTTCCCACCAATACCGTTGCTGTTTGGATATGTTGTAAAGTTGCGCGATCGAGTCCCAATGCCCCATCTAAGCCGATCCCGATAACTTTAATCAAATTTTTTCTGTAATCTTCCCGATCTTCCTTCATTTCGTTGTAGAAAATAATACCAGCAATTTACAAGCATCAGGGAGAGTCCAATCGTGGTCACGCTCAAAACTTACACTCGCAAAGAACTTTTTCAGTATATCAAGCACTTGGAATCCGATTTAGGCTTATTGAGTGCCAAAGATAGTCAAGATTTAATACAAGCTGTCGAACGCGGTTTAATTCCTCTCAAAGATGCTTGCAATTTAATTGATAATGTTATCTCTCTAGGACGAGATCGCTAATCGTTAGAGTAAAGGCTGAGAAGCGAAATCATCTAATGATATTTGTTTCGATTTTCTTCATATCGCTCGCTGCTTGTCAAGCGCCGATCGCTGCCAAAATGAAGAGGGTAAAATTAGCATAGACTCCCAAACCCTCATCAATCAATTCAAAAATGGTCAATTTTGACAATATTGAAAGATTTGCGTACCTTTTCTATAGGAGTTTCCCACAAAGTATTCCAATTGACTCCGAATAACGGTTTTGCGGTTTTACCCATAAGCCATCCGGTTGTGAGTGCATCCATGTATTGAGTTGCAACCTCAATATCGTAAATCGTGGATTTTAATAAATTCTTGGCCAGTAATGCCAACCAAAAACGAGACACCTCAAATTGTGCAACGGAGAAGGCTTCTATTTTAATTTCTCCTAAAATATCGGTATTGCTGTTCGTGATAACATGCCAAATATCATGAGTTTCGGTCACGTGAATCCCTAAAAATTGATATTTATTATCGATTTTTGTGGCTTCTAAGGGTTTGAGATTGTTACGGATCATGTGGTCTGCATAACAATAACCGAGGGTATCCGGCGATAGTGTTTGCAGTTTTTCCAAATCGATATTTCCCAAAGTAAAGGGATTGTCTAAGGCATATTTTCCTTGGGGATCGCGAGAGATTTTCTCAACGACTAACTGTAGGCTCTCGGGATCGTTGCTGATTTTGGCGAGGCGATCGAGGGCTACGGGATCGCCATCGCGAGCGCGAGTCATCTCTAACAAACTAGAGATTAGGGCTTCTTCCCAGCGTTGACGTGCGCTATTGACTGACATGGCTTTTAAGTTTCTGGCAAACAACTAACCTAGATAATACCAAAAAAACGATCGTGTATTGTGCGATTGGGCAATCTCGTGAAAATCTTGCGACTCAGTTGAGGGGAATATTGGAGAGTTAGAGGGCGATCGCCAGAAAGTTAAGACAATAATAGGCGATCGCTTGTCGTTGTTGGTCAATGAGTGATTAGTCATATTGCCTAATGACAAGAAATCCTCATTTTTGCTTTGCGATCGCTTGCTTCTTTGGGTCTTACCACAATTTCTATATCTCGATCTCAAGTTACAGATAAAATGTTAGAAATTTTCCGATTCCCTCGGTGGCTTATTCAGAGTGGGAACTGGAGGATTTTGCAGGATATCTTGCCAGACGGCGATTTGCGATCGCGCAGTATCATAAGAGGGGGTATTGGCAGGAACTTGCCTGGCGATCGCGATCGCCTGCTCTAAATTGCGTCCCGATTCCCCCCGTGCCAAGGATAAAATTTCCGCACTCCAAGAAGCGATCGCTTGCTGGCTCTGGACGGCAACTTGAGAATTGGGGGGAATGGTGCGAGCGGTATCGATCGCCGCTCTGAGGGAATTGGGAGTACGAGTTGCTGCCTGTTGGTAGGCACGGGCTAAGGTCACTTGAGAGCGGGAATCATTTTGCCAGCGATCGCGACGATTTCGTGCCTCGAAATAGAGAGAACTCTCCTCATCGATCTGCCCTAAAGTTTGAATGGCCTCCGAATAGCGTCCCTGATTGGCAAGGGATACTGCTTCATCGAGGAGAGAGCGATCGCGATTGCGAGCCGCAAGATCCACTTGGGGAGTAGAGCGAGTGGGTTGGCTTGTCGGGCGAGTGGGTTGGCTTGTAGAGCGATTGGGCTGAGAACGATTATTAACAGGAGGATTTTCTCTGGAGGACGGTGCTGCGGGCAAACGCGGATTGAAGGCGAAAGGAGAATTGCCTTGGGATGCCGCACTGGCAAGCTGAATGTTTCGGTCTGCGGCAGATCTGGCTTGTAAAGTTTCGACGCGACGCTGCCAGCGAGAAATTTTGTCTCGAGCTTCACTATAGCGAGGGTTATTGGCGGGAATGAGACGCGCTTGGGCGATCGCAGCTTTAAAGGCACTTGCGGATCCCTCTCGGGCGAGGCGATCGGCTTGAGCCAAGTTGGAAATCCCTTCAATTTCCGTCTGCCATTGCCGGATCAGGGCTTGGGAACGACTGTAGAGGGGGCGACCAGGGGCAATCTCCCGCGCGAGGGCAATCGCGTCTTCTAAGTTGGCAATAGAACCGTAACCCGCCGTAGAGGCTGCATCGGCCAAGCTATTAATATCCACGATCTCGTCATTTAATCCCAACTTGCCCGGAATGCTATTGGCCACCTCGATTGCCCCCTGCCAGTCCCCGGTTTTTAACTTTTGGAACGCCAGATCCACTAAGCGATCGGCCGCTTCCCCAACCAGCGATCGCGCTTCGGCGTAGGCGCTGCTATCGGGGGAAACTTCTTCAGCGAGAGCGATCGCCTTTAATAAATTATCCAAGCCGCCCCGATGCAATTGTGCAAAGGCTTTATCTAACTTTTGACTTTCCTGCCGTGCCAAATTCAAGCGCTCGTACCATTGGTCGTAACGAGTATTTCCCCAGTAGCTATTATTGAGTTTAGTGAGTTTTGCCGCAGCTTGGAAAGCCTGTCCCCAAGCAGAACGCTCCAAATGGTCTTCGATTTCGCCTTCGATCTTCTCTGCTTGAGACCAAGTCTCCCGCCACCGCGCGATCCGTTCTTCAATCAGGGTTTTATTGTGAAAGCGCAAAGCCACTTGACGGGCAAGGGCGATCGCTTCGTCGAGTTCTCCGGCTTGATATTTGTCTTCTCCCCAGCGCAAGGCTTCCGTCACCCAACCTTCCATCACGCGATCGATCTCCGGACGCAAGGGATGGGTAGAGGGTAAATTTTGGACTAATTGGATGGCGTAGAGTAAATTTTCTGCATCTTGCTTGTTAGCGGCGACTTGAGCGCAATAGAGGCGCATGGAAGCGGAAGCCGTGGGGAGAAACATTTCCGGACAATTGGGAACTGCTGGGAGTTTCAGCAATAATGCCATCGCCGCAAATCCCGTCGTCCCCGACACTAACACCACAAAGCTCCCCCAAAGTTGCCAGCCAAACAACCAATTCCAAGATTTTTTCGGGGGAGATGATTCGGTAAGGGAAGCGGAGGCAATAGGCGGCTTTTGGGGCGGATTGGCAAATTTAGACGCTGGTTTTGGGGGAGTTGAGAATTTTGAGGGGGAAGTTTTGGCCGTTGTCGTTTTGGGTGGTGTTTTGAAGGGCTGGGTTTTTCGGGGTTGCTGAGAAGATGACCCCATAGAGGATGATTTCGACGATCTCATCGAGGACGTCCCAGACGAGGTGCGATAGAGGCGATCCCTGTAGCCGTCCGTCGGAGAATCCAGACCATTACGATCGCGCTTGCGCTCTCCCCCGTTTGTGGAGGAAGGGGGGCGTTTTTCGGAACGGCGAGGGCGATCGGGACGTTTTGGCGGTTGATTCATAGCATGCTGCAAAGAGAAAACAATGAGGAGGAAAAACCCTCTCAAAACTCGTGTTCGGCAAACTTAGCCTATGATAAGTTGTTTTTCTCCAGACTGACAAGAGAATTTTGGGGTGAGGGGAGTTGGGACTTGGGGAGCGGGGGGAGCAGGGGGAGCATCGGGAGCGTCGGGAGAATTATTGTTTATTGTTTGCAGTTTATTGGGTTATTAGCCATTGGGGAGGCTGACAGCCCTAAATTGGTGTGCTTTACTGGATGAAGATTTATCCCAAGAGTAGCGATACGGAGAGGCAAGCGTTGAGCAACTATCCGAGCAAGAGGTTCAAACAAGCAGAACGGAAAAACAATCCCAACTCTTTTCAGTTTTCCCGTTTTTCAGGACAAATGATTCGCTTTGCGATTCTAACTTTGACAATTACGGGTTTATTTCCCCTTGAAGCACTAGCACAGCGCGATCGCTCCCCCAATCGGTTTGGAGTGGTGAGAAGTCGGGACAACGCACGGCAGTGGTCGAGTATCGACGAACGCTTGCAACAAACCGGGCTGGCTTATTGTACGGTAGACCTCTCGGAAATTCGACCTGGGGGCGCGTTCAATATTCTGGACAGTCCGGTGAATGTGTTGCTCCTGCCCAATTTGGAAACCCTGAGCGGCGCTCATGTCAATGCTCTCGAAATGTGGATGCGTCGCGGGGGGAAAGTAATTGTTACGGGCCCCGCCGGAAATTTGTCCCAACCGCAAATTAAAACCCAACTGCGATCGCTCTTCGGTGCTTATTGGGGTTTTCCCCTTGCCAATCCCTCTGTCCTACTGCCTCAAACGGAGGATAATCCCGATGGGGCAGGGTTCGCTCGCCTCTCTACTACCGTGCGGGGTGGGGCAATTATTCCCACGGAAACCGACAGTCAAATCGTAGCAACTTGGCAAGCAGAAGGAACGCCCCCTGCCGCGATCGTCACGGAACAATCCACCTTTTTCGGCTGGCGTTGGGGTCATAATGAAGTAGCTTCAGCAGAGGCAGATAGCGCTTGGTTGCAGGCCGCCCTTTCCCGTTACGGGCGTTTTCCCCAAGCGGGAGCAACAACGGGAGGCTCTTGTCAGGATGCCGGAGAGGCGATCGCGGAAACCGAAACCGATACCTCCTCCGATTCTCGCGCTTCTCGCCCGATCGCTCGTCCCGCTCCCATTTCCTCGACTCCCTCCAGAAGCGATCGCCCTTCTCCCATTTCCTCAACGCCACCCAAGGCAGACCCCGACCCTCCCCGCAATTTCACCTCTCCCGCTCCCCTCTCTCCTCCCGCTCCCCCCGCCTCCTCTGCTTCCTCGGCTCCCCCTGCCTCCACTCCCGCCGATCTGCGAGCTCTACGGCGAGAATTAGCCAATCTGCGAGGACGCTATGAAAGCGCGCTCTTCATTGTGGAAGCTAACAAACAAACCGAGAATCTTTCTCTCACTGAAGCGATCGAACGAGTAGCAGGCGGGTCGGGACAAGTCGGAGACAATGCCCTCAATACTCAATTGGCAGAAGTTCGCGAACAGTTGCAAACTTTTGAAACTTTAATTCAACAGGGAGATTATGCCCAAGCACGAGCGCAGGGGCGTTACGTTCGCAGCTTGATTTGGGATCGCTATCCCACGGATTCTCCTTTAAACTACCCGGAAACCCGCGCCATGTGGCTCGATCGTGGCACGATTGTCCGGACGCGATCGAAGAAAGAGTTAGGACGGATTTTCGATCGCCTTTCTAATGCCGGGATCAATACGGTCTTTTTTGAAACGGTCAACGCCAGCTATCCCATCTATCCCAGCGAAGTGGCTCCGGAACAAAATCCCGCGACCCAAGGCTGGGATCCCTTGCAAGCGGCGGTAGAACTCGCCAAAGAGCGGGGGATGGAACTCCATGCGTGGGCGTGGATTTTTGCGGCGGCAAATCAACGTCACAACCAAATTTTGGGACAGCCGAGCACCTATCTCGGACCGGTTTTAACCCAAAATCCGGATTGGGCGGGAACGGATCGCGAAGGCAATCCCTTTCAAGTAAATACTAAAAAAGCCTTTTTCGATCCCGCCAATCCCGAAGTACAGGAGTATTTATTGCGCCTTTTGGATGAAATCGCTACGAAATACGATGTCGATGGCATTCAATTAGATTACATTCGCTATCCCTTCCAAGATCCGAGTCGGGGCTTGAATTATGGGTTTGGCAATGCGTCGCGACAGGCGTTTTTTCGGGCGCGGGGAGCAGATCCCATTAAACTTTCCCCTCGCGATCCCCTCTGGTCTCAATGGACGCAATTCCGCGCCCAGCAGGTGACGAATTTTGTCGGGCGGGTATCGGAGTTGATGCGGACGAAACACCCGGAAATCGTCCTCTCGGCGGCGGTTTTTCCCATTCCTACTCAGACCCGCTTGGGACGCATCCAACAGCATTGGGAGGAGTGGGTGCGACGGGATTATCTCGATGCCATTACCCCCATGACTTATGCTGATGCAACGGACGAGTTGCAACAGTTAACGCAACCCCTCCTCGAGGAGAACGTACAAGGATCGACGTTATTTTTCCCCGGAATTCGTCTGTTAAGTTTACCGACGATGGTGGCAGTGGATCAGATCCAGCTTTTGCGGGATTCTCAAACCGGTGGATATTCCTTATTTGCGGCGGAAAATTTGAGTCTCAATTTGCAAACCATTCTCCGCAATACCCAAGGACGGCGCAAGTCTAACCCGGACGAACCCATCTCTCATCGCCAACCTTTGGAAACGGCGCGAATTCGTTTTGATATTTTGCAGCGAGAATGGGCGCTTTTATTATCCATCGGTCAGTTACAAATCGACGAACGGGGGATGCGAGAGTGGGGCAAGCAGGCAAAAGCCTTAGAAATTGCCCTAACAGAACTGGCGCAGGAGCGATCGCCGTCCAATTTACAGCGTGCGAGCAATGTACTGTCAGGATTTCAGCAACAATTCGGAGGTTGGATGGGACAGCAGGCGCGATCGCACCCCTATCAGGTTCAAGTCTGGCAAAATCGCTTGTCAGGGATCGATCGCTTGATTCGCTATGGGTCTCGCGATCGGTAAGTTTGGTTATGGGTTACTCCCTTCTTGGGAGGGTTGGGGGTGGGTTTGGGTTCTAGGCATTTTGCTTAGAACTCATGCTCTCTCACAATGAATGCGGATGATTTGGAATGGTCGATAAAATTGCCTTCATCCTCCAGTAGCATCCCACTTAATTTTTGTCCTTCTGGCGAACTCATTCCCTCCATCAAATCTTCTTCTGACTCGAACCACACTTCAGCGACACCATCATATTCGGGGAGCATTCCTCGCGAACTTCTCATCCCTTCATTGATGGGCGTATTCACCGTATGAGATTGCACGTATTTCTTAGCTCTCATCGTACCGGCATTTTTCATGAAGAAAGGACCGTGTTTGTTCATCCAATAGTCTTGGAATTGTTCGCGGGTTATATCTGAGCGACGGCATAAGCACATAATCAATTTGATCGTCATTTTGGTCATCCTTTGTTGGGAAGGTGGGCGGCAAAATAAACTCTATGATTCAATTGCTACAACTATATCCTGTTCGCACTGCAATTTTTTGACTGGCAAAATTGCTTATTGGGGATTGACCGCTTGATTTGTTCTGGGTTGAGCGATCGGTATTGATGATCGTTTCAGCTAATCCTCATGAATACTTGACCTCAAATTGTCAATAAAATCAACCATTTAATGAAAGTTCATAAAAATACATTCGATTGTCAGCCTACTTATGGTACAAGAGAGGTTGCGATTGTCTAAGTAAAATTATGGATGGATGCCAATTATGGAGATCGAACCCGTTAACGGAGCAAACCCAGAAATTAGTTCAGAACAGTTCGAGCAACTGAAAGAGCAGGTCAAATTATTACCTGAAGAAAAGAGGCAGGAGTTGGCGATGTTTTTGCTGGGTTCCGATTCGGGTTTAAATGTTGTCATTGGTACCAATATTACCAACAGCAATAATAATAGCAATAATATTAATAACAGCAATGGTGTGATTCTTCAAATAAGAGCGGATACCGATTCTGAACAAATTAGCGAAGATTTAAAGCAGATTTCTCCTGAAGCCATGAGCGAGTTGATAAGAGCGATCGGAAAACTCATTGGAGAGGGATCCATTTCCTTTGGGGATGAGTAGGGTGCGTTCGCGGAACAAAGTGGAGCATAACGCACCCATTTTGGCGATTTGAGAAGATATGATATCGAGTTTGAGTAAGGTATGTCTTGCGGGAGCGATCGCACCTTACGAGAGATAGCGATCGCTCTGGACATTCATCATTTTACTCAGAGGATTAGTGAAATTGTTAAAAATTGGGTTACGATCGAAGAGAAGCGATCGCATTCGGAGAGTGTTGCTATTCCAACATCAGAACAAAAAACTCAATGCTATATCCTATGCTGCTGGTTTACAAAACTTTACTTACCGATTAATATTGTTCGTTTAGATGAACGAACGGGCAATATTTTTGTCTTAGCAGGTGAGGAAAATATAATTGAAATATATCCCAACGGACGATGGAGGTACATTGGATGAATCAGCCGAATTTTCAAACAATGAATCAAAAAGAATTACGCGATTATTTTCTGTCTCATCGAGAAGATCGCGATGCTTTTTATGCTTATATCGACAAATTATATGCTGAGGGAAATTGGATAGAAATGTCCCCATTAAAATCTCTTGAAGATTTGGAAAATTACCCAGAATTTGTCGATCGTGCTACACAATATAATACCATCATGACTGATGGCAGCAATAAGATTCAAATTGGTGATATGGGAGAAGACTTCAATGCTAGCAATTCAATTTGGAACTTAGACGAAATTAGTGGGAAGGTTACACGTACTATTAGTGAATTATCTCCATCTCCTGAACCCACGCAACTCGGAATCAAAGAAATCCTCGGTCAACTACAAGAAGCCATCAACACAGATAACAACCTGAGCGAACAAGACAAAACTACAGCTCTCCAACAAGTCCAACTTCTTGCTGAAGCAAGTAAAGACCCTAAAAATGGTGCTAAGAAAAACATAGCTAAAAATGCTATAACTATGTTAAAAGGAATTCTCTCTAGTTTACCCACCGCTACTAAATTAGTTGAAACCTGTCAGCAACTCGTTCCCACAATTGCAACAATCTTCGGCTTTTAAATATTGTCTAATGGTTGGATAACAATCCTATACCAATTGCTCATAAAGTATTATCCAATTCTCGAACATTTTCACAAAGAGATTTAGGCAAGATTATCAGGATCTAAACCCATTGCAACGAGGCGATCTCGTAACTCTTGTAATGCTGTTTCGGCTTGTTCGGCTCGTTCCCCTTCTTCCTGATAAGTTCTCAGATATTCCCCTGTTTGGGAATTAAAAAATCGCAATTGACCATTAGGAAGCAATCGGAGATACAAACCCAAAACCTCAGAATAGAGGGAGATTGAGCCATCTTCTAAAGTATCTGGGGTGATGAGTTGGTAAACCCCATTAACCAAACGCTGACCTTTCAAAGGTGGCTCTAGATAGTCTCCGGTGGGATCGTATTGGAAGTATTCCAAGACCCCTAATTGAGTGTAGGTTGTGGGCTTTTGCTCTTCGTCTTTCTTCCAAGTCTTAGCAGATGTAACCTCCAGAACCCAGTCGGGAGTTCTTCCTCCTTCCTCCCAAACCCTAAAACTTCGTCTCGGTCGGTTCTCTACACCAAAAACAACAAAGACATCGGGACTGACGGCTGCATCGGGAACACCTCGCTCGTAGGATATCCAGAGATTTCCCGATACATAGACATCTTCTCGCTCTCGAAAGTAGAATTTGAGGCTCTCAACGCCATAAAATAAATAATCCCGTGCAGGGTCGCTTTCTGCCATGGGTTCGCCGTCCGGCTCGGGGTAAATGATGGGGGTTTTTAAAGGTGCAAGGGTCATGATTTAAAGAAGATGGCTATACTCAAAAGAGAACAAGGAAAGTTGACGATACAAAGTTTTGTATCAAAATATACAGCAAATTGTTCTAACGTTTAAAATGGTAATTATCGGTGATTGATGATATTCGGAGCAAGTGTTATGGCGATTGCATCATTTCCCCAAACGACTCATTATCCCAAGCTACAATCGGGAACTTGTCACTATATTCGGCAAAATAGCATTCGCGTTTTAGAAAGTGGCGACTGGGTTTCTCTGTTTGCTTTGCCGTCAGAATACGCCTACAATGAAGCCCTGTTGCTGTGCCAAATTGACGGCGATCGCTGGGTAACGTGGATTCCCGATTGTGGCGAGAGGGAACTCTGTTTGCGTCAGTTCTGTCCTATTGTTGACTAAAGTTTTGTTGACTAAAATTAAATGGGTGCGGTTGAAATGTCGATAAACTAACGACCGTACCTTCTGAAATTTTTTAATTATCTTCAAACTTATAACCGACACCAATAACTGTTTTAATAAAAGCGGGATGGGAAGAATCGAACTCGATTTTTTTTCGCAATCTTCCCACATGAGTATCGACGACTCGTTCGTCTCCAAAAAAGTCATCTCCCCAGAGTTTTTCAATCAATTGGGGACGACTCCAAACCCGTCCGGGATAGCTCATAAATGCAGCCAATAATTTGAATTCTAACGTTGTTAAATCTAAGGTTTCTTCGGTTTTATCTTCGCGAATTCGCGTGGCGAGATGGCGATCGCAGTCAATTGTAAAATGTTGACTTTGGTAAACGTGGGAGTTTTCGTGTCGCAAACTGCGCCGCAATAGTGCTCGCACTCTCGCCACCAATTCCCTCGGACTAAAGGGTTTGACTAAGTAATCGTCGGCACCGGTGGATAAACCGATGACGCGATCGATTTCTTCTCCTTTTGCAGTTAGCATTAAAATATAGGGGTCTTTCAGTCCTTCTTTTTGGCGAATGCGCGTACAAACTTCTAAGCCATCTAATTTCGGTAACATAATATCGAGAATAATCAGATCCGGCTGTTTTTCGCGAAAGATTTCTAAGGCTTGTAAACCATCTCCTGCTACCAAACATTGAAATCCCTCTCGGGTTAATGTATCTTGAATCAGTTGCGAGATTTCGCGATCGTCTTCAACAATTAAAAGTTCCATAATTTGGATCGATAAAGCGAAATTATGGGGTGCATCTCATTTTTGCAAAAATACTCGAAAAGCGATCGTTTTATATGCCCCTCCCGTCCCCTTTTGAAAGGGGGAAGCCGCTCCCCCTCTTACGAAGGGAGGTTAGGGGGGATATAAATTTACGAATTTGAGATGCACCCAAATTATGATTCTTAGCTTACTGTTTTTTCTCGCTTTCTGGCATTAACGGTTCGATCGGTTTTTAAATTCTGAGAGCGCTCGCGTCCGAGTCTGGCAAGCATCGTCGATTCGTTGTAGGTTGCGCGATCGGTGTTGATTATTGTTACAGTTGACTGCAATGAATACTTCCAGCCAAATTCATAAAAGTTAATAAAAATACATCTGATTTTCAGCCTATTTATGGTAAAAGAAAGATTGCGAGCGATCGCAGAACGGGAGGAACAACAGTTAAAAGAGAAAGATAAACGCCATTAAAATTGCAGCGATCGCACCAATAAAAGTGTTAATAATATTAACCACTTCATTGGTCAACCAATTGAATTTTTCCTGTATTGTCGCACCGATAACGCTTTCTAAATTCGTGGCGATGAAGGCAGCTAAAACACACCAAAAGATGCCGAGAAGGGAAATCGCTTGCAACCCCCAAGCAAGAATAGCGATCGCGGCAGAGGCAACAATGCCGGCGAGAGTTCCTTCTAAACTAACGGCCCCTTCCGTACCCCGAGGAACGGGCTTTAAAGTAGTAATTAAAAAGGTACGCTTGCCATAAGCTTTACCAATTTCCGAGGCGCAAGTATCGGATAATTTCGTACAAAAACTGGCAACATAACCCAAGATTAATAGCACTCGAAACGGTTCGCTAACGAATAGCGTCCCAATAGCGCAGAGAGTTCCCACTAATGCCGATCCCCAAACATTTTCCGGACCCCGCAAACCCGATCGCCCTTCGGCAATTCCTTCTGCTTCTTTTTGTTCTTTGCCAATGCGCGTGACTCCCACTCCCACTAAGAAATAAAACATCACCACGAGATATCCCTGCCATGAGAGCGTTCCCCAAACCAAAACCCCGAGAATCCATGCGTGTAGATAGCCCCAAGGGGTGAGGAGCTTTTTGGGAGCAAGAAACGCCAAAGCCAGTAAAATCGCGTTGAGGACGATCGCGATCGTCCAAGAGTTCAACCAATTGATATTCATGGGCGTAGGGAACCGTTTATTTCAAAACTATAATAGAGGCAATCGCGATATTTTCTAAACCGTGCAACAAAAAAGCAAGCTCCTTCCCCAAGCCTTTATTCCTTTTTCTGCCCGTTTGATGGCGGCTTTACGAGCTAAGGAAAGCGCGAGAAGCGATCGGCTTTTTGACGATCCTTTTGCCGCACGATTGGCAGGAAAAGAGGCAATGGAGTTTGCTAATACTCAATCTCAACCCCGGGATATTGCTTATCTGGCAATGCGAACAAAACTATTTGACGATTTTTTTCAAGATGTTTTGTTTGCAAAAAAAATACCAGAAATTTCTCAAGTTGTTCTTTTAGCCGCAGGAATGGATTCGCGAGCGTATCGCCTTTATTGGCCGGAAAATACCTATCTTTACGAGTTAGATTTTTCGGGAATTTTAGCTTATAAAAAAAATAGGCTCAATGGGATTCTCCCGCGATGCAAGCGGATTGAGATCGCGGCAGATTTAACTCAACCTTGGACGCATCATCTCTTAGAACAAGGCTATCAACGGGATCGCCCTTCTCTATGGCTGCTGGAAGGGTTATTGATGTATCTAGAAGCATCTCAATGCGATCGCTTGCTCCGAGAAATTGCTTCTCTAACCGTGCCGGGCAGTTATTTAGGTTTGGATTTAATCGATCGGCAAACCTTGCAGCGCGATCGCGATAGCAATGGTTATTTTCAATTTGGAATTGACGATCCGATCGGATTTTTAGCACAATATAATTGGACTGCAACGATCGCAAATCCTGCCGATCTAAAAATTGGCAGCGATCGCTTTAATCGTTTTTTTGCAGGCGATCGAATTTCCGATACGGCACGACCTTTTCTCGTTACCGCATGGAAATAAGTCGTCCTTGGTTATTTGTATGATATTATTGTACTGTTCTCCTATCTTCATAAGACCCTATTGGAGTGTAAAGTAATGGCAGTATCGACGGAAATTCAACAGAGGATCGAACAACTTCGCCAGCAATTACAGAAAGCTGGATATGCTTATTACGTCCTCGACGATCCCATTATGGAAGATGCCGTTTACGATCGCCTTTATCGGGAATTGCAAGACCTCGAAAGTCAATATCCCGAACTCATCGTTCCCGATAGTCCCACTCAGCGCGTTGGCGATCGACCTGCTACTCAATTTACTTCAGTCCGTCACAATATTCCCCTTTATAGTTTGGAAAATGCCTTTAACCTAGAAGAACTCAAAAAATGGCAAGATCGCTGGCAGCGTCAAATATTAGAAGTCACGGGATTTGAGTATGTTTGCGAACTGAAAATCGATGGTTCGGCTTTGGCATTAACCTATGAAAATGGACTATTTGTAAAAGGAGTGACGCGAGGAGATGGTATATCGGGAGAAGATATTACGCAAAATGTCCGCACGATTCGCAGTATTCCCTTACGATTAAATTTAGAAAAACCACCGGAATTGGTAGAAGTTCGTGGTGAGGCTTTTTTACCTATTGATGAATTCGATCGCATCAATCGAGAACGAGAGCGATCGGGAGAATCTTTATTTGCCAATCCTCGCAATGCGGCGGCAGGAACCTTGCGACAATTGGATCCGCAGGTGGTCGATCGGCGACGCTTGGACTTTTTTGCTTATACCTTGCATATTCCCAATAACCCGGAAGTTCGTCCGGACATGCAATGGGAATCGCTAGAATTTCTGCAAAAAATGGGCTTTCGCGTCAATCCCAATCGCAAATTATGTGCTTCTCTAGAAGCTGTTGCCGATTATTTTCAAGAATGGGATGAAAAAAGAAAGATTTTAGCTTATATGACCGATGGTGCGGTGGCGAAAATTAATTCCATCCCCTTACAAAGAGAATTAGGCTTTACTCAGAAGTTCCCTCGTTGGGCGATTGCCCTGAAATATCCTGCCGAAGAAGCACCGACGAAAGTAAAGGCAATTACCGTTAATGTCGGGCGCACGGGTGCCGTTACGCCCATGGCAATTATGGAACCCGTCCAGTTAGCCGGGACGACGGTACAACGAGCAACATTACACAATCGCGATCGCATTGCCGAGTTAGATATTCGCGTCGGGGATACGGTGATTATTCGCAAAGCAGGGGAGATTATTCCCGAGGTTTTGCGGGTATTACCGGAGTTGCGTCCGGAGGGAACAATTCCTTACGAAATGCCGGAAAATTGCCCCGAATGCGGCTCTCAATTGGTGCGTCCGGAAGGAGAAGCCGTCACTCGCTGCGTCAATCGTTTTTGTCCGGCTATTGTCAGAGGAAGCGTCGTGCATTGGGCTTCGAGAGATGCGTTGGATATTAACGGTTTGGGGGAAAAGATCGTCGAACAAATTGTCGATCGCGCTTTGGTGAAATCCGTTGCCGATCTCTATGCTTTAACGAGGGAACAACTGGCAACTTTAGAGCGCATGGGTCAGAAATCTTCTGAGAAATTAGTTGCCGCGATCGCAGAGTCTAAAAAACAGTCCTATGCAAGGGTTTTATACGGTTTGGGCATTCGCTACGTGGGGAAAGTGAATGCTGAGTTATTAACCGAGAATTCTACAACGATCGAGCAATTAGCAAAAATGTCAGTCGGCGACCTCGAAAACGTGCATGGAATCGGTTTGGAAATCGCGCGATCGGTTTGGGAATGGTTCCAAAACCCTGAAAATATAAGCCTTGTGGAGAATCTACGATCGGCGGGGCTAAATTTTGAACGGGGAGAGGACAGTTTATCATTACCCTCCGATTTTACCACAAAGGGGGTTTTCGCGGGTAAAATATTAGTCATTACGGGAACTTTGCCAACATTAGGACGTAAAGAAGCGGAGGCACTAATTAAGCAAGCTGGTGGTAAAACGACCAGTTCTGTTAGCAAAAAGACAGATTATCTCGTCGTGGGGGAAAATGCCGGCTCAAAGCTCGAAAAAGCAGAAAAATTGGGTATTTCTCAACTCAGCGAAGACCAATTAAGAGAAATGATAGCGGGAGGGAAATAGAATGGATTTTGAGCGATAGTACAATATACAGGTTCAAAGAGATATCCTCTAGATTTTTTCACCACAGAGACACGGAGGATAGAGAAAGAAAGTTTAAAAAAACTCTTTGTCTTTGCCGGGTCTTTGTGGTTTCTTTACAAACTTTTAGATTTCTTCAAAACGCACGTTAATATTAATATTATCGGGTCCGAGCATCGTTCCTTGTAAGACCAGAACGACACTTTTAGAAGAATCCGTAGGGGCTAAACCAACACTATCGGGCTTATCAAAAACCAAGTTAAATCCCCATGCCCCCGTTGCCCTATTAATGTCTCGTTCGGCATAACCTTTCGCCGTTAATTGTTCTTGATAGAAAGAGACAGCATCTTCGGGTTTGAGAGCGGCTTGGAAATTGAGGGATTGTTTGCCGTAGGCATTTTCACTCGGAAGTTCGAGAATGCCGCCCGTAATTCCGCTCGGTTGGGGCAGTCCTTTTAAGATAGAAAGAACATCAGAGGCTTGAGCGATATATTGTCTCTCGGCAACAGAACGATCGCGAATCGATTCGGCTTGTCCGACAGGGGAATAAAAAACGCCAACTCCGGCTAAAACAACAATCGCGATCGAGGAACAGAAATGCTGGCAGAGTTTAAATTGCATGAGTTGCTCTCCTAAAGCAATATTAAATTTTGGCAAGAATGCACTCGTAGAAACGGTAATATTATAGATCGGCATTCATCGCGATCGCCATAATATTGCCAGTCAAAGATTATTTTTTTACATACAAGTTCGCAATCGTTTTTAGATTTTGCGATCGCCCTCGATATTTCAAGAAATGAAACAAATTTGAAGAAAAAATAAAAAATAAAGGAATAAGGGTTAGGAAATTTGCGATCGCCGCTTATACTACGGACGTGCCTTGAAAATTCAACCGATCGTAGCAGTTTCGATCTGTTTTTTCAAAGCACTATGATATTAACCATTTTTTCATCAACGTTCGGAGGGAACGATCGAGAATGAGCGATATTTATGTTTTTCACCAAGGTCGAGGGGATAGCGGCTGGCTCTGGTACAATGTCTTTGATGGCAGTGAATGGGCTGGAGACAAACAAGTGCCAAAAACAGGCATGACTGGCGACCCTTCAGCAGTAGTTTACAACGATAAAATCTATGCCTTTCATCAAGGTCGAGGGGATAGCGGTTGGCTTTGGTATAACGTCCTTGATGGTAATGAATGGACGGGAGATGAAGAAGTTCGCAGAACAGGGTTGACTGCAGGACCTTCAGCAGTGGTTTATAACGATAAAATCTATGTTTTTCATCAAGGTCGAGGAGATGATGGTTGGCTCTGGTATAACGTCTTTGATGGCAATGAATGGGCTGGCGATAAAAAGGTTCCCAATACGGGCATGACTTCAAGTCCTTCGGCAGTGGTTTACGATGACAAAATCTATGTTTTTCATCAAGGTCGAGGAGATAGCGGTTGGCTCTGGTACAATGTTTTTGATGGCAATGATTGGGCGGGAGATGAAGAAGTTAGCGGGACGGGTTTAACGGACGATCCCGATGCCGTGGTCTACAATGGCAAAATCTATGTTTTCCACGAAGGACGAGGGGATAATGGCTGGTTGTGGTGCAATATTTTTGACGGTAGCGAATGGGAAGGCGATAAAAAAATCCGCAATACGGGAATTACTGCGGGACCGTCAGCCGTGGTTTATGATGATAAAATTCACGTCTTTCATCAAGGTCGAGAAGATAGCGGTTGGTTGTGGTGCAATATCTTTGATGGCAATGACTGGGAAGGCGATACGGAAGTTCGCAAAACGGGACTTTCTGAAGGACCCGGAGCCGTTGTTTATTAATCGATCGCAGTTTTAACGCGATCGCAATTTTCTCAAGTCCCCATGATTTCTCGAGGAAATATTTGGGGCTTCTTTGTCTTTCTACCTTCTAGTAGATTGTCCAACGATCGCAATGAGAAAAATCGATTCCAGACATTGCTGTTTTTGTTTGCTTGGTTGTTAGAGTAGTTTACTGCGATCGAGAAACGACTCATATCTTGATTCAAACGATCGATTAATTGGATAGTGGGTAAAAGCATCTACCAAGGACTACCCACCAAAGAATAAGCGGCCCAATGATAGGGGTGAGAAAAGTCGGCAGTTCCGGCCATCGCAATACTACTCGGAACCGCAACGCGAGTGGCAGAATTCAATAATTCTCCATCCTCTAAGCGTACCTCCCCGCGAATCATGGCAATTTGTGCCTGTCGCAAGGCTTCGGCTTTCGTGGAAGTCTCCTTTAACTGCTGATAAAACTCGCTCATTAACCCAACGGAACCCACATCGCTGACTTGCCAAAAGCTGGCGAGAACCGATTTGACTCCTAATTGTACCGCTAACCCGGCAAATCCCAACTCCGCATCGCGATCGCCGAGAGCGGTTTGACAGGCACTCAACACCAGCAACTCCACGGGAGGATGATTTAAACGCAAGCGATCGAGGCGATCGAGAGTTAATTTCTCATCAAAGAGTTGAATAAAAGAATTATTGGGTTTACCGGGTTGGAATTTCGCATGGGTTGCGAAATGAACGATTTCAAATGGATAGTTTTTACGGCGATCTTGGAGATTTTTAAGGGTAAACGTTTCATTTAAAAAGGTTTCTCCTTCCCAAAGCCGTTTGGTAATGGTATTGAGTTCTATTTCCGCTCCGGGTAACGGTGCGAGATCGCTAAATTGAGAAGCACCCATGGCCAAAATTCGCGCTTCATTGAGGGGTCTGTATTCCCGATTCGCGAGATAAAATGCAGGCGTTTTAGTTAAACTATATTTTTCGATTAAGAAACGTTCCCCATCGTATAACGCAGCATAAGGAAAAGTTCGCAAACCCGGCCCGGCACTAATGATAATTGTATCGATTCCTTCTGCTTTTAATATTTCTTCAATGGGTGCGATCGCCCAATCATAAAGTTGTTTTCCTAACGCTTTATAGTGGTTTGAATCGTGCTTGCGCGGATTAAGAACTTCGCGACGAAACTCCCGAATTGTTTTCTCTAACAATTGACGATCGGTCGTCATAACATTCACGGAAATGGGCATTTTTCCGGGGGTACTGATGGCAATATTCAAGCAATCTTCTCGCGCTAGAAACCAAACAATTGCCGGACGCGTCCCGGTTTCTTCTCCTAATTGAGTTAGCGATCGCGCCATCTCATCGGCCTGCATGGCTAAATCAACAAATTCAGTCCCAAAAAATTCCTCGTATTCGCTGCCCCAATCTTGTTCCATTTGCATAATTGCCTCCGATAAACCTGCTTGAGAGGCAAGCATAACCGGCGGTTCGAGATGAGATTCTGCTGCTTGTACCGGCTTTTGCGGCGCGATATCCGGTAGAGTTATAGCAGCGATCGCAGCCAAAAAATAAGCGATTCCCCATCTTATTTTTTTCTGATTTTGAGAAAGTTTGCGTTTCATATCACCCTGAATCGTTATCTATTTTTTTATTTTTCTAAATAATAACATGATTTTTTTAGGATCTCTAAAAATTCAGTGTAAATACGATTAAAAATCAGTCACAATACAGTTGCTAATAAAAATAGTAGAAATTAAGTATTTGCACTTTCAATATTTTTCAAAATCTTCACAAAGAATAACTTTATTCCAATTTGAAATTCACAATTCACAATTGAGGAATTATTCTATTGAGTAGTGGTTTGTCTTTTACCCAGAGCGACCGACCAAATAATAAGCTGCCCGAGGCTCGGGGTCAGAAAAATCGGGAGTGTCCGCGATCGCAATCCCGCACAATAATCTCTCGGTGTCAGAAACCTAGCGATCGCTAAACCCACTGAGTAACCGCTTGGCAACATGGAAACCAATCAGATAAGCCGTCATCTGAGGACTCACTCGAGGCAGAGGCACAGAAGATAAGTCCGCAACATGAACATTGGTCGTTCCTTTAACTTTGCCCGTATCCTCCGCTTGGGTCTCGCCCCGTTCCAATGCGGGACCGGACAGGCAACCCCCAGCCATGTGCTGCTCTGTCAATAAAAACTTTTTGCTGTAGGCCTCGACATAATGGTCAACCTGTTCGGCCTTATAGGGAATCCGCGTCAGCAAACGGATGAAGCACCTCACCAACCAATGGGGCTGATGCCCTAACTGGTTTAAAAGTTCGATCTGTTCTTTCAGTACCGTCTTGGCCACCGCTTTATCTTGGTCGAACCGGGCTTTTCCCTCCTCAGTTTCCAGCTCGGCAAAGAAGTCTAAAGTAATCCGCGTGCTATTCTTCACGTAATACCCGGCGATCGCGGGTTGAAACTTGAGGATTGCCGTCACTAATCTCACTTCTGGATGCAAGGGTTTCCCTGTAATGCGATCGATAATGCCCCAAATCAAATCAATAACGAAGTTTACCGCTTGAATGAAGAACCTCACCAGATTTTTAGTAATGGTAAACCACAAGGGAAAGCGAATGACATAGCGTTTGAGACAGTTGGGCAAGAGTAAAGCGAGAAACATATGAGAAACCAAAAAGATCAGGCGATCCAACTCTCCAGCAAAGAAATCAAAGGTACACAGAGTGGGTCGTGCTTCGACTTCTGGAGGAGGCTGCCACATTGTTGTTGCAAAGAGGGGAATATAGTTATCTTTTGGACTAATCGCGGTGTTTCGATCTACGAGATAAAGACCGAGGGGCAGCAAAATATGGTCGCTCACCCCTTGAGCGATCTCGTCATTTTGCAATCGCTCTTGGTGCGGCAATAGCAATCGGGGTGTTGCTGCTCCGGCACAGAGAATCAGTTTACCCTCATCGCTGAGGGCAAAACGCTCTATCCGACCCGTTTCGAGGGAGCGAGCAAGGACGGCAACGCACTGAGATTTCCCTGCCGAAGATGGGGCAAACTCGAGCTCTTCAACCCGATATTGCGTTTTTAGGGTCAGTCGCCGATCGCTCCAGTCAACGATGGATACACCACTGTGAGTTCGCTGACCGAAGGAGTTAAACAAGGTCGGAAACAGATGGAGAGAATTAGCATCACCATCGGGTTGGTTGGGAATATTGGCGATCGCATCGTTGCTGACGGCAAACCCTGCTTTTTGAGCAATGTCAAGGACGTGTTGGGTGATGGGAGAAATGCTATCAGCAGGGTTGGCTCGCTCAAACCTCGGATTCAAGGCTTCTTTTAATTCCGTCCAGTACTCTGAGGTGTAACCCAAATGGGTTGCCAACCATTCGGAGGATTCGTGAATCATCGTGTAGTTAATCGAGCCTCCCCCTCCCATAGTATTGGCTCGTCCGGAAATGATGGGGATATTCTTGGGGGTTAAAGCATTGTGTAACTTGAAGATTTGTCCTTCGGCAAAGGAGCGAAGCCAGTTCAGCTGACTGGCAATATCGCTGGTATAAAAAAAGTTTTTCCCTTCCTCTAGGACTAATACTCGCAAATCGGGGTCGGGGTTATCTTGCAGATAAGCACTTAAGAAGCCGCAAGCACCGTTACCGGAGCCAACAACAATCAGGTTATAGGTCATGTTTCTAATTTTTGTTTTTCAATATAATTAAGTATCTTAATGCCTCAGTAGTCCCTCGCGTTAGGCTAGGGCGATCGCCTTATTCTCGTTCGTTTGGAATTGACTCTCACTGGCGATCGGATTTCGAGAGCAGCAAAAAATCGTTTAAGGAAGGTTGTCCGACGATCGCAATGAGACCCATTGATAGTTCCCGCGATCGCGAACAGAGAACCAATGACTGAGTTTCCTGTTTTTGAGGGCTTAATTTGTTTTACAATTTTCTCCATTGAAACAGTCTGAAAGCATGTCTATTTTTGCGAATCTCGAACGCCTGCACGTTACCATTGCAGGAGCGAATGGGGGAATTGGTTGGGGGTTTGTCACGCAGCTTTTACAAGATCCGCGCATTGCGAAAATATATGGAACTTATCGAGATCGAGATAATGCTTCCGATTTATTGGCCTTGCAGGAACAAGACGATCGCCTGACCTGTTTGCCAATGGATATTACCGATGAGAGACAGATTGAAACAACAGTAAAATGGATCGCAAAGGAATGCGATCGCATTCATTGGGTTATTAATTGTATTGGGTTGCTGCATGAGGGGGAATTGCAACCCGAGAAGGGTTTGCGACAGTTAAATGCAGAGAATTTGAGTCGCTACTTTCAGGTGAATAGCATCGGTGCGGTGTTACTTGCCAAACATTTTTTACCCCTACTTCGTCATGAGGAGCGCAGTCTTTTGGCGACGATTTCGGCTAAAATTGGCAGTATTGGCGATAATCGTTTGGGAGGTTGGTACGGCTATCGTTCCTCAAAAGCTGCTTTAAATATGTTAATGAAGACGGCGGCGATCGAGTACGCTCGCAAGAGTCCCAAAACGATTATTATTATGTTGCATCCGGGGACGACAGACACGCAACTATCTCGTCCGTTTCAAAAGAATGTTTCCCCCGAAAAATTATTTTCTGTAGAACGCACGGTGAAGCAATTATTAACTGTTATTGATAATATTAAGAGCGACGATAGCGGCAAGTTTTTCTCGTGGGATGGGAATTTATTATCTTGGTAAAAGAGAGAAATCAATTACCAAGGACTACCCACCAAAGAATAAGCCGCCCAATGATAGGGATGAGAAAAATCGGTGGTTCCCGCGATCGCGATATTACTGGGAAAAGCAACTCGCGTCGAAGAATTCAATAATGCTCCATCTTCCCAGCGTACCTCACCGCGAATCATGGCAATTTGTGCCTGTCGCAAGGCTTCGGCTTTCGTGGAAGTTTCTTTTAACTGTTGATAAAATTCGCTCATCAGGGCAACGGATCCCACGTCGCTCACTTGCCAAAAGCTGGCGAGTACCGATTTTACCCCCAATTGTACCGCTAATCCGGCAAAGCCCAACTCGGCATCGCGATCGCCGAGGGCAGTCTCGCAGGCACTCAAAACCAATAATTCTACAGGAGGATCGTCCAAATTTAGGCGATCGAGGCGATCTAAAGTTAAACGTTCGTCAAAAAGTTGAATGAAAGAATCTGCGGAATTTCCCGATTGAAATTGCGCGTGAGTGGCTAAATGTACGATCTCGAAAGGATAGCGATCGCGGCGATCTTGCAAGTTAGCGAGGGTAAATGTGTCGTTTAAAAAGGCTTCTCCGGGCCAAATTCGATTGGCGATTGTCTCTAACTCCACTGCAACTCCGGGTAAGGGAGTCAGATCGCGAAATTCTGATGCTCCCATTGCTAAAATCCGCGAATTTTTTAGGGGTTTATAGTCTCGTGCTGTCAGATAAAATGCCGGGGTATTCGTTAAGCTATATTTCTCAATTAAAAAGCGTTCGCCATCGTACAAGGCTGCATAAGGAAACGCTCGCAAACCCGTACCGGCGCTAATAATTAATGTATCAATATTTTCTTCAATTAATGTTGTTTCAATCGGTGCGATAATCCAATCGTAAAGTTGTTTTCCGAGAGATTGATAGTTTTGCTGCCGAACTCTGCGAGGATTAATAATAGCTCGCCGAAATTCGCGAATTGTTTGTTGTAGAGATTCGCGATCGGCTGCCATTACTTCATAAGAAACGGGCGGTTTTCCGGGGGTTGTTAGGGCAATACTCAGGCGATCGCTTTTAGAAAGCAACCAAATAATTGCGGGATGCGTTCCGGTTTCTTCTCCCAATTGCGTTAGCGATCGCGCCATTTCTTCCGTTTGCACGGCCAAATTCGTGAATTGATTGCCGAAGTATTCTTCGTATTCTTCCCCCCAGTCTTTTTCCATTTGCACGATCGCGGCAGAAAGTTTGCTTTTGTGAAATAAAGGTATCTTTTGTGGGTCGGTCATTTCTCGTGCTGCAATGGGAGATAAGGGAATAATTACCCCCATCAATATCGCACAAGCAACAGCAAGGATACCTCGCACTAAAAAAGCGATCGAAGCATTTTTGGGAAAGCGTTTGCGTTTCATGGGATTGGTGAAAATCCGTTGAATTGTGTATTCAATAAGCCGAACATTTTATATTTTGAATCGATTGCCTCGAAGTTTGCTGTAAATTCCGTGAGAGTTAGATTAAGAAAACTGAGAGCACCATGAAGGGGGCAATTTTTGCCCCCGCAGTTCTAACCTTCAACAGCCGTTAATTATTTCTCGCGATCGAAGCCGTATTTTTCTCGCACGCGAGAATTAAAAAACTGACCTAATGAGGGAGTTGTTTTCATTTCCTCGTAGACTTCTGCCGGCACGTCATTGTATTTATAAATACTCCCATTGCCGAACTCAACTTTCAGAATTTTTTTTTCCGGGTCGTAGTCAAAAGATTGAATGACCGCACTGGTATTTTTGAGTAAGGGAAAGGCAATCACATCGCGAATGCTGGGGGAATTCGTCAGGATCATGACGAGGCGATCGATACCAATTCCCAAGCCTCCCGTCGGCGGCATTCCATACTCTAAAGCCGCTAAAAAGTCTTCATCAACCCCTTGAGCTTCTAAATCGCCTGCGGCTTTTTTTGCTGCTTGTAATTCCAACCGTTCTCGCTGATCCACGGGATCTGTTAATTCCGAGAAACTATTGGCTGTTTCCCGTCCAAAAATAAATAATTCAAAGCGTTCTACCAAGCCGGTTTTAGAACGATGGGGCTTAGTCAGCGGTGAAATTTCTTTGGGATAATCCAACACAAAAGTAGGCTGAATTAAAGTTTCTTCAACCTTTTGTTCAAAGGCTTCATTCAATAATACTCCAATAGTTTTGCAGTTATCCGGAATCTCAATTCCTGCCCCTTTAGCTGCTTCCTCTGCTTGCAAAAAAGATTGATAAGCACCGAAATCTAAGCCCGTTACTTCGCGAACTAATTCGTGCATGGTTACGCGTCGCCAAGGGGGAGTCAAATCGATTTCAACATCTTGATAGGAGACTTTTAATGTATCTAAAACCTCCTGTGCGGCATAAGTTATTAAACTTTCCGTCAGTACCATCATATCCTGATAATCGGCATAAGCCTGATAAATTTCAATGCTGGTAAATTCGGGATTGTGTTTGGTAGAAACCCCTTCATTGCGGAAAATTCGTCCCAATTCAAAGACCTTTTCAAAACCGCCGATAATGAGCCGTTTGAGATGTAATTCTGTAGCAATTCGCAGATACAAATCCATCTGCAAAGTGTTGTGATAGGTTACAAACGGGCGGGCATCGGCTCCCCCGGCTTCTCCTTGTAACACTGGCGTTTCGATTTCAATGAAACCGCGATCGTCTAAATAGCGGCGAATGGCTGCCGTAATTTTAGCGCGACGGCGAAAGGTTTCCCGTACCGAGGGATTAACAATTAAATCGACGTAACGCTGGCGATAGCGCTTTTCCGTGTCGGTTAAACCGTGCCATTTATCCGGTAGGGGTAAAAGAGATTTTGTCAGCATGGCATACTCGCTAACATAGATAGAAAGTTCGCCTTTTTCCGTGCGCTTAATTGTCCCTTTAACCCCCAAAATATCCCCGACATCGGTGACTTTTTTCAGAAGATTGAACGCATTAGAAATCTCTTCCATGTTGGCCTGAATGCGTTTTTTTTCTAAGTAAAGTTGAATCGTTCCGCTTTCATCTTGCAAGCCAAAAAATGCTAATTTTCCAAAGACGCGACGGGCAGTAATTCGCCCGGCAATAGAAACGGCGACATCCACTTCTTCTCCGGCGGCGAGATCGGCATAAGTTTCTTGTAGTTGTGCGGCGCAATGGCTTGATTCCCATTTATAGGCATAGGGATTCAATCCTTCTTGTTTTAACTGTTCGACTTTTTCCAATCGTGTAGCGCGAATTTCATCGAGAGTAGATTTACTTTCCGGTTGTTTGTCGGGATTATTTTGAGAGGGCTTGGATGACATATTATCTGACCTTGAGAATAACCTGTGAGAAACTGTAAGGAACTGGGTAACGAGTCAATTAACTAGCAGATTTCAAGGGATGAAAAACTTGCTCGAAGCAAAAACTATTAGTTTATTTTTGCTGTCTCTATTATAGCAGATATCTTGCACGATCGGGGTATTGTTTCTATTTTTATTTTCTTTTTTCTCACTTTTTCAGAGAGTCGGACTTGCAAAAACCTCTTTAAACTTTTATTAAAATCGAGACTGGAAATCTTGTCATTCTCAATTGCGATTGCATTAAGATTAAAATTAAATTTTTGTTTCTTGGTTAACTAGATCGAGATGCACGCATCGCTGGATTTGCTCCCAAGTCCCAACTTCCGACTTCCGACTTCTAACTGATGTTTCTCAAACCCTTCAAACATTTTCTAACCTACATTTCCGGACAACTTCCCCTAAGCGTTATTTTCGTCGTTCCTTTCGTCTTGCAGATTTTTGGAACGGTGGGATTGGTCGGTTATTTATCCTATCGAAACGGACAGCAAGCCGTGAACGATCTCGCATCGCAACTGCGTCAAGAATTAACGGCTCGCATTCAGCAACAGCTATCCAGCTATACCGAACCGACTCATTTTATCAATCAAATGAATGCTGATGCTTTTACTCGCGGGGAAATCGACGCGATCGCGGGTCAAGGCAAAATCCTCTTTTGGCATTGGCAAAAAGCAACTCTGTTTGTATCCAATAGCGGCACCTATTGCGGCAGTGAGGAAGATGGTTCGGTTATTGGCGTGAATGCCTCGGATCCGAACGACCTGCGGTTTATCCTCTCGAACCCGACGACGGACTATCGCGTTTTTGAATACAGTTTAGACGATCGCGGCAATCGCACGGGTATTGTCGCTCGCGGTCGCCAACAGTACGACGCTCGCCAGCGTCCTTGGTATACGGCAGCTGTAGCGGCAGGCCAGCCGGCATGGAGCGAAATTTATCTGAATTTTGAATCTCCTTTGCCAACGATTACCGCCGCCATTCCCGTTTACGATACAACCGGAGAAGTGTTGCTGGGGGTTTGCGGGACGGATTTTTTTCTGCCGCAAGAGTTTGTCACCTTTCTCCAAGATATAGACATCGGTCATTCGGGTCAGGCTTTTATTATCGAACGTTCGGGTCATCTAGTGGCGGGTTCTCACGTCGAACTTCCTTTTGTGAAAGAGGGAGAGGAATTAAAGCGCCTGCATGCCAGTGAAAGCAAGTATATTTTAGTAAGAGAAACAGCCCGATATTTACAAGAGCATTTCGGCAGTTTCGATCGCATTCAAAACCCAGAACAGTTTGAATTTACCCTCGACGGTCGGCGAGAATTCGTACAGGTACAACCCTTTAGCGATGAATACGGTTTAGATTGGCCGATCGTGGTGGTGATTCCGGAAGCCGATTTTATGGAACGAATTCACGCCAACACGCGCACGACGATCCTATTATGCTTGGTAGCTTTAGGTGTGGCGACGGGGTTGGGCATTCTCACGGCAAGATGGGTGACGCAACCTATTTTACGTCTCAATCAATCGGCGAAATCCTTAGCTCGAGGGCAATGGCAACAAACCCCCGAGATCCAGCGCAAGGATGAGTTGGGAGAATTGGCAGACTCTTTTAATCGCATGGCCGTACAGTTGCAAGAGTCTTTCGTCACCTTAGAACAGCGCGTGGCAGAACGCACCGCAGAACTGGCAGAGTCCAACCAACAATTGGAACTTGCCAAAGAAAAGGCCGATGCTGCCAATCGAGCCAAAAGCGCATTTATTGCCAATATGAGTCACGAATTGAGAACGCCCCTCAATGCCATTCTCGGCTTTTCCCAGATTCTGACGCGATCGCAACTCCTCACCCCCGAACAGCAGGAAAATGTCAATGTCATCAATCGCAGTGGCGAATATTTATTAACCCTAATTAATAATGTTTTAAATCTTTCCAAAATTGAAGCGGGAAAAAC
>JAGHZQ010000101.1 GCA_017746715.1 Cyanobacteria bacterium SBLK
AGATAAGGATCTTTTGTAAATCGACTATCATGGGTCGCATCTTTTACCACAACAGTCTCTCGAGTTCTTTGCACGTAATTGACGATCGATAAGGGCAATTTTTGACTGTTTTTAACGGGTTCTGAATTACGTGCGATCGCCTCTTCCTGATTGGTATCTATCTCAGCTTCAATGAATAATTCTTTTTCTTGTTCTAAAATGAGAAAACCCATTTGAGCACCGGCATTTTCAATGGCAATTTCAATCAATTTTTCCAGTAATTTATTGAGTAAAATTTCGCTGGAAATTGTTTGGGAGGCTCTCAAGACACTGTGAAAATCGAAAATTTCTGCGGAAGTTTCACTCTCGCTAATCGTTGGGGAGGGTAATTTTGTAGGGCGCTTCCTTTTAGAAGAGGTCGTTAAAAATTGCGGGTATCGAGTTTCTAAATCTTTAACTTTGGCAACTGCTCCCCAACGATGATAAGTATAGTGGGCATCTTGTAGATAATGGCGAGCAACGCGATCTTGACTGCGAGCGAGATAAAATCTTCCTGCCAATTCGCAAGCGAGGGCTTCTTCGTTGAGATATTCGTTTTCATTCGCTAGGGTAATGGCGCGATCGTAATATTCTCTCGCATCTTTATACTGACACAACACTCGGGCGCGTTCGGCTTCAACGAGATAAAATTTGTGCAGATAATTCATGGGGGCATGTTTTGCCCAGAGTGCCATTTTCTCTTGGTTGGCAGCAACTTTTTTGAGGATTCGTTCCTGCTCGGATGGTTGCATATCTGGAAAAACTGCTAGTCTAGTTAGCGAATCGTAAAAATAGCCAGGGGGAGCAATAAATGTCGAGCCTGCCTGAATTATATATGCTTCTAATTGAACTGCAGTTTCAAATGCTTGCTGTAATTCTTGGAAACTATAACAGAGAATAAGTTTATTGATATACAAATGCATAAAGGCAGTTCTATCATTAGCTTCTAGATGAAGCACTTGCATTTTCTTGTCATCATAAACTTCACCCTGCAAATACTGAGGATTTTCAGTGCGACCTAGCCAATTTAAAACAGCCTGCCAATATATCCTCTGCCAATGATTATATGCTTCTTGCTTTAGTTGAGTAATAGCTTTACAGCGTGCAGCCATTTCTTGTTCGAGTTCGGTTAATTCCTTGCCACTAAAATACAAACTCATGGTGGAACAGAGTGCCCCACTACTAGCATAATCAAAATCACCACTTTCTAAACCACTGTGGTAGGCTTCCAATTGAAATGGCTGCATATCTCGAAGATGTTCTGTAAAATGTTTGACGAAGCCATAAAATATATATGTCCTAGCTTTAAGTCTTTTAACATTAAACTTTTCTAATATATCTATAGCCAATTGACTTAATAGTTGACCCATTTTAATCTCTTGTCCCATACAAAGAAAGAAAGAGTAATTTGCATATGCAAAAGCGGAATCAGGAGCGTTGCCATACTCGATCGAGAAATTTATCTGTTTGCATGCCATCAGAGGAACTAAATTATTCATTGCGATAAATACAGGACTCCATAAAACAGTCATGATCTTCATAGCAGCTAACTTGTTTGAATCTGTCATACTTGGCAAATTTATTAGATCTTCGATTTGTTTGTTTGCCAAAACTGACTGTGTTTCCTGCATGGCAAGTATAATATCCTCTTGGTTGGGTTGTTCGGGAAAAGTTACGCCCAACAAATTCAGTATTTGAAGACCTAGCTCGATGGCTTCAAGATGTTGATTTTGTGACATACGTGCTTGGATACCAATATCGTAAACTTTAACCTTTTCAAGCAATGTCTGGGATTTCTGAAGGACTCTGTTTATTAAACATTGCATTTCCTCAAAATCAGCGTTTAGAAATGCTGCCTCTGCTGCTGCCAAATGAAGTTCTAAGGTAAGCTGATATTGGGCTTGCCAACTATCTTTTCCCAACAACTCTAGACCAATCTTAAAATAGTTAAAGGCTGACTGATAAGCTGCCGCAGTTTTTGCTTTCTGACCTGCCTGTAAATTTAACTCAGCTAACTGATTTCGTTCTACTTGTCGCTCGATTAAGCTCCACCCCTCGTTAAATTGATTGACAATATTAAATAGCTTCTTTTCTCGTTCTTCTAGTGGCGTCTTGTGCAGCAGTAACCATCCCAAGTGTAGATGCAATCTCTGTTTATCGACTTCAGAGATGAGAGAATAAGCTGCTTGCTGGATTCGATCGTGAGCAAACTTATATTCTGCTGGCAATTGCTCTGAGATACCTTCTACATCTAGTTCCATTAATTTATATGTATCGTTCAGAGGTAAAATTAGACCTTCTGAAATCGCGACCCACAAATTAATCGCTGTTTCTCGTGGCGATCTTTCACTCACAATTGCTAGCATTTCTAAGTCAAATCGGTTGCCAATACAAGCAGATAATTTTAATATATTTTGTGCTTCTAGTGGTATTTTTTTGACTTTTTCTATCATTAATTCTACCACATTATCAGCAAGTTTTTTGGCTTTTATTTTTCCTAAATCCCATTGCCAACAACTTTTTTCATAATCAAAAGCAATCAATTTTTGAACATACAGTGATTTCAAAAATTCGTTGATAAAGAAAGGATTTCCTTCGGTTTTAGTCCGTACTAATTCAGCCAAAGGTTTAGCAATTTTCGAGTTGATTCGGAATGTATCAACAATTAAATGAATTACGTCAGACAATGTTAAAGGTGAAAGTAATATATCCTCGATCGTGGCTTTGTGTTGTTTGATTTCATCTAGGGTCAGCCTTAGTGGGTGTGCTGGGCTGACTTCGTTATCTCGATATGCTCCAATTAGACAAAGATATTGGCTATCGGTTGTTGTCATTAATAGTTGAATGAGTTTCAAGGAAGCGGCATCTGCCCATTGCAGATCGTCCAAGAACATGACTAAAATATGTTCGGGTTGGGTAAAGACTTTAATGAATTTTTGAAAGACGAGGTTAAAGCGATTTTGCGTTTCTGTTGGTGGGAGAATGGGAATTTCTGGCTGCTGACCGATAATCAGTTCGACTTCAGGTATGACCTCTGCAATTACTCGTCCATTGTTCCCCAAAGCATCGAGCAGTTTTTGTCGCCAATTTGCGATCGCCGTTTGGCTTTCTGTGAGCAATTGTCCGACTAAGGCTTTAAAAGCTTGGATAATGGAAGCATAGGGAATATCGCGTTTTAGCTGGTCAAATTTACCCGAGATAAAATAGCCTCGCTGTCGAGTAAGTGGCTTGTACAATTCTTGAATTAAGGCAGATTTGCCGATTCCAGAATACCCCGATACTAATATCATTTGGCTGTTTCCTTGACTGACTCCTTCAATAGTTGCCATCAAGGTGGCAATTTCTCTCTCTCGTCCGTAGAGTTTTTGGGGAATTTGCAAGCGATCGCAAACATCATGTTGATTTAAGGGGAAAGAATCAATCTGTTCTTTCGTTTGCCACTGTTTGAGACATTCTTCTAAATCTACCTTCAGTCCCGAGGTGGATTGATAGCGGTCTTCAGGATTTTTCGCCATCAATTTCCCCACGATCTGAGAAATTACGGGAGGAATATCTGGTTTGCATTCATGGGGTAATACAGGTTGTCTGGCAATATGACAATGTATCAATTCCAACGCATCTTCTGTCGGGAAAGGCAATCGACCCGTTAGGATTTCGTAGAAGGTCACTCCCAGTGAGTAAAAATCCGTGCGATAATCAATAGACCGATTCATGCGTCCGGTTTGTTCTGGCGAGATATAAGCAAGAGTACCCTGTAATAAATTGGGATTGCGAAAAGTCGTATTTTCTCGTGAAAGCACCGTAGAGATCCCAAAATCAATGAGTTTGACTTGTTCGGTTTCTTGATTCCAAACTAGATTAGAAGGATTAATATCTTTGTGGATAACGTGTTGTTGATGGACTTGACCGATAATTTCAACTATTTTAATGGCAAGGGGCAGAAATTGAGCAGGGGGGAAAGGACTCTTCTCAATTAAACGGTTGAGAGATTCGCCACCAAAATCTTCCAGCACCATCACCCACTTATTCTGATAATTTTCCAAGTTGTAGGCTTTGACTACTCCTGCTATATCTAGGTTTTGGGTAGTTTCGTACTCTTGTTTGAACCAAGCTCGTTTTTCTGGAGAAAGGTAGGATTGTTGGAGGACTTTGAGAATAACAGATCGGTTATTGTCGCTTTGATGTCCGCGATAAACCAATGAGTTTGCACTTTCATGGAGTTTTTGTATAAAACTATACTTTTGAACAGCGTTGCTCACGAGCTTGATGGGGGGATTGTTTTTCTGATAACAAGCATAAAACAAAAAACCCCCTGCAATGGGGGAGAAGTTTTGCAAATTGCTCCAAAGAAGGCTTCACACTTTTTCATTAAGTGCAACTTTACATTGAATTGATATAACCAGCTTAGTCAGAATTTAGGTTCATTCGGAAGGCTCTTCGGGAGGCTCTTGGGGGTCTGGATCTGGATAGGGATCTTCTGGGTTGGGATCGGCACAAAGAATGGCTAATGGTGTGTTTTCACTGGCAAAAATAGCAGCAATCTTAGCATTGCTCTTGCTCTCAACAGCGGTTTGTTCCTCTTTAGATAATCCCAGTTTGGCGATCGCTGCCGAGGCATTGTTATCCCGAGCAAATGCTAATTGCTGTTGGGGATTAATGGCAAGCTCGCTCAAAAAATTGCCTAATTTATTCATGATGGGGTTGACTCCAGCTATTTCTAAGGACGTTCGATCTTACATTAGATCGAGTGCGGACGAGATGATAAAGCGACTCGACCGTTCTCGAGGGGACATTCTCCACAATTCTGTGCTCATGACTCTCCCGCAAACTCAGCTAACACGCGATCGATATCCTCTTTGGCAGCTAAGTCTCCTCCTATGTGAGCTTTTAATGCTGCTGCTGTATAACGAGTGTATTTGTTGTCCTCGCTTAGAGCCGATTCTTCTAAAAATGTTGGTGTTGTCCCGCCTTGGGCAGGAAGGTACATGTAACCAATCTTCAGCATTTTAGGTGGCAAAAACACGCGAGGGTCAATTTTTGTCGCCTGTTCTACTGAATTATAGACTTTTTTCCATTCCTCCTTTGCTAGCTTGGTATAATCCAGAGCCTCACTCTCATTATTTTTGTTCTTATTACTTAAGTCCTCTTGTAGATCCCGGATAGCTGCTGCGTCGTAGGCACGAGCTTTCTGTCTATGAAGGACAGCGAGATAACCATAAGCTGAGGCATATTGGTAATTCAGTTTAATTGCGTTTTCTAGATCGTTGATTGCATCATCGAAATGGGGGTGATTGACTGCAGAATCTTCACCTTTTAGTAAACCTAACATGCGATGAACTATAGCTCTCCTAACAAAAGCCCAAGTATATTTCTCGTCATACGAGATCGCCTTATCCAAGTGGCTCTTTGCCTCATTTTCTATCTTTGATATAGCTTCGTTTGTTCTATCATTTTCTGAGAGCCTGATACCCCACCAGCAGAGGTTTTGACCTCGGTTTGCCCATGCCCAAGCATAGCGTGGTTTAAGAGCGCACGCCGCTTGAAATTTTTCTTCTGCAATCCTATAATAGTAAGAGTTACGTTTGTCCATAGTCGCACCGAGATAGCTGGCAGTTGCTCCCCAGTGTGCTAATGCCCAAGGATAATTTGGAACTAGAACTGGAGGCGTTGACTCAGCACCAAGAATCTCATTATTCAAGTCAATTTGCTTTTTCTCAACAAAGCGAGTTGCATCATCAAAGCAATCTAATGCCCTGTATAAAAAGTCCTTGAGCATGGTTACGCTTACATCCTGATTTTGCGTTGCCATTAAACGCAGAGTTTCTCCTTCTTTGGCAAGCGCCATCGCTCTTTTTCGATCGCCCATTGATTTTCTCCTTAATTGAGAAAGAGGTATTCTTCAAGTTATTAATGACTTATGATGTTATCGCTCTAAAACTCGGATTTGCACGCAAATCCAACCAAGCAACGTCGTGAAGGGCAAACTCTCTCGCTTCTGTATCCAACAAAACGGATTTTTCTAGATAACTCAGAGCTAATTCCGTCTGACCCTCGATCGCTGCCAAGCCTCCCAAGCGATATATTGCCAGCCCCTGTTCCTCAGTTCCTACTAAGCTCAGTAACACCGATCGCGCGCGATCGATCTCCGGGCGAGCTTCGGTTAAACCATGCCAGCGAGCTTTAAAGACAGCAATATTGTACAGTGCAAAAGAATCTTCAGTATTTTCTCGTAAAACTTCTTTACAACTAGCAATGGCCTCCGCATATTGCCCGCAATAACTGAGTAATAATCCTCGCTCGCACTGCCAATGGTCGAAGAGGTTCTTATGCTTATCTAAGGCCATAGCACGATCGAAATCCGCCAAGGCTTCCTCATAACACCTCAGTAAATCATGAATGCGCGCCCGATAGGCGATCGCCCAAGCATAATCCGGTTGCAGTTCGATGGCTCGGCTAAAATCCCCTAGAGCCTGCCGATAATACGGCTCTCCCCACAGGCGATAAGTCATGCCGCGATGGGCATAGGCCCAAGCATAATCGGGTTGAAGCGCGATCGCCCCATCGAAATCCGCGATCGCTTCCGAATAATTCTCCAGCAAGCGATAAGTTTCCCCCCGACGGGCGATCGCCCAAGCATAGTCCGGTTTTAAAGCGATGGCTCGGTTAAAATCACCCAAGGCCTTCTCATATTGTTTGAGAGAGCGATAGGTTTCCCCCCGACGGGCGATCGCCCGAGTATTGCAAGGATCTCGTTGAATGACTGCATTGAGTTGAGCCAAAATCTCTTCACTCATCTTCATTTTCTCCCTCAATTAAAGTGCGAAACTGACGGAGATCGCGCAGCTCCAGCCAAGCGAGATCGCGACGTGCCAGCTCGAGGGGTTCGCTATCGAGGGAAATGGCCTCCCGAAGATAGTTTAAGGCTTCTACTTCTCGTCCTTCAAGAGCCGCCAAACCCCCCCATCGATAGATGACTCCTGGACGTTGTGATGGTTGCGTTGCGGCTTGTAGTGCCTGCCGAGTTTTCTCGATTTCCCCTTGCGCCGTCGTCAATCCCTGCCAGCGAGCCTTGACCACCGCCAAAGTATACAAAATAATATAATCCTCTGGCTTTTCGAGCAATCCCGCCTCGCAACATTCAATCGCGCGATCGTACCGTCCCAGATAGCTGAGGATCAATCCCCGTTCCCCCTGCCAACTGGGAATAAGAGTTTTATCAAACACGATCGCCCGATCGAAATCTGCAAGGGCTTCCTCATAGCAATTTTTGCGGATGTCAAGGTTAACCCGATAAAAAAGCGCCCAAGGATAGTCGGGATGGAGTTGAAGGGCGCGATCGATATCTGCAAGGGCTTTCTCGTATTGTTTTAGGGGGTAATAACTCGCACCGCGATGGGCAAAATTCCAAGCACTTTTGTTATTGAGTTGAATGGCGTCACCAAAATTCTCCAAAGCCTCCTCATAACGTGCCATCAACCGATAGCATTCCCCGCGATGGGCGATCGCCCAGTCATATTCGGGTTTCAGGGCGATGGCTCGGTTAAAATCCCCCAAAGCCTCCTCATAACGTGCCATCAACCGATAGCATTCCCCTCGACGGGCGATGGCTCTGGCATCTTCAGGATTCCGGATGATGGCTCGGTCTAATTCTGCTAATTTTTGGCGATTGCTTTCCATCATTGGAAAATTTTCTCCTATCATCTTTTTTCTTCAGTACTCTCGATCCCCAATCTTGCCATCATCTCGCGATCGAGGGGAGCGATCGCTCGTGGGGGAACGTACAGGGTCGAAACCTCCGTCACCTTTGCTTCGGGCAGTTTGGCCAAAGGCATTCTCTCGATAACCGGGGAACAAACCGGATAATAAACCGCAGCCTCATAAACGATAACTTCATGGTCTGTCCCGTAATCTTTCTCTAAAACCTCCGTTAATATTTTTAACCCTTGTTGGTAACGGTTCGGTTGGTAAAACCCTAAATTCCCCACCATGGCAATCTGCCATAAAATCAGCATGCTGGTGGGGTCGAATTTGCGTCGGCGAATGAGAAAATCCGTTGTTTCAAAACTCTGACAGCCATTTTTGCCGGGATCCGCATCCAGATCGACAAACAAGCAATCTTCGGCAGAAATTCCCGGTAACATGCGCGCGAAAAATCCTTCTTTTTTGGCTTGCGCGATCGCCGCTCTTGCCGGAGTCGCAAATACCCCCGGATGTCCGTAAAATACGGCACAAACCTGTAAACCCCGACGAACTTCTTCCAACATCCTTTCGGTCATTTCTCGATAGGTGTCCCTGCGTCGCAAATTCTGGGTATTATAGGGCAAAGCCTCTGCGGTGGGATTCAATTCTTGCAGCCATTTTGCCGCGACCGGATCTGCGAGGGCAAACACGACCTTATCCGCTTGTTCTATCCATGCTTTCGCACCTAAAGTCAGATGGCCGGCTAATTGAATCCCCATACCGACAACGATCAAAGAACCCGTTTGCGAAGTCAATTGTCTTTCCACTCCCAATCCTTGAAAAACTGCCGATATAATTTACAGCTTGGCGTTACTTTATCTCGAGATTGTTTAATTAATCCCATACTGCTTAATTTGTGGGTTTGAATTGGATCTAATAGTACGGGTTCGGCGGCATTCATGACGGTATAAAGAACCCGACTTAGCTCGGGTTGTTCGTTGAGTGTTATTCGGTGACGCTGTAAGTGATGTTGATAAATCCCGGCAGAGGTTGGAGCAGTTTCTAACAGTTGTTTCAGCGAGATTTCCCCGCGACTGAGATGATAGATAGCTGCATGCACCAGTGCGGGATGTCCGCCAACCATATCCATGAGCTGTTTGGCTTCCTCCCCACCTTGCCAGTCGAGTTCGTAGCATTGCGCCAACTGCTGCACCTCATCTAAATTGAAATGGGTTAACTGAATTGGCAGCCCGACATTGAAGGGCGATTGGTTCAGTTGAAGGGGAACGTAAATTTCCGTCGAGTGAACGACAACCAAGCGGAGTTTTTGCCAGATCGGAAGGGTTTTGGCTTCCTCGTACCACGAGCGCAGCAGGGGAAAAAAATCTTTCGCTACTTGAGGATATTCAAATACTTGATGCACCTCGTCCAATGCTAAGACGAGGGAACTATTGACTTGTTTGAGCAGATAATCTTCGAGGTAGGACGTACAACTAATTTTACTTCCCAAATCCTCATCCCAATATTCATCTAACCTCGGTTTGAGATGAAGTTGACGGGTCGTATTCGCGCACAGCCATCGCAAAAAGCGATCGCCATCCTGCAAAATCGCTTGGTCGACTTGTTCTAAGTTCAGTTTGGTGATGCGATAGCCAAGGCGTTGAGCCGAGTCGAGAATCCTCAACAGAAAAGAGGTTTTGCCCATTTCCTTAGGAGCTTTAATCCGCACTAAGGCACCGGGTTTCCTGATTTCTCGAGTTGCCTGTTCTTCAAAGGGAATGCGATCGAGGTAAAAAGGAGAATTGAGAGGGATTAAGCCGTCGGGGTAGCGAGGCGATATATCTGGATGGATATCGCTCAAATGGGGGATCTCGGGGTCTGTGGCTTCCGTGAAGTCGGCAACCTCAAAATCCATATTGGCGATTTCTCTCCACTCCAGTGCTAATTTTTGACAAATTTCTGTAAAAGTAACGTAGTCAACAGGTTTGCCCGTTAGAAAATTGCTAACTGTGGTAAGGGCAAATCCCACCTCTTCAGCCAAAGAGCGTTGGCTGGGAAAACCATTGCGCCGGACGGCCAGCTTGACTTGGTCGAGGCAATCCTGTTTCACTCTGAGGGATCTGGGCATGGAGATTCTTCTAAGTCAATGCCCCGATCCTATCAGGATCGAGCCACACCGAAAATGGTATGGGCGGGAAAAACCATTAAGTAGAATTTTCAGTTTTGAGCGATCGGTGCAATCTTATTTCATTCTGAAAATATATGGGTATGGATAATCCTCGCAATAAATTTCTGTGCTTGAGTCGGAACAAAGTCATAACAAAAACGGTAACAAGTCACTAACAAGTCAGTCAATCTCGGATACGAACTCGGGTAGCGGTGGAGTTTGATGAATATGTCTTCGATTTAAAGATTCTCATGCTTGCGCCCAACCAAGATTTGCTCCGCGAAATGCTGACAAATCTATACTCTTCTCATCAATCGATGAATTCAGCAGCCATAGCACTCAGTCAAACTCTGTTACACCCACCCAACCCAGTACCAACATGGTTTGACGAATTATACGATAAGCTCCAAACCGTTCAGCAACAAGCACAGATTTGGTTGACTCAAAAAAGTCCGCAGGTCATTTCACAATTAACCCAAGACTTTATTTCTTACAACAATCGCTTTCAAGTTATTGCTCCAGATATAAGAGCGAATAGCAATATGAGTGCGTCAGAAGCAGTTCATTATTTCCAATGGCTGCAACGGCACTCGGCTAATTTGCCCGAGGCAGTGGAAACATTACAAAGCGATATCGATCGCTTTGCCAATAGTTTTCTCTCCTGCAAGCAAGAAGTTGAAGATGCGATTGCTGCTGCCAATCAAACCTTGCAAGGCGATCGGCAAAAAGTCGCAACGCTCAAACAAAAGATCCAGCAGTTGTACGACAAAATCAACGCGCAGACAGCAGATGCCCAAAACGGTCTTTCTCATGCTGCCATGTCTGGAGTTGGCGTATCTTTGGCTTCGGTTGCCGTTGCTCTCGCTCTAGCAACGGGGGGCGTTCCTCTCATCCCCTTTGTCTCTCTTGCAGTGGGGTTGCTCAGCACGACTTATGGAGCGATATCGATGGCTTTGAAGGAACGAAAAGTGGTTGAAGAGTGGCATGAAATTGGCAGGTTGAGTGTCGAATTGACGCAGGAGGAGCAACAAGTTGCCCTGTTGCAAGGCATCGTCTCGGCATTGCATTCGGTTGAAGATGCTTTGAGCGGCGTTAAAACCTCTTTGGATTTCAAACCCATTTGGGATGATATCGACAGCAATACCAACGCTTTGATCGCTCAAATTCAACAAGAAGGAGACCGCTATCGCTCTCTTCAGGATATTCAATCCCTTCCCTTTAGTGCCAGAACTTGGGACGCGATCGCCGAGATGGGAACGAATATTCAACGTGCTGCTGCGGGTTCGGGTAGCGATCGCTGGCAGCTCGACCTGTCTTCATGGGAGTCATCTTAAGACGCACTGTATCGAGTTGATGCAGCAATTAAACCTTAAATACACTAGGAGAAATACAATGGTTTTACGTTTGGCTATTGCCCCTCAAGATCCGCAGAAAATCAAGCAAGATTTGGCCGATCATCTCAGCGCTCTGACCAACATTCGCGGTTATGTAATTGCCGTTGAAAATACAACATTTAACCCGCCTTCTCCTAAACCCGATTGGTTTGATGGGATTAACGCTAAGCTGAATACGACCAAAGAACACGCCCGAGTTTGGAATACGACCTTAGAACCGGCAATCGTCTCGACAATTCCCGAAGCGGTTATCCGATTTGGAACGCGGTTTGATATGGTATCGGGCGATATTTTAGGAATTTTAAGTAGTTCGAGTTACAATCCGAGTCGCGATGGAATCCAATCCATTCTCTCCGAATTGAATTGGTTAAAGCGCCACATGAGTCAGCAGCAAGCCAGTATCGAGAATGTTCAAAGTCAGTTTACTAATTTCCAAAACTATGCAGCTACGGATTTAACAGCTTTGACCACTGGATCTGCCACCATTCAAAAAGCACAGAACGCCTTAAAAGACGATATCGATCGATTGAATGCCGATATTGCTTCGGTACAGGCAGAAATCAAGTCCGATCAAGCGGCTATCACTGCTTCTGCTATTGCTGGTGGTGTTGGCTTATTTGTCGGCGTAGCAGCTGTTGGTTTGGGAGTTGCGTTTTCAGGTCCTTTTGCCCCTGTTGCTGCTATTATTGGCGGGTTTGTTATTGTGGGTTCTATTGTTGAAATGGCAGCCGTCATTGCCACCTACTCCCATAAAATCGCTCAAGCTCGCTCTAAGTTAAACAGCTATAACTCGCAACTTCAAGCCGATCAAACTTTGGCATTGTCTTTTACTACAATGCAAAACTCAACCACGAATTTGATTACCAAAAACCAAGCGATGGCAAATTCTTTAACTGAGATTGCAGATTGGTGGAAAACCTTAGATACAAAATTGGATACCGAGATTAAAGCTCTCCAAGATGCTCTCCAAGATGCAGATAAAGAAAACTGGGATGATGTTGCTATGGATATGCGTTTAGCCAAGCGAGATTGGCAGGACTTCAAGAGCTTTGCGACGAATATGCAAAATATTGCGACTGGGGCACCAACGCAACAGGTTCGCAATACTCAAAGAGCTGCCTAAATTCCCGCTTTTAACACTTTAGAATTTTCGCGATCGCCATGCGATAGAGAATGCCTATTCTTTCTTCTCTATCGCGGGATTGTTTCCTCTCTTTTCAACAAAAACTCATGAAAACGCTACAACTGGACAGTCAAGACCAATACCAAGCAGAACTGGCCAATCAACTCTCTGCTCTGATCGAACTCCGAGCTTATGCTCTTGCTGTTGACAATACCGACCTTTCGGCGGGAAGCGGTGCGATTCCGTCGGGATTGTTTAACACCTTAAACAACAATCTCAATACCATTAAAAACCATGCAAACTACTGCACCAATACCTTAATTCCGCAAATGAATGCCGTGCCGAACTCCCTCGTGACCTGCGGACAAAAGTTTGGGGATACTGCTAATCAAATCTTGGGATTATGGCGCTTTCATGAAGGAACGAGTATTGATTCTGACATGAAAGAGGCAATTTTGGATTTGCTCGGGACGCTCAAAGGAATTGTGAACGAGCAGAAAAGCAATATTCAAACCTTGCATAGCGACTTCTCAACCTTTCAGGTAGATGCTGATGGCGATTTAACCCAACTTGTGGATAATGTTAACGATATCCAGAATCAAGTCAACGCGGATAAAAATGTAATCTCCCAGCTCAACAGCGATATTGCCGAGGCAAAATCAAGGATTGCTTCCGATCGCTCTCTCATTACCAAACTGAGTATTGCTCAAGGGTTGAGTGCGGCTGCTGGATGCGGAATTTTGGGATTTGGCGGCATGTTTATTGGCGGCATGGTATCTGGGGGTTTAACCGATTCGATCTATCGCGATCGACAGGATATCAATAATGCCCAAAATACGATAGCGCGAGACCAAGCACAACTTCCCAAAGAGCGCCAATATATTACCTCCCTCACGGTCGTGCAAAGTTCGATGAACGATCTTGCTACCTTAAACCGAAATATGAAAAGTTCGTTGAACGAAATTGCAGATTGGTGGCAAAGTGTCGAAACCAAATTAAGCAACATTCTTGAGGATATTCAAGATGCTAGTCTCGACAGCAATTGGGATTGGTTGAAAGATGATGTCAACATGGCGAAACAAGAGTGGCAAAATTTACTCAACTTTGCCACCAATATGCAGAATATTTCCCAGAATGCTGAGGTAAAAGTATTCCGCGCACCCTAAACCATTGCAATTATTCTCTCAATACTCGAGGTCATAAACTGATGAAGAAACAACTTGTTGTAATTTTGGCAATCCTTGCAATTTTCGTGACTGGGTTTGCCTCTCCCGCAGCTGCTTACAATCCCACTGACTTGCAAAAATTATTGCAAACTAATGCTTGCACGAATTGCGATTTAAGCAATGCTCAATTAAGCTATACCGAATTAAGCGGCGCGGATATGCAAAGCTCGAATATGAAAGGAATTAAATTATCCGGCGCAATTTTGCGATCGGCGAAGTTAAATTCAGCCGATTTAACTTCGGAGAGTAAATCGCATCCGACTACTCGCTTAACTGGAGCAGATTTAACAAATGCTCAACTCCAATCGGCAATCCTTAAGAATGTCGATCTGAGTTCGACGGATTTGAGTAATGCTAATCTCAACGAAGCAAACTTAACCGGAGCGGATTTGAGCTATGCCGTCCTAATCGGAGCATCCAAAACCGGAACGATATTTGAGGACGTAACTTATTGCTGCACGAGAATGTCACAGGACTACACGAGAGCTTCGTTCTGTTGTCTCGATTGAAACAATCAATTTGCCAGAAGAAATTGATAACAATTTTACCAGTAGGCAACACCCATTCTACATTGTTTTACCCTCTGCTTCACCTTATTTCTACACAGATCCATGAAAAAACAACTTCTGACTATCATCGCACTTTTTGTTATGACAATGGTTTGGTTCGCACCTCCAGCCGCTGCTTACAATCAATCCGATTTAAACAAGTTACTGAACACCAAAACTTGTACGAATTGCGATCTCAGTGATGCTCCTTTAGGGTTTGCCAGTTTGCCCAAAGCAAATGTTAGCGGCTCTAATATGATCGATATCAATTTGTCCGGAGCGGATTTGCGCCAAGCCAAATTACAAGGTGCAAATTTAAGCAGCACCAAAGGTCAATATTCCAGCGATTTGAGCATCTCAAATTTACAAAGGGCAGATTTTAGCTCGGCCAACTTAAATGGTGTCGATCTGAGTTCAACGACATTAACGGGAACGAATTTCAGTCATGCTCATTTGGATAACTGCGATTTAAGTTTTACAAATTTGAGTTTGGCAATAACCACGGGAGCGACTTTTACGGGCGCTACATATTGCCATACTATCATGCCTAATGGACAAATGAATAATTCGGGTTGTTAATCTCCCAAATTAATTCGAGAGTTTTGTAATTTGAATTGCAAAACTCTCTTTGGACGATGTATTCTATAGACAGGAGAGCGTATTGTGAAAAAGACAATGTTAGCGGTTCTTGCAATTTTGGCCATAATTGTAGTTTGGTTGACGCCGCCAGCCTTCGCTTACAATCCAGCCGATGTAAAAAAGCTCTTGGAGACTAACTCTTGCCAATATTGCGATTTATCCAGTGCCGATCTGATTGAGAAAAATTTACGAGGAGCGCATTTAGAGCACGCGAACTTAGCACATGTAAAGTTATTAGGATCGCAGTTGACAGGAGCTTTTTTAGATGGTGCTGATTTGAGCTTTGCCGACTTAAGAGGTTTTTGGAATTCTGCAAGCGTCACGAATGCAAATCTGTATTCTAGTGACTTAACAGGTTCGGATTTGACGGATGTAAATTTCACTGACTCTGAATTTATCTATACGAAGTTAAACGACGCGCAGATGGTCAGAACAAACTTTGCACGGGCAGATCTAGAAGATGCAAATCTTGAAGGGGCTACGCTCAAAGATGTTAGTTTCTATCATGCTTGTTTGTGCTATACTACTATGCCAGACGGATATAAAGATCGATCCTGTTCTTATTTTTACTGTCCTCGGGATGAACCTCCTTATTGCCCTCCTCGTGCACTTTGCCGACAATAATGAATACAAGTTTCTGCCTAAGTTGGAAAAATGTATTACTACGATCGCTGTTTCGATTTTAGGCGAGCGATCGTGCTCTAATTATAAAAATTCGCTCATTCAATGAGTAAATAGTATCGCGAACGAGAAAATCATGCAAAAACCAATTTTTGTTATTATTTCTATTCTGCTCGGAGCAATGTTTTGGTTTTCCTCTCCAGCTTTGGCGTACAATCAAGCTGATTTGGAAAAACTTTTACATACTAATTCTTGCCAATATTGCGACTTGTCCGGTGC
>JAGHZQ010000102.1 GCA_017746715.1 Cyanobacteria bacterium SBLK
ACAATGAAGTTGCCATCAGGGCTAAAGGTGGCATTGTTGACATTATTTTGATGACCTTTAAGTGTAGTGATTAGTTCGCCTTTAATGCTCCACACCCTTGCCGTATCATCATCTGAGGCAGTGACAATGAAGTTGCCATCAGAGCTAAAGGTGGCATTGTTGACCCCAGCTTGATGCGATAAACGACTTTGTTCTTGATTTTGATACAATGTCTTCCACAAACTGCCTCTAACAAGACTTTGCAGGTATTGTTCTGGTTCCCAAAGTTGCAATAGCCAATTATGCTGTAAGATTTTCCCTGCTTTTACAGCCTCAACTAGTCCCTCTAATTGTCGATCACCAGATATAAAGGAAGTTTCTGAAGCTAGTTGAGACGAACGAACTTGACCAATTAAAGCATTTCTTTGACTAATTAAAGCAAGAATCAAAAACACGCTCAAGCTGACAATTACACCCATCGCAATACTCCAGCCTATCGCTGTATTTCTACGACTTTGCTTGATACTACTTTGCACAAACTCAGCCTCTGTCTTGCTCAACCAGTTATCGCCAGAATTAAGGACCTCTTCTAAGAGATTGAGACGAGGATTACTATCCCAAAGAAACCTTGATTTTTTCTGATTTTTCTGCTCTTCCTCTGGGGAATTACTTCGCCATAGTCGGGCAAATTGAGTGTTAATTACGCTCCATGAATTGTCAACTAAATCCAGTCCCCGATCCAACAATTTGAGGAGAGGTTCAGCGAGATTGTGGGATTGCTCGATCTTCCTCCAATCCTCAACCACTGGTGTTAACTGCCTTTGTAACAACAGATTTTCCTGTCCTCTCTCATCTTGTTTCCATTCTAGTAGTTTATCCCATCCCAGTATCAAAGCATCATGAGCCGGTTCGTATCGAGCATCTGTTCCACTCACCAACAAACGTTCTTCCAGAAAGCGATCGACAACTTTCTTTGCTCGCTTATTTTCTTCAGGATTGGGATATTCCAACTCGGATAATGGCACGGCTCTACGCGCTAGTTGACCTCCACCGACTGCTACCATTCGTAACATGACATGGCGAATTGTTTGTTCGTACGAGCTGTCTTTTCTAACTAACTCATCATAAACTCGTGTCGCACTTGTCTTCAGAGAACCCATCACTCCACCTAATGCTTGATAATCCTCCTGAGTCATGGCACGATTATCGCTACGCCGCTTTAAATACTTCAGATAAAGTTCGCTGAGTGTAAAAGATAGCAGTGGTAAAGCTCCAGGCATTCCCAAAACTTCATTAATTAACTTATCGACTAACTCTGGAGGTTCAAAATACAGAACCTTTTCTAATGCTGGCTTCTCAATGACTTGTCGAAACTCATCTTGAGTCATTGCGGGGACGATAAATCGAGCTGCCATCCATTGCTTTTGCGCCCAATTTTGATAAATCTGAGAAAGTATCGGGATAAATTTGTCTAGCTTTTCATTGGCAATTAAAGGAATAGCAAAAAGTATTCTTTCTTTGCCACTACTCAAAAGTTCGCTGGCAAACTGTGGCTCAAACTCCGAGCGCAGGGTAATCACTACCTGTATTGCCTCTGAGTGGTTAGTTAAAAGTTGCTGAAGCCATTGCACAAACTGCTCTTTCTCTTGTTGGGAAGATTGAGTCACTAGCTCTTCAAACTGGTCGATTACTAACAAAAACTTTTCTGCGGTATCCCTGCGATCGCTATCTGAAGCATCATTTTTAAGCCGAGATAAATTTTCCTGCAATGACTGAAGCAAAGAAAGATGGACTTGTCGGACTTCCTCATTCGGTTCTTTAGTCTCTGTACTCTTAGGCAATATTAATTTTCCCCATAAATCTTTTGGACGTATCGGTTCAAAAATTTTCCATCCTTCCTTGAGTAAGCGAGGAATTAATCCCGCTTTCACCAAACTTGATTTACCACTCCCAGATACACCCAGTACAACTGTTAGAGATGATTTACTGGTATCGGAAACCTGCTTGGCTAAGTCCTGAATGACTTTTTCTCGACCAAAAAATAGTTCGCTATTGTCTGCTTCATAGGGTTCTAAACCTCGATAGGGATTCGTATTTTCATCTAGTGAAGGAGCTTGCTTTAAATTCTCAGGGACAAAGCCGGGAATCTGAAAGACATACTCACCTTTCTCATGATGTTTGAGGGGATAAAGACCGGGTGTTTGTCTGTCTGTTATCTCGGCTAGCTCTTTTTCCAGATAGATGTAGAGTTCGGAAGCGGTAATCACGCCATCTGGTATAATATCGGCTGGAGCTTTAGCCCCACCATTAGGTGTTTCCTCGACCTCGACTTGTAGAGCTTTAAGCAAGACTTCTGCAAAAGGAGAATTTTTTCCCGTATTTTCTCCTGTATTTTTCTCTTCTCGCCGACCAAGACGAGCGATCGCATCCAATGCTGTCTCATCATAAGAAGCCGAGGCAATCATCTGTCGGGCTTTCCCCTTCATGAAGCGATCGTATTGCTCTCGATAGAGCAGTTTTTGAGGAGGAAATAAATGTCTCAAAAACCGGAATGCTCCAGCAAAGCAACAGTCTAAAATCACTAATAAATGACGGCACTTCAGTTCCACCAGTACATCATGCAACGGCTGCATCTGTAAGAAGGTTCTTCGATCGTCCTTGTTGGCATCTTGTGGAATCAGATAACCCGTCGGGCCATCCTGATTCTCAAAAGCATCTTCACTAATACCATGTCCGGCAAAGTAGAACAGAACTCGATTATAAGACTCAATCCGAACGACTCGATTCTCTGAGAGGGTTAAGATTCCGTCTTGAAGATTTTTAAGTAAGGTATTAATTCCTTCTAAGGTAGCTTCAGAGTCTAATAGCAGTTTGATATCGTACTGGTATGAACTTTTAAGAACCCCAGCCAGTCCAGTAACATCATGAATCGGTGTTTTCAAAGGGGGAATTCCATTTCCATAGGCATTAATTCCAACAAGGATAGCTAAGTTCTTATGATTAGAAATCATCATAATCTACCATTCATCGCTTTGTCTTGACTGTCTGTCATTAGTATAATCCAAATCGAACCCATCAATTGCTCGGCAGTTTTAGTGAAAGCTACGAATGGTGAAGTTGAGTGCAGGTTCTGCAAGTTAGGAGCGGTGCAAGGGAATCGATCGCTAATGCGCGATCGCTTACACGGATTTTTGCACCTATGCTTCCGTGCGCGATATTCCCCAGAAAACCCCCGTTTTGAATGGTTTTAAAGCTGTTTCTTCGCCAATTCTCCAAGGGTTTGCATGGCACGATCGACGACAGGAGACCAAGAAATTGCTGTATTTAAGCGAAAACAATTTTGATAGTAAGTTCCAGAAACTGAGAACATAACACCGGGAGCAATACTTATCTTTTGAGCGAGAGCTTCTTTGTAGAGTTGCAAAGAATCGAAACCCGCAGGCATTTCCAACCAGAGAACGTGACCGCCATTGGGGTGCGTGACGCGCGTGTCTGGGGGAAAATAATCGCCAATTGCCTGTAACATCCGGTTCATTTGGGTTTGATAAGCATGACGCAATTGGCGCAGGTGGCGATCGCAGCCTCCATTCGCGAAAAATTCCGCGACGGCGAGTTGAGGTGGGACAGCAGTACTCTGATTGATAATGGATTTAATTTGGACAATGCGATCGCCATATCGTCCCCCCGCACACCAACCGATCCGCAAACCAGGAGAGAGGATTTTACTCACGGAAGAGCAGTAAATAACGCGATTTTCTGTATCGAAGGCTTTAATGGCTTTGGGACGAGTGCCGGTAAAATAGATATCCCCATAGACATCATCTTCGATTAGGGGAGTTTCGTACTCGTTTAAGAGTTCCACGAGGCGTTTTTTCTTGGCATCATCCATGCAACTACCAATGGGATTATTAAAATTAGTAATAATCAAACAGGCTCGAACCTGTTTTTTTTGTAAAGCTTCTTCTAAATGAGGTAAGCTGATACCTTCTCGAGGATGGGTGGGTAAAGCCAACGCCTTGAGTTGCAACATTTTCATCGCTTCGAGGATACCAAAATAAGTGGGAGACTCGATCGCGATGGTGTCTCCGGGCCGGGTAATGGCTTGCAGGGCAAGATAAATGGCTTCCATTGCCCCATTGGTGATAATGATGCGATCGGGAGGGACGGAACACCCCGCATCTAGCATTCGTTTGGCGAGTTCCGATCGCAAGGAAAGACAGCCGAGAGCACTTCCGTAGGCATGAGCAAGGTGAGGATTTTCCCGCAAAATTTTTCCCATCAAACGATTGAGCTTAGTGAGAGGTAAATATTCGAGAGCGGGAATGGCAGCTCCTAATTGTACGGTATCCGTCTCTCGGATCTTAGCCATCACCTGAAAAGCAAGGGATATATCAACGGGACTGGCTTCTTGAGGGGGTGCGGTTTCTGCGGGTTCTTGATGGCGATCCAGGGCCGTTTGCTTGACATAGTAACCCGATTGGGGACGAGGGACGATCAGCCCGCGATCTTCGAGGAGTCGATAGGCTTCGAGGACGGTGGAGGTACTGACGGAGAGTTGTTCTCGCAATTTACGGATGGAGGGGAGGCGATCTCCGGGTTCGAGAGTCCCGTCTGCAATGAGTCCTTGTAGGCGATCGGCAACTTGTTCGTACAAAATTTGGTCTGGGGAGACCGCGATCGGGGTAATTTTCATGGGTAGGGATACAGTTCCAGCAATTTTTAACCAGAACAGTTGCAAAAAAAACAACTGTATACGACACAATTTAACGTAATTGTCTCTGTACGGATCGCCATCGGTTGAAGAAAATACAAATATGCCGATATTGAACCCGTTTCGAGGTGTCTCCCATGAGAAATTACGATCTTTACGCCCAACTGGAACTGATTCCCAGCGATCGCGCGATCGAAGCCAACTCGCTGAAAACCAAGCTGACAAATTGGGGAAAATCTTTGGTTAACTTTTTTGTAGGTTCAATGCAGCCTCGCATCACCGAGGATCGCGATCGCCAAGGCCATCTTTATTTTCGGGTTTACGATCCTTGCGATCGTTCTCGTCATACTTTTGATTCTGAAGAAGAATTGCGAGTCTGGCTGGAGCAAAGATATTATCAATAATGAGTCGTTTGCTTGTTCCACGAGACCGCCCGATGAGTAAACTATTTGATTTAACCCATGCGTTTACCGAAAATATGCCCGTTTACCCCGGGGATCCTTGCGTTAAATTTTATCAAGTTGCAACGCTTGAAAAAGATGGATTTAACGATCGCAAAATCGAATCGGGATTGCACGTCGGAACGCATATGGATGCACCTCTCCATATGATTTCTGGCGGGAAATATATTTCAGAACTTTCTCTGGGTAAATTTTCCGGTTGGGGACATTTAATTGATGTTCGCGGACAGTCAAAAATTGGGGTCGATGTTTTGAGCGATCGCGCGATCGAACAAGGAGATATTTTACTTTTTTGTACGGGATATTCCCAAAAATTTCGCGACCCCGAATATTTTACAACTTATCCGGAACTTTCAATAGATCTTGCGAAGAAAATTGTTCGTTTAGGAATCAATATTGTCGGTCTCGACTCTCCCAGTCCCGATCGCTCTCCTTTTCTCGTTCATAAAATTCTTTTAGGTAACAACGTACTGATTATCGAAAATTTAACCCATTTAGAACAATTGTTGAAGATCGATCGTTTTCGTGTCATGGCATATCCCATCAAATTTCAGGCAGGTGGCGCACCAGTCAGAGTTATTGCCGAATCTTATTAAGGATTCGTGTTTGTATGAATAAAAATCAAGCAACCCATTGATGTTGGGCAAAACGCAAACCAAATAAGCAGAGTAATATCGCAAAAAAGACCGTAACCGTATATCCCCAACGCGGATATTTTTGTAACACGATTCCTAAAGCAATGGATGTAGAAACAATTCCGTAAACATATCGTTCTGCGGAAGTCGTCCGTCCCGAACTAAAGATGATGCAGAAACTAAAAAAAGCGTAGAGAAGCGCGATCGCGGGTATTTTCTTGCGCGTATGCCAAAGTAAATAAATTCCCCCTAAAACCATAACGGTATTGAGAAAAGGATCGCCAGCAACTAACCATAAAACCAGAAACAATAAACCAAAACCGAGATCGGCTGCGACTGAGGGAATGCGATCGCGAAATTTCCCTAATAAAAAACACAGAATCCCTACTGCGAAAATAATCAAAGGATGCCACAGATCGACCAAACCTCCTGCTTTCATATTGGCATGACCAAAGAGAATTTGACCGAACATAATCAGCCATCCTTGACCGAAAAAGTCTTGTTCTGGTTGCCATGCTTTCTGTACTTTGAGAAAAGCCAATGGTTCGTTAAACTGCAACCAACAATATACACTATATAAAATCAAGCCGCCACTGGCGAGAAAACCAGTAATATAGGCTCGAAAAGGGCTGTTTTTTCGCCATGCTGCCACCAAAAATGCTGGCACGAGGGCTAACCCCGTAATGCGCGTTGCTGTTGCTAATACGCCCCAAAAAGCTGCTAAAAAATAACGTTGGCGATCGCAAGCAGCCAAGGCTGCGATACTGCACAATAAAAATAATCCTTCTGTATAAATGACCGTTCCAAATAGTGAAAATGGGCACCATGCAAGAACTGCTGTTGACCATCGCGCCACGTTTTTTCCTTGAGAGGATTCCAGCCAATTATAGAGAATGAATAACGCACCCAAAAATGCAAAACTATTGACCAAGGTCGCCGCAGCAGCAAAAGGTAAACCCAAACCCATGACTAATTTTGTTAAGAGAGGAAGTAACGGAAAAAAAGCAACGTTGTAACCTTGACCGTCGTTAACATAGTTATAGCCTTCTACTGCGATCGCGTGATAAGCCGCACTATCCCAAGCAAAAAATACCCCCCATCCTTGAGGGACGCTTCTCGCTCCTTCCGGTACGGAAAGTAAGGGCGCAATAATGACCATTGCCAAGACAATTAAACCGCGACTGGTCAGCCACATTAAAAGCGGAAATAACCAGCGATCGCGCTTAAAAATTGTTGCTATTTTTTGCATTTTTTGATTCTTTTTCGATTGTCTGTTCGAGATTTCTGTTTAATTATAAACAGGTGCAATCGCTTTTCCTTTCGATCGGCGATCGCCACAAGAGCTAAATCTCTCTCCAAACAATTTGCTATGATACAATTATTCTAAACCGGACTTTCTGCGGTCATGACTTTTACGGAAACAGAAACCTTTACCCCTCTTCCCGACCATACTCAGCTCCCTTGCGAAGTTTGGCAAGGAATGTATCAGAATTTAGAGTTGCGCTGGTGGGATAGCGAAGGAAATTTATTGCCCAGTGCGGAAGAAAGAGCCGATCTCGCCGAGTTGGAGTTACAACAATTACGCGATCGCCTTAAAGCTGCCAATATTAACCCGGATAATTTGTAATGCGCGATCGCAAAACGCCCTAAGTAGGAAGGCTTTGAGAACAATATCCCTTAAGCCTCCGACCAAACTAATCAGCGATTTATAGTTTTGGGAAGTGTCGATCGAGATGGGCTTCAAACCGGATGAAATCATTTTCAATATTGGGGTTTTTCATCACATCAAAACAGACAAAAGTTTCCAGAGGCTGCATGCCAAAAAATTTGAAATTCATGTGCATTGGCCAAAATAAATCGTCAACGCTTCTTCCTTCAAATAGCCACTGATTGGGATCGTCAAAGGCCGCTTTTGGAGCGTTGAAGGTGAGGGAAAGCATATATTTTGAGTCCGAAAGCGTTCCCCCGGTTCCATACTGTTTGCTCGGATCCTTACGAGTTCTGCCATCACCATTACAGAGTCGTCCGTCCATACCGGCAGAATACACGAGATCCATGTAGCGCTTAAAGCTCCAAGGCACTTCCATCCAGTTTACTGGTGTTTGGAGTAATATCGTGTCAGCCCACTGATGTTTTTCGATTTCTTGCTCGACATCGTACTCATCTTTCATCGTGGTAACTTTGATATTGTACCCTTTTGCCGTCAAATTATTTTTGGCCTTTTCTACTAACGTGGCATTGAGTTTCCCCGGTGAAAAGGGATATTCTTCGTGGGCATTGATGATGAACGCATTTTTCATATTTGTAGTTTCCTTGGGATGTTATTGTTGATAGCGATCGCGTTGATTTCAGTCCTTAATATAATCAGACCAGTCACTAGAGTCAATCAGTTTACTTTTAGTAACCAAGTATCCCATTGCCACTTCTTGAGGGAGAGCCGATCGCTACCACGGGTTGCCAATTAAAGCAAAACCGCTCCAATAATAGGGATGGATAAAGGCGCGATCGCCCAATGCTGCCAATTCTGGCGTGAGGGGAACGCGATCGCCGTTGAGAACCAATTCGCCCCCTTCAAAGCGGGTATCGCCGCGAATGAGAGACAGTTGTGCCTGTCGCAAGGCTTCGGCTTTGAGGGAGGATTGTTGCAATCGGTCGTAGAAGTTTAACATCAATCCAAGGGTGCCGACATCACTCACATACCAGAGACTGCCGATGGCGGATTTCACCCCAGAGGCGACGGTTAGCCCAGCAAATCCCAATTCGGCTTCGGGAGAACCAATGGCAGTACGACAGGCACTTAAAATCAACAATTCCACGGTGGGCAAGTCCCAACCCAGTTCTTTCAATTCATCGAGGGTAAGTTTTTCGTCCCAGAGTTGGATGTAGGAGTCGGAGGGTTTTCCGGGGCGGAAGTCGCCGTGGGTGGCGAGATGAACGATACCGTAGGGGATTTCGTTGCGAGCGTTGCCGAGGTTGGCCCGAGTAAATTCTTCGTTGAGATAGGTTGCCCCCTGCCAAGAGTTTCCGGCGATCGCGGCGAGTTCTAAGGGGACGGCGGGGAGGGGTTCTTTATCGTTGAAGCGGTCTGCACCCATAGCGAGGACTTTTTGGGTTCTCAGGTTGGGGGGACGCAAATCCGTGAGGGCGAGACTGGGGGTTAAACCGAGGCTGTAGCGATCGATGATGAAGTTTTGCCCATCGTGGAGGGCGGCCAGGGGAAGGGTGCGGAGACCGCGATCGAGGATGTAAACGAGGTTTTCAATGTTAGTTTTTTGTAAGGTAGGTTCGAGGGGTTCTAACAGCCATCGATATAGCGATCGTGCGGATTGGAGATAGGCATCGGGACGGCGGATATTGGTGACGGTTTGGCGGAACTCTCGCCCGATTTTGAGGACTTCGGCACGGGTGGCGGTGGTGGATTTGCGGATGGGACTGCCTTCGGGAGGAATTAATAGGAGTTCGAGGCGATCGCTCTCGTTGAGGGTGCGCGATACGGCTCCGCCACGCTGATGCGAACGCATCAATCCGGTATCTTCGGGTTTGACGGTGATGCCGGATTCTGAAGGGGGAACGGGGGTAATAACGGTGGGGGCAAAGACGGCATAAATAACGGCGGGGCGCGTTCCAGTGCGACGTGCTGTTTCTTGTAATTTTTGTTGAATTTCGCCAATGCTGAGGGGGGACGCGTCTCCGATCCCAAAATAGGATTCAAAGTCATCGCTGAAGAGTTCGTCGATCGCCAGTTCTTCTCCCGGAACTTCGAGGCGTGCCATCTCGCGTCGATTCACGGGCATAAATTCAATTTCAGAAGGCAGCGAGGTTGTACTGGATGAGCTTGTTGCGCTTTCGGAAGGCAGCGCACCCGTAACAATCTGAATATTGCCAAGGGTGAAAGATTCGAAGAAAGATTGACTGGGGGCAAGGGTAAAGTTACCACTCGTAATTGCGCCCGCCGTCCCGTTGAGGCTGCCATCGCCGACAATAAAGGGGGTGATGCCGTTGCCGCCGTGACGGATGATAATGCTGCCGCTTTCGTTCGTGCCAATGGTAGAGATACTGGCATCGAGATTATTGGCGGCCGTGAAGGTCTCGGTGGCGCGGAAGAATTGCCCTGCGGTAATATCGACATTGCCTCCCGTCGTTGCACCTTCTGCGTTAATTAAACTCACTTGCACGTCGCCGATGGGATCGAGGGTAACGTTACCGCCTGCACCATTAGTACTGCTGGTATTGATTCGTCTGGTTGTAATTTCAGTGAGAGCATTTAGAGTGACATTGCCGCCGCCTGTCGTTCCCGTTGTCGTGAGGTTATCGGTCGCGATCGCCCCGCTTTCCGATGTAATAGTAATGTCTCCTCCAGTACCATTAGTGCTACTGGTATCGATTTGTCCGGTAGTAATCGAAGTTACGGCACTTAAGGTAACATTGCCTCCATTTACCGTCCCTGTTGTCGAGATATTATCGGTCTCGATCCCTCCACTTCCCGAAGTGATGGTTAAGTTGTTGCCATTGGTTGCAATTGCGCCTTCGAGATTGAGGGTATTGTTGCTGGCGATCGTGGTGGGATTATTAAAGGAAACGCCGGATGGATCGACAAGGATATCTACGTTGCTGTCGGAACTTCCGAAAGCCATAGAAACAGAACCTCCAGCAAAGGCATCGAGTTCTGCTTGGGTCAAATCAAGCGCCGTAGAGTCGTTATTCGTGCTACCTAATACAATCTGTCCGTTGGCATCTGAAGATTGCACGATAAGAGTGCCCTCTCCCAAAACGGAGTTTATAAAATCAATTTCGTTGGTTTTAATAGTTACATTACCATTGATTTGAGTAATAGTTCCATCTCCAGCAAGTTCAACCTCACCTTCAATTGTGCTATTAGTTAATGTTATGTTTCTGGCATCGGAAGTATTATCAATACCATGATAAATTTCACTACCATTTGAACCAGAAAAATTGTTGGATATTGTACTATTCTCTATCGTTATAGAGGAACGGCTTCGGATTCCACCACCGCCACCGATACTAGAAAAATTACTCGAAACCACGCTATTTTTTATATTCGCATTGTTGAAAGCGTAAATTCCGCCACCGAAAGCATTACTGAAGTTGTTGGAAACCGTACTATTAATAACAGTGGCATCATTGAAGGCAAAAACTCCACCGCCACTAAAAATTATAAGGCTGTTAACAATAGCAGTAGAGTTTCCTGAAATTGTGCTGTCAATAATAGTAGCATTATTGTTAGAAAAAATTCCACCACCACTACCAGAACTATAATTATCTGAAATTTTACTATTTGTAATATAGACGTTCCCAAAAGAAATAATACCACCACCACTGCCCCCACTGGAATTCTCCGAAACCGTACTGCCCACAAGAACGACATCGCCGCCATTAGCAAAAATACCGCCACCCGAACCACTAGTAGAATTACCAGAAACTATGCTATTAGTAAGGGTTACTGTTCCATCGGAATTAATTCCACCACCCCTTTGATTTAAACCCGTTGCTTTTCCATTACGAATCGTCAAATTATCAAAAGTTGTTTCCACTCCTCCCGTCACATTAAAAATACGAAAATCCCCTACTCCGGTATTGCGTTGCACCGTTACGTTGGTCATTCCTCCCGTTATCCTTAAATCTCCTGTATTAATAGCTAACTCTCCTGAAGTTAAATCCACCAAACTCACCCCGCTAAAACGAATCTCATCGGCGATCGCATCTCCATTTGCTAGAGCGATCGCTGCCCTCAACGATCCACCTCCTGCATCATTGCCATTCGTCACGGTATAGATTGCCAATCTCTCCTCATAATTATCTAAAACTCCCGACGCAAACCCCAAAGATGCCTCAATATTCCCCGTATTCGCCTCTAAAATCCAATCCCCTCCCAAAGCAGCACTCCCCGTTAAATTCGTCGATCCTGCCACATCTGCCCCTGTTTCCGTCGCAATGGTTTCGATAAACTGTTGTCCTGCATCCCCCAAAGCCGTCAAACAACTATAAAGTAAAATATCCGCACTGAGCGACTTGTGCTGAGAAGTCGAAGTGCCACTCAAAGACTCTCCCCATCTTTGCAACTGCTCTCGATAATCCTCAATATTATCAACCGAAACAAAATCGCGACCCAACCAAAAATTTCCTTGATTTCCTTCTGCAACGATATGTACCTCATCCACCTTTGTCCCCGTCTCTGCTACCGCAGCAAGGCGATCGCCCACCACGGAAACCCCATTTTCATCCGGTGCAACCACCACCGAAACCGTCCCCGATCGCCCGCCATAGAGCAAATCTTGATAATCCTCCACCGTCCCATCGATAAACGTATAAGCAAGGGGTGCAGAAGCATCTTGAGGAAATAACGTCACCGTCGGCGCGCTATCAGTGCCATCCCCCGTACTCACCCAAGGCACGAGAGAAGGGGCAACCCTCACCCGATTCGCCGCCGCCAAATGCACCGCATCTCCCCTCACATTCCCAGCAATGGAAACATCTCCCGCCTCCAAAGGCAAACCCGCACTTTGCAACTCTGCTGGGGTGACTTGCACGATATTTTTGTCCTTCGGTGCCAGTAATCCCGGCAAATCCTGTGCCGTAATCCCTGTTTCTAACTTATCTAGGGGAATCTCCAAACTCAGAAGCATCCCCTCCTTCGAAATGCGGACTAAATTACTCCCCGGAATCGCCGCGATCGTCACATTTCCTTCCGGTGCGGCGATCGCTCCCAAATTAATAACGCTTCCTCCCAATAACCCGATATTTGCCTCCCCCGTTACCCGCAAATCCCCTGCATTGATAATTGCTCCCGGTTGCGCCAAATCGAAAGCAAACCGACTCGGATCGCCAATTAAACCTTGATAGTCATTTTCTCCCACGCTATTAAACCACTCATCCCCAAACCCGATCCGCGTCGCCGTTGTCGCCGTAAAATCCCCCGACACATTGAGACTCGCCCCTGTCCCAAAGACAATCCCCGCCGGATTCATCAGAAATAAGTTTGCATTACTTCCCGTCACCTGAATCAAACCATTAATGAAAGACGGATCGCCTCCCATCACCCGACCTAAAATATTGCGAATATCGGGAGAAGAAAGAAAATTGGCAATTTGTCCCGCATCGAGGCCAAACTGCTCGAAACTGTGAAATAAATTCTGCCCGTCTCTCGATAACTCCCCGCCATCGATATTAAAGCGATCGCCCTTAACTGTCACCGAAGTCCCGCTCCCATTTTCCGGCGCGATCTGCGCTCCTACGGGATAAGCAAAACTTAATGTCGCGATCGCGCTTAAAATTGGTAAAATTTGCGAATGATTCTTAGCCATTACACCCGCTCCCTAGAGAAATTACGGAGAAATTTTCTCCCATCAATGTAATTAGTAACTTATTAGCTGTCAAGAGCCATATGAAGATTTACAAAAGTAAGCCATATTGCAGTAACGGGGAAAATCTCGCGATCGCAATCAATTCTCTTCCTGCGATCGCTTGAAGGCTCTTATAGATGCGAAGAAAGGGCACACGGAGTACCAATATAGAGGGTCGCTTGGAAAGTGTCACCGATGCTCTGAATCAAACCACGACTTATGAAGATAACGATCCTTTCGGTCGCATTACCAAAATAACCCTACCCGATACAAGCCAATCAAGCACCTACACTGGCAAAAAAACTTTATCTTAACTTTACGTGAATTTACTTAATCTTCACATACTCTTGTCGATCGTACTGAGTGTTCTCGATTATACTAAAGATAATCATTGGCACCCCCCAGTGATTTAAACGAAATAATGGGTGAAATTTTATTTCACCCATTTTCTTATGTCGCAAAAGAAATTTTTTTATTTGCTTTACATAAATTGAAGTAATATTCTCATCCAAAAAAACGGCTGTAACACTTGTCAAATCAAAGAGATCGATCGTTTGTGGTTTTTCTCTCCCACCGGGCTGCACCAAAAGACAAAACGATTTTATTAGTGATTTTCAAAAAAATTCTCAAAAATTGAGATATCGAGAGCATTTTTCTCAATGAAATAATAGGGGATTTTTTCGAGATCTATCTCAAAACTTCTGTTGTAATCTTCATAATTTAATTAAAATATGAAGAAAGGCTTATCAGTCTCCGTATAAATTTGGAAATAAAGGTCGAAAAAGCCTCTAGCGGAATGCACTGCACTAAACTACAAGGGGAGTGAGTTCTCCTTATATAAGTTATCATCTTAACCGCTAACAGTCACCACCTCATCGGTTTTCAGCGATCGGTGAGGTGGTGAGGAAAGCGATTGCGAAACAGTATTTTTCATTTTTCAGATATTGGCAATAAAAGTTAAGAGAGAATCGTATTTTTTTTTAAAGAAAGTATATTGCTGAGTTTTGTTGCAGGAAACATTGACAAATTCAGCTAAAATCTTCACAATTGAAATACGCTTGAAAAACTTTCAAATAAAAGCTGAAACAGCAATAGCAATCTTTCAAACCGATTGCATTGAGCGCCGAGGTGCGTACCCCGAGACAAAGGAATTCAACGATGGAGTTAAACGATGACGTCAAGGAGATCGCTTTCCTATTTTGCATTTGTGGGAATGTTATGGGTTTGGGAGGGGATCTTTCTCTCGGTAGCAGCTCTAGACATTATTCCCGAGGCAATGGGTACGGGAACTTTAGTCAATCGTGACGGGCAGCAATTTAATATCGAGGGTGGAATTCTAGCAGAAGGTAATTTATTTCACAGTTTTGAGCAATTTGGACTGCAAGGGGGACAGGTTGCCAATTTTCTTTCCGCACCGGGCATTCACAACATTCTCGGTCGGGTTGTGGGGGGAAATCCGTCTATTATTAACGGTTTGATTCAGGTAACGGGAGGTAATTCCCACCTTTTCTTAATGAATCCTGCGGGGATGGTTTTTGGTGTCGATGCTCGTTTAAATGTACCGGGAGATTTTACAGCGACCGCGGCAACGGCGATCGGGTTTGGTAACGATCGATGGTTTAATGCAGTCGGAACGAATGATTATTCCGCATTAATCGACAATCCCCATCAATTCGCTTTCGATTTGGCACGATCGGGGGCGATCGTTAATGGCGGCGATTTAGCCGTGAATGAGGGACAAAATCTCGCGTTAATTGGCGGAAACGTTATCAATACTGGGAATTTACGATCGCCCCGAGGCCAGATTACCATTGCAGCAATTCCCCATACCGCTCTGGTCAAGATTTCCCGCACCGGAAGTTTGTTGAGCTTGGAAATCCACCCTCCAAGGGATGTCAATGGCGTTCCCGTACCCATTACCGCCCTCGATTTACCAACACTCTTAACGGGAAGCGGAGTCGAGACGGGATTGAAGGTTGAAGGAAATACCGTTAAATTGGCCGATTCCGGCGCGATCGCCCCCCCAGAAACGGCCATGGCGATCGCTGCGGGAACGATCGATGTTTCTGGGGAAATTGGCGGCGAGGTCAACGTGCTCGGAGATCGCGTCGCCCTCCTCAATGCAACCCTAGAAGCATCGGGAAGGAATGGCGGGGGCACCATTCGCATTGGGGGAGACTATCAAGGCCAAGGCAATATTATCAACGCCAAGCACGCTTATATCAGTCAGAACTCTCGCATTAGCGCCAACGCCTTAGAAAATGGGCATGGGGGGCAAGCGATCGTTTGGGCGGACGAAACCACTCGATTTTTTGGCAGCATCGAAACCAAAGGGGGAGCGATCGGCGGCAATGGCGGATTTGTCGAAGTCAGCGGGAAAGAAACGTTAGACTTTCGAGGCGGGGTCGATACTTCTGCCCCCTTTGGCAATACAGGTGCATTATTCCTCGATCCTACCGATATTAATATTGTTGCGGGCTCGACTCCCGCCCCCACCAATGCCCTCGACGGCTTTTGGTTCGCCTTTGAAGATACGGGAACTCAAAGTATTGGTGTCGATTATCTGCGATCGCTTCTCGGGACGGGAAGCGTATCCTTATTTGCCAGCAATAATATTACTTGGGAAGCTGGGGTGACGCTAGATTTCGATGGCATTGGCACAGAAGATACCTCCATTCGCAATCGTTTTTTCAGCACCAACACCGCGTTTACTGCCACATCCACGGCCCCCTCTCTGATCCTCGATGCGGGGAATACCCTCTCTTTTAGCGGCAATATTGTCGATTCTTCCCCAGGGGGCGATATTTTAAATGTTGGTTTTTTTGGGAATTCTGGCGTCGCGTCGAGTGGTGGGAGCATCAGTACGGGAGGAGGAAATATTGCCATCGGCACGGTGTCCGGCAATATTGAGATGTCATCCCTCAATCTGACCAGTGATTTTACCCCATCAAATTCCAATGGCGGCACGATCGCCCTCGGTGCCCCCGGCAGTATTGAGATTGGAGCCATTAGCGCCCAAGGCGATCGCAATGGGGGAGGCACCGGAGGAACCGTTTATGTTGTCGGCAATACCGTACGGATTAATGCAACCGTTACAGACCAACTGGGAACCGAGGCAAGTATTACCACAACGGGAGCAGCAGGATCGGGAGGTTTAATCTTTGTCAACCCGGAAGTTTCCGTCAGCCCCTTCGCCGTCGCCTCGATAAGCGATCTGTTTACTGTATCCCCGAACCTTCCTTTTACCATTGGGAATGCAGCAACCAACGGCACCATCGGGGCAATTACAACGGGCGATAATACTTTGACTGCCACTTTGGCCGTGCTCGAGCCGACAACTTTGGGGAATCTCAATATCTTTGCGATCGATTCCGGGACTTCGGAAATCAGCCCAATTTTAGCGTCGATCGCCCAAATCAATCCGATCGCTTCCTTGTCCCTCGCCTTCCAAACCGGAACGAACCTCCAAGAGTTTAACGCTTCTCCGATCTTGCAAGCCTTTCGCAGCAACTTGCGATCGGCCCTGGCTACTCAAGATATGAATGAAGCCATTAACTGGGTAGAAGTTTTATTCTGCGACGAATTTGAGGGAAAAGAATGCAAGAAGGAAGAAGATGAAGAAGATATCATCGAAAATATCCGGGCCACCCTCAAATACATCACCCGAGCCACCGGTACTCATCCCGCACTCGTCTATGCGATCTCTTTCCCCGAACAATTAGAACTGGTTCTCGTGACTCCAGAGGAAAATATTATTCGCAAGGTTATTCTCGAAGCAGATGCAAGCCAACTGAAAAAAACCGTTGCCCGCTTTCGCCAAACCGTAACCAATCCCCGCCGTCCCACGGCTTATCTCAGCGCTTCCCGACAATTGTATCATTGGCTCGTTGCACCCCTCGAACGGGAATTGGAAAGACTGGAGATCGATACCCTCATTTTCAGTTTGGATGCGGGACTGCGAGGCGTTCCCCTTGCGGCTTTACAGGATGGCGAGCAATTTCTCATCGAGAAGTATAGTTTGGGAGTCATTCCCAGTGTCAGCCTCACTAATACCCGCTATGAACCTTTACAAAATCCTCGCGTTTTGGCTATGGGAGCCTCGGAATTTAGCGAATACGACCCTTTACCGGCCGTTCCGGTAGAATTATCTCTGATTACCGAACAACTGGCAGAGGGAACGGCTATTCTCAATCATGATTTCACTTTTGATAATCTCCGAGCCAATTCTCAAAATCAAAGTCATCAAATTCTTCACCTTGCGACCCATGCAGACTTTCAAGCCGGGGATAAAGATAACGCACACATCCAACTGTGGAATGACAAACTGGCCTTCGATCGCTTGCGAGAACTGGGTTGGACGCAAGAAAATCCCATCGAACTGCTAGTATTGAGTGCCTGTCGCACGGCATTAGGAGACCTCGATGCAGAGTTGGGCTTTGCGGGTTTGGCGGTGAATACGGGAGCAAAATCGGCACTGGCGAGTTTGTGGTATGTCTCCGATGGGGGCACCTTGAACTTAATGAGCGAGTTCTATCGACACCTGCAAGATCCCGATATTACCATTAAAGCCGAAGCCCTGCGACGGGCGCAAATTGCCATGTTGCGGGGAGAAGGTCAGAACGAGGAATTTTGGCAGAATATCGCCCGATCGCCCGATCTCGCCCCGGCCAGCCAAGCCTTTTTAGACGGGTTTAGCGATCGCGATTTTACCCACCCCTACTATTGGAGTGCTTTTACTCTCGTTGGCTCTCCTTGGTAATTTCAGCAATTAGTTATCATAGTGAACTACCGCTATCGTAATCTTTGATTCGATAGCGGCTTCCCTATTTAAATCCAGATAACGTCCGAATTTAGGCTTCCCCTGCTCCCTCCGCTCCCTCCGCTCCCCCACCAAGAAATCTATCTCTTTCTATCTTAAAAAAACTGTCACTCAAAAAATTCAGAAATTGCGCTTGTCAAGCGTCTTATCTAAAACAAAATGGGTGATTTATCTAGGGTAAAGACATTCTCAATTTTACCTAAATTCTAGGCTTTATATGAAGCATTCTCGATAAGAATTTTGAAGTATTTTAAACGAAGGAAGGAGCACCATGATATCGAAACGATCGCTGTTCTATTGCTTTTCTATCGGTCTTTTTTGGGGAAGCGGGGTCATCCTCGTGCCAGCAATGGCTCAACTTATTGTCCCACAAGCCAATAGTACGGGAACGACAGTCAATCTTAACGGACAGCAGTTTGAGATTGAGGGGGGAACTTTATCGGGAGACGGGCAAAATTTATTTCACAGTTTCGAGAAGTTTGGACTCGATGCGGGACGAGTTGCTAATTTTCTCTCTTCACCACATATTCACAATATTCTCGGTCGCGTCGTTGGGGGCGACCCCTCGATTATCGATGGACTAATTCAAGTGACGAGAGGAGATTCCAATCTTTTCTTAATGAATCCGGCGGGGATGGTTTTCGGTGCCAATGCGAGTTTAAATGTACCGGGAGATTTTACGGCAACCACGGCGACAGCGATCGGGTTTGGGGGAGATAATTGGTTTAATGGGTTTGGAGACAACAATTACACCAATTTGACAGGGATACCGTTTCAATTTGCCTTTGATGTTGCTCAACCTTCCGCAATTCTCAATCAAGGCAGTTTGCAGGTTGGGGGAAATTTGACCCTAATGGGGGGAACGGTTGCCAATACGGGGAGCATTGAAGCAGGGACGGTGACGCTTGCAGCCGTTCCCGGTACTCGTTTGATTCGCATTCAACAAACAGGGAGTTTGTTGAGTTTGGAAGTGGAAGCCCCTCGGGATAGGAATGGGGAAATTTTACCCTTTACGGCGTTGGATATTCCCAAATTATTAACGGCTTCAGGGACTGACAATGCAACCCTTGCTAACGCAGACATGGGAGATTTAATCGTAGCGGGGGAGGTGCGAGGGGAAAATGTCAATTTAGCGGCGGTTAACCCCCTTCAACCCAGCAATCCGACATTAATTCGCACGGGAGACGGGAGACAACACAGTCCCACGGTGATGCGCTTTGGGGAAGTTGGGGAGTCTTGGGATTATACATTTATTGACGAACGGGCAGATAATCCCCATGAGTTACTCTATGGGGGAGAAGCGGGGACGGTTTCGCGTTTGGCGTTTAGAGAAGAGGATGGGATTGGTAAAATTACTGAAGTGTTGGATTTTGCTGAGAAACCGATTGAAACTCTAACGATTGTCGCAGAGGGGCATTCGGGGGAATTATGGCTGGGGAAAGATTTTATAACGACCGAGAATAGTCAACAGTATCACACGCAATGGAAGTTTCTCTCTCCAACGGTGAACGAGCGACTTGTGCTGAGGAACGCCGAAGTCAGCCGAAGTGCGGATATATTGCTCTATAGTTATTTTACGGCATTGGGAGAGGTGGGGGAAAGTTTTGTCGAGGCGACGGGGGCGGATGTAGCGGCTTCGTTGGATGCGACGGGAAGTACGAACTATGGGAGCTATTGGAATTTAGAGTATAGTACGGAAAATATTGAGGCTGCGATTCCCTTTACCAATAACACCGGTACGAATAACATCATCGGACAAGATCCTCTGTTATTTCCCCCTGCCGATAATGGCGGACTCACCCACACCCACGCTTTCGACCCCAATAGTCCTGCAATTAACAAGGGAAAGGAGACAGGTGCGCCCCTATATCGACGAGGAAGCCTCGTCGATATAGGGGCGTTTGAGCTGGTTCCCGAACCCCTTCCCGTTAATGAGGATCCGATCGAGACAAAGAAACAACCGAGTGGATTACCAAGCGATCTTTTAGAAGTTACTCGCAACTCGATCGCTAACGCACCGGAAGAGTTGACGATCGCTAACGCACGCGAAGAGTTGAGACTAGAGGATACTTTCCCCGATTCCGACTTAGCTATTCAGATTAATTGGCAACCCCTCCTTCCGCGTTTGCATGTCAATCCGGCGATCCGAGTCTCACTACTCGACGTTTCCCCAATATCTATTCAAACCGACACGATCGATGAAAAAACAGCTCGCGAAAAAACCGGTGAAACCGTAACCTTTGAAAATATACGCACCACCCTTGACAATCTCAAAACCCCGTCAGAAGAACGCAGCCATCAAATCTTGCACCTTGCCACCCATACCGATTTTACACCCGAAAGCGGGGACAATATCGAATTACTGGTACTGAGTGCTTGTTGTACGGCAATCGAAAACTTAGAATCGGAATTAGGATTTGCAGGTTTGGCCGTGAATACGGGAGCAAAATCCGTGTTAGCGAGTTTGTGGTCTGTCTCCGATGGCGATATCTTAAACTTAATGGGAGATTTCTATCGCCATCTCTACAATCCCGATGTCACCATTAAAGCCGAAGCCCTGCGACGAGCGCAAATTGCCATGTTGCAGGGAGAAGTCCGAGACGAGGAATTCTGGCAGGATATCGCCCGATCGCTCGATCTCGCCCCGGCCAGCCAAGCCTTTTTGGACGAGTTCGGCGATCGCGATTTCACCCACCCTTACTATTGGAGTGCTTTTACTCTCCTTTACTCTCCTTAGTGACAATAGGAGATCGGTCACCCATCGCAACCTCACTATTTGTCACCAATCGAGCAACAAAACTTCATCGTATTTTTACTCATTTTATTTGACTCAAAAGAAAAATTTACGAGAACTTTATCGTAAATTCACTGAATCTTTAAAACGATGACGTTATTTTCACGGAGAAGATGCGACTATACTGAAGAAATAATAAAACGCTGTTTCGATATGAAGAGAGAAATAAGGTTTTTGAGCGATCGCAAAATCCCAGACAACGTTTAGGGACGGAAGGAGGGAAAGATCGTCGGGACCCTCTCTCATCCAATCAAAAGAAACAATAATGCTTAAAAATCGAGGTGTGTGCCTATGCAAAGGAGTTTAAACCATTATGTCTAGGCGATCGCTGTCTTATTTTGCTCTTGCGGGAATTTTCTTCGCGATCTGGGGAGATTCTTTCCCGATTATGGCTCAATCTATCGTTCCCGAATCCGACAGCACGGGGACTTTAGTAAATTTTGACGGACAACAATTTGATATTGAAGGCGGAATTCTTTCTGGAGACGGAGAGAATTTATTTCACAGTTTCGAGCAGTTTGGACTCGATACGGGACAGATTGCCAATTTCTTGTCATCAGCAAATATTCACAATATTCTCGGTCGCATTGTTGGAGGAGATCCCTCAATTATTAATGGTTTAATTCAGATAACGGGGGGGAATGCCAACCTTTTTCTCATGAATCCCGCCGGAATCGTTTTGGGTACAAATGCAAGTCTCAACATTCCCGGCGATTTCACGGCAACGACAGCAACGGGAATAGGTTTTGGCGATCGTTATTTTAATGCCTTGGGAAACAATAATTATCAAGATTTAACGGGAAATCCCGATCGCTTTGCTTTCGATCTCGCTCAACCCGGAGCGATTATTAATGCGGGGAATTTGAGCGTAACGGGAGGAAATTTGAATGTTTTGGCAGGAAGCGTTCTGAATGGGGGAAACATAACAGCATCGGGAGGAAATATTAACATCGCCGCCGTACCGGGAACGAGTTTGGTGCGAATTTCTCAACCGGGAACAATACTGGCGTTAGAGTTGCCAAGCGATCGCATTCCCTCGGATTTTTCAGCTTTAGATATTCCCGCACTATTGACAGTACCTGCCATTCAAAACGCAACGCAAATAACCGCAACGGACGTGCAAAATGCAGAATTCCCCCTCAATAATGGGGATATCTCCATTGCCGGCAAAATAACCGGAGAAACGGTGAATTTAGCCGCAGCAAATCGAGTGCGGGTTGCCCCTGCCGAAATTCCTTGGGTGACAACTGGAGGGGGAAATTATAGCGCCCCAACGGTAACATTATTTGCTGAAGATTTAAGCGAACCCGTCAATTATGTTTTTATTGATGCAAAAATTGGCGACACTCAAAGTCTTCTTTATGGTGGCAAAGCGGGGACGGTTTCCGTTGTCGTCACCCCCGAAGAAAGCGGAATTGCTAAAGTGACGGAAACTCTTTCTCAAAGGACGGAAGTTGAAGCAGTCCATCTCGTGACAGAAGGAAATACCGGGAATTTTTGGTTGGGGAAAGATTTTGTCAGTGTTGAGAATCTCGATCGATATCGGGAGCAATTGCGATCGTGGGGAGAATCTTTGAGCGGTCATGAGGGCATTGAGCGAAGCCGAAATGCAGATATCTTACTGTACAGTTGTTTGACTGCTTTGGGAGAAACGGGAGAAGCCTTTATCAATGCGATCGCGGCAGAAACGGGAGCAGATGTCGCCGCCTCGACGGATATCACCGGAAGCGCGAATTATAATGGCAATTGGGCGTTAGAATATCAAACCGGAGCGATTGAAGCAACCCTTCCCTTTAACGAAAATATTGTTGAAAATTGGGACGGAAAATTAAATACGTTAACGGTGACTCATTTACTCGATGATGGCTCGGCGGGATCTCTGCGAAACCAAATCGGAGCCGCAACCGCCGGAGATACCATCGCTTTTAACGTCACGGGACAGATCGATTTAAACAGTCAGATTGTCTGGTCGGTTAATAATCTCACCATTCACGGATCCGGACAAAACGATCTATTGATTGATGGAGGAGGGGGCGATCGCATTTTCAGAATTCAAGGCAATAATGCCACAATTCGCGATCTCACCCTGCAAAATGGCTCGGTTGGCGCTAATGGCGGAGCAATTACTCATGTGAGGACGGGAACCCTGAGACTGGAAAATGCAACGGTTCGCAACAATACGGCAGGCAATCGCGGCGGGGGAATTTACTCTCGAGGAACTGCGATTCTGAATGATAGCACGATCGCTCGGAACTCCGCCGGAGGTACGGGGGGAGGAATTCGCTTGAATGCTAGAAATCTAACAGCGACCAATAGCACGGTAACGAATAATACAGCTGCCAATAGTGGCGGGGGAATTTCCGTTCAAAGCGGCAATATTACCCTCAACAATAGCACGGTTAACGGCAATTCTTCTGGTTACAATGGGGGCGGAGTCGCAACGCTGAATGGCAATATCACGATTAGTAATAATAGCGCCATTGATGGCAATTTAGCGAACGATCGCGGCGCTGGAGTTTTTGCGAAAACGGGAGATGTTGCGATGACCAATAGCACGATCGTCAATAATTCCTCGAATTATCAAGGTGGGGGACTTTGGGCCGAACAGGGAGAGGTAACAATTACTAATAGCGCGATCGCCGGCAATATTTCTGAAAAAGATGGGGGCGGAATTCGCACCTTTAGCGGTAATGTTACCATTGATAACAGCAGGATCGCCAATAATTCTTCTAACAATAATGGCGGCGGAATTTGGGGCTGGTCGGGAGATTTAGAGATAAAAAATAATAGCAGAATCGAAAATAATGCTTCAGCGACTAAAGGCGGCGGACTGCGAAATACTTCGGGACGCGTGACCATTTCCGATAGCACCATCGCCAATAATGTTTCTGCTTCTACAGGAGGGGGAATTAGCAATGGAACGAATCGTTTAGCAATTTCCAATAGCCTGATTGAAAATAATTCTGCCATTAGCGATGGGGGGGGAATAGCAGCAGGCGGGACGGTAGCGATCGCCAATACAATCGTTCGCGGCAATATTGCCCGAGAAAACGGGGGGGGAATTTGGGCAAAAACCAATCGCCTCGAAATTGCGAACAGTCAAATTGTCAATAATGGCTCTATCGGGGGAGAAGGAGGCGGCGTTTATGCCGATCCTACCCAAAAGAGGATTCGCATTACCCATAGCAATTTAAGCGGCAACGCGAACGGCGAGGCATCCTTGCGATCGGATCGAACGATTGCATTGCAAAACAGTACCTTTGGTAGCGAAAAGACGGCAATCGATGCCGCCGCGATCGATATTACCGGCAATGTGGCTTTTAACGGAGAACTCGATCTCGATTCTCCCACCGATACCATCGCGATCGCCGGAAGCGGCAATGTGGCGTTGAACGGTAATGTCGATACTGGCGATAACGATACGAGCGTTACCGTTGATGTTTCCCTCGATTCTCCCACCGAGACCCTATCGATTCGCAGTGGCGGCGAACTGACCTTTGATGGCAAACTCGACACGGGGGACAATAATGTTACCATTGCCGTCGGCGAACTGGACTTTAATGGTGGCAATGGCAGCGTCACGGGAACGGGAACTTTAACCGTGCAACAAAGCGAGATCCCTCGAGACATCGTCTTGGGAGGGCATGAGAGCGCTCAAAACAATACTCTCGAACTCGGAACTGACGATCTCAATGCCATTAGTGATGATTTTACCACCGTCACTATCGGGCGAGCCGACGGCACGGCAACTGTTACCCTCGCCGAAGATATTACTTTTAACAACCCCCTCATTATCGAAGCAGGACGCGGACGCATCGCCAGTCCCGATCGCCGCAATCTGACGGGAATCGCGTCTGATGCGTCTTTAACCCTCAAAGCCGGACAGGGGATCGTCACGGGAGATTTAGCCAGTCTCGGTCAAGATATTATCATCAACAACGATCGCGGTAGCGTCACGACGGGAAATATTGTGACGACTTCCGGAACGGGGGGCAATGTTTGGGTACAAACCCAAGGCACGATCGATGTTGATACGATCGATACCAGCGGCAGTACGAGAGACGGCGGTAGCGTGATTCTCCATGCCGAAGCGGCCATCTCCGTCAGTCGCATCAACAGCCAAGGGGCAAAAACAGGCGGCACGGTAGATGTGAATACCTCCGACTATTTTCGCGCCACGGAGACATTTCGCGATCGCAATGACACCGAAGCCAGCATTTCTACCGCAGGAGGAACGGACGGCGGTGCGATTACCATCCGTCACGGTGGCAGGGGTACGACTCCCTTTATCGTCGGCGACGACCGCATCAATGGCACCGCAGGCGCGATCGCCTCGGGCGGGTTTGCCATTGCACCCATGCAATCCTTTTTCTATAACGATCGAGAAGGCGATATTGCCCTGCTTTCCGTTGCCGAGTCCAGTCCGATCCTTGCAGAGATCGTTCTTTATCAGTTTGAGGCGATCGAAACGATAACCCTCACCCACAGCGAGTTCTCGCAACTTTTAACCGTCACCGCCGACTTAACAACATTGGACATTGCCGAAATTCCCGCCCTGCTCGATTTTGGTATTGAAGAAGCCGACGCATATTTTCGCGACGATTTTAGCGGCTATTTCGGAGCCGGCATCTCAGCGAAAACCCTCGAAAATCCCAGCGGAGAAGATGCCAGTACCGAGGACGATACTCGAGATAGCGCCCTCATCGAGAAAGCCCAAGCCAGCCTGCAAAACGCTGCGACGGCGACGGGAGTGCAACCCGCCCTCCTCTATGCTATTTTCGTCCCCCCCCTCGGCTTCCATCACGATTCCCGAGCCGATGCCGACCTCGATCGTCTCCATCTCCTCCTCGTCACCCCTGCCGGAGACCCGATCGTGCGCCCCACCGGACAAACCCGCGCATCGGTCATCGAGGCCGCCCGTCAGTTCCGCCGCACCATCACGAACCTTCGCCGTCCCGAGGCTTATCTGCCTCACGCTCGCAGTCTCTATCAAATGCTCGTTGCCCCCATTGAAACCGATTTACAAGCGCAGGGCATCGAACATCTGGCCCTCCTCCTCGATCGAGGCTTGCGATCGCTTCCCGTGGCGGCTCTCCACGACGGCAACGGTTTCTTAATGGAACACTACAGCCTTAGTCTCATGCCCAGTCTGGCACTGACGAACCTGCAACCCGGTGACGTTCGTTCCATGAGCGTTTTGGCCATGGGAGCCGAACGCTTTCGCGATCGCGAATCCCTCCCCGCCGTTGCCGCCGAACTCGATATTCTCACTACCGAACTCTGGGAAGGCGATCGCTATCTCAATGAAGATTTTAGTCTCAAGCAGTTGCAACGGGCTCGAGAGGGAATTCCTTACGGGATGCTGCACCTCGCCACCCATGCCGATTTTAAACCCGGCCGGCCCGATCGCTCTTACATTCAGGTGGGGGCGGACAAGTTGGGACTCGACGAGTTGCGACAATTGGGACTGTACGAGCCCGCGATCGAACTCCTTGTTTTAAGTGCCTGTCGCACGGCATTGGGCGATACGGATGCCGAGTTGGGTTTTGCTGGGTTAGCCGTGGCGGCGGGGGTAAAATCGGCTTTGGGGAGTTTGTGGTACGCGAGCGACGCGGGTAGTTTGAGTTTTATGGTGAGTTTTTACGAACAATTGCGAGAAGCCCCCATAAAAGCCGAAGCCGTCAGACAGGCGCAACTCTCTTTGTTATCTGGGGACGTGCGCTTGCAAGACGGAGAATTAGTCAGACGGGGAGGTACTTTTACCTTGACGGAAGAATTGCAGGAGTTGGGCGATCGCGATTTCACTCATCCTTACTATTGGAGTGCGTTTACTTTAGTCCTAGAGTTTAGACTATGGAAAAGAACTCAGCTAAGAACGGAAAGCTGAGGAAGGGAAGAAAATTGAGGAAATCAGGGAACAAATTAACCAGATTTATTTTTTTTGACCCGCGAAAAACCTTTTTTGACGACAGGATAACGA
>JAGHZQ010000103.1 GCA_017746715.1 Cyanobacteria bacterium SBLK
AGGTTTCAAACCATTCTTGGTGTCTTTAGCGCAATAGTCCCACTCCGACTCCATCCCGAACTCGGTTGTGAAATGTTGCCGCGGCCACGATACTTGGAGGGTTGCCTCCCGGCACAATAGCTCGATGCCAAGTTCATTTTTACAGAAATCTTCCGTTATACAGTTACGGAAGATTTCTGCTTTTTGAGACTTTTCTCTTGATGATTACTCACAAATGCTTCTTTCTAGGTTTTGGAGGAGAAGTATGGTATTGCTAGAGGTGGAAAGCGTTTGGTTAAGTTATCGGGTTGTAGGATCAAAAAGATGAGGCGATTTGAGTTTGAGGTTGTGACAGTTGACAATCGCGGGAAGATTGTTCGGAAAGAGAAGCGATCGGCTAACTTTCATCGAGTGAATATAGGCAGTGAGGTCTCTCTGGATATGGTATCTATTCCGGGGGGAACTTTTATGATGGGATCGTCAGGAGAACAGAGTTACGATGATGGACAACCTCAACATCAAGTCACGGTGAAACCTTTTTTCATGGGAAAAACTCCGATTACCCAAGCACAGTGGCGAGAAGTTGTAACGCGAGTGGCAACCATAGAAAGAGACCTCGATCCCGATCCATCCCGTTTTAAAGGCGATCGGCGTCCCGTAGAGCGAGTTTCTTGGTTTGATGCAATCGAGTTTTGTGCTAGACTATCAAAACTGATAGGACTAAATTATAGACTACCTAGTGAGGCAGAATGGGAATATGCTTGTCGTGCACCCTTTTCTCCAACTCTTCTCCCAAGATTAGGAGAAGGAGGTTATCCGCCATTTCATTTTGGAGAGACAATAACAACGGATTTAGCCAATTATAACGGAAATTATACTTTTGCCAATGAACCGAAAGGGAAATATCGAAAGGAAACAACTTCAGTAGATGAATTTCCTTATCCGAATGCCTTTGGCTTATACGATATGCACGGAAATGTCTGGGAATGGTGTTTAGACCCGTGGCACAATAATTATGAAGGAGCACCGACAGATGGGAGTGTTTGGGATGATAATGATTATCAAAATGTATCTAAAAATCTCAAGCAATTATTAAATAAAAATATTAGTACCAGTATGCGTGGTGGTTCGTGGGGTGGAAATCCCAATTACTGCCGTGCGTCCAGTCGCAGCAACACCACTCGTGACGACGGCTACGTCATTATTGGTTTTCGGGTTGCTTCCCTCATGCACGCACTCTAATAATTGAAGCGATAATTTATGATAGTAAAAATGATTGAGCGAGGCTTAAAGATTGTCAGGGCCTCATAAAAAAAACTTATTTGACCTTTTTTGTGAGAAAAAAGAAGATTGAATAAGTAAACAAAAAATGTTTATGCTTGCTTGATATTCAAAAACCTTCCAAGTTGCGTACAGATTATTTTATAATCAAACTTCGATTATTTTTTTGTTACAAACAATTGTACTAAAATCGCTCATGACAACAGAAGTAAATCCTCGACTCAACTCGAATTCAGATGGGATGATTCCCGCGATCGCGCGAGTTTCTTTGACGGATCTAACCAAAACAGAATTTGTCAAGCGATACCAAAAAACAGGAACTCCGGTTATTCTCACGGGGTTGCTCGAGGGAAAATCAGAATGGGATTTAGACTTTCTCGTAGAAAAATTGGGCGATCGCAAATTTCTCATGCGACAATATGGAAAAGAGCGCTATCAACAAGATAAAAGAGAGTGGGAAAGTATTGGCAGTGGCGTTAAAGCAGACTACAAAACATTTCGAGAATATGGGGAGCTATTACGCAGTCGAGAAGCTCATGAAAAAGATATTTATTTAGCAAAATGCTCAATTAATGAAACGCCGTTAAAACAAGAAGCTGCTTTACAAGAAGCCAGAAAAAAAATTATTGCTTTCGGACTCGACAAACCTATCAGTCATTTTAACATTTGGGTGGGACCTGGCGGTCACGTGGAATGTTTGCATTACGATCAAATGGATGGGACATTAATCCAACTCTACGGCACGAAAAAGATTGTTCTTTTTCCGTCATCCCAAACTTCTAATCTGTATCCATTTCCCATACTCGTGCATTTTTATCGGGGTTTAAAGTTGCGATCGTGGTTCAGTCAATTGTACCCTGAAAAGCCGGATATGCAAGCCTTTCCCAATTATAAAAAAGCACTGCCATACAAGCAAGAAATTCTTCTCGCACCGGGAGAAATTTTATATATTCCTGCGGGATGGTGGCACGAAGTTACAGCATTGGGAGATGATATGGTATGCTCGATCAACCGTTTTTGGCGTGTTTATCCTACATGGCGAGCGATTTTTTCTTGGAGTCGCTGGCGTGGATATTTAGGGAGTGCTTTTGCGATTCCCTACGTTATTGCAAGTTTAATCTTTGCATTGTTTAGCCGCGATCGCCAACAAAAAATTAAAGAAATTTTGCAAATGCTATAAATCAGTTACCAGTCACCAGTCACCAGTATTATTAATCAATGGAATTCACTTGGCGCGATCGCTCGTTGTTTGTTTTATTTGCAACGGGATCTTTAATTGTCTTAACTGGAGCCGTTATTGCTCCTGTTTTACCGGAAATCATCGAACAACTGCAACTCGATCGCTCGCTAGCGGGTTATTTGGTCAGTACGCATTATTTAACGGTTGCGCTTTTTAGCCCCATTTTGGGGCTGTTAGCCGATCGCCTCGGGCAAGTTAGGGTATTAGTCGTTTCTCTGATTTTATACGCCTTATTTGGCATGGCAGGGGGGTTAATGAATGATTTTACTCCCCTTCTGATTACCCGAGGCTTGGTGGGGGCTGCCAGTGGGGGAATTGCCGCCGCGAGTTTGGGTTTATTAGTGAGACGCTACGAGTCCGCAGAAGCCCGCGCCCAAGCGATCGCTTATGTTTCTAGCGTTTTGGCGATCGCGAATATTGTTTATCCCATTTCGGCTGGGTTATTGGGAATATTGGGATGGCGAGTTTCTTTTCTATTGTATGGGTTAGCAATTCCTTTTGCTTTGCTCGTTCTTATTGCTTTCCAACAACCTGAAGACACAACGACTTCGGTGAAATCTCTTGCGGCAATTACAGGCGATACTCAAGGATTGCAAAAAGTGATTGCCAATCCTTTAACATGGCAATTATTTTTAACCCTTTGCTTGACGGCTGCAACGGCTTATGCTATAGTGATTAATTTGCCCAGTCATTTGAAAGCAACAATTGGTGCAGGAACGGCAATTAATGGGATTGTTTTAGCGACTCAAGCGATCGGTTCTGCGGCGATCGCGGCTTTTGGGGTTCGCCAGTTAACGCGACGTTTGGGACTGATTCCTGCGACGGCTTTGGGGTTTGGAATTGTTGCCCTCGTATTAACGGCAATTCCTCAATTCGATCGCTTGTATCTGTTCTTGTTGGCAATGGGTTTATTGGGGATTGGTTTTGGGATTGTTCTGCCCAATATTTACACCCTTTTATCTAATATTGCTTCTTCCGAATTGCAATCGACAGTTCTTGCTGCGGGGACGGGAACGAACTTTCTCGGGCAGTTTCTTTCCCCTGCTTTATTTGGCTTTTTGTTAGGCGATCGCCCTTTGGAACAGGTTTTTTATATTGCGGCGATCGTCCCCTTAATTTTAGGATTTTGTCTCATGGTTACATTTACTTTGAGTCTCTCTAAACGTTAGGCGATACGGCAAGTCTATTTAATTTATAGCAGTGCATTCCAATGTTTAGTATAATTGCAAAAGCGATCGCGTTTCAATATTCTAAAACTTTGCACAATATCTCAGCAATTTGATTTTGAGTCTCGCTTGATAATTGACCGAGTTCGCGTTTAATAACAGATGCGCGAACGGTCATTAACTGTTCGAGTTTAATTGTAGAATGTCTACTCAAACCACTCAAGGAAAAATCGGGATGATGATTACTGAGAACATAATCGGTATCTAATAAATTTGTTGGAATTTGACTGGTAATCAAGGCAAGAATAACATGATTATATTTTCCAATCGGAGCGGTTAAACATAAACTAGGACGTATTTTAATGGAGGATAAGTCATCAAATATAAAAGGAACTAAGACAATTTTACCTTTACACATGAAATGGTTTTCCGTCTTCTAGGGTATAAATATCTTCTTCTGGATCGTTCAAAAAATCAAGTGAAGGATTAATGATGACACTTTTCAGAAATTCGCGATCGCTCATCCTTTGCAGGTTTTGAAAATGCGTTACTGTTTCTGACAGATTTAAAATACTTTCCTTGAAATTTTCTGATTCTATCTCTTGCAATTTTACCAATGAGATATTTGCATATTGGGCATATTTAATTGCATCAGTTGTAAATCCAATGTTAGAGATAACAATTCCTTTACTTATTTTGCAATCGTCACAAATACAATGAAGTTTCATGACAACATCTTTGGAGATTTTTTCATTCCAATGCTGACATTCTATGGCAATTTTGTAGGTGCGATCGCGATCTGGACTGTAGGAAATCAAAATATCAATCTGATGTAAAACCTCCGATTTGCCTTCGCATTGGCAGGAATGCCCAAAGCATTCAATGTTAATGCGATCGTATTGTTCAAGGCGATCGCAGATATTTTGAATGACTTCCTCGTAAGTTTGACAGTTCATCATGAGTTTTGAGTTGTCCATAATTCCTTCCTCAATTGAGAAATAGGCTATTTTGCAATTACATCGTTTGTAGGGTGTCGTTAGTGACAGAGTAACGCACCAAAATCCTCAAAAAATTGGCGTACGATTCTCCATTTTACAAAGAAATAGGAATATCTTTAAAATCAAATTTAACTGCTCGATTCTCGTTATGATCCCAACAACTAATTAGCAGTCTTGGTATGATGTTACCTTCAATCTCTACATTCTCAAAAGTTATTTCTAAATCATAGTCTTCTTCACCAATGATAACTTTATCGAGGTAATTTCTTGTTTCCTCATTACTACCCAATTTAATTCTGCTAAGTACATAATCCTTTCCTGCGACCAAGAGAAGTGTTTGATAGTTACTATTATATTCCAGATGTACTCGAAATGAAGTGTTTTCTTCATTGGTATTTTTAAATGAAAAAAAACATTTAATTACCTGATTTTGTAACGTACACTTTTCAAGATTTGCAACAAAATCAAACACTTTAGAAGAGCGTAAAAATTGAGTGTTTTGAGATGGTTCAAGAGATGGTATTGGAGATTCTGTAATATTCGGCGTTGGTTCAATTTCTGGATTATTACTTTTTTGTCTTTTCAATGTAAAATAATATTCTTTTTTGACTCGTGTTGGTTGTAGAGAAATATTGCGCTCACCCTCGACAAAACCAGACTTAGACACTACAACCCGAGCATCTTGTACTGGATTATTGATAACGAAACTAACATGACCATTATCATCAGTTTCTTGCACGTCAGGAATAGTACCATATAGGAGTTTAACAGTTGCTTTTTTGATTCCCTCACGATTTTCATCCCGCACAATAACTGTAACAGTTAATGAATTATCATCTGGTGTTTGAGAAACTGGTAATGGTTCTGATTGTGTATTTGGTAAAATAAGACCTCTAAATTCATCATTGAAACTAACACCAATATCTACACCAATACCTAAAACAAACAAAAACTTAAGTGGGCTGGGTAAGTTTGAAAAAAAATTTTGCCAGTTACTCATTTTACGGTGACTTCACACTAGATTGAAATTTATTGTGTTTGATGCACCGCCTGAAAAACTTTCTCAATGTTAGCAAACTTTTCTGAGTTTGGGGTGAACATATTTATTCACCCCACTATCATAACTAACTCACTACCGAAGGCTGCTTGCTAGAGAACATTTGCAAGACCTTCTCGGCGATTTGCGAACCCGTCAAACCCAAATCTGCCTTAGACTCATTGGGAGAAGCGTGATCCACCAAAATATCCGGCACCCCGAACCGCTTCACCGGAACGAGAATATCGTTATCTAACAAGCATTCCGCCACCGCAGAACCGAAACCGCCCATTAAACAACCTTCCTCTAACGTCACCACCTTACCGATGCGTTCCGCCAAAGGCAAAATTAACTCCCGATCTAAAGGCTTCACAAAACGGGCATTCACCACCGTTGCAGAGATACTGTGTTCGCTCAAAATTTCCGCCACCTGCATCGCCGTCTGGACCATGGAACCATAACCCAACAACAGGAGATCGTCCCCATTGCGGAGAATTTCTCCTTTACCAATAGGAAGGGCCTCCCAACCATCCTCCATCAACGGTACACCAATACCGCTACCCCGAGGATAGCGCATAGCGATCGGTCCGCTTGTATGTTCGATCCCCGTCACTACCATGCGTTGCAACTCTGCCTCGTCCTTCGGTGCCATAATCGTCATATTGGGCAGACAGCGCAGATAGGATATATCGTACATCCCCTGATGCGTCGGACCGTCCGCTCCGACAATTCCCGCCCGATCCAAACAGAAGAAGACAGGGAGATTTTGAATGCAGACATCGTGAACGATCTGATCGTATCCCCGTTGCAAGAAGGTGGAATAAATCGCCGCCACCGGACGCATGCCCTCACAAGCAAAACCCGCCGCTAACGCAACGGCGTGCTGTTCGGCGATACCGACATCGATATACTGTTTGGGGAGTTTTTTCTGGAACTTATCCAACCCCGTCCCCGTTGCCATGGCTGCTGTAATGCCAATAATTTTCGGGTTGCGTTCGGCTAAAGTGGTGAGGGTATGGGCGAATACTTTCGAGTAACTGGGGGGAGTGGGTTTGTTGGACGGATGCGCTTTACCCGTTTTCAAATCGAAGGGTTTTTGTGCGTGATAGCCCACTTGATCTTTTTCGGCAATTTCATAACCTTTCCCCTTCACCGTGGCGACGTGAACGAGGACGGGACCTTGCATGTGATGCGCTTGTTTGAAGGTGGAAATCAGTTCGCTTAAATTGTGACCGTCGATGGGTCCAAAATACTTAAAGCCCAATTCTTCAATGACTGCCCCGACTTTAGACACGGCGAGACGCTTCATGCCATCTTTGAGGCGTTCCATATCGGGGGACAGTTGTTCCCCGACGAAAGGCAGGTGCTTGAATTGTTCCTCGAGGGTATCGCTGAGGAATTGCACGGGATCGCTAAGGCGCACTTTATTGAGATAGCGCGAAATTGCCCCTACATTGGGAGAAATGGACATCTCATTATCATTGAGGACTACCATGAGATTTGTATTGGGCAGGTGTCCTGCATGGTTGATCGCCTCTAATGCCATGCCTCCTGTTAATGCCCCGTCGCCGATGACGGCAACGACTTTAAAATCATCCCCCGCGAGATCCCGTGCCAAAGCCATTCCCAAACCTGCCGAAATGCTGGTCGAAGCGTGTCCGGCACCAAAACAGTCAAATTTGTTCTCGCAACGTTTGAGATAGCCGGCAATGCCGTCCTTTTGCCGTAGCGTGTGAAAATTGTTGTAGCGTCCCGTGAGCATTTTGTGGGGATAAGCCTGATGTCCCACATCCCAAATGACTTTATCGCGATCGAGGTCGAGGGTCTGGTAAAGGGCGATGGTCAATTCAACCACCCCCAAACCGGGTCCGAGGTGTCCCCCTGTTGCGGCGATGGTTTGCAGATGCTTTTCTCGAATTTGCTTGGCAATAGTCTCCAGTTGCCGGAGGGACAAGCCGTGCAACTGATTGGGATGAGTCAGTTCGCTTAGGTGCATACAAACTATTGGTAAATTTTCGTTGATTTTTAGCCTAATCCACAGAATAATCGATCTAGCGATCGCACTGTGGTTTTCGCTACAATCCTTAAACTGCTCGTTTCGCAATTACTGCCTCATCCTCTATTTTCGATTAGCGATCGCCCACTGCTGCAATTTCTCGCCCGCCAAAAATTGCCTCGTAATTGCGATAAAATTTGAACTCTAATAAATTGTGAAAGGGATCCTCTAAGAAGAAAGTGCGGTGTTCCGTTAGCTGACCCAGAAAGCGAGTTTTTGGTTCTTGGTAAAAGTTTAATTGTTTTTCTTTGGCTTTTGTGACTAGATTTTCCCAGTCTTTTTCTTCAGGAAAAATTAAGCCGAAATGTCTCGGATAAATGCCATTTTGCCGAGGAAGTTCGTCTGGAGTCTCGTGAATCGTAACCTGATGACCATAAAAGTTTAAAATAGCAGCTTTAGCAGTTTCGCGACCGACTTCACAACCCAATCCTTCAACATAGAAGGATTTAGCTTGGGTGATATCTTTAATGGGAATTGCAAGGTGAAATAGTAAATTCATTGGTTATTTATTGTTAGTTGTTAGTTGTTTGTTGGTAATTGCCAATCAATAGGAGAATGACCAAATTTTTGCAGGGCTTTGTTAACTTTAGAAAAAGGACGAGTGCCAAAGAATTTTTTTGCCGATAATGGAGAAGGATGCGCCGATTCAATAATAATATGGCACTTTTTGTCAATTAACTTGGCTTTTTTTCTGGCATATCCTCCCCATAAGAGAAAAACAACGGGATCGCTGCGATCGCTCAATTTACTAATCACGGCATTAGTAAACGTTTCCCAACCCCGAGAAGCATGAGAGGCTGCTTCTTTTTTCCGTACCGTCAGCACGGCATTCAGCAATAAAATGCCCTGTTTTGCCCACTCTGTCAAGCATCCTGTGTGAGGAATATCGCAACCGATATCTGTATTGAGTTCTTTAAAAATATTCCGCAAAGAAGGCGGAATTTTTACCCCATCCTTCACGGAAAAACACAACCCGTGTGCTTGTCCTTCTCCATGATAGGGATCTTGACCCAAAAGCAAGACTTTCACGTCTTCAAAAGCAATATATTCAAAAGCAGCAAAAATTTGCTCGATCGGCGGATAAACGGTTTGCATTTCATATTCCTTTAATACAAACGCTTCTAACTCCTCAAAATAAGGCTTCTCAAACTCCTCTGCTAAAATTGCCGACCAATTTTCAGGCATTTTCTCTTTCAATTTCATGGGCTTATCTCTTCTGATAGATACTAAAATATTAACACATTCCCTGCTCCTCGATCGTCGATTTTTAGAATCTACCCAGTCCATTGTGCTATAGGAAAAGCGGCAAAAAAGAAGCGATCGCGCTCATCTGGAAAACCGAATAATAATCAAAAATTAGATTTTCTTGAAGAAGTATCCAAACGAACTATTCGATTATTGCTGGAATTGCTAGTATTGAAACTCAATCGTTTTTTAAAGTCGATAATCCTGAAAATCCAGATATCGATCCATTAATAAACGAATGAGTTGTGTCGATCGACAAAATCGACGTTCTGTCTTTTGACAAAAATAAAGCACTTTTCTATAATATTGAAAATTTATCATTTAGCCACTCATTCATCAATTGAGTTGCCGCAAATTACAAATCAAGTTACCAATGCAATCAAAATTATCTCTATTTTCTTTGACTTTACTTTTGTCTTTTTTGGGAATCTTTACGGAAGGTTTATTGTCTGCTCCATCCGCAAAGGCTAGGGACGATCGCTCCATTACCCTTCGCTTTCAAGGTCGAGTCGGCGATCGTATTTTTGAATGCGGTACGAGTTATCCGAATTTAGGCACGCAAAATACAGCCGTAAGATTTAGCGATTTCCGTTTTTATGTCTCAGAAATTGCCTTGCGAGACTCCGATAATAATCTTGTGCCTCTAACCCTAACTCAAGATGAAAAATGGCAATATCAAAACGTTGCGTTGCTCGATTTTGAAGATAAATCTGCTTCTTGCAGCAATGGGACGACTCCGACGCGAGATATCGTCATTGGCACTGTTCCCGAAGGAAATTATACTGGAATTCAATTCGTTCTTGGCGTTCCCGTTAGTTTGAACCATGAAGACGCAACTCTGGCTTCTTCTCCCCTTAATTTAACGTCTTTGTGGTGGAATTGGCGCGGGGGTTATAAATTTATGCGGGTCGATTTAATGGTGGGAGAAATGGCAAGTAAAGGAGGAACTCATGGAGGAGGACATCACCATCATAATAATGCTTTTGGCATTCACCTCGGCAGTACCGGATGTGGAACGTTAGCGGCAGATATTCAACCTTCAAGTTGTACCAATCCCAATCGTTCGACAGTTGTTTTTTTAGACTTCGATCCTGACAAAAATATCATTGTTGCGGATCTCGCTGCTTTGTTAGAAAATACGAACTTGACGGTCAATCAACCGAATACGCCTTCCGGTTGTATGTCTTCTCCTGAAGATGGAGATTGTTTGGGTATTATGAAAAATCTAGGACTTCCTTTTAATGACAATTTAGAATCGCAATCAACTTTTTTCAGAGTTGAATAATCGCCCTAATACTCGCTTAAGATTGGATAGGAAAAGGAATGTTTAAAGATTGGCTAAATTTAGCGATTATTTTTGTGCTATCGGTAGGAATTTCTCTGGGTTTGAGTCAATGTTTATCGACAAATTCAGCCGCGATCGCATCTTCTTCCTATTCATGGAATCTTCCCGAATGGACTCCCAAACCCATCGTTCCCGATGATAACCCCATGACGGTTGATAAAGTGGAGTTAGGACGCTATCTTTTTTACGAAAAACAACTTTCCGTAACAGGGGATTTTTCTTGTGGTTCCTGTCACCTGCAAGCATTAGCATTTACTGATGGTAAAAAAGTTGGCGTGGGGGCAACGGGAGAACTTCATCCTAGAAATTCTATGGGTTTGGCTAATATTGCCTATAACTCCGTTCTAACATGGAATAATCCTCTGATGAAGGATTTAGAAACGCAAATGCTCGTGCCTTTATTTGGAGAAGAACCAGTAGAATTAGGAATGGTCGGGAAAGAAGCGGAAATACTAGCTACTCTAGCAAACGATTCCAAATATTCTCAGATGTTTGCGAAGGCTTTTCCAGAAGAAGAAAAACCGATTAATTTACGAAATTTAACGCGAGCGATCGCATCTTTCGAGCGGACTCTCGTATCCTTTCATTCTCCTTACGATCGCTACCGTTATGAAGGCGATCGCTATGCTATTTCTGAAGCAGCCAAACGAGGAGAACGATTATTTTTTAGCGAACGTCTCGAATGCTTTCACTGTCATGGTGGATTAAATTTTAGCGATTCCATCCAACACGAACGCTTGGCTTTTGTCGAGATTTCTTATCACAATACCGGACTCTACAATATTGATGGACAAGGAGCTTATCCACCTGAAAATCCCGGTCTTTTTGAAATCACCCACAACCCTGACGATATGGGACATTTTAAAGCCCCAACGCTGCGAAATATTGCCCTCACGGCTCCCTATATGCACGATGGGAGTATTGCAACCCTCGACGAAGCGATCGCTCATTATCAAGCTGGAGGTCGAACAATTACAGAAGGACAATATGCAGGCGTCGGCCATCAGAATCCTTACAAAAGTCCGTTTATTAATGGGTTTCAATTAACAGAACGAGAACGATTAGATTTAATTGCTTTTTTGCAGAGTTTGACCGATGAGGAGTTTATCAATAATCCTACCTTTAGCGATCCTTTTCTTTTATCCGACCAAAAAGAATTGAGAATTGAGAATTGAAATGACTCATTCTCTTTTTTCAACGAGACCCAGTTCAATATCAAACGACAGGATATCGAACCGGATATTCAGCTAATTTATCCATTAACTAAAGTATACACTTTCGCTTCCCAAGGAAAAATTGGTTCTCGTCCCACCCATTGCGGTAAAACCATACGATCTTGCGTTATTTCTTGCCAATATTTCCCTTGAGGAGTAAACGGCCAATTGGGAACTACATATTCGCTATCCTTCTCAAAAGGATCGGGAGTTCCATAATCGGAAAAATTAGCCAAAACGACAACCATTTCCTCTCCTCGTCCTCGCTGCCAAACGATTACTTTTTTCCCTTCTGCATAATCAACGTGAATAAAATCCGTGTCGTCGGAAGCGAGAGCATTGGAGAGAGTCCGAAACTTGACCAAGCGGGAAACATAGGTAAAAATGCGCTGTCGCCAATCATCTTGCAGGCGATCGAAATTAACCGGGTCGATTTGTTTGTGGTTGGCGTGTTCTTCTTCAATATCGAGATCGTGCTGGTCGGCAAATTCTTCCCCTGCTAAAATCATCGGGATTCCTACTGCCGTCAGCAAACAAACAAAGGCGAGTTCGATACGTTTTTCTGTATCGTAAATACCGCAATTGACGAGGTAATCGAAAAGTCGTTCGTTCCCCGCTCCACCAACATCGTGAGACGTGATATAATTAACTACTTGGGTGCCATTACTGAAGCCGAGATAGCGACAATCGATCAGCTTGCGAATGCTCCATTCAAAACTCGAATCTCCCCGGCCGTTTTGACCTAAAATCACCTGTCGCAAAATATGCTTGAATTTTTCATTCCACAACCCATCCAAGCGTCCTTGATGAATAATGGGAATGGGAACGCTTAAATCTTCTCCGACGACCAAAAAGCGATCGCTTTCGCCGCTGCGATCTTGCCAATACTGCGATGCAAAGTTCTTAAACTCCTGCAAAAAGTCATAATTATCGATATTATTAATGCTATCCAAACGCAAGCCATCAACGCGATATTGTTCTAACCAGTGAGCGATATAAACTTTCATGTATTCCCGACTGGGAACGAAGCGACCGGACTTGCCCGTGACGGGATGATAGCCTTCAACCCAGTAGTTATATTTGAGCAAATCGCCGCCAAAACCATCTCTTCGGCCTTGTTCCGGGTCGCCGCTATTCCATTGAATAAAAAAGTCGAGAAAATTGATATTGCCATAGGGATTGCCTCGGGCAAATGCCATGACAATATCGATAAAGAAGCGCAGGTTATTTTGATGGCACAGATCCACTAAAGCGGCCAAGTCCGTTAAAGGCGTGGGATCGTTTTGTCCATTGGGATAGCCTAAGTGGAAATCGGCGGATAAGAAATTGGCAGTGCCATAACCCCATTCCAAAATATCTTCGCTATCGGCAGGAGGAAGTAATTCCAGCGCATTGACCCCTAATTCCTGCAAATGGGCAATTCCCGATTTTAAAGCTGCCACTTGAGGAAAATCTGGCGGCGTTGCTTCAACATCTAATAAGGCAACTGCATCGCGAAACGTTCCCATTCCTATTTCTAAATTATCCCCTGCTTTTTTCGTCCAACGAGTGGGGAGTTCATAAATGACGAGGCGATTGTTTGGGGCAAGAGCGGGGTTGGGATGCTGGACTTGTGGGGTGGGGGTTTGACCGTTGCAATCGCAGGGAATCAACGTACCATTTTTGTAGAGAACAACACTGGCAGGATCGTCGCTGACCACTCCGCCCGCATCGGGAGGTTTGGGGGCTAGTCGCCCTTCTCGGCGATCGATCGCAGTAGCGAAAGGATCGGTACAGTAAAGAATTTCGTTTTCCCCCGTGAAGGGATAGGGGTTGGTGTTATAAACCTTAAACCAATAAGAATAAACCTCGCCATCAATCAGATTGCAGTCTTTTGCTGCCACTTCCCACAATTCCCGAAAACTAAGATTGGGGGAAAGGGCTATTTCGCGAAAATCCGCGTAGGGATCTTTTGCCCCATCTTGAAACCGACCGATCCACAGCAGGGGACGCGGTACGATTTTTCCCGGTCGCCAAAGCACAAAGTGAGTTTTTCTACGGATTAAAAGATTGGGAATCATAATGACGGGTAATCGGTAATCGGTAATCGGTCACTGGTAATCGGTCATTGGAAAACGAGGAAGGGACTATTTCCTATTGCCCATTGTCTATTACCTATCGCCGCATTGGCTGAGTTTTACGATTTTACCCGTTTCTTTCCCTGAGTCATCCTTTCTAAAAATTTTTTCTGGCTTTCTCAGAATTATTCTTAGAAAGGAATGTTATTGTAGAAGAAAAACGCAATGAATGCCCTTCAATGGGAGGATATGCGATCGCTCTTTGACAAAGGGGGAGATAAGAGATGGATAATCTAAAAATATCGGCAGCCGAGATGCAAGCCATTAAGGCACAAATGAAAGCCAAGGGGTTGAGAATTACCCCTCAACGTTTTGCCGTCTATGCCAATCTTCTCCATCGCGACGATCACCCGACGGTTGAAGCTATTTTGACAGAGATTAACTGCGAGTTGCCAATCGCTTCTAAAGCCAGCGTTTACAGTGCGTTAACGGTACTGCGAGAAGTGGGCTTGGTGCGGGAGGTGCTGTTGGATGAAGGGGTGACGCGCTACGATGCCCGCATTACGCCTCACCATCATTTTATCTGTCAAAATTGCGGCGCGATCGCGGATCTCGATTGGGATGCTTTGGGAGAATTACCCATTCATCGCCTCCCTCCCGGTTTTCAGCTCGAGGGTTATGAGGTAATTCTCAAAGGGAAATGCGATCGTTGTTAGTGTCGATCCCCCCTGCCTCCCTTATCAAGGGGGGAGAATCCTCTGGCTTTCTGGCTTCCCCCTTTCCAAGGGGGACGGGAGGGGGATCGAATTGAGTCGGACACCCAAAAATTAATCCAACTCTGCTTCACCCACATCTGCAAGGGCAGGAGGGGCGTGTTCTGGAGAACGCAAATCCTCGATTAATTGTTGCACTTCTAACGGGGGCGGCGGGGTCAAACGCGAGACGATTAGGGTAATGGCAAAATTTAACACCATCCCTACAGTTCCGATTCCTTCTGCGGAAATGCCAAACATCCACGCGGACATTCCGTAGAATTTCACGCCGATGATATAAAACGCCGTAAACGCCAACCCGATAACCATGCCGGAGATAGCCCCTTCTTTGTTAGTGCGCTTGTCAAAAATCCCCAGAATAATTGCCGGGAAGAAACTCGCCGCCGCTAACCCAAAGGCAAAAGCAACCACTTGTCCGACAAAACCGGGAGGATTAACCCCAAAATAACCCGCGATCGCAATGGCAAATCCGACCATCACGCGCCCCACCATTACCCGTTGGGACTCAGACGCATTGGGGTTGACGATGCGAAAATAAACATCGTGGGCGATGGAACTGGAGATGACCAATAACAACCCGGAAGCGGTGGAGAGTGCCGCTGCCAGTCCGCCCGCCGCAACGAGGGCAATGACCCAAGGGGCGAGGTTGGCGACTTCTGGTGTAGAAAGCACGATAATATCGCGATCGATGGTCATTTCGTTGCTTTCCGGGTCGGGGGTTAATTCGATGCGCCCGTCGCCGTTTTTATCGTCAAAGGCCAATAAGCCTGTATTTTCCCATTTCGTCGCCCAATCTAATTCTTGAATCTGTTCGAGGGATTGTCCGTGCAAGCTATCGATGAGGTTATATCGGGCAAATCCCGCGATCGCCGGTGCCGTGGTGTACAGCAAGGCAATGAATAACAGAGCCCAACCTGCTGAAAACCTTGCCGCCCGAGGGCTGGGGACGGTGTAAAAGCGAACGATCACGTGAGGCAGTCCCGCAGTTCCTACCATTAAAGCAATGGTGATAAAGAGGACATCTAACATGGACTTATTGACAAAGGGTTGGGTATACTCGTTAAACCCTAAATCGATGCTGATTGTATTGAGTTTTTCGACGATATCGCTAAAGGTGAAAGCAAATTGAGGAATGGGATTGCCCGTGAGGGTCCAAGCGATCGCGAAGGCAGGAATCAAATAGGCGATAATGAGCACGGTATATTGTGCCACTTGAGTCCAAGTAATGCCCTTCATTCCCCCCAAAACGGCGAAGAAACCCACGACGACCATGCCGATAACGACTCCTGCGCCGACAGGAACTTGCAGGAAGCGACTGAAGACGATACCTACGCCTCGCATTTGTCCGGCAACGTAGGTTAGAGAAACAAAAATCGCCGCCACCACGGCTACCAAACGGGCGGCGGTGGAGTAGTAGCGATCGCCGACAAAATCTGGAACGGTATATTTACCGAATTTCCGCAGATAGGGGGCGAGGAGGAGTGCCAAGAGGACAAATCCTCCCGTCCATCCCATCAGGTAAATCGAACCGTCGTAACCGAGAAAAGAAATCAATCCCGCCATGGAGATAAATGAGGCTGCCGACATCCAATCGGCGGCGGTAGCGGCACCGTTGGCAATGGCTGGCACCCCTTGTTCGGCCACAAAAAAGCCCTTGCTATCTTTGACTCGCGATCGCCAGCCAATGTAGGTATAAAGGAGAAAAGAAAGAATGACGAACAAAAATGTCCACGCTTCTACAGTCATTTTTATTTATTGGTTATTGATTATTGGTTGTTTGTTATGGGTTGCTTTCCTCTTGGTCTCCCCTCTTGGTCTCTCCTCTTGGTCCCTCCTCTTGGGAGGGATTGGGGGTGGATCTGGGCTGGGGTTGGGTTGGGGTTGGGGGTGAGTCTGGGCTGAGGGGAGTTTGTTTGTTGCTGTCATCAGCATCGACTTTATATTTGCGATCGAGTTTGTCCATTTGAAAGGCATAGATGAAAATCAAAATGACGAAGATAAAAATCGTCCCTTGTTGTGCCATCCAAAATCCGAAGGGAAGATTTCCCAAACGAATATTGTTAAGGACTGTAACAAATAGGATGCTCGCTCCAATAGAAGCGATCGCCCAAACAATTAAGAGATTCCGAATTAAAGCGATGTTGGCACGCCAATAGGAATTTCTTTGTTCTTTATCCATATTGGGTAAACGTTTGATGTAAAAAGCGGATTTAGTTTACAGCAAAATGGTCTCATTGCTTTGGATGTCACAACAAATGTGATTTTTTTTTACAAAAAACAAAATCGATTGACACAAAGATGATGAAAACATAAAAGTTTATGATACGATCTCAAAGATTATATAGAATCAAGTCGCATCTTCTTTGAATGAGAGGCACGATATCCATATAAAACTTTACCTTGCCTACCTTTTCTAAATACAACAAGGAAAATTTAGGATGATAAGTAATGCACGACACTCTAGATAAAAACAAGTCGCAATTAAAGCCGATTTATAATCGCTCTCGCGAACTGTTCGCGAGTGGAGGAACTATTCTACCCGATGGTGTTAGCTCTCCAGTCAGAACGTTTCAATGCGTCGATAGCCCTCCAATTGTGGCGAAAAGCGGGCGGGGAGTCCATTTAGTGGATGAAGATAACAACAGGTATATTGATTTTGTCATGGGGTTGGGATCTTTAATTCTCGGCCATGCTCCTCCTTCTGTCGTTACGGCTTTACACGATCGCATTCAACACGGAACGGTATTTTGCGTGCCCACGGAAATCGAATACAAACTCGCTCGCAAAATTAAAGAAAGCAGTCCTTGTATTGACAAATTGAGATTTGTGTGTAGCGGAACGGAAGGGGTAATGAGTGCTTTGCGTTTGGCCAAGGCCTTTACCCAAAGACAGATGTTACTTAAGTTTGTCGGTTCGTATCACGGTCATGCCGACCCTTTGTTTGGTAGGGGATCGAATTTTTTGAATGCTGCTCAACAATCGGGAATCGATCCGCAGATTCACAAAAACACCTTATTAGCCAAATATAACGATCCCCAAGCCGTTCGCGAAATATTCCAACAATACGGCAATGAAATTGCCGCGATCGTTGTCGAACCCGTTGCCTCTAATATGGGACTGGCATTACCCCATCGGGATTTTCTCGCCTGTTTGCGGGAAATGTGCGATCGCTGGGGCGCCCTTCTCATTTTTGACGAGGTCGTCACTGGATTTCGCTTTTGCTATGGCAGTGTCAGTAACGATCTCGGAGTCCGCCCCGATCTCGTCGTGTTTGGCAAGATTATCGGGGGAGGGACTCCCATCGGAGCCTATGGCGGACGGGAGGATATTATGAATGTCTTGCAAACATTACCCCTCGGTTCCAATGTCACCGATGAGGATTTAGACAAGCAAGGGGGAACATTTGCGGGAAATCCACTTTCCATGACTGCCGGACTTGCCGTTCTCAACCGACTTTCTCAAGATGATTTTTATCCCTTAATGGAAAGTCTGGGACAAACTCTAGAAACGGCCTTAAAAGATATTTTTCAGCAAAAAAACTTACCTTTCGGATGCGTTCGCAAAGGCTCTTTACTCTCAGTCCTATTGATGGATGGTCCTCTCAAGCTAGAAAATTGCGATGACTTCGAACGGCAAAACTTCGAGTTATTTGCCCGCTTTCATTTTGAAATGTTAAAGCGTCACTATTTTCTGCCCAATTCTATTGCCGAACCTTGGTTTATTTCCTTTGCCCATCAAGATATTAGCTTGCCAGAATTTGCTCGCAATGTCGGCGAAGCCTTAGCATTATGTCTCAACTCTTGAGAACGTAATATCAAAACCCCATCAGGAGATCGCCAACAAGCGCGATTGTAAAAGTTTCTATTTTATTTTCAGGAGGGATTTATGTCCGCACAAACTATTACGAGAACCATGAGCGTCTTATCTGAAGTCTCGGGTTTCTCCACCGAAGAAATTGCGAAAGTTGCCGAACGCTATCCTTTAGCCGTATCGCCTTTTATTGTCAAACGATTGCAAGAAGGAAACTATTCCCTCGAAGCCCTGCGCCAATTTTTACCCGATACGCGAGAATTAATGGACATTGAGGGCTTTGTCGGCGATCCTACAGGAGAAAAAGAATTACAACCCGAACGGTCGATTTTACGCACCTATCATAATCGCTTGGCAATAATCGTGACGTTAAAATGTTTGGTCTATTGCCGCTTCTGTTTCCGGAAAGAAAAAGTAGGATTTCCCGATAGCGTTATGCCGGAATCGGAACTCGATAAAGCGATCGATTATATTGCCGCCCATCCCGAAATTAATGATATTCTCTTATCGGGAGGAGACCCCCTCTCCCTATCCAATCAAAAACTTTTGTCCTTCCTGAAAAAACTCCGAGAACTCAAACAATTAAAAGCCATTCGTATCGATAGTCGCGCCCTTTCTTTTGCTCCCGATCGCCTCGATGGCGAACTGCTCGAATTTTTAGAAGCAGATGGGCGTTACTGGTACTATGCTCATATGAATCATCCCGATGATGTCAACCATCCTGACATTATTGCTGCAACCAAGCGTTTATTATCTGCGGGGATTCCCATTTACAATCAATGCGTTTTCTTGGCTGGGGTCAATGATAATGTAGAGACGATGGTTGAATTAATGGAAACGTGTTACGAACACAAAATTATCCCTTACAATCTCTATGTTTTAGATCGGGTCAAAGGCGGCGCGCATTTCGACGTTCCCATCGATCGCGTGGTGGAAATCTACGAAGCGATTTCTCACTTAGCCGGTCCGGCACAACCTCTCTTGGTATTTGTTGATGAAAAAAGTCGCAAGCATCGTGCGGTTTATCACGAATCGTTAGATTTACATCAATTTTTAAATCTGCGAATGAACTATAGCAATCATCAACGACAGCCGTCTCTCGTTTAAATTAAGGAAAAAAGCGCTTTTTCCTAAGCGATCGAAAAAGTAACCTAAAAGTAAGTTTGATGAAGGTCGCTATACGATCTTCATCAACTTTCCTCGAGTCAATTTTTCATGGAGGCTTTGGATGACTCTCGAACATCAACAAGAAAAAGACTGTGTCGTTAACGTCTACGCTGAATGGGATCCTTTAGAAGAAGTCATTGTCGGTATTGTTGATGATGCCGTTCTTCCTGCGTGGGATGTTATTAACAAACATACCGTTCCTCCGGGAGAATGGGAAGAAATCGCCAAGCAATTAGTCGGTAAAAAAGGCAATCCTTACCCGCCAGAAATTATCGAAGCGGCACGAAAAGAAGTTGAAGAGTTCGTGCATATTTTAGAAGCTGAAGGGGTTAAAGTGCGCCGTCCCGATCGCATGGATTTTACTCAGCCTTTTGCTACACCTGCATGGCAAATCAAAAGCGGTTTTAATGCAGCCAATCCTCGGGATTCCTTGCTAGTTATCGGGAATGAAATTATTGAGGCCCCTATGGCCGATCGCGCCCGTCATTTTGAAACCTGGTGCTACCGTTCTTTATTAAAAGAATATTTTCATGCTGGGGCAAAATGGACGGCCGCTCCCAAGCCCCAATTATTAGATGACTTATACGATCCTAACTACGCACCGCCTCAAGAGGGAACAAAAAAAATCAACTATGTTTTAACAGAATTTGAACCGACCTTTGATGCTGCTGAATTTATGCACTGCGGTCGCGATCTGTTCGTACAAAAAAGCCACGTAACCAACGAATTTGGCATTGCTTGGCTGCAAAGACACCTGGGAGAAGACTATCGCATTCACGTTATCGAATCTCGAGATCCTCAAGCCATTCACATTGACTCTTCTTTTCTGCCTTTAGCCCCCGGAAAAGTGATGGTCAATCCCAAATATTTAGATGTCAATAATCTCCCCAAAGTCCTGAAAAGTTGGGATATTCTCATTCCTCCAGAACCTGCATACAAACCCCCTCAACGTTTGGGATTGCTCAGCCCTTGGATTAGCCTGAATATCTTAATGCTTGACGAAGAACGCATCATCGTTGAAAAATCTGAAGAACCTTTAATTAAAGCCATGAAAGACTGGGGATTTAAACCCATTCCTTGTGAATTTACCAATTATTACCCTTTTGTGGGGGGCTTGCATTGTGCTACTTTAGATATTCGCCGACGCGGAAAACTACAATCTTATTTTTAGAGACTGAAAATTTTATGGCAGAAATCAAAGCGCAATGGGAGATATCCAAACAAAATCAAATCTATCTGGGTTTTGTTTTAATTTTACTTGCCAGTCTCATCTTTAGTTCGAGTTTTCCGGTCATTCGAAGTATCGTCTGGGAGGTTTCGCCCCAACTGCAAATTGCCTTGCGTTTTGGGATTGCAGCCATGCTTTTAACCCCTTTTTTTCGCGGTTTTACCTTGCCTTTATTGCGAGATGGGGCGATTGTTGGGATTTTATTCTTTTGTCTTTGTGCGGCCGAAGCCCTCGGCCTGCAAGAACTCACAGCAAATCGTGCGGGATTTATTGTTGCTTTGAGCGTTATTTTCGTGACTCTATTTGAACTCATTGCAGGTAAGCCGATTAGTTTGCGAGTCATTCTGGCTGCATTCATGTCCTTTGTGGGAACGGGAATTATGGCTTGGAATCAAGACGTTTCCTTGGTTGGTGCGAGTTGGTTTTTAATCTGCGCCCTTCTCGATTCCGCTTATATTTTAGTTATAGAGAAAGTGACGCTCCAACACTCCCCCATGCAGCTTTCTATTATTAGTTTTTGGGTGACGGCCTTTTTGGGAATTCTTTGGTCTTTCCCTCAACTCTCAACTCAGATGGAAGTCGTCAATCGCCATATCGGGGCAATTGCGTATTTGGCTCTTGTGGCAACCATACTCTACTTTTTTGTTGAATTGTTGGGACAGCGTTGGATTCCGGGTCAAGAAGTTGCTATATTCCGCGCGATCGATCCGATTTTGACTGCTATTCTCTCATTTTTACTATTAGGAGAAACATTAACTACACGAGATGTATGGGGTGGAATCCTGATTCTTATTGCTATTGTATTAGTGGTAACAAAAAAAGATATAGGCGAGGAGAAATCCTCACCCAATTCGCCTATTTCCGCAAATTAAATCGGGACTGGCTATTCTGATAAAAGAGATTGAATATTAACCTATCCAACCTCCTTTGCATCTCTACTTAATTAATAAAATACACAGCGTGTATTGATAATTTGACGGTTGGCTCTTGTCTTCAGAGGGAACCATGTCAATAACGGTGTAATCGCAATCTGGCGTGGGATCGACAGATAATTTTTCAAGAATTGTTTTGGAAAAACGAGTAAAGATTTCATCTTGATAGGTAATCTCAAAATGAGGATTAAGATTGTAAAGTGTTGTTGCTCCGTTCGGTTTTAACCACTTTTCAAATGCTACGCGAAAAAAATGAAACTTTTCGCGTTCTGCAATTTCGCGAGTAGGAGCATAGGGATCGAAAAATATGCCATCATATTGTTGTTTGAGACTATCTTCAAGATTCTGCCAATAATCTTGAATAATTGTGATGTCCGAATCCGGTCGTTCTGCTTTCCAAGCCAATGCTTTTTCATAAACTTGTGGATGGGGTTCGAGAATTGTATGACTTTTAAATCCCATTTCTTGAATTTTATTTGCCGAGATTCCCATGCCAAAACCGATTTCCAAAACATCTCCAGAAGTATGCGCTCGTAACATTTCAACCATTTTGTACATCATGGGCAATTCCCAAGCCATCATAACTTGATGTCCGCCTATCAAAAGGCGATCTTCAGTATAAATTGCTTCTTCATTCGACCAATTGGGTAAAGGTGCACTTTTCAGCATTTAAACCTCCTTAGATATTCTTTATTTGAATTATAGATTGCTATCACTATAATAAACAAGAGAAATGTTTTGCATTTTTTTTACTTTCTTTAAGATTTTAGACCGATCGCAAAATCTTACGATTTTTTTACATAAAATGCCTCTTGTCAATTATGATAAGTATAAGATATTGGAAAACCCGTAAAGAACGAATTAAAGATTGTATGCACTCCCTTTCTATTCCAACATGGATCGTTCATATTTCGAGCGTCATTGAATGGGTTCTTGCCATTTGGCTGATCTGGCGTTACGGCGAAGTCCGAGGCGATCGCGCTTGGAAATGGTTTTCCCTCGCTATGTTACCTGCATTAGTGAGTGCTATGTGCGCCTGTACGTGGCATTTCTTTGACAATATTAAATCCTTAGAATGGTTAGTGACCCTACAAGCGGCAACGACGGTTTTAGGAAATACGACCCTCTGTCTGGCAGCATGGGGACTGTGGAGAACGTCTAAGAAACGAATGAATAGTGGATAGTGGATAGTGGATAGTGGATAGTGAAGAGTAACAACTAACAACGAAGAACTAAGAACCCATGTCTACCAATACCTTATTTGCCCTTTCTCTCTTTCCTTATTTGGGATTTTTGTGGTTTTTGACGCGATCGCGAAAAGCGCCCCTTTTATCATTAATTGGCTTTTATGTTTTATTGATTTTTGTTTTTATCACCATTCCAGCCGGAATTTATGCTAAAAAAGTTTATAATTTGCCCCTTGCCGATTTAGATTGGCTGCATGGGAGTGCGGAGTTCTTTTTAACGGTTTCTAATGTTTTAGTCGTTCTCGGATTTCATCGAGCTTTACAGGAGAAATAGGACGGTCATTTTTTGGGGAGTATTGCAGGATTTGCCGTTCTCCCGATCCAATCTTTGCAAGGACACGCCCTCTCTCGTAGTAGTAGGTAGATTTTTATTTTTCTCAACTCATCGGCAAAAAAAATCAGCAGATCTATAGATTATGACATTTTTGATTACGACAAAATATCTCCTAAGCGTAGTACAAATATGATATTTGGTTTGAGACCGCTATTCCGCCAAAATCTCTTTTCTCTTACCTTGCCAACTACGTCGGAATATTTTCCTTCTTACCAAGAACTTCGACAATTTTGTGTTTTTGAAAATCTAGGATCGGGAGAATATACTCTGAAATTAGTTTATATACCTACACGATCGCAAAAATTAGAAAAGCTCAAAGAAAAAAATGCTGATGTCATAGATCCCGAGCAATATATTGAAAGTTCTTCTATAAAGCTAAACTTGATTCGTCCCCAAAAAGAAGAACCAAACACATTAACGACTCCGGATATAAAATTTCAAGTCTTTATAGCTGGAGAAAATGAAATAAAATTATCCAAAATAATCAAGCAAATGAACTTATGGGAATTTTTAATCTCTCGTCTTCCTAGATCGAGTTCCCATCCAAAACCTTATCTTGTTCTCCCTCTGTGCTTTCGCATTATTAATGAATCATCAAAACCTTATCGATTTGATTTTTACAATTTTTCTACACCAGATTTTATTTATGATGGGACTCTCATTGATTGGGAAGTCGTAGTATCACCATTCAGAATCATTTATGGAAAACCCGAAGATTATCCTATTGTGATGCCAAACAAGAGTATTGATTTTTATCCCGATCTGGTGGTTTTCTTATCTGGATGGAATCAGTTTCGATTAAGTTTATTTTCTCGTAATGAATTTCATTTGATTTCAGAACCACTTAAACCCCAGAAATATAACATCTGCATTAATTATCAGAATCAAAGTAAAAACACTCATGCTTATGATACAGAAACTCAACAAACGTCTCTATTAGAAAATTTTTGGGTAGGAGCAATATCAACACCTCCCAAAATTTTAATTCTCTTCCTCATCACTTTCTCAAAACCTTAATCTTGCTCCTGCGGCGATCGCTTACCCTCCCCAAACGCCAAGCGATCGTCCTCCTGTGTCCCTTCATCGCCGCCCTTTTCCTCACTCAGACCCGCATGGGTATCCTCGCCTTTTTCGGGGCAACGGCGTACCTTTTGAGGGGTAAAATCAAAAGAGCGATCCCCTTCCTCCTCATTGGCGCGATCGCCCTTGGTAGTTGGACGACATGGCGACAGATTGACAAACTTTCCCCCCTCAACCAAGCCGCCTCGGGACGGGTGGGAATGTGGGAACAAGCCCTGCGCGGGATAAAGATGCGTCCGGTATGGGGTTGGGGATACAACGGCCATGGAATCGCCCATCCTTATAGCGATCGCTGGAGTCCTGCCTCAATTCGCGTACTTCGCATGGATGCAATAAGTTTTGTGGGAGAATTCGCGACAAGAAATATTCAATCCCGTCCCATTCCCACTCACAAAGCTCATAATTTAATCCTCGATACCCTGCAATCTTTGGGAATTATAGGATTATTGGCCTATTTTGCCCTCTTTGGCTTTTATTTTTGTCATATTTTGCATTCTCCCTTTTTCCAACTAGAAGCGATCGCTATCACCGCCCTCATTTTTACCTTGACTTGGTTTGATTGCGCTCAATACAGCCATCTCTTATGGTGGAGTTTTTCTGGAGGAATCCGATCGAGTACCAAGACAGGCGATCGCGCGATCGCCTGTTAAAGTTTACTGACCCACAGCCACAACTTTTTGGCGATTTTTGACCTCCAAATAAACCAAAAGTGCATTAATATCCGCAGGATTAACCCCACCAATTCGCGAGGCTTGACCGATAGTTAGGGGGCGAACTTGATTTAACTTTTCTCGCGATTCCATTGACAAAGTTTCCACCTTCATGTAATCCAAATCTTGCGGTAATTTCCGATTGGTATTGCGAGTAATTTGTTCGATTTGATTTTGTTGGCGTTGGATGTATCCCGAATATTTAATCTCAATTTCCGCATTTTCCTTTTCCACTTTGTTTAACTCGGTATTTCCCAAACCATACCGATCCAAATCGGCATAATGAAACCCCGATCGCCGCAACAAATCCGCCAAAGTAATCGATCCTTTAATTTTCTGCTGCGTTTCCGCCGTAATTTGCCGCCCGATGGCCTCGAGTTCCTTCACTCGCGTGGTATCCAATCGCTCTTTTTCTGCCTCGATATTGGCATACTTGCGTTGGAATAATTGCCAACGGCGATCGTCAATCAAACCGATGTCTCGACCCAAGGGGGTGAGACGGCGATCGGCATTATCGGAACGCAAAAGCAAGCGATATTCGGAACGCGAGGTGAGCATCCGATAGGGTTCTCGTAAATCTTTCGTACACAAGTCATCGATCAGCGTACCGATGTAACTTTGCTCCCGAGGAAAAACGAGCATTTCTTCACCTTTCACAAAACGTACGGCATTAATCCCCGCCACAATCCCCTGCGCGGCGGCTTCTTCATATCCCGTCGTTCCGTTAATTTGTCCCGCCGAAAATAACCCCTCAATTTTCTTCGTCATCAATGTCGGATAGCATTGCGTCGCGGGCAAATAGTCGTATTCTACTGCATAAGCAGGGCGTAACATGACGCAGTTTTCCAATCCCGGCAAAGTTTGCAGCATCCGCAATTGCAAGGTTTCTGGCAACCCTGTAGAGAAGCCTTGAATGTACAATTCGGGAATTTCTCGTCCTTCCGGTTCGATAAAGATTTGATGAGAATCTTTATGAGCAAAACGCACGATTTTATCTTCAATGCTGGGACAGTAACGGGGTCCCTTCGCATCGATAAAACCGCCATAAACCGGAGACAGGTGCAAATTTTCTTGAATGAGACGATGGGTTTCTGCCGTGGTTCGGGTGAGGTAACAATTCATTTGTTCTCGTTCTACCCAAGCATCGGGATCGAAACTAAACCAGCGTACCTCCTCATCGGGGGGTTGGGGTTCCATTTTCGTATAATCGACCGATCGCTTGTCCACTCGTGCAGGAGTCCCGGTTTTTAAGCGTCCCGTCTCAAATCCCAGCCGATCGAGAGTATCCGTCAAACCCACGGCAGCAAATTCTCCTGCTCGTCCCGCAGGCATGGACTTATCTCCGATCCAGATGCGACCGCCGAGAAATGTCCCTGTTGTGAGAATCACGGCTTTGGCCGCAAAACAAGAACCAAAATAGGTTTGCACCCCTAAAACTTCATCATTTTTCCCCAATACAAAATCCGTCGCCATCCCTTCTCGAATGACCAAATTTTCCTGATTTTCAACGATTTCTTTCATCACCCTGGCATATTCCCGCTTATCTGTTTGCGCCCGCAATGCCCATACTGCCGGACCTCGGGAGATATTGAGAACTCGCTTTTGTAAATAGGTGCGATCGGCCATCTTGCCAATTTCGCCCCCCAACCCATCGACTTCGTGAGTGAGTTGGGATTTCGCCGGACCTCCAACAGCAGGGTTGCAGGGTTGCCAAGCAATGCGATCGAGATTTAAGGTTAACATCAACGTCCGACACCCCAAACGCGCCCCCGCGAGGGCGGCTTCACAGCCAGAATGTCCGGCACCGATGATAATGATGTCGAATTCGTCTTGGAAGTCTACGGGGGTTGAAATAGTCATCGTTTGGGGTTGAATTCGGAATTATCTTTATATTGTAGCGGGTCGCGTAGAACTGGGTTTGAGGCGCGATCGCGGTGATGGCTGAGGCTGGTTTTCGTTATCTTTAATTCGATCGCAATCATTTATAGTGCCATTGCGGATCGCGTTGCAAAGATAACAATTGCCACTGCTAATACTGCCAGTATTAGCATTAATATCGACCATTTGACTGTAGCGGTCGAGTCGATCGCGATCGCATTGCGTCCGTCGATTGGGGTCTGAATGCTATCTTGCATGGCTTGTGCGGCGGCGATCGTCAAAGGGAGAGCGATCGCCGTCCCCGCGATTTCAATGCTGAATAGGGCGAGGGGCATGGCATCGGGAGAAATGGGAAACAGACCGCCTAAGTCAAGGGTATAGGTGAAAAAATAGGACAGGCCAAAAATGGCAGAGGCAAGAAATGACCAACGTTGTTCTTGCCAGACAAAATAAGCCAGCAATAAACTGCCAATATTCAACGAAGTCAAGAAGATATTGAAACTCCCCAAAATAATCGGATCGATGTGGGCAAAACTGCGGGTTTCGATCGGCCCTCCCGGAATGAGGGTGCTTAACAAAACCGACGATAACACTAAAAGTCCGGAGAGCCAATATTTGCGAGAAGTCATCATTATTTTTACCTCAAGGTGAGAATCTATAGGTGTCAAAGATTTGATTTAGCGATCGCTTTCGGAAGAAGGGGGCGTTTCTGGCAATAAATGGCTTACCAACAGTTTGAGCATCAAAAAGGGCAAAAACCACTCTAATCCAGAGGTTGGGGAGAGCCAATAGAAATCCCCCAGCAGTGCCAGTCCGTATAATCCCAAAGCGATCGGGCGTTGCAGATAAAGAGGCGATCTCAAAATCGCGATCGCGGCAACGAGTAAATAGCTTGAAACAAGGAAGAAAAATCCCCAATCATTGCCCCGAAAGAGCATCGCGACAACAAAAATATGAACGATATGAAAACTAACAAAACCAAAATGTTGCTGCCATCCTTGACTGGGACGATGATACCAACGCTTGGCTGTTATCGTGGCATTTGTGAGGATACCGCCGACGCAATCTAGTCCGAGGAAGGCGATAATCCCCAGTTGGAGAGTTGTCCAAGCATGAGGCAGGGTTAAGGCATAGAGGGGAGCAATAATCGCGGCGGCGATCGCGGGCAGGAGTTGCAATCCTAATTCTGCTGGTGTTGCTCCCGGACCGATGAAGCGATCGATTACTCCTGTCCAGCCCGATCGCGGTACGGGAAATTCTCCGTAAAACGGGGAAAATTCGAGATTTTGATGGCGTTCGACCTGCATGACCGTTTCGACCTCATAACAGTTGTTATGTTAATTTTATAACAACTGTTATGATAAGCTGTCAAGAGATAACCGCAAAAATAATTCGAGGATGTCTCAACAGAATCGCCGTCTCGAAGTTTCCGAAGCCGCTTGGCGGGTCATTGTCCGGGAAGGATTGGATCGCACCAGCTTGCGAGCGATCGCTCAAGAAATGGGCTGCACGACTGGGGTTGTGACCCATTATTTTCGCAACAAGCAAGAGCTCATTTTATTTGCCCTGACCCAAGTGACGGAGCGACTGAAAACGGCAATGGAGCGATCGCTCGAGTCCGCGTCTGGGGTAGAAAGATTGATCGCCATCCTCTGTGCTTTTTTGCCTCTCGATGCAAAACGACAAGAAATTGTACGAGTTTGGCTGGCTTTTTTAGGGTATGCGGTAGGACGGGAAACTCTGATGAAGGAACATCAGCAGAGTGCGACACAATTAAGAGAGATATTAGTGAAAGAACTAAAAGTATTGCAAAATTCTCGTTTATTGCAATCCGATATAGACCCTAATATCGAAGCTAATGCCTTACTGGCTTTAGCGAATGGGGTTAGCCTCGATTCATTGATTCAAGCAGATTGCTTGACTCCAGCACAGCAAGAATCGGTCATTCGGGAATATGTAGAGCGGAAATTGATTTTTAAGGCGTGATATCAAAGTGCAAAACATCTTCTCGCGTCCCCAGTTTAGTATAGAGGGCGATCGCCGGCTCGTCGCCATAGTCAGCTTGAATGAAGATAACATAAGCACCGCGATCGCGGGCGATACTTTTAAGTTCGTTAATGAGAGCCGTGGCGATGCCTTGGCGGCGATGTTCCCTCAATACTGCCAGATCGTAGATATAAATTTCGCTGCGCTCTTGCTCGAATTTGTGCAGTTCGTAGGCGGTCAAACCCCCAATGACCTCACCCTCCTTTAAGGCAACCAGCGCGATACAATACTCTCTAGCGAGGAGTTTGACCAGATAATCCGTATCGGGCTGCGATCGGCAATAAGTCTCTACATCCTCAAACGCATCGCCAAAAACCCGGAGCAAATCTCGAATGAGCTTTGTGTCTGATGTGGAGAGATGTTGGATGACAATAGGACGGGTCGCGTTCATCGGGCGATCGCAAGTATTTTACTGTTGGTAGAATACCGTTTTAAGGGAAAATTGGAAGGACAAATTTTCGCTCGACCATTATAAAATTTGTTGAACGTCTTCCAATCCATTGCTTTTAGAGAATGTCCCGAGCCAAAGCCCTGCAATTTTATATTCTAACTCGCCTGCTGCTTGCCCCTTTGATGTTGCTAACTATTGTGACATTGGTTTTTCTGCTGCTGCGAGCGACCCCCGGCGATCCTGCCGATGCCATCTTGGGAAATCGCGCCCCGGAAGCCGCCAAAGAAGCCCTGAGAGAGCGTCTTGGCTTGGCGGATCCCCTCTGGTTGCAATATTTCCGATATTTAGGGCAACTCCTGCGCTTCGATTTGGGGGAATCCCTCTCAAGTCAGGGACTTCCGGTGTGGGATGTCATTCAGCAGCATTTTCCCGCGACAGTAGAATTGACCTTTTTTGGCATGGCGATCGCGGTTCTTTTAGGCGTTACCGTGGGCATGCTGGCAGCTTCTCGTCCGGGGACGGCGATGGATGTGGGAGGGCGTTTATTTGGCATTATCACCTACTCTCTGCCCCTGTTTTGGATGGGGATGGTATTTCAACTCATTTTCTCAGTGCAATTAGGCTGGTTTCCCCTGGGAACCCGCTATCCTATCAATGTACTGCCCCCTTCGCAAATTACCGGACTCTATACCCTCGATAGTCTCCTCACTGGGAATTTAGGACAATTTTTTATCGCACTTTACTATCTCGTTTTGCCCTGCTGTTCTTTAGGCTTACTTTTAAGCGGGATTTTCGAGCGTATCGTGCGAGTAAATTTGAAACATACCCTCAAAGCCGATTATATCGAAGCTGCTCGCGCCCGAGGGATTCCCGAAAGACGCATTTTATTTGCCCATGCCTTTAAAAATGCCCTCATTCCCGTGATTACCGTTCTCGGGTTAACCATTGCGGCTTTATTAGGAGGGGCAGTTTTAACAGAAGTCACGTTTTCTTGGCCGGGTTTGGGGAACCGATTGTACGAGGCGATTACTTTGCGGGATTATCCCACAGTACAAGGAATTATGGTCTTTTTTGGGATAATTGTAGTCATTGCCAGCATTGCGATCGATATTATTAATGCTTACATCGATCCGCGAATTCGTTATTAAATTCTCTCATTTTGATGCTGCGATCGCTCAAATTATCTTGGCGATCGCGGCATCAAAATCCTCCTCTGAAATCACTTCAGCATTTCCGATAATAGAAATTGTGGGGATTTGGGTTTCAAAGTTAAGAAACAAGAGTTCGATTTTGTTTTTATTGATTCTGGCTTCTTTACAACCATAGAGAATCGGTTCTTGGGTGGGAGGAATTATAATATAGAATTCAAAAGCAGAAAGAAATTCAAGGGTATGTACCGTGCCTAATTCTGCCGTTTCCGAGGAGTAAAAGTTTTTAACGGGAGGTGTAAACAGTGTAGTAGGAAGGGGAATTTTTCCATAAGAAATCGATTTTAGTTCGCATTTAATTCTCATTAGTTTTGCTCTCCTCAAGCAAATTGGCAGTAAAATCTTAGCATATCGATGCGATCGCTGGGTTGATTGGAAGATGTTCGCGGAAATGCGATCGCGCTTTCTATTCTTATATCAAATCCGGAAAATCAACCCCAAAATAGCTCCTAATATTTCAGAGGGTGCAAGCATTGCCCCCCTACAGGAGATTTCTGGGTACAGGGCAAACGCTTGCGCCCATAAATTACCAATTTCGAGTCGATATTATAACTGTTTCACCGGATTTGATGTTAAATGGAAGTCAAAACAATTCAAAATTTGATTCACAATTGCGGCTTGTAAACTTTCTCCGGATAAGGGGAATTTTTTCTCTTTGATAATCCAACTATTGAGAAGCAAGAGCAAGTTACGAGTATGTCCGCCGCTAATTTGACAGAGCTTGTTTAATACTTCATCGTTTTTAAAAAGTTCGGGAAAGGCTCTCGCTAAAACCATTTGATAAAGGAGTTCGATACCTTAATCTTTCAAAGATGACCAATCTTGCAAATTGAGAAATGCTTCTCCTAACTCATTGATAAAATTTGGAATCCCCCCTAACCCCCCTTCGTATGGTATCTTGTAAATTAACTCGTACTGCTTCTTCTGTAATCGGTAAACTAATGGGCTTACCAAAACTCTTAAAATCCATTGCCAGTTCTTCAAACCGACCGATCATCGTATCATTCACCCAGAACACGATTGGAAAGGAAAAATCTGCAACAAACTTCTCTCGTAAATTGTTCGTTGAAGCCAAGAACTCCACAATATTCTCAACATTCACAAGCCCATAAATCATCAAAGCCGTCGGATTTTCCTTCGCTACAAATGCCTTTAATTTTCGATATAAACTCTCATCCTCCGCTTGCAACTCTATCTCGGAAATATCGCAACTCTTCCGTAACTGCTGCATCATCTCATCTCGCAACTTCCTATAATTACAACGGGCAAAAAACAAGGAAACTTGCCCCTTATCTGCCGCGATCGCCCAAACTAGATCCTCAATCGTATAAGTTTCCATCCGCGAACCCCATCGCAATCGATAGACTCCATTCTAACAAAAGAATAAATTTAGCTGTCTCCCTGAGAGAATTCTTTTCACTTTTTAGGCAAAGCTCGTAGAGGCTCGGTAGCAGATTTGCTAGCGGAGTTAGACGGTTGAAAAATCTCATTTGGAGTATGTCACGTTTAACAAAAAGCAGCCACCCCGAAAGGTAGCTGCAAGCTAATCTTAAAAAAGACAATTAAGCGTCGTAATACAAGGCAAACTCAAACGGATGGGGACGCAAGCGCATGGGATTGATTTCCGTATCTAACTTGTAAGAAATCCAATTCTCGATAAAGTCTTCCGTAAAGACCCCAGGGCCTGTCAAGAATTCGTGATCGTTTTGCAAATTCTCCAACGCATCTTCCAAAGAACCCGGGGTGCTGGGAATCTTGCTCAATTCTTCAGGGGACAAGTCGTAAATATCCACATCCAAAGAAGAACCGGGATCGATCTGATTCTTAATGCCATCAATTCCCGCCAACAACATCGCTGCAAAAGCCAAATAAGGATTCGCCATGGCATCGGGGCAACGGAACTCGAGACGCTTTGCTTTGGGACTCGGACCCGAAAGGGGAATGCGAACCGAAGCCGAACGATTACCTTGAGAATAAGCCAAGTTAACTGGAGCCTCAAATCCGGGAACCAACCGCTTGTAAGAATTCATCGTCGGGTTGGTAAAGGCCAATACAGCCGGGGCGTGCTTGAGCAATCCGCCGATATAATGCAATGCTAATTGACTGAGATTGGCGTAACCATCGCCCCAGAAAAGAGGATTGCCATCTTTCCAGATCGATTGGTGGGTGTGCATCCCGGAACCATTATCGTTATATAAAGGTTTGGGCATGAAAGTCGCACTGCGTCCGTACTTCTTCGCAACATTCTTAACGACATACTTATAAGTCATCAAGTCGTCTGCCGCTTTAATAATGGTGTTGAAACGAATGCCCAATTCGTTCTGACCGCCCGTTGCTACCTCGTGGTGATGCTTCTCGATGGGAACGCCGCAAGCCTTCATGGTTAACAGCATTTCCGTCCGCATATCCTGTAGGGTATCCGTAGGTGCAACGGGGAAATAACCTTCTTTATAGCGGGGTTTGTAACCGAGGTTGCCGCCAACTTCTTCCCGTCCGGAATTCCAACGCCCTTCAATGCTATCGACGTAGTAGTAACCTTCATGTTCGTTTTGGTCGAAGCGCACATCATCGAAAATGAAAAACTCCGCTTCCGGACCGAAAAATGCCGTGTCGCCGATTCCCGTACTTCTGAGATATTCAATCGCTTTGGTGGCAATGCTGCGAGGATCGCGAGAATATAATTCGCCCGTGCGCGGTTCTTTAATCGTGCAGATCATGCTCAGGGTCTTTTCTTTATAAAACGGATCGATCCACGCTGTTGTGGGATCGGCCACCATTGACATATCCGATTCATTAATTGCCTTCCAACCGCGAATACTCGAACCATCAAAAGCAACACCATCAGTAAAAGCGCTTTCGTCAATTTGATCTTGATAAAAAGAACAGTGCTGCCACGTTCCGGGTAAATCGATAAATTTTAAGTCGATGATTTCGATGTTTTCATCCTGAATCATCTTTAAGACTTCTTGGGCTGTTTCGGGCATATGAGGAGTGACTCCTTAAATTCGTTGCGTCTTTCAGAATCCTAATCGTAGGGAGAGGGAGGGGGCGATTTTGTATGATCCGATACAGAATTACCGGATTCAGCGCGATCGCAAATCTGTAAATATTGCAAAACTGTAACCGATTTAACAAAACCGAGAAAAAATGCTAGTTTTTTGAAGAAATGTTGCAAAACGGCGAGAAAAGCACTCCGCTCGCTGCGACGGGTCAGCCCTGTGGGATGATAAAAAAATAAAAGTTTAAATTGACGTAAAACTTGTTTGCATTGGGAGCGCAGTTTTAAAATGAGAGACGCTGTTACCAACTTAATAAGAAATTATGATGTTGCGGGTCGTTACTTCGATCGCAATGCGATGGACAGTCTCAAGGCCTATTTTGATTCGGGTTCGGCACGGGTCGAGGTGGCGACAATGATTACAGCCAATGCGGCAGCAATTGTGAAGGATGCCAGCGCCCAACTATTCGAGACAGTACCGGAACTCCTACGCCCGGGTGGATACGCTTATACCACTCGCCGCTATTCTGCTTGTTTGCGGGATATGGATTACTATCTCCGCTATGCCAGTTATGCTTTGGTTGCTGGGGATACCAACGTTTTAGACGAGCGGGTTTTGCAAGGCTTGCGGGAAACCTATAATTCTTTGAACGTTCCCATCGGTCCAACGGTAGTGGGCATTCAAATCATGAAGGATATCGTTAAAAACATGGCAGCAGATGCGGGCATCGACAATACAGCCTTTATCGATGCGCCTTTTGAACACATGGCTCGAGATTTTGGTGAAAAAGATATCTAAATTCAATGTAGGAACGTTAAATTTAACGTCCCTACATTATGCGGCGATCGCAACCTCAAACAGAGGAGCGATCGCCTTTTTGCTGTTTGTTTGCCAAGAAGAACGGGTTAAAATTGGGAAGAGGCGCAAGAGAGAGGCAAACCCATGAAAGGCAAAGCATTCAACGCGATCGGGTTAATGATTCTTCTGGGTTCGGGAACGATCGCCCTGCCGAGTCGGGGACAAGATTTAAATGCCGAGTTAGATTATGCCGTTTGCAATCAAAATTGGGATGAAGCGATCGCGATTATCGATCGCGCTCGGGAAACATCTCCTCAGTCCGATCCTCAATTGGAAGCCTATCGCGATCGCCTCGTCGCGTTGAAAGATTCCGCAGCCAGAGCGCCGGGATGGGGAGGAGAATGCACGCTTCCCCCCTCTGCAACCATTCCCGCACAACCCGCAACGACAGCCTCGCCGAGTTTGGCAGATTATGGCACGATGGTCGCATTCCTCGACCATCTCAAAGCGTGCAAATCTTATCGATACGGAGGGGGTTTCTTTGGAGCTCTGACTCCAGCCATTGAGATTGGCGGTCAAAACAGAGAACGGTGTGCGATGCGCCAAATTTACGGGGATGGTAGTCAGATGCAGTGTCAGTTGAGTCAAGAAGGAATTGCTGTGATGACCAACGAAATCGCCTATGAAAATGCCCGCATCATGGATGAATTTCAGCAAACCGGAAATTTAGATACCCGAGATATGGCGGACAATCCGGATTCTGAAGATATTGTGAATAAAGAGTGTCGCTATATCGACCCACCAAGCGGAAGTTGACGAATGCGTGCAGCAAATTTTGGGTTTGCTGAAGCAAGAACCAGAAAAAATTAGATCGATGGGAACAGGATGAAAATGCGCGATCGCGGTCGGTTTTCTCGACAATCGAAGTCGGGAAAAATGTATAGTTGTGATGGATAGTTCGGCCGCTCATGCAGTGGGATTTCGCACCCATCGGAATAACGCTAAAAATCGGTGGTTTTCCGAATACATTTTCACGAGAAATTTTTTATAGTTAAAAGTGTGGGGCAAAAGAATTTTCTTTTAGAATGAACAAAAAGATAACATAAAGGTGTCACTATGAATCGTCGAGAAATTAATCCAGATTGCAACTCTCCTTTTAAATTACACTTAGATCGGCTCGAAGCGATCGCGGATGAGGTAAAACTGCCTCGATGGGTTTCTCTAAAGCTGCATTTAGACGAGCTCGAAGCGATCGCCGACGAGTTGAAAATTCGGGAACGAACCTGTTGAAAAATCGGGCACTAGGGGATAGCGATCGCTGTTCGTCCTCAAAAAAATCAAACTAGGGAATAAAAATTCGCATTGCTCCTCTGTAGTCGTCAATATCGAGAACAATATCGACCAATCTTTCGACGCACAGATCTCGATAAACCAGATCGTTTAAAATTCGGTCGGCATTTCCAATGGTGAGCACGGGTAAAGAAGTGAGGGTATTTTCTTCACGCATTACTCGTTCGAGAGAATCTTCTCCTTTCATGCTCCGATTTGCTGTGAGCAAAATTATATTATTTTCTTGGGCAATTTGCCAAACAAGACGATCGCTACTTTTTATCGACAATCCAATTTCTGCAAAGTTAACAAAGCGAATATCAACGAAATCGAGCCAACCTTGACTCGCAAGACAACCCAAGAGAATCACTGCATGTCCTTCAAGATTGTGGTCGATTAAAAAATTCATCTTTGAGATGCACGTTTTTCTCGGATTGCTTTCAGTTTTGCGCGTGCTTTTTCAGTGCCGGGTTTGGGTGGCTGTGCGGCAATTCGCTCAAATAAGGCTCGATTTCTTTCTTGCCAATATTTTCGCAGTTCTTCGGCTTCTTTGAGAACAATTTGATATTCGGTTTCAACGTCAGAATAGTGTTGTTCGATGTAAGATAATGCTGCGTTGATTTGTTCATCTGTGAGGTTAAATAAGGCTTGAATAAATGTAGGCGGATATTTCCCGGTTACGTAATCCATAATATCGTAAAGGGTGATACGCGTTCCGGCGATCGCGAGTCCTCTTTCCGTTCGCACGATCCCTGTTTTGAGTTGAGATTGAGCAGTCATCTTAGTTTGCAGAATCGATTGTTTTTAGTTTAATACAGTTGATGGAGGCGCGATCGCTTTTGTTTTATTCTTCGTTATCAGTGTTTTGTTGTTGGAGTTGTGCGATCGCATCGGTAGCAATTTGGCGGACTTCGCGATCGGGGTCATTTTGGCGGAAACCGAGGATAGTTTCTCGGAGGATACTAAAGCCGGAAATCAAGGTATTTAGGGTTTCGAGTCCGCCTTGTTTGAGAGCATTGAGGAGGCGATTTTTGACGGTAGAATTGGTTTGGATGGCTTCTTGGAGGATTTCGGCTTCTGTGGCGTTGGGGTTCTTTTCTTATAGCTTCCTGAATCTGCTCTGATTGAACATCTTTCAGAACTCTGCAAATTGTTTCAGATAGAAGTTCATTATGTTGGTTGTTCTGATCTTTTTTTAATTGATTGAGTAAAGCAGATATTACTTCTTCGTTAAGAATTTGAGCCAAGGCTACAACTGCATGATGACAAACCAAGAAATCTTCATCATTTAAAGCAGAAATCAATACAGGAACAATCAATTTCGATCTGATTTTTCCCAAAGCAACTACAGCACTTTGACGTATCCAAGAATATTCGCTTTTGAGAGCAATACATAATTCAGAAATCGCCTCTTCCGAACAAGTTTTTCCCAACAAAGATGTTTTCGTGTTTAATGGTATATATAAATTGCTCACCAAAGCCACAGTTTTCTCTTGGAATTCTCGCTTCACCTCACCTGCTAACCGCGCCCCCAACTGCCAATCTACCTCTAACGCCAACCTTACCACTCGCACCACTTGCTCCTCATCCTCCAATAACCCCAACATCAGCGCGATCGCTTCGGTCCACTCGAACAAATTGAGATAGTCCCGTTGCAACTCCTCATCTGTCAACTCCGACACCATCCACTTCAACCGCATCGCCGCGTAATATTCCTGAATTAATTGGTGATGAAACTCTAACTCGTTGTCATCCTCGATCTGAAGCAAATGATGTTTTAATAACCCTGTCACATATTTCTTAACGCCAAAAAAGCGATCGCTTGCCCCTTTCTTTTCCAAAAACTGCTCTAAAATATCTTCTGCATTCTTACGAGAAATCACCAAGAGGACGGAACTTCATCAAATTCTGCAATTGCGATCGCAATTCACTTGAAGGTATCTCGTTTAACCCATCCAACAACAGCCAAAATTGACCTTGACGCAACTTCTTGTCCAGAATTTTCTCATCCAAATCCAACTCTGGATCACGTTCCCACAAAGAATTCAAAATCAACCTCAAAAGCGAATTTTCTCCATATCTCAACTCCACTAATACAGGAATGCGATCGCTTTTTCCCTCCTTCACTTCCTGCGCTATCTCTAATAGCAAACGCCTCAACGCAGTAGATTTCCCCGATCCCGGCGCTCCAATCAATAAAACATGGTCTTTTGCATAGTTTTGCAACCCTTCTATAACTTTCCATGTTTTGTCCTCAGATGGCGATCGCACTTCCTCGCTCTGCCTTTCCGCCTCCAAATCGAGAACATCCATTACCGTAAAACCATCCCACCACTGGGAATATTCCTCGCAAACCGAATCTAAATAAGCTGTCCAGTCCGTCATCTTCAACAAAGATCGTCACTAAAACTATATTAATACATTCGATTTTGTCTCGTTTGGGAAAGCGATCGCTCAATTCTTGAAAACATCTGGCAAATGACGATAGCCGCTCACAACTCGTAAAATTTCAATCCTATCTTCAAGAATGCGATAAAAAATAATATAGTTCATTAAAGAAATCCCTCGCAAACCAGACAAAAGCTGAGAGTAAGATTTTCCTAAATGGGGAAATCGAGCAATATATCCGCACTTTTTATTAAATTCCTCGACAAAGCGATCGCCAGCATCAAGACTCTTTTCTAGAAAATAATCGGAAATTTCTTCCAAATCCTGACTCGCACCCACTGTAATAACCAAACGGCTCATGCTTCTGCCTCTCTAGCCGCTTTAACTTTATCGCGCAATCGATCGATAACAACTTCCGCATCTAAATAGTCTCCTTGTTTTGATTGCTCTAAACCGTCCTCAATCTTTTGCCTCGTTTCCGCAACCCAAGCTACATATTCTGGATTTTCTGCCGAGTCTTGCAAGGAAACCTCATCGGCGAGCAATCCCAATGCCGTATCGATCGCGACTTCAACAGAATCATAACCACCGCGTTTGACCAATAATTCTAAAACTTCAGCTTGCTCGGGACTCAATACAATCGACATTTTTTCTCTCCTACTTTTTCAAGCAATTTCTCTCAATTATACAAATCCAAAAGAAACGCGATCGCCAGCCCAATTTTCCAACCTGCTAAGATAAAAGAGAGCGCATCTTTTCCTCAATCTCCAAAAACTTCTCAAACAATCCGACATTAGTTTTTAAACGGCTAGATGTACGGGCAATCCAAAAACAATGGCTACAATTTACCACAGCATCATCCAAAAACGCTTGGTTTCTCTCATTGACGCTTCAGAATCCCCTTACGAAGCCTTTCCAGAACTGCGCTGCATTCTCGATACTCAACCGATCGTCCCCGATATTGCCATTATCCGCCGCGATCGCAAGCCTACAGGTAACGTTCCTCTCGAAGAAGCTCCACTTTGGGTCGTCAAAATCATATCGCCCCACCAAAATACCACCAAACTCATTGCCAAAATTCAATATTGCTTGCGATCGGGAAGTCAACTCGGCTGGCTTATCGATCCCGCAGAACAAACTGTCATGGTTATGCAACCGAGCGATCGCCTGAGCTTGTATCGAGAAAGCGATCGCCTGCCCGTTTTAGAAAACTTACCCCTCACCCTCACCCCAGAACAAATCTTTAACTGGCTGCATTGATATGTTTTGATAATTGTTCATTGAAAAATCCCCCACCCGGAGGCAGGGGATTCAAAATTAACTCAATCGGTTCTTAGCCGAACTTACCAGCCGTCGAAGCAATCAAGAACGCCGCATAGGTGAAGATGTAACCCACCGTGAAGTGAGCCAAACCGACTACGCGAGCTTGAACGATGGAAAGAGCAACAGGCTTGTCCTTCCAGCGAACGAGGTTCGCTAAAGGAGTGCGCTCGTGAGCCCAAACGATCGTCTCGATTAACTCTTGCCAGTAACCGCGCCAAGAGATGAGGAACATGAAGCCGGTCGCCCAAACGAGGTGTCCGAAGAGGAACATCCACGCCCAAACCGACAGGTTATTCACGCCGTAAGGATTGTAACCGTTGATCAATTGAGCGGAGTTCGCCCAGAGATAATCCCGGAACCAACCCATTAAATAGGTCGAGTTTTCGTTGAACTGGGCAACGTTACCCTGCCAAACCGACAAGTGCTTCCAGTGCCAGTAGAAGGTCAACCAACCCAAGGTGTTCAACATCCAGAACATGGCGAGGTAGAAGGCATCCCAAGCAGAGATGTCGCAAGTACCGCCACGACCGGGACCGTCGCAAGGGAAGGAATAACCGAAATCTTTCTTGTCCGGCATTAATTTGGAGCCGCGAGCATCCAAAGCGCCTTTAACCAGAATCAACACCGTGGTGTGCAAACCCAAGGCGATCGCGTGGTGAACCAAGAAATCTCCAGGTCCAATGGTCAAGAAGAGAGAATTAGTGCCGCTATTGATGGCATCCAACCAACCGGGCAAATAAGCCGCGCCGCTATTCGCTGCAATGCTGCTGCTGTTAGACAGGAGAACATCCATACCGTACAGCGCTTTACCGCTTGCAGATTGGACGAATTGAGCGAATACGGGTTCGACGAGAATTTGCTTTTCAGGGGTTCCGAAAGCAACGACTACATCATTGTGAACGTACAAGCCGAGGGTGTGGAAGCCAAGGAAGAGAGTCACCCAACTCAAGTGGGAAATAATCGCTTCTTTGTGCTCCAGCATCCGTGCCAACACGTTATTCTCGTTGGCGACGGGATCGTAATCCCGTACGAAGAAGATCGCACCGTGAGCGAATGCCCCCACCATCAAGAAGCCAGCAATGTACTGGTGATGGGTGTACAGGGCTGCTTGAGTCGTGTAATCCCGCGCGATAAAGGCATAGGACGGCAAGGAGTACATGTGCTGCGCTACCAAGGACGTAACAACCCCCAAACAAGCCAGCGCTAAACCGAGTTGGAAGTGCAAGGAATTGTTAACCGCGTCGTACATGCCCTTGTGACCCGTGCCGATCGCACCGCCGAAAGGCGTACCTTCGGGAGGATTGTGAGCCGCATGAATCTCCTTGATGCTGTGACCGATACCAAAGTTGGTGCGGTACATGTGACCGGCAATGATGAAGATTACCGCGATCGCCAAATGGTGATGGGCAATATCCGTCAGCCAGAGAGATTCGGTTTGAGGATGGAAACCGCCGAGGAAGGTTAAGATCGCCGTTCCCGCACCTTCAGAAGTTCCGAAGATATGACCCGCCGTATCGGGGTTTTGAGCGTAAACGCCCCAATTTCCCGAAAAGAACGGTGCCAAACCTGCCGGGTGAGGTTTTACGGAAAGGAAATTATCCCAACCCACGTGGATACCCCGAGATTCTGGAATTGCCACGTGAACCAAGTGACCGGTCCATGCCAAAGAGCTAACCCCAAACAATCCTGCCAAGTGGTGGTTCAAGCGAGACTCGGCATTTTTAAACCAAGACAGGCTGGGACGGAACTTGGGTTGCAAGTGCAACCAGCCCGCGAACAACATCAAGGAAGCGAGGATTAAGAGGAAAATAGACCCTTGGTAGAGGTCGCCATTGGTGGTCATGCCAATGGTGTAGAACCAGTGGTAGACCCCGGAATAACAGATGTTAACTGGATTGCTTGCTCCCGCTTGGGTAAAGGCATCAATCGCACCTTGCCCGAATTGGGGATCCCAAATTGCGTGAGCGATGGGACGGACGTTTAGCGGATCTTTAATCCATTGCTCGAAGTTACCTTGCCAAGCCACATGGAAGAGGGTGCCAGAAGTCCACAGGAAGATGATGGCGATGTGTCCGAAATGAGAAGCGAAAATCTTTTGGTAAAGATTTTCTTCGGTCATGCCGTCATGACTTTCAAAATCGTGGGCTGTGGCAATCCCGTACCAGATCCGACGCGTGGTTGGATCTTGGGCGAGATCTTGGCTAAATTTTGGAAATTTAGTTGCCATAAACCTTTTTGAGGAATTTTCCGACCTGAAAATGAGTTTGAATACAACTTAACTCGCGCAAGTTGTGACTCATCAAGGGGTTTTCTTACACCTACCAAATCTTGATGGATTCAATTTGGCAGGGTAAGAAGTTCTGTGAAAACAGGGTCAATCGAGTTATTGCGAGTTTTTTAAAGCGCTTAACTTGCGATTTTACCGTTTTTACCCGGATCTTCAACCCGACGTTTAACCTACCGAGAGGATTCGCGCCAAGAAGAATGCCCAAGTAGTGACGATGCCTCCAAGGAGGTAGTGAGCGACACCCACCGCACGGCCTTGGGTAATGCTCAAGGCGCGAGGTTGAATGGCGGGAGCAACTTTCAGCTTGTTGTGGGCCCAAACGATGGACTCGATCAATTCTTGCCAGTAGCCGCGACCGCTGAACAAGAACATTAAGCTGAAGGCGAAGATGAAGTGACCCGCTAAGAACATGATGCCATAGGCGGAAAGCGCCGACCCGTAAGAGTTAATGACATTTGCTGCTTGCGCCCACAAGAAGTCTCGCAACCAACCGTTGATGGTAATCGCACTTTGAGCGAAGTTACCGGCGGTGATATGAGAGACGGTTCCATCTGAAGATACCGTACCCCAAACATCCGATTGCATCTTCCAACTAAAGTGGAATATGACCACGGAGAGGGAGTTGTACATCCAGAACAAGCCCAGGAAGACGTGATCCCAACCGGAAACTTGGCAGGTACCGCCGCGACCGGGACCGTCGCAAGGGAAGCGGAAGCCGAGTTCTGATTTATCGGGAATCAAACGAGAGTTCCGAGCGTAGAGAACGCCTTTGAGGAGGATGAGAACGGTGACGTGAATGGTAAACGCGTGAATGTGATGCACCATGAAGTCGGCGGTACCGAGTTGAATGGGCATCATGGCGACTTTGCCACCCACGGCAACGACATCGCCACCGAAAGCAGGACTAACGGATGCACCGGCAAAAGGAGCCGTTGCACCGGCTGCTGCGGCGTGGAGGCTTTGAACCCACTGGGCAAAGATGGGTTGAAGTTGAATGCCTGTATCCGAGAACATATCTTGAGGCCGTCCCAATGCACGCATGGTGTCATTGTGAATGTACAGCCCGAAGCTGTGGAAGCCCAACCAGATACAAACCCAGTTCAGGTGGGAAATGATGGCATCGCGAACTCGCAGGACGCGATCGAGAACGTTGTTGACGTTTTTGGCCGGGTCGTAGTCGCGAACCATGAAGATCGCGCCGTGAGCGCCAGCACCAACGATCAAGAAGCCACCAATCCACATATGGTGCGTAAAGAGGGACAATTGCGTGCCGTAGTCGATCGCCTGATAGGGATACGGCGGCATGGCGTACATGTGATGGGCAATGATGATGGTCAAGGATCCCAACATGGCCAAGTTAATGGCGAGTTGAGCGTGCCAAGACGTGGTCAGAACTTCGTAAAGTCCTTGGTGACCTTCACCGCCAAAGAGAACGGGGTCGCCTTTGTGACCGTCGAGAATCTCTTTGATGCTGTGACCGATACCCCAGTTGGTGCGGTACATGTGACCGGCAACGATGAACAGAACCGCGATCGCGACGTGGTGATGCGCGATATCGGTCAGCCACAAGCCACCGGTTTGAGGATTCAAGCCCCCGTTAAAGGTCAAAATGTCGGAGTATACCCCCCAATTTAAGGTGAAGAAGGGTTTAATGCCTTCTGCAAAACTGGGATACAACTCCGCCATCTTGGCAGCATCGAAGAACTCGTGGGGCAGGGGAATGTCCTGCGGGGCAACACCTTTGTCCAAGAGGTTGTTAATCGGCAAGGAAACGTGAATTAAGTGTCCCGCCCAACCTAAAGAACCGCAACCGAGCAATACGGAAAGGTGGTGGTTCAACATCGACTCCGTATTCTGGAACCATTCCAGTTTGGGAGCTTTTTTGTGATAGTGAAACCAACCGGCAAAGATACAAAGACCTGCCATGACTAAACCGCCGATGGCGGTAGCCAGCAATTGCTCGGAATTGGTGTAACCGGCGGCTCTCCACAAGTAGAAGAATCCAGAGGTGATCTGAATTCCGTGGAAGCCGCCACCCACATCGCCGTTTAAGATTTCTTGACCGACGACCGGCCAAACAACTTGTGCGCTGGGCTTAATATTAATCGGATCTTGCAACCAAGCCGTGTAGTTAGAGAAGCGAGCGCCGTGGAAGTACATTCCGCTCAACCAAACGAACACGACGGCCAAATGACCGAAGTGCGCGCTGAAGATTTTGCGAGAAATATCTTCTAAGTCGCTGGTTTGACTGTCAAAATCGTGCGCGTCGGCGTGTAGGTTCCAAATCCAAGTGGTGGTCTTGGGACCTTTGGCTAAATCGCGACGAAAATGACCCGGTTTGCCCCACTTCTCTGTGGAAGTAGGAACGGGATCGGTGTCAACTACAACTTTTGCTTTTGCCTCTCCTTCTGGAGGACTGATTGTCATGAGGGTTCTCCTCCCTAGACAACAATGAGCGTTTTCCCTTCAAGGGAATTTATCGAACAATTTATTTGCTTTGAAAAGCCGACGAAACAAGCGATCGCCGTATTTTCCCTTAATTATTTAACATCTTGTCAGAAACAGAGATGCGTCTTTAGGGGGGTTTTGCTTTTACAACCACTTATGAAGTAGATAATACGGTGCGCCCGATCTTCTCGTTCGATGATGTTTACAATATTTAAACTTCGCTGCACGGCCTGTTTAACCGAGGTTTTAGCCGGAAACAAGGGGAACGGAAGTCAAGAGCTTCCTTCGTTTTGTAACAAAATGCAATATTTCTCTCAGTTTCGCTTTCTAGCGCGATCGCGTGAATTCTTTCTCAATTCCTTGCTGTTTGCGCCTCGAGGGCGATAGATTTATTCTCGAGCGGTCTGGTGTCAGATGGTTCGATCCGATAACGAGCGATCGCGCAAGGAGAGGCAAGTGTCATCAATCGGTATTTTGCAGCGAGCGGGCAAATTATTTTTGTCTGGGATATTGATTTTTGTTTTGAGTTGGGGACTGGCGGGATGCGGCGGCGATCGCATTGAAAGCAAGGTGGAGCAACCCAAAACGGGGACGGAATTGACAACCTTGGCAGAAGCCGCACCTCCGGAGGCGATCGCGCAACTCGATCGGAGTTTGGTGCGCTATCAACCCCAAGTCACGATTATTACTCCCGCAGCCGGAGAGATTCTGGACGAGACCGATGTATCCGTAACCCTGCGAGTTGACGATTTGCCTATCTATCGCGATCGCGATTTGGGGCTGGGTCCTCATTTGGCTCTCATTCTCGATAACGAGCCAATACAAGAGATTGATGACCTCGAAGAACCCTTTGTTTTAGAAAATGTCCTACCGGGAACCCATACCCTGCGAGTGTTTGCGGTGAAACCTTGGGGGGAAAGTTTCAAAAATGAGGGGGCTTACGCTCAAACAACGTTTTCTCTATTTGCGCCGACTCCGCAAAATACCCTCAATGCTTCCGAGCCAATTCTGACTTATAACAGTCCCCAAGGCGATTATGGTGCCGAACCGATTCTCCTCGATTTCTACGTTGCTAATGCTCCCCTTCACCTCGTCGCCCGAGAAAGCAATAATGATGATATTGCCGATTGGCACATTCGCGTGAATGTCAATGGCACGAGTTTCTTGCTCGATCGCTGGACTCCCATTTATCTCAAGGGGTTTGAACCGGGGATTAATTGGGTCAAGCTCGAATTTTTAGATGAATATGGCAATCCGGTTGAGAATGGGTTTAATACTTCAGTTCGTCTTTTTAATTACCAACCCGACGGACAAGATACGCTTTCCCAATTGCTTCGCGGTGAAATTGCTGCATTAGATGCAGGGGGAATTGTCGATCCCACTTACCAACCCGTGGAAACCGTCCCCGTTATTGAGGAACCATCGGCAGAAATTCCCGATATTGATGAAGAAATTATTCCAGAGATTCCCGCTATCGATGAAGAAGAAATTCCAGAGATTCCCGAACCGATTGAGTTAGAAGAAAATCCCGCACCGGATGAAGAAATTTCGCCTTCCGAACTCGAAGATCCCCTATTAGAAGAAGCGATCGAAGAAGTGGAAATTCCCGAAGCCTCAGAAGAGACTATCTTGCCAGAGGAAACGGTAGAACCCGAAGTAACGCCTATCGAGGTTGAAGCGGAAACTTCAGAAGAAGCGATCGCGGAAACTGAGGAAACTGCGATCGAAGAAGTTCCCATTGTCGAAACCATTGAAGAACCCAACCCTATAGAAAATGAGGTTGAAGAATCTGAAGTTTCGACTCCCGAACCCGAGTTGTTAGAAACCGAAACAGTAGAACCGATTGAGGAATCAACTGAGGTTGAAATAGAAACTCAACCCAGCGATACGGCGGAAATTCAAGCAGTTGAAGAAGAGGAAGTTACACCGGAAAATCCCGAAGTTTCCGAAAGCGATCGCGGTTTTTTACAAGGCTTGCTGAATCGCTTTATGGGTCAAACCGAAGCTCCTCCCGAGGCGATCGATGAGGTGACGGAAGAACAAACCTCGGCAGTTGAAACCATTCCTGAAACGTTAACCCTACCGGAAGGTTAATCGTTGAGTGCAATAAAAGCGCTCTCTCTTGTCACAATTTTTTCATCCATGAGCGATCGCTTCTTATCGGGTTGAGGAGATCGATCGCTATAGGTCTCCCAGTTTTTCAAGGATATGTCTATGATTTATGGTAGTTTAACAAAACCCATTCCAACCTGAAGAAAATGATCGTCTTGCGTTAAAACACGCTGTATTCCTTGCTTTTTCATAATCACCATTGATGTTAAATCTGTAAAAGAAATATAGCGTTTCTCAAAATGATGAGGTACAGTAACAACAATGGGTAAACCAATTGTGAATATCTTCTTGAGTAACTTGTGAAATTGCGAATTCAATTGCTGCCTCTAGAGCTTTGTAGGTTCTTGCTCCCACAG